>DATGGP010000058.1:0-64770 GCA_035308425.1 Casimicrobiaceae bacterium | reverse complement strand
GTAGCCGAAGTAGTCGAGCAGCCTGTTCGCGAGCGGCGGGTCGTACTGGTTGACGCCGCGGTAGTTCGGCTCGTACCCGACGACGCCGTACGGGATGGGCATCTGCGCCGGCACCGCCTGGTTCTTCTGCACGACGCGGATATCCTGGTTGATCTCGTAGCCCATCGCGATCGCGCGGCGCAACGCTATCTTCTCCTTCGTGAATCCGCCTACCACCGGATCGCGGAAGTTGAAGAACGTATAGGTGATGCTCGGGTCGATCGCGCGATAGAGCTTGACGCCCTGTGCGCTCCATTGCGGCAGCAGCTCGTTCGACGGGTCGAGCGCCTCGGCGGTGAAAGTGGCCGGCACGGCGAGCAGGTCGAGCTCCTTGCGGTTGAAGGCGAGCCAGCGCGACTGGCTCTCCTCGATGACCGAGATCTCGACGCGTCCGATCTGCGGTATCGTCTTGCCCTTCATCGCCTCGACGACGTGTTGGTCCCACGCGTCCGATGTCGGCTGGAAGTCCCATACGACCTTGCGATAGTTGGGATTGGCGACGAGCACGATGCGCGCGGCGCGGCGCCACTCCTTCAGCATGTATGGGCCCGTCCCCACGGGATGCGCCTCGATGTCGTTGCCATACGCCTCGACCACCTCGCGCGCGACCGCGCCGTACGGAACGTGCGCGAGCGTGTATGGAAACAGGTAGTCGGGATGGGTGAGCTTGAAGCGCAGCGTGTATTTGTCGAGCGCGACCATGCCGGGAATCACGTGGTCGTAGTCGAAGTTGCCCGTCTTCTTCGCCTGCTCGATCGCCTCGTCGAGGCCCTCGATGCGCCCCTCGATCATGAATGCGTACGGCGCGCGATTCGCAGGATCCGCGAAGCGCTTGAAACTATAGACGTAATCCTCGGCGACAAGCTCGCGCGGCCTTCCCTTGAACGCGGGGTCGGACTGGAAATAGATGCCGCGCTTCAGGTGAATCAGGTAAGTGCGCCCGCCGTCGCTGACCTCGGGCATCGATTCGGCGGTGCCGGGAACGAGCTTCGCGGGACGCGCGAGATAGTCGTAAGTGAGCAATCGCTCGAAGATCGCCTCGTTGACTTCGTTCGAGTAGAGATCGGAGACGCGCACCGGGTCGAAACCGGTTTCCGCGGTTGGAAACGCGATGCGCAGAATCTTCGAGGGGTCGGCGGCGAAGGCGTACGTTGCGATCAACAGCGCGACGAGGCCGCACGCCCATTGCCATCGACTGCGCATTGATGCTCCGGATTTCGAAACGCGGCGTAATGTAACATCTCCGCCCCGCGGGGCCGCCCCTCGCGCGGTTCGAGACGGCAGTCTTCAGGTTCGCCGCGCTGCCCTCGAAATCCGCCCGACTCCGATGACGAAGCCCGCCTATTGGGACGAAGCCACCAAGGCGCTCGCGCAGCGCGATCCGGTGCTGCGTTCGCTGATCGCCGCCTCGCCCGGACTCCACCTCACCCGTCGCGGCGACCCGTTCACCACGCTTGCCCGCGCGATCGTCAGCCAGCAGATTTCGGTCAAGGCCGCGCAGGCGATCTGGGATCGGCTCGTGGCCGCCTGTGGCGAAGCCGCTTCGCCGCCGTCACTCGATCCGACGCGCGTCATGCGAAAGCGCATCGCGACGCTTCGGCGACTGGGACTCTCCGAACGCAAAGCCGAATACCTTCGCGATCTCGCAGGGCATTTCGTGTCCGCTCGCCTCGACCCGCGCGCGTGGCCGGCGCTCGACGACGAAGCACTGATCGAGGCGCTCGTCGACGTCAAAGGAATCGGGCGTTGGACGGCCGAGATGTTCCTGATGTTCCACGAGATGCGCGCCGACGTGCTGCCCGTCGACGATCTCGGCCTGCAGAAGGCTATCGCGCTCCACTATTTTGACGGCGAGCGACCGACGCTCACGGCACTGCGCGAATTCGGCGAAAAGTGGCGTCCCTGGCGCAGCGTCGCGACGTGGTACCTGTGGCGCTCGATGGACCCGATACCGGTCGAGTATTGAAGGCGATCACGACTCGGATTCCCACTCGCGCGGGTCGATGACCGCCTCGAGCGGTCTCTCGAAGCGCCTGATGCTGCCGCGCAATCGCTGGGTCAAACGACAAGCGTCGCGGCGGCCCACCCGAGCAGAAGCGCGCCGGCAGCCTTGCTCGCGACTCGGCCCGCGGGCGCGATCTTCTCGACGAGCACGAGCAGCGTCAGGGCGGCGATCCAGGCGACGTTCATGACGCCGCCGACAAAGAGGAGCAGCATCAAAAGCCAGCAGCAGCCGACGCACCACAAGCCGTGGCGAAACCCCATGGCGAACGCGCCAAACCGGCCGGCCCGCCAATGCATTGTGAGGAATTGCACCGGCCCACGGCAATGCACGAGGCAAACGCGCTTGAGCGGGGATAGCTGGTAGACGCCCGCGGCCGCGAGCACGGTCCCGGAGAGGATCGCGCTGCTCGACGACAGTAACATGGCGGACACGAGGCCCGCGCGCACCAACATCCATTGCAGCGCCGCTGCCACGATCGAGAAGAGGAGCCAGACGAGCAGGTAGCCCGCGACGACGAACATCGATGATGCATACGATGAGCCCTGCGCCGGCGAGGCCTTGCGCCGCACGGCGGCATAAAGGAGCACGAGCGGGGTCGCCCCCGGGACCATCATCGCGATCATCATCGTCCACCACATCGCGATGATCGAAAACCACCCGAAGGGCATGGGCATCGCCATGCCCGACATCGCGTCGTCGGCAAGATGCGGAAACAGCGTCAGCCGCGTCATCTCGAGCGCGGACATGCCCATTCCGGCGCCGCGCCAGACGTACGTCCAAGCCAGCAGCGTCAGCACGGCGAGCGCGCCTGCGACGAGCGCACGGTCGTGCGAAATGAGCCGCTCGACGTACGACATCTACGCGGCTGCGCGTTCCCGAATCACGCCCTTGTGGCCGAGGTGCAGGCGCGCGAACTGGGCGTAACTGTCCTTGAGCTCGAGCGCGAGCTTGCCGCGCGAGCGGCTCGACGCCGAGCCGACCTCCGCGATTTCGTATTCGAAGCCGTTCGGCAGATCGATGCGCGCACGGTGCTCGTTTCCGGTGACCGGATTGCGAATCGGCTCACCGTCGAGCTCGGCGACTCCGTCGACGCGCAGTTTGCCCCGGCGCGCGTCGACGTCGACGTCGAAATCGATGCTGGCGAATATCGGTTCGAACACCTGCTCGAATGTCGTCGCGAACACGGCGAACATCGTCGCGAACGGCTCGGTGTCCTGGCCCGACATGATGCGAAGAAGCGCCTCACGCTGCTTGTCGTCGGCCCGCACGTCGACGATCGGCTGGCACTTCCCCTTTCCCTGATGAATCGGTCCCGGCCACTGCAGCACGACCGCGATCCTGAGTCCGTCGAGGCGTATGTCGCCGTGATGGCCTTCGTCGATCGCGATCGCACCGATGGCCTCGCAACGGCCGTGGGTGGGCAGCGCATTGAATTGACACGGACAACCATACGAGCAGTTGCAGTTGATGAGCTCGCGGCCGCGGATCTCCCATGGCGTCATGGCACACCTCCCGATCGATGAATTGCGCCCCGGGCGCTGACGCAAGTCTAGCGCCGTCGCGCAGCGGTGCAAATGGCGATCGCCGGGCGGCGGCGCGGCGCTCTCACACCAGCTTCCCGTCGATCAGATGCAGCGTCCGGTCGGTCTTTTCGGCGAGCTCGCGGTCGTGCGTGACGATGATCAATGCGGTGCCGACCGCGCGATTGAGCTCGAGCATCAGGTCGAACACGGCCCAGGCATTGCGCCGGTCGAGGTTGCCGGTCGGCTCGTCGGCGAGCACGCAGCGCGGCTTCGTGACGAGCGCGCGCGCAAGCGCCACGCGCTGCCGTTCTCCGCCGGAAAGCTCCCCCGGCAAATGGCGAACGCGCTTTTCGAGGCCGACGCGCGCAAGCATGTCGCCCGCCTCCCGCCGCGCCCGCCCCTCGTTGACGCGGCGAATGCGAAGCGGCATCGCGACGTTCTCGAGCGCGGTGAATTCGGGCAGCAGATGATGGAACTGGTAGATGAATCCGAGCGCGCGGTTGCGAAGCGTGCCGCGGGCGGTATCCGACAGCGAGGTCAGCGGCACGCCTTCGATGCGCACCTCGCCGCCGCTCGGCGCATCGAGGCCCCCGAGAAGATGCAGCAGCGTGCTCTTGCCCGAACCGGAAGCGCCGACGATCGACACGCGCTCGCCCTGCGCGACGTCGAGATCGATGCCGAGCAGGACCGGCACGTCGAGAGGCCCGTTGCGATAGGTCTTGCGCAGGTCGCGGCACGCCACCACGGGAACTTCGTGAGGAAGTCCCTCGCGCGCCTCGCTCGCGCTCGGCTCCCTCTCCCCGCGTGCGGGGAGAGGGCCCGGGTGAGCGGAGCCTGCGTGCCTTCGCATCCGCTCGGCGTCGTCATTCATACCGCAGCGCCTCGGCCGGATTCACGCGCGCGGCGCGAAAGCTCGGATAGAGCGTCGCGACGAGCGCGAGCACGAGTGCGATCACGGCAATCGTCACGACATCGGGGATCTGCAGGTCGGACGGCAGCTCGCTGATGTAGTAGACGCTCTTGTCCAGGAACTGGATGTGCAGCGTTCGCTCGATGGCCGGCACCACCGTCTCGACGTTGAGCGCGAGCAGGACGCCGCCCACGACCCCGATCAGCGTGCCGATGATGCCGATCAGCGCGCCCTGGATGATGAAGATCGCCATCACCGACGACGGCGCGGCGCCGAGCGTGCGCAGGATCGCGATGTCGGCGCGCTTGTCGGTGACGGCCATCACCTGCGCCGATACGATGTTGAACGCGGCGACCGCCACGATCAGCGTGAGAATGATGAACATCACGCGCTTCTCGATCGCGACCGCGCGAAAGAAATTGGCGTGGTTGCGCGTCCAGTCGCGAACCTCGACGTCATCCGGCATGCGCGGCGCCAGATCGGCAGCGACGGCGGGTGCGAGGAACATGTCGTCGAGCTTGAGCCGCACGCCGGTCGGATCGTCGAGGCGATAGAGCTTCTCCGCGTCGTCGAGATTGACGAGCGCGAGTCCGCTGTCGAACTCGAACATGCCTACCTCGAAGATGCCGCTCACGTGAAAGCTCTTGAGCCGCGGCAGCGCACCCGCCGGCGTCACCGTGCCCTGCGGCGTGATGACGACCACCGTGTCGCCAAGCGAAACACCGAGCGCGCGCGCAAGCTCGGCGCCGAGCACGATGTTGAACGCACCGGGCGCCAACGTATCGAGGCTGCCACGACGCATATGCTTGCCGATGTCGGCGACCTTCGCCTCGTCGGCCGGGATGATTCCGCGCAAAAGCGCGCCGCGATTCACGTCGCCCGACGAGAGCATGGCCTGCCCGTTGACATAGGGTGCCGCGCCGATGACATGCCGATTCTGCCTGGCGATCGATGCGATCCTGGTCGGGTTCTGGAGATCGGGATAGCCGCGAATCTCGATGTGCGACGCGACCGACAGGATGCGATTGCGCAACTCCTGCTGGAAGCCGTTCATCACCGAGAGCACGACGATCAGCGCCGCGACGCCGAGCGCGATGCCGGCCATCGAGATCAATGCGATGAACGAGATGAACGTGTTCCTGCCGGAACCCTTGCGGGCGCGTGTGTAGCGCAGGCCGACGGCGAGTTCGTACGGCGACACGATCGATCGGGAGCGGCGGCGACGACGCCAGCGCGACGCATCCGGGGGATGGTGCGGTACGCTCGCCGGCGTTGAGCGGATCGCGGTCATTATCGCATGGCCATTGCACTCGTCCTGATCGTTCCCGGGTTGCTTACGCGGCCCGAGCGCGAGCTCGCGTCGATGCGTGCGCTTGCGATGCTCTGCCGCCACGCGAGCGCGCGTGTGGAGCGAAACGGCATTGTCGCGGCCATCTTCGATGCGATTGGCATGCCTCCGGGCTCACCGGTCGCACCGCTTGCGCTGCTCGGTGCAGGCGTCGACCCCGGCGACGACTACGTGCTTCTGGCCGAGCCGGTGCATCTCGCCGCCGACCGGGACCGGGGCATCAGCGCGCAGGCGATCGACGATCTTTCAGCAGCCGACGCAGTGCGGTTCGTCCAAACGCTCGATGCGCATTTCCGCGACGACGATCTACGCTTCGAAGCGGTGCGCCCGAACGCATGGTTCGCACGACGCCGCGAGCCGGCGCAAATCGCGACGACGCCACCCGATGCCGCGCGTGATGCCGAGCGCCTCGCGAATCTTCCGACCGGCGCCGACAGCGCGTTGTGGAGGCGATGGCAAAACGAAATCGAGATGCTGCTCTTCGACCATCCTGTCAATATCGCGCGCGAATCGCGCGGCGAGCAGGCCGTCACCGCTGTATGGTTTTGGGGCGGAGGGCGACTCGCGGACGTCGCACTGTTGCCTCGACTAACGGTCGCGGCACCGCCGACAATGCCTGGCGACGTCGTGCGCGGCATCGCTCTGCATGGGAAAAGCGCATCAGGCACAGCGAGGGCAGGAACAGCCGCGCCTGCCGCCGAGGACGCGAATCGCGATCTCGGCGACATCGTAGCGCAGGCGCAGCATTACAAAGGTACGCCGGTCATGGTGGTCTCCGGAAAAGATTCGGACATCGACGCGCGCGCGTTCGCACCTGCGCTCGAGCATCTTGTGGCGCGCAAGCTGGATTCGGTGACGATCGTCGCGAACGGCGCGAAAGGCGTCGTGGTGTTGAAAGCGAAACCGCCGACGCTTTGGCAGCGCCTCATGCAACTTCGACCGTCACCCCTGCGCATTCCGACGGCGGGTCACCGATGATCGTCCGGCGTGTCGTTCCCGATGCACACCGCGCGCTGATCGCGTTGGGCGTGTCGCCCGTTCTCGCACGCATCTACGCCGCGCGCGGCGTCGTCGATGCCGCGGAGCTCGATTGCTCGCTTGCGCGCCTGCCCGATTTCGCCCGGTTCGCGAACATCGACGTGGCTGCGGAGCGATTGGCGCGCGCCATCGCGCGCGATGAACGCATCCTGATAGTCGCCGATTACGATGCCGATGGCGCCACCGCGTGCGCCGTGGGCGTGCGCGGACTTCGCGCGATGGGCGCGAACGTCGATTTCCTCGTCCCCAATCGGTTCGAGTTCGGCTATGGGCTCACACCGGAGATCGTCGCCGTGGCGAAAGCGCGCGCGCCGCATTTGCTCGTCACCGTCGACAACGGCATCGCGAGCGTCGACGGCGTCCGCGCGGCGGCGAATGCCGGCATCGACGTGCTCGTCACCGATCATCATCTGCCAGGCGCCGAGCTCCCCCAGCCCGCGATCATCGTCAATCCGAACCAGCATGGCTGCGCGTTCCCGTCGAAGCACGTCGCGGGCGTCGGCGTGATGTTCTACGTGCTGTGCGCGCTCCGCGCGCGACTGCGCGAATCGACTGGCTTCGGCGGCAACGGCATACCGAATCTCGCGTCGCTCCTCGACCTGGTCGCGCTTGGCACGGTTGCCGACGTCGTTCGGCTCGACCACGTCAATCGCGTTCTCGTCGAGCAGGGACTCGCGCGCATTCGCGCGCGACGCGCACAGCCCGGCGTCGCTGCGCTCTTCTCGGTAGCCGGCCGCGACATTTCGCGCGCCACCGCGAGCGACCTCGGCTTCGTCGCCGGACCGCGACTCAATGCGGCGGGACGTCTTGCCGACATGTCGCTCGGCATCCGCTGTCTTCTCGCGGAATCCGAAGCCGCAGCGCTGCCGCTCGCACGCGAGCTCGATCGTCTCAATCGCGAACGGCGCGAGATCGAGGCATCGATGCACGACGAAGCGCTCGCCGATGTCGAGAGCGTGCTCCCGCCCGTCGATGCCGCGTCGTACACGATCTGCGCCTATCGCGCGAGCTGGCATCAAGGCGTGATCGGCATTGTTGCATCGAGGCTCAAGGAGCGATATCACCGTCCCGCCGTCGTATTCGCGCAAGCGGGCGATCACGAGCTCAAGGGATCCGGTCGATCGATCGCGGGATTCCATCTGCGCGATGCGCTCGATCTCGTGTCGAAGCGCACGCCCGGTACGATCACGCGCTTCGGCGGCCATGCGTACGCGGCGGGACTTTCGCTTGCGCCCGAGGCGCTGCCGCGCTTCACCGAAGCGTTCGAGACCGTCGCGCGCGAGACGCTGAACGACGCCGCGCTATTGCGTACGCACGAAAGCGACGGCGCACTCGGCCGCGGAGAACTCACGTTCGATCTCGCATCGCGCTTGCGCGAGCGCGCATGGGGCCAGGGATTTCCGGCGCCCGCATTCGACGACGTCTTCGATGTCACCGATCAGCGATCGGTGGGCGACGGCCATGCCAAGCTTGCGTTGGCGCGCGACGGCGAACGCTTCGCCGCGATCGCGTTTCGCACACCCGCAACGCTTCCCTCCCGCGTGCATGCGCTGTTCAGGCCAGAGATATCGCGCTACGAAAATCTGCTGGGACTCGAGCTCGTCGTCGATCACTGGACCGCCGCATAACCGCATCTTCGCGTCTCGACACGCTGTCGGAAAAATGACGCGGAGCGTCATCGACGGCCGAATTCACCTGCCGTTCGGGCATGAGACAACCGGCACGCGGCTCTGAATTGCGCGTCTCTCTGCCTGCTAAGGCATTGCTTTTGCTTAAAAAGTAGAAGGTCGCGGTTAAAACGACACACGCTGTCCTGCAGGTAAAAAATGCCGCGGCGAGGCTTGTGCGGTGCAATATCTTCCGCTAAATTAGATAAGTTTGACTGCCGCGATGGCTTTGCGGCGCGCATCCCATTGGAAGGAACCAATAAATCATGCGCTTGGCCGACAAAGTCTCGATCATCACCGGCGCCGGCCAGGGCATAGGCCGCGCGACGGCGCTCAAGTTCGCCGCCGAGGGCGCGAAGGTCGCCGTATGCGACATCAACGCCGAAGCAGTCGTCGATACGGTGAACGCGATACGCGAAGCGGGCGGCGAAGCCGCGGGCTTCGACGTCGACGTGACGGACAAGGAAAGCATCGCGCGAATGGTGGCCGGCGTGATGGCGAAGTGGGGTCGCATCGATACGCTCGTCAACAACGCGGGCATCGTGCAGGACGCGCAGTTCAAGAAGATGACGGACGAACAGTTCGAGCGCGTGATCGACGTCAACCTGAAAGGCGTCTATCACTGCACGAAGGCGGTCGTCGACATCATGCTGGAGCAGAACTCGGGCGTGATCCTGAACGCGTCGTCGATCGTCGGACTCTACGGCAATTTCGGCCAGACGAATTACGCCGCGACGAAGTTCGGCGTGATTGGCATGGTGAAGACGTGGGCGCGCGAACTCGGCCGCAAGGGCATTCGCGCGAACGCGATCTGCCCGGGTTTCATCGAGACGTCGATCCTCTCGTCGATCCCCGACAAGGTGATCAAGATGATCGAGGAGAAGGTGCCGCTCGGCCGTCTCGGCAAGCCCGAAGAGATCGCGAATACGTACGCCTGGCTAGCGTCCGACGAAGCGTCGTACATCAACGGTGCGGTGATCGAGGTGTCGGGAGGGTGCACGATTTAGGAGCGTCGTTCGGGCAACAGGCAATGCGTGTCGTCAAGCTTGCACACCACCGACCCCGCGATGGCCGCGAGCAACGGGCCAAGTCGCGCGGACTGGGAGTGACGGCCGTCGCGGGTGGCGCGCCCGAGAAAGCGCGTATTTGCCGACCGACTCGCGCGCCGGGGCCCCCGCAGGCCGGCGTCTACGGACTCGGAGCGCGCGCGGCGCGATTGCTCGCGGCCATCGCTCAAACGGTGAACTTGAACGCGTCATCCATTCGTCCGGTTGAGCGCGGCGCGACCGACGGGTAGCATTCGGCATCGCATTTTCCGCCGCGACAACATGCCGAACGCCTTCGTCTCCATTCTCCTCGCGCTGCTCGCGTCACTCGCGCCGCGTCCCGCAACGGCCGAAACCATCGGCGGCAACCCCGGTCCCGCGTACAACTACGTCTGCCCTCACGCCGACGGCAAGCCCGCACTCGACTGCTACTTCGACGCCGTGCAGCACCTCTACACGATGTGCCGCAACGTCAAGTTCATCGAGATCATCGAATACGGCTACGAGGATTCGACCAAGGGCACCAACGGCGCGAAGAGCGAATCCTGCCTCGACAAGCAGAAGCACAACATCGAGCACCCGTACAAGGCCGCCTTGAAAGCGGCCGGCAAGTCAAAGGAGCTCCTCAACGATCTGCACGCGCTGCAGGAAAGCTGGCTTTCGGCGATGAGCACGCTTTCGTGGCGAACAGGCGAATCCAAGCTCGATTACATGGCGCGCGTCGACAAGCCGTACGAGGATTTCAAGACGCGCATCGGCGCGATTCGCACGAGCGTGAGCGAAGCCGAGACGAAGGTCGCGGAGAAGAAGGCGGCGAAGAAGACGAAGCCTGCCAAAACCACGAAGCCGTCGAAATCCTCGAAGCCGGCCAAGCCGCCGGCGCCCGCCAAGACGGCCACGGCGCAACAGCACTGAACGCGCCGCTTCACGACGATGTGTCCGCGGACACGTCGGACACCGAGCTCGCCGCGATCCTTGGCGAACGAGGCACGCTTTCCCGCGCGCTGCCGGGATTTCGCTTCCGCCCGCAGCAGCTCGCGATGGCGCAGGCGGTTGCCCGCGCGATCCGAGAGCGCACGCCGCTGATCGCCGAAGCCGGCACCGGTACTGGAAAGACATTTGCGTATCTCGTTCCCGCGCTGCTCTACGGCGGGAAGGTGATCGTCTCGACCGGGACGAAGACGCTGCAGGACCAGCTTTTCGAGCGCGACCTGCCGCTCGTTCGCGACGCGCTTGCCGTGCCGATCACGGTCGCGCTGCTCAAGGGCCGCGCGAACTACGTCTGCCATCATCATCTGGAGCGCACGGCACGCGAGGACCGGCTGCCCTCGCGAGAGGATGGGCGTTACCTGCCGAAGATCGTCGCGTTCGCCCGCGCGAGCGAGCGCGGCGATCGCGCGGAGCTCGCCGACGTTCCCGAGCACGCGTCGATCTGGCCGATGGTCACGTCCACGCGCGACAACTGCCTCGGCAGCAACTGCCCGTTCCACCGTGAATGCTTCGTGATGAAGGCGCGCAAGGACGCGCTCGACGCCGACGTCGTCGTCGTCAATCATCACCTGTTCTTCGCCGACATCACGCTTCGCGACGAAGGGCTTGCCGAATTGCTTCCCGCGTGCAACACGGTGATCCTCGACGAAGCTCACCAGCTTCCCGACACGGCGACGCTGTTCTTCGGCGAGCAAACGACGTCGAGCCAGCTCGCCGAGCTCGCGCGCGATGCCGAAGCGATCGCGCGAAGCGAGTTGCGCGACATTCCCGATCTGCCTGACGCCGGCGCGGCCATCGTGCCGCTGATACGCAAGCTGCGCCTCGCCGCTGGAGAGCCGGGAAAGCTCGCGCAACAGGCGATCGCCGCTCGAAGCGACTTTCGCGAAGCGCTCGATGCGCTCGCAAGCGGTCTCGATCGTCTCGCGCAGGAGATGCATCTCGTCGCCGAGCGCAGCGAGGACGTCGACATGGTCGCGCGCCGCGCCGAAGCGGCTGCCGACAGTCTCGCGCGATGGAAGGCCGGTTTCGCCGAAGACGGAACCGAGGCCGAGCCGTGGATCCGGTGGATCGATATCGGCGTTCAGGGTTTTCAATTGCACGCGTCGCCGCTGTCGGTTGCCGACGTGTTCCGCCGTCAGGTCGACGACACCGGACGCGCGTGGATCCTCACGTCGGCGACGCTTGCCGTCGGTCGCGACTTCTCGCACTACAGCACGCAGCTCGGGCTGGCGGGCGCGGAGACTGGCTGCTGGGAAAGCCCGTTCGACTATTCGACGCAGGGACTCCTCTACGTGCCGCGCGGGCTTCCACCGCCGAACAGCGTCGAGCATACGAATGCCGTCGTCGATGCCGCGTTGCCGGTACTGAAGGCGAGCAACGGCCGTGCGTTCCTGCTGTTCACGACGCTTCGCGCGCTGTCGACCGCGCGCGAGCGGCTCACGTTACTGATGGCGCGCGATGGGCTCGACTTTCCGATGCTCGTGCAGGGGGACGGCTCGAAGAGCGAGCTGCTCCTGCGCTTTCGCGCGCTCGGCAACGCGATATTGCTCGGCAGCGCGAGCTTCTGGGAAGGCGTCGACGTGCCGGGCGATGCGCTCTCGGTCGTCGTCATCGACAAGCTGCCGTTCGCGCCGCCCGACGATCCGCTGCTCGCGGCGCGCCTTTCGAAGCTCGCTGCCGACGGCGGAAACGCGTTCATGCAGTGGCAACTGCCGCAGGCCGTGATCAGCCTCAAGCAGGGCGCGGGACGCCTCATTCGAACCGAAACCGATCGCGGCGTGCTTATGCTTTGCGATCCGCGGATCGTCGACAAGGCTTACGGCAAGCGAATCTGGCAGAGTCTGCCGCCGATGAAGCGCACGCGGGAGTTGGGCGACGTCGTCGCTTTTTTCAGCGCGATTCCGACACCGGCTTAGGTTAGCAACAACCTCCGACTTACCAGATCTGCCACCACGGCTTTTCGCCGTTTCCGGTCGCCCAGAACTTCCACCACGGCGGTTCGGCGTTTCCGTTCAGGTAAGCGCTCTTCGGAAACGTCCGCTCGAGAATGCCATGGGCGTCGTCCGCGAGTTGCGGGAGGCCGAGCTTGCTATAGCTGTCGACCATGACGTTCAGCGCGATCTCGTTCGACGGCGTGCGCGGATGGTCGACCAATGCCGCCTGCGCGCGGTTCGCCGCCGCTACGTACGCGCCGCGATTGTAGTAGTACTGCGCGACATGCACCTCGTACATGCCGAGCGCGTTCGTCAGGTACAGCATGCGAACGCGCGCATCGTCGGCATAGCGGCTCTGCGGAAATTTTTCGACCAGCTCCTTGAATGCCGCATACGATTCGCGCATCTGCTTCGGATCGCGTTCGGAGGGATCGAGCTCGTAGACGTAACCGAACAGGCCCTGGTCCTCGCGGAAATAGACAAGGCCCTTCAGGTAGTACGCGTAGTCGACGTTCGGATGGTTCGGATAGGTGCGAATGAAGCGATCGCACGCCGCGGTCGCCGCCGCCTGCTCGCTGTTGCGCCAATTCGCGAACGCGCCTTCGAGGATCGCCTGCTGCGCGTAGCGGCCGTAGGGATAGCGGGCCTCGAGCGTGTCGAACAGCTTGACCGCCCGCGTATAATTGCCGTCCAGCATTGCCTCGTGGGCGTTTTTGTAGAGTTGCTCGGCGTTCCACCCGGCGGTTTCGTCCTTGACGTCGGGAAGCAGTCCGCATCCCGCGATCGTCACCGCCACCAGCGCCACCGAAAGCCAGCGCCACCCGTTCGGCCATTGCGACATCGTCTTCGGCATCCTTCGTGAGTCCCGCGGATTATAGCCGACGGCGCGTCGTCGGCGACGCGCGCGACGGTCGCGAAAGCGCGTCCGCGCATGCACGCTCGATCCCGGCGGAGCTCGCGGGAATGCGTCTCGACCAGGCGCTCGCCCGGCTTTTTCCGTCGCACTCGCGCACGCGCCTTCGCGCGTGGATCGACGCCGGGCGCGTGACCGTCAACGACGAAACCTGGGATGCCGCACATCGTGTCGCGGGAGGCGAGCACGTCGACGTCGCGCCGCCGCCCGCGGAACCGTCGCTCGTCGATGCGCCGCAGGACATCGCCCTTTCGATCGTGTTCGAGGACGACTCGATTTTCGTCGTCGACAAGCCCGCGGGATTCGTCGTCCAACCGGGGAGCGGCAATCGCGAAGGCACGCTGCTGAACGCGCTATTGCATCACGACGCAGCGCTTGGGGCGGTTCCCCGTGCCGGCATCGTGCATCGGCTCGACAAGGACACGAGCGGGCTCATGGTCGTCGCGAGAACGATCGAGGCGCAGACCGATCTCGTCCGAAAGCTCGCCGCGCGACGCATCGCGCGCGAGTACCTGGCGCTCGCCCGCGGCGACCTCCGGCGAGCGACGATCATCGATGCGCCGATCGGCCGGCATCCGACGAAACGCACGACGATGGCTGTCGTCACGAGAGGCAAGCCCGCGCGCACGCATGTCGCGATCGTCGAGCACTTCGGGATTGCGACGCTGTTGCGCGTGACGCTCGAGACCGGGCGCACGCACCAGATCCGCGTGCATCTCGCGGCGATCGGCCATCCGCTCGTCGGCGATCCGGCTTACGGGGGCAAGTCGCTTGTCGCGCTGCCGCCGTTCGCACGCCAGGCGCTGCATGCGACGCGGCTGTCGCTTCCGCATCCGCGCACGAACGAATCGATGTCGTGGGAGTCGTCGCCTCCGCCCGATTTCGCCAGTCTCGTGCAGGCGCTTCGCTCGTCACGCAGCGACGCGCGATGAACCGTCGCGCGATGATCATGGACGCACGTGTTGCTTCATCGCTCGAACAGCGTATCGCCGGCGCCGGATACGACTGGATCGTCCCGCAATGGCCGACCCCGCCATTGGTGCAAGCTTTCGTGACGACGCGTAACGGCGGCGACAGTCCCCGGCGCGTCGAAGCGTTCATGCCGTCCCAGCCGGCCTGGCTCACCCAGGTGCACGGCGCCAACGTCGCATCGATTTCGGGCCCAACCTCGCATCCGCAGCGCGCCGACGCAGCCGTGACGCGCGATCCGAATGTCGTGCTCGCGGTGCGGATCGCCGACTGCATGCCCGTCCTCTTTGCAGCGCGTAACGGATCCGTCGTCGCCGTCGCGCATGCGGGGTGGCGCGGCATGGCCGCCGGCGTTCTCGAGCGCACGCTCGACGCGATGGCGACGAAGCCTGCCGACGTCGTGACATGGCTCGGTCCCGCGATCGGTGCGACCGCGTTCGAGATCGGCGTCGATGTGTACGACGCGTTCACGCGAGGCGATGACGAGGCGCGCCAGGCGTTCGCGGCCAAGTCGCCGGGCAAATGGCTCGCCGATCTCGAGGCGCTCGCGCGGATGCGCCTCGCACGGGTCGGCGTTCGCTCGATTCACGGCGGCGGCATGTGCACGTTCACCGATCCCGCGCGCTTCTTGTCGTATCGACGCGATCGGCAAAGCGGACGGATGGCGGCGTTCATCTGGCGAGCGCCAGCATCGTGACGCTGCTTCAGATCGTCGTCGCAGCGCTTGCGGGCGGCATGCTGTCGACGATCGCAGCGGCCGTGACGCTCAATCTCGACGCGGGCTGGATACCGGGCTTCGTGTCGTTCGCCGTCGGAGCGTTGCTCGGCGCCGTATTTCTGGAGCTTCTGCCGCATGCGCTGGAAAGCGGGAGCGCGTCCGGCGTGATGCTCACGGTGCTGGCGGGACTCCTCGCATTCTTCCTGCTCGAAAAGCTGGTGCTGTGGCGGCACGCGCACGGTCACGCGACGCATTCCGATGCGCGCGAGGAGACCGAGCACGAGCACGCGCTGCACGTCGATCAGGCCGTTGCCGTCGGACGCCCGGGGCTCATGATCCTGATCGGCAACAGCGTGCACAGCTTCTGCGACGGCGTAGTGATCGCCGCCGCGTTTCTCGCCGACTCGGGGCTCGGCGTCGCGACGACGCTCGCGATCGTTGCGCATGCCGTACCGCAACAGGTCGGCGATTTCGCGGTGCTGCTGCATTCGGGCTTCGCGCGCGGCAAGGCGTTCGCGTACAACGTGGCCACCGGCGTGGCGACGCTCGCCGGCGCGCTCGCCGCCTATCGCGCGCTTGCCGACATGCAGCAGGTCTTGCCGACGGTGCTCGCGCTCGCGGCGGCGAGCCTGCTCTACGTGGCCGTCGCCGACCTGATCCCGAGTCTGCATCGGCGCGCCGAGCCCATCGAGACCGCGAAGCAGATGCTGTGGATCGCGCTCGGCATCGCGATCATCGCGGTCGCGCACGTTCTGCTCGAGCCAGGTTGACCGACGATGAACGCGTCTTCCGCCCGCGAGTCGGCATCAGAAAACGCCGCGAATCCCGCCACCGATGGTCGGCTCGCGCTCATTACGCAATGGCAAAAGGCATTGCAGGCGTCGACCGCATGGTGGACCAGCGTCGGCACGTCGCTATTGCCCTCGGCCGAAACCGCGGGCAGCGAATCATCGGCATCATCGCCGTTCGACGATCACGCGCTCGCGGCGCTTCACGCGTCGTTCGCGCCTCGCGTGCAAGCGTTGTGGAAGGCGCCCGAGGCTGACGCGCAATCGCAACAGGGCAGCGATCGACGCTTCGCGTCGCGCGCCTGGAAGGACCAGCCGTATTTCGCGTTGCTCGCCGCTTCGTATCGTCTTTTCGCCGAATACCTGACGTCGCTCGCCGCGCTCGCGAACCTGCCGCCCGCCGAGAAGCGCGCGCTCGAATTCTCGGTGCGGCAATTCGTCGATGCGATCGCGCCGACGAATTTCCCCGCAACCAATCCCGATGTGCTGCAGCGCGCGGTCGAGACCGAAGGCGGAAGCCTCGTCGAAGGCTTCACGCATTTCGTAGCCGACGTAGCGAAGGGTCGCATCACGATGAGCGACGAATCGGCGTTCGAGGTCGGCCGCAATCTGGCGATCACGCCGGGCAGCGTCGTCTACCGGAACAACTTGATCGAGATGATCCAGTACGACGCTACGACTGCGCGCGTCGCGAAGCGTCCGCTGCTGATGGTGCCCCCGTGCATCAACAAGTACTACATCCTCGACCTTCGCCCGGAGAACTCCTTCGTTCGCCACGCGATCGCGCAGGGCCACACCGTGTTCATGATCTCGTGGCGCAATGTCCCTGCCGAGCTCGGACGCCTGACCTGGGACGATTATCTCGAGCAGGGCGTGCTCGCCGCGATCCGCGCCGCGAAGGCGATCGCGCGCTCGCGAACGCTGAATGTACTGGGCTTTTGCGTCGGCGGAACGCTTCTGGCCTGCGCGCTCGGCGTGCTCGCCGCACGCAACGACGATAGCGCCGCGAGCGTGACGTTCCTCACCACGATGCTCGATTTCGCCGATCCGGGCGACATCGGAGTCTATGTCACGCGCGAGATGCTGGCGACGCGGGAGGCGCAACTCGAGGCTGGACAACGCGTGCATGGCAGCGAGCTGGCCGGCGCGTTCGCGAGCCTGCGGCCGAACGAGCTCGTCTGGAACTACGTCGTCGAAAGCTACCTCAAGGGGCGCACGCCGCCCGCGTTCGACCTTCTTTACTGGAACGGCGACTCGGCCAACCTGCCGGGTCCCATGTATGCGTACTACATCCGCAATCTGTATCTCGATAACCGTCTGCGCGACCCGGACGCGCTCACGATGCTCGGGGAGCCAATCGATCTCTCGCGCATCGCCTCGCCGACATACGTCTACGCATCCCGCGACGATCACATCGTGCCGTGGCATTCGGCCTATCGCACGCTCGATCTCGTCGGCGGCGATACGACGTTCGTGCTTGGCGCATCCGGACACATCGCGGGCGTAGTCAATCCACCGGAAGCGCGCAAGCGCAATTACTGGACGAACGAAACGCGGACGCCCGCCGCCGATGAATGGCTGGCAAACGCGCAAAGCCATGCGGGAAGCTGGTGGCCGCACTGGTATCGCTGGCTCGCGCGATACGAGGGCGGCAGGCGGGCGAAGCCCCCAGGAACGGGCGACGCGAAGCATCCGCCGCTCGCGCCGGCGCCCGGCAATTACGTTCGCGAACGCGCGACCTGACGTCCGCCGACCGCGATTCCGCCATTCGGAAAACGCGTCGTTCGTCGCATGACGCAGTGCAGCAGAAACGCGGGGGTTCCGGTTTGGGCTAACATCCACGCACAACCCGGCGCGCGCAGCGCAACGATGCGCGTGCCATCACCGAACGCACGCGTCGCCCGTCCATTCGAGCGACATGAGGAGGCATCATGGCAACTCAGCGCATCGCGCTTGTCACCGGCGGCATGGGAGGTCTCGGCGAAGCGATCTGCATCAAGCTCGCCGCGCTCGGCAATCGCGTTGTCACGACACATTCGCCGACCAACACCAAATCGGCCGAATGGCTCGAACAGATGAAGAGCCATGGCTACGACTTTCGCGCCTACCCGTGCGATGTGTCGAGCTTCGAGTCCGCGGCGGACTGCATCGCGCAGATCGTCCGCGATCTGGGACCCGTCGACGTCCTCGTCAACAACGCCGGCATCACCCGCGACATGACGTTTCGCAAGATGGACAAGGCGAACTGGGACGCGGTGATGTCGACCAACCTCGGTTCGTGCTTCAACATGACGAAGCAGGTGTGCGACGGCATGACCGAGCGTGGCTGGGGCCGCATCGTCAACATCTCGTCGGTGAACGGGCAGAAAGGCGCGTTCGGGCAGACGAACTACTCGGCTGCCAAGGCCGGCATGCATGGATTTACCAAGGCGCTTGCGCTCGAAGTGGCGCGCAAGGGCGTCACCGTCAACACGATCTCGCCCGGGTACATCGGTACGAAGATGGTGATGGCGATCCCGAAGGATGTGCTCGACACGAAGATCATTCCGCAGATCCCGATGGGTCGTCTCGGCAAGCCCGAAGAGGTCGCGGGGCTCGTCGCGTATCTCGCGAGCGACGAGGCCGCATTCCTGACCGGCGCCAATATCGCGATCAACGGCGGCCAGCACATGTTCTGAAGGCCCCCGTGCGCGCATCGGAGAGCCTCGACGTTCGCGCGAGCGAACCCGCATCGCCGTTCCAGCGTTGCCGGGCGCGGTCGCGCCCGGCAACGCGTGTGCTCGAAGGCGAGATCGCCGATCCGTTGCTGTCGAGCCGCACGCGCGGCTGGAATGGATTGACGCTCGAGCTCTACGCGTTCGACGACCTCGACGTCGTCGTGCAGCCGCCCGATCACGTCATCGCCGTGCAACTTTCGGGCAGCGTCAACCTGCATCAGACGCGCGCCGGGCGAACGCGCTCGCGGACGGTGCGCGCGGGCGACGTGAGCGTCACGCCGGTCGGGTCGCCGACGCGATGGCGCCAGACCGGTCAAAGTGTCGTCGTTCTGCTTCGATTGTCGCCGTCATACGTCAATTCGGTTGCCGGCGACGAGTGCGCGCTCGATCCCGAGCGCTTCGAGATCCATGGACGCTTCGGGGGGCGCGATGCGGCGATCGAAGGCTTCGCGCGCAACCTCCTCGCGTCGATCGAGCTCGAGGGCGCCGACAGCCGCCTGCACGTGGACGGCCTCGTCTACGAGCTCGCGATCCATCTGCTTCGCGAATATACGACGGGTACGGTCCGGCCGTCGTGGCCGATCTCGGGGCTTTCACCGCGAAAGCTTCGGCGCGCGATCGAATTCATAGACGACAACCTGCGAAGCGAGCTCTCGCTCGCGGCGATCGCCGATGCGGTCGCATTGAGCCCGGGTCACTTCGCGCACGCGTTTCGCAGCGCCACCGGCGTGGCGCCGCATCGGTTCGTCCTCGAGCGACGCGTCGAGCTCGGAAAAGCGCTCCTGCGCGATTCCGACTTACCGATCACCGAGATCGCCGATTGCGTCGGCTGCTCGAGCCACAGCCATTTCTCGGTGCTCTTCCACCGGATCACGGGCCTTACGCCCCGGCAGTTCCGCGCGCTCGACTGAAGTTCTTCGCGCCTCGCAATACGCCGCTGTCAAATTCCTGCTGCAACTATCACGAAACGGAGAATCTCCGTGTCGGAGGATCGTAAATGAAGTCCCACGCGCGCGCCGCACCTTAACAACCGTGGTCACCGCTTTCATCATTTTGACAACGCGAAGAGTGACCGGCTGAATCGGTGGCAATGAGAATCAGAGCGAAGTTTGCTGGCGCTTTGATTCTGGATGCAGCGTTCACGCCTGTGCCGTTCACTCACCGGCACGCGTGGCAGTTGCCGTGGGGCGCAACGCGGAAGCCCGCACCGGTCCGAACTGCCAATGCGTCGGCGGAGCCAGGCAAGGCCACCGAACCACGGATTACTTTTCGTCATGGCTTGTTCACCGGCCGTGTCGAGAATCGTACCGTGCGCGACCTTCTCGGAGCCGCACACAACACCAAGGTTGCATCGATCGATTTTCCGGACGTCGCCAAAGCGGCGCGCCCGATTCATGCGCTTGGGACTCGACCGTACCTCAATAATTGACCCGGCGCGGCCAACAGGCAGGCAGAGCAGGAGGAAGCGATGAAGGCGAAACGAATGAACGCACGGTGTCGTCGGGAAATTGCTCACGCTGTCGGGACAAGTAATGCAATACGGGTCATGGAAAGGTTCTTTAATGCGCTCCGAAGTCACCGCGATACCGCATTGCCTCTCGTTGGTTTCGTGCTCGCGGCGGTCCTCTTCGGAGTGGCGAACACGGCGTTAGCCGAATCGCCCTATCTGCCGGATCACGCGCTGGTCCCCCCGATCGCCAACAATATGGGCCAATCGGGGGCCTTCGGGCTTCCGCCGCTGAATCCGCCGGACCCGCCGAAGAATTTCGATAAGGAAGCTAGCTGGAACATGAAGGTCGTCTCGTCCATGGATCAGCTCGGATGCCAGGACGGCGATCAGATGTGGGTCGAGCACCAAGGCAGTCGCGAGATCCTGTACGCCGGCTCGCAATCGGGAACCGCACTCAATCCGGTCACCCACGTGGTCGAGAATTGCGGTGTCCAGGTCTATGACGTCACGAACATCAATAACCCGAAGTTCCTGGCGCAGATCCCTGGCATGGCCTCAGGCGGTGCACCGCACGTGTTCGTGTGCAGCGGCAACACGTTGCCGCACGCGACGCCCGGCGCCTACTACCTGCTCATGCATCGTGGCGCGACGAATATAGGAGACGGCAGGTACGAGATCTGGGACGTCACGAACCCGTCAGCGCCGGCCCTCCTCAAGACGATCGTCGGCGGGCTCTCGCAATACCATCGGAGCTGGTGGGAATGCGATACCGGAATGGCGTACCTCGTCGCCGGCAGCAAGACCGACGGCTGGCAGCAGAAGCAGCACCTCTACCTCTATGACCTGAGCAATCCGTCGAGCCCGTCGTTCATCCGTCAATATGGATTGCCCGGCGGACAGCCGAGCGCGGATGTGGCGATGCAGCAGACCTGCACCAACAGCCCGGGGCAAAACTGCTACGAAGGCGTTGCCAATCCACCGGCGAGCGTGCACCAATGCTATTCCACCTCGACCGGCGTAATCGGCGCAGGCGGTGTCGTGAGAAGCATCGTGATCTGCTCGTACGGCGTGGGTGCCGACGGGGTCATTCAGATACTCGATCGCACGAAGTTGTTGACGGGGTGCGCCTCGGATCCGGGCGCGAGCGGGCATTGCGCCGATACACCGACGGAGAACCTCGGCCCTTCGCAGACGGACTTGCTCTATCCGCAGATCGGCTATATCGCGCAACCGCCCTACATCGGTTCGCACAACAGCACGCCGATCTTCAACATGCCGATCCCGCAGATGCAGGCGAATTTCCCGATCACCCCGCTCTCCCAAACCCTGGGACCGCAGAGCTGGGATATAGCGATCAACACGAGCGAAGCCGGAGGACCGCCGAGCTGCGGCACGAGCGACCAGTACATGCACAACACGACGCTCGTCGACATCACCAACGAGCAGACGCCGTGGCCGATTTCGACCCTCAACGTCCCGCAGTTCCCCGGCAATTTCTGCCAGAAAGGGGGCCGCTTCGGCTCGCACTATTTCGCCTGGCACATCTATGCGCCCTATTACGGCAAGCTCGCGTGCGTCACATGGTTCAACGCGGGAATGCGGTGCTTTGACATCCGCGATCCTCTCAACCCCCGGATGGTCGCGTATTACATCCAGGCACCGAACGAGAACACGAGGGCGTCGTGCGGCGTTCCGGGCGACCCGAGTCTCTGCCGCAATGTCGCATACATGAACGTGATCGAAGTCGATGACCGCGGCTACATCTACGGTCAGGATCGCGCGGGAACGGGCATCACCGTCCTGCTGCCGACAGGCGATGCGGCGAAAGTATTCAACGAACGCCCGAAAGACGCCCAAAGCGACTGAGGCCGAAGAAACCTGCCAAGGGTCGCTGTCATTTGAAGAAGCCCGAACAGCCGCTCGCGGTTGTTCGGGCTTCGTCCGCTCAGCTACAACTGGCACTCGTTCGAACCGCATGGTCGCAAGGATGCGGAGGCCCATGCTTCCCACGGCGCTGCTCGCTGTCGCTGCATTTGTGAATGCTGCGCTACCGGCTGTCGCCGCAGACAACGCCAAGCTGCAAAGCAGTACGACGCCAGGGTCCTCGCAATCGCGGCAAGTTCGCGATTACACCGACCAGACGCTCGCGAAGATCGTCCCGGGACACACCACCAAGGCGGAAGTCGAGGCGATGTTTGGCAAGCCGTGGCGCGACACCGAACTCGACGAAGAAGACGTCATGCCCGGCGATCCCTCGGTCGAGGTCTGGGAATATCGTGGATGGGGCGCGCAGGGCGCCTACCGCGTTCACATCCAGTTCGACAAGAGGGACGCCACGACGCTTATCGCAAAGATCCCGGAAAAGACAGGGCGGGCCGTCGCAAGGGTGGCGAGGCCCACGGCGGCTTCTGGCAAGCCTTAAAATGCGGCAGCCGCGACAAAGACGAAGGCCGCGCTTGACCAACGCGATCGTATCGACGCTTCGAATGCTCGGCATCGGGCGGCACGCGCGCCGTGCCCGCAATCTGATCGCATGGTTGGCCCTCGTCGCGCTCGCGTGGCCGTCGCTCGGTCCGCTCCCCTACGTCGTCCACGATTTCGACGCCCATTTCCGCGTCGATGCGCATCATCATGCGCGTGACGGGTCGCATGCACATCTCGATGCTTCATCGATCCCTGGCAGCCCGCTGCATCCGGACGATCACAATTGTCCCGAGTGCCAGGTCCTGAAGCACCTGTCGCGATGCATGCCGACGGGAATCGCCGTCGCGATCGTCGCGCCGATCATCGTCGCGGTCGACTCGCCGCCCGCCGTCGTTGCGAGCCATCACGCACAAGCCCCGGCTTACCTCCCGCCCGTTCGCGCACCTCCAAAGGCGCTCGCCTAGAAGCGCCTTTCGTTCGCCGGCCCGCACGCGAGTCCCGTTTGGGACGCCGCCGCAGCGTGCCGGCGCATTCGATCGCCTTTGGAGGAAACACGAATGGGAAATCGATGTCGTTCATCGGCGCGACGAGCGTCGCCCTTTGCATCGGGATGCCGTCGTTCGCGGGCGCCCACGGATTCGCGGGCAAACGATTCTTTCCGGCGACGCTTGCTACCGACGATCCCTTCGTCGCCGACGAGCTGTCGCTGCCGACGATCTCCTATCAAAAGATGCCTGGAAGCGGCGACGAGCCTGCGTCCCGCGAGACCGACTTCTCGATCGACGTCGCGAAGCGCATCACCGAGAACTTCGGCATCGAGCTCGGCGCGACGTACAAGCACATCCGGCCCGACAGCGGCGACACGGTGAACGGCTTCGACAATCTCGAAGCCGGATTCAAGTACAAGTTCTACGAGGACGACGCCCGCGAGGCGATCGCTTCCGCGGGCGTCGACTGGGACATCGGCGGAACGGGTGCGCGGCGCGTCGGCGCGGAATCGTTCAGCACGATCACACCTGCCGTGTTCTTCGGCAAGGGCTTTGGCGATCTGCCCGCCGACGCGAAATTCCTGCGTCCGATCGCGATCACCGGCCAGCTCGGCATCGGCATCCCGACGCGTGCGAGCACGCGCACGATCAGCGACGACGGCGAGGTCGACGTCGAGCGCAATCCGCACACGCTCGAATGGGGATTCTCGCTTCAGTACAGCCTGCCTTACCTGCAATCGTTCGTGAAGGACGTGGGGCTGAAGGCGCCGTTCAACCGGATGATTCCGGTCGTCGAATTCGCGATGTCGACCGCGCTCGATCGCGGCGCGAGCGGAACCACCGGAACGATCAACCCCGGGATCATCTGGGCGGGACAGGACATCCAATTGGCGATGGAAGCCGTAATTCCGGTCAATCGTCGCAGCGGCAACAGCGTCGGCGTGCTCGCTCAGCTTCACTTCTTCCTGGACGACCTGTTCCCGCAGACGATCGGCCGGCCGCTCATCCGATGAATCCGTTGCGCTTCGTGCTCGTCGCCCTTGCTTGCGTCTTCGCGGAACCGGCGGCGGCGCACGCGTTTCTGGACCACGCGCTTCCCGCGGTCGGCAGCACCGTGCACGCATCGCCGCACGATGTTCGCCTGTGGTTCACGGAGCAGCTCGAGCCGGCGTTCTCCCACGTGCGCGTGCTCGATGCGTCGGGGAAGGAGGTCGACGCCGGTGATTCGCACGTCGACCCCTCCGACGCGGCGATTCTGACCGTGACCCTGTCGACGCTATCTCCGGGAACCTACAAGGTCGTCTGGCGCGTCGTCTCCGTCGACACGCACGTAACCGAAGGCGACTTCACATTCGATGTGAAGCCGTGATCGCGAAAGCTCGCGGATGAATGCGGCGTTCGTCGCGGCGCGCGCCGTGCATTTCGGCGCGACGATGCTGCTCGTCGGCGAGCTCGCATTCGCGTCGCTGCTTGCGGTTCGCACGAATGGAAGCGGCGCAACGCGCGTTCTCGATCGCCACGTTCGCATTTACACGACGTGCGCGCTCGTCGCGAGCGGCTTGTCCGGCCTCGCGTGGCTTGTCGTCGAAGCATCGAACATGTCGGGGATCGCGATCGGCCCCGCGATCCTGGCGCCGCTTCGCATCGTTGCTCTCGACACCGAGTTCGGGCATGTCGCGCTGTTGCGCCTGGCGCTGTTCGCGATCACGACGGTGTCGCTCGTATGGATTTGTCGCGCGAAGACCGAGCAAGCCGTGCGGTGGCGAAGCGTCACCACGCTGGTCGTCGCGGCGCTTTATCTTGCGGCGCTCGCCGGCGCGGGCCACGCGGCGGCGGCTTCGGGTGGCGATGTGCGCATCGCGCAGGCGGTGCACGTTGTCTTCGACGCCCTGCATCTGCTCGCCGCAGGCGCATGGCTCGGCGCGTTGCCGCCGCTTGTCTTCTGCCTCATGGAATCGCATGCGCACGAGCCATGGCGACTGGCGCGACGCTTCTCGGTGCTCGGCATCGTTTGCGTTGTCACGCTGATCGCAAGCGGCATCGCGAACTCGCTGTTGCTCGTCGGTTCGTTTGCCGCGCTGTTCGGCACCGATTACGGTCGGCTTCTCGTCGTCAAGCTCGCGCTCTTCGCGCTGATGATCGCGATCGCGGCGACCAATCGGCTGCGACTGACACCCGCGCTTGCGAGCGATCAGCCGCGCGCGACGCACGCGCTGGCGCGCAACGCGACCATCGAAATCGTCTGCGGAATCGCCATCGTTGCGATCGTTGGCGCGCTGGGAACGATGGTGCCGGGGGCACATCAATCGCCGGTCTGGCCGTTCAACTTCACGCTCGACTTCACGGCTTCAGAGTTGACGACCGCCTCGATCGCCATGCTCGCCGCTGCCGGCGCGGTTGCGCTTGTCGCGTTCGCGCTTATCATTTCCGGCGTGCGCCGAAACGCTCCCCGGACGTGGCTCGTCGGATGCGCGGTGTTGCTCGCGTCCGCCGCGGCGTCGACGTCGCTCTTCGCCCTGCAGGCGTATCCGACGACGTACGCGAGCCCTGCGCAACCGTACACGGTCGATGTCGTCGCGCGCGGCGCCGACCGTTATGCACGCGATTGCGCGAGCTGCCATGGCGCGCAAGGGCATGGCGACGGTCCGGCCGCCGCATCGCTCGCGACCAAGCCCGTGAACCTCGCCGAGCACGCGCTTCACCATCCGCCGGGCAATCTGTTCTGGTGGATCGCGCATGGCATCCCGAATTCCCCGATGCCGTCGTTCTCGCCGCAACTATCCGACAACGAGATCTGGGAGATCGTGCAGTTTCTGATCGCGCGCGCGAGCGCCGAGGCTGCCGCGTCGATCGGTCCCCGCGTCGCGCGCGAATCGATGAGCCGTGCGCCCGAATTCACCTACGAGCTTCCGGCTGAGGGGCGACCTGCCGCCCCGAGCCCCGAACGCCCCCTCGGGGGGCAGCGCAGCAGCGAAGCTGCAAGCGTGGGGGGATCATACAAACAGCACACGCTTCTCGACGAATCGACGCCCGCATTGATCGTCCTCTACACCATGCCCGCATCCGCCGCGCGGCTTACCGAGCTCGCTTCGTATGCGCACACGGTGCACGGAAAGCTTCGCGTGATCGCGATCGCATCGAATGGATCGACCAAGGCCAACACGGATCACGCCATTGTCTCCGCTGTCGTCGACGACAACGTAGCGGACGTCTATCGAATGTTCGTTGGCGACAAGGCCTCGCACGCCGAGCTATTGATCGACAAGGCGGGCATCGTGCGCGCGCGCTTCGCCGGCGTGCCCGCGAATGGTGCGGCACGCGATGCACAGATCAGCGCCGCGCTGAAGACGCTTCCACAAACCTCGTCGATGACCATGCCGATGCATCATCGGCACTGAAGCGCGTCGCCATCGGCCAACGAGCGACACGGCCGGCGTATTCGGGCGACTGCGAATCGTCGGGAGCAAGCGACACGCCAAAAAAAGCCCCGCAGGCGCGTAGCCCGCGGGGTCTAGGCTGTATCAATCAGGAGGAGAGAATTGATACAGAGGAGACGTCACCAGACATGCGACTTTGGGGCGGGCACATGCGATTCAAGAGCACCCGCCACGCCACGCGTCGTGCATCAGCTCGCGCGCTTCGCCTTCGCGGTTGCCGTGACGGCGGCCTTCGTCGCTGAATCGGTCGCGGCGCGTACGCTCGCGTCGGCGAGGTCGACCACCTGACGCGTCGCCTTCTGGAACTGGTCGAACGCGGCCGTGGATGCGGCGAACGTCGACTTGAACGCGTTGACCGCCATGTCCGAGCCGGCAGGCGCGGTTTGGCTGGCCTTTTCAACCCACGAGGCAACACCCTTCGTGTAGGCCTTCCACGTTTCCTCGGCGAGCGCCGAGAAGCCGGCCTGTGCTTCCGACGACAGTTCGTAGAGCGTACGCGAGTAGCCGGTCGCGCTTTGCACGCCGACCTCGGCAAGCTTCGCGCGAAGGTCGAGCAGTTCCTGGACATCCTTCGCCGACGCCGCCGCTTGCGCGCCCTCGATCGCCTGCGCGATCGCGAGCTTGGCCGCGTTGATGTTCAGGTTGACGAGCTTCTCGGCGTTCTCGATGGAGAACGACGCAAGCTTGATCGCGTTCGCGACGTTCGCCTGGTTGAACTCGCTGAATGATTCCGATGCGTTGTACATGACATGTCCTCGAAAATGGCGGGTCGACGACCCGGTTAGTCGTGGCAGGCGCGCTTCCCGGCAACCCGCCTTGAAATCGGTGGCTTCGGTGGCTTATTTTTGCCGTCGATGCTGCACCGCACAAAACCCATTGTAGGGGCTCGATTCGGCCAAGTCAAGCTTTTTTTGTGCATCGCAGCATGGCGACGCCAACCCGTCCGGCAAACCTTTCAAAGCCCCGAGAAATCAGGCATTTATAATGACCATAACCTTCGAGGGCTCGTAACCCATGGCGCCCGACGTGCGCACGATCAAGAAGTACCCGAACCGCCGGTTGTACGACACGGCTAACAGCGGCTACATCACGCTCGCGGACGTGAAGCAGATGGTCCTCGACGGGGTCGCCTTTCGTGTCGTCGACGCGAAGAGCAACGACGACCTGACGCGCCAGATCCTTCTGCAGATCATTCTCGACGAGGAGGCGGGCGGCATGCCGATGTTCAGCTCGGACATGCTC
Organism: Casimicrobiaceae bacterium; assembly: GCA_035308425.1. Classification (GTDB taxonomy): domain Bacteria; phylum Pseudomonadota; class Gammaproteobacteria; order Burkholderiales; family Casimicrobiaceae; genus VBCG01. Next base: position 37,124 of record DATGGP010000058.1, on the reverse strand, counting down.
GCGCAGATGATCCGCTTCTATGGCACGGCGCAGCAAACGATCATCGGCCAGTACATCGAGCAGAACGTGCAGGCGTTCCTCGCGATCCAGAAGAAGCTCTCCGAGCAGGCGAAGCAGGTGTACGGCGACAAGATGATGCTGACGCCCGAGCTGTGGAAGCAATTCATGCAGATGCAGGCGCCGGCGATGCAGGGGATGCTCGGCAACTACCTCGAACAGAGCGCGAAGCTCTTCATCGACATGCAGCAGCGCATGCAGGACCAGACGCGCGGCATGTTCTCGGCATTCCCGTTTCCGACGTTTGGCGCGCCGCCGCATACCCCGCCGGACGACGAATCGAAGCGATGAAGTTCTGAATCGGCTCGTCGCGCTGCAACATCGCAACTCGGGCGACGACAGGTTCGTCGCCTCGTTCCCGGAACCGTTCGCCATGCCCCGCCGAGATGCCACCGTCGATGCGCCGCGCGTCGGGTTCGTCTCGCTCGGCTGTCCGAAGGCGCTCGTCGATTCCGAGCAGGTGCTGACGCAACTGCGCGCCGAGGGCTACGCCATCTCGCCGTCGTACGCCGACGCCGATCTCGTCGTTGTCAACACCTGCGGCTTCATCGACGCGGCGGTCGCCGAGTCGCTCGACGCGATCGGCGAGGCGCTCTCCGAAAACGGCAAGGTGATCGTCACCGGCTGCCTCGGCGCGAAGGCGGGCGGCGACTTCGTGCGCTCGATCCACCCCAAGGTGCTCGCGGTCACCGGCCCGCACGCGACGCACGAGGTGATGGCGGCCGTACACGCCGAGCTTCCGAAGCCGCACGATCCATTCGTCGATCTCGTGCCGCCCTCATTTGGCGACATCGGCATCAAGCTCACGCCGCGTCACTACGCATATCTGAAGATCAGCGAAGGCTGCAATCACCGCTGCACCTTCTGCATCATCCCGTCGCTTCGCGGCGATCTCGTCTCGCGCCCGATCGGGGAGGTGCTCGCGGAAGCCGAGCGCCTCCTGCGCGCGGGAGTCCGCGAGCTTCTCATCGTGTCGCAGGACACGAGCGCCTACGGCGTCGACGTCCGCTACCGCACGGGCTTCTGGCAAGGACGGCCGCTTCGCACGCGAATGCAGGAGCTCTGCCGCGAGCTCGACGCGCTCGGCCGCCTGCACCGTGCGTGGGTGCGATTGCACTACGTCTATCCGTATCCGCACATCGACGACGTCGTCTCGCTGATGACGAGCGCGCCGCGCGACGGCGGTCTCCTCCCCTACCTCGACGTGCCGTTTCAGCACGCGAGCCCGCGCATCCTGCGCTTGATGCAGCGACCGGCCGCCCCGGAGAAGGTACTCGAACGCGTGCACGCGTGGCGCGCAGCGAACGAATGCATCGCGCTTCGCAGCACGTTCATCGTCGGCTTTCCGGGCGAGACCGAGGCCGAGTTCGAGGACCTGCTTGCGTTCCTTCGCGAAGCGAAGCTCGATCGCGTCGGCTGCTTCGCCTATTCGCCCGTCGATGGCGCTGCCGCCAATGCGCTGCCCGGTGCGGTGCCCGACGCGGAGAAGGAAGCGCGGCGCGCGCGCTTCATGGCCGTGCAGGAACAGATCAGCGCCGCGCGGTTACGGGCGAAGGTCGGCAGCAACATCGACGTGCTCGTCGACGATATCGATCGCGATGTTGCGATCGCGCGATCGAGCGCGGACGCGCCGGAGATCGACGGCATCGTGCGAATCGCCAACGGGGCGCGGCTTGTGCCAGGCGAGTTCGCGCAGGTGCGCGTCGTGTCGGCAGATGCGCACGATCTCGTTGCGCGCCTCGATTGACGCGCGGCGGGTCGGCTTCCGCGTGTTCAGCCGCCCTCCAGGTATTTGCATACGGCGTTCTGTCCCGCCGCCGCGATGACGCTGCGGCCGGACTCCTGCGAACCGTTGCACTGACACGCGTACACCAGTTGGTACGCGCGGCCGCAATTACCCGCCGCCGCGGCTTCCCTGGCAAGGCGAATCAGGCATGACCGGTTCTCGTTGCTGCTCAGGCAGTCGTCCGCGCGGAGCGTCTGGTAGGTCACGGGACAGTCCGGCGCGCCCTTGTCCTGCGCGCACCAGGCGATCTGCGCGGTGAAATCCGTCGACGCGGGTTGCGCGAACGCCTGCGACGACACGGCACCGACGATGATTGCGGATGCGACGATTCCTGACCACATATCCATCTCCCGAGCACGGTGCGACGACGGATTGTGGCCAGCGAAAACGCACCGGCTCAACGGTCAAACGACGAAATGCGAAATGCTGCGACAGGGCGGCCGCGGTTGCGACCAGGCGCGGCGTCCGGACCCGGTCGCTGCTTCGCGCTACGACTTCGGCAGTCGAGCGCTTCCGAGATCGCTTGCGAGATGCGCGATCATCGCGGCGAACGCCTTGTTGAGCGCATCCGCATACGCGGCGGCGCCGGCATCGCGCATCGGCACGCGCTCGTGATATTCGCGGGTCCATATCGGCGTCTGCTGCGCAGCGCCGGTCGGCGTCAGGTAGTACGCGATGTCGAGCACGGCGGCCGGCTTGTCCTTATCGCGCAGGTCCGCGTAGAGCGCCGATGCGAAACCGTCGAGGGTCCACGCGGCATCGGTTGAACTGCCCGGCCCCGCAACGTCCGCGAACGGCTTCGCGCGTTCGAGCGCGCGGGCCGTCTGCTCGGTCAGCATCGTCGCAGGCGGCACGAGGAATTCGACGTAATAGTCGGTCTCGAAACGCAGGTCGCCAAGCCGATAGACGAACGTCTTGCCGCGGAACGGCGCCGCAACGTTGATGGTGCCGACCCGGAGCGTCGCGGACTGAGTGTGCGCGGCAACGGGCGTCGCGGGCGTTTCGAGCAGGAACGTCTGCCGAACCGGCGACTCGCGGGTCAGCGCGCTGCAACCGGCCAAGAGTGTGACGGCGAACAGCACCCAGATTGTCATTTGGCCGGCTCCAGCGGGCGCGGCGGCGCGCCGAACAGCACGTTCGACGGGTATCGCTTCGCGTCCTCGGTCAGGTCGCGCAGATTGTCGGTGATCTGGCGCAGGTTCTGGAACGTCGTCGCGAGATCCGCTTCGCCACCGCCGAAAATGCGATCGAGTCGAGCGAGCGTGCGCTCGAGGTGCGCGATCGACTGCGGCAATGCGGGATTGCCGACGAGCGCGCGCACGCTTTCGAGCGTTGCCGACGTCTGCCCCGGCAATTTCGTGAACGCCGGATCGGCGAGGATCTTGCGAAGCTCGCCGTTGGTCTGCCGAAGCTCGGCGATGAGTCCGACCGCCTCGTCGCTGACCTTCTTCGATTGCAGGCTGTCGAGGGTGCGATCGATCTTCGAGAACGTCTGTTCGGCGCGCTGCGAGATCGTCGCGGTGTCGAGGCTCGCGACGCGCTCGTTCGCGGTGGTGAGCAGGCGATTCAGGTTCGCGACGGTCGTTTCGATGTCGAGCCGATGCAGCCGATCGAGGATTTCCGTCGCTGCGTTCACGAACGTCGTCACCGTCGACGGCGTGCTCGGGATGTAGATATGGTCGGGCGTCCAGTCGATCGGCAGCGTCGGCGCCGGGGTATCCGTGTAGTCGAGCTCGAGGTAATCGGTGCCGGTGATGCCCTGCGGCGCGAGATGCACGCGCAATCCGCGCTCGACCTCCATCTTGCTCGACTCGGGCGTCGTGATGTCGTTCGCAGCGCGTCCGCCGACGAGACGGGGCTCGATCTGCGCCTCGACGAGCACGTAGCGTTTGCGCTGGTTCATCGGCTTGTCGAACTCGTACTGAACATAGGTGAAGCTGATTCGCGTCACCTCGCCGATCGTCACGCCGCGATACTTCATCTTCGATCCGAGGTCGAGTCCCTGCACCGACTCGTTGAAATACGTCTCGATCGTCGTGCGCGGGCGAAACCAGCGCCCGGTGCCGATGATCGTCAGGACGAGAATGCCGGCGATCACCGCGCCGATGACGAACAGCCCGAGCTTGAAGTAGTTGGCGTTCCGGCTCATGTCAGTTGATGCCTTTCATGCCAGCGCCGGCTCGGCCTCCCGGTTGAAGAACTGACGCACCCACGCGTCCTTGCTCTCGTCACGAAGTTTCCGCGGGTCGCCCTCGGCGACGATCCCCTTGACGCGGCGATCGAGCATGATTACACGATCGGCGATCGCGAAGATGCTCGGAAGCTCGTGCGTGACGACGACGAACGTCACGCCGAGATTGCGCGACAGCCGCTTGATCAGCGCGTCGAGCTCGGCCGACGTGATCGGATCGAGCCCGGCGGACGGCTCGTCGAGGAAGAGGATCATCGGATCGAGCGCCATCGCGCGCGCGATCGCCGCGCGCTTCTGCATGCCGCCCGAAATCTCGGCCGGAACGTGTCCGGTGAAAAGCGCGAGCCCGACGAGCGAAAGCTTCATGCGCGCGATCAGCTCGATCTCGTCCGACGTGAGGTCGGTGTACTCCTCGAGCGGCAGGCGCACGTTCTCCGAAAGCGTCATCGAGCCGAACAACGCACCCGACTGGTACATGACGCCGATCCTGCGCAGAATCGCGCGGCGCGCGTCGCCTTCCGCCGTAACGATGTCATCGCCGTCGATCAGCACGCTGCCGGCGATCGGCTCGTCGAGCCCGATCATGTGCTTCAAGAGCGTGCTCTTGCCGCTGCCCGAGCCGCCGAGGATCACGAAGATTTCGCCCGCCTTGACGTCGAAGTTCAGGTGCTCGAGCAGCGGCACGCCCGCGTAGCCGACCGTCAGGTCGCGCACCTGAATGATCACCTTGTCATCGTCGTCGCGCGGCTCGTTCATCAGATATCGAGCACGTAATAGATGATGGAAAAGAGACCGTCGACCGCGACGAGCAGCACGATTCCCGACACGACCGCACGCGTTGCCGCGTCGCCTACGGAAGACGCACCCGCGCTCGTCTGCAGGCCGCGCAGGCAGCCGATGCCGGCAATCAATATCGCGAACACGAACGACTTGACGAACCCGGCCATGAAATCGGCGTAGTCGACGATGCCTTCGACTTCGTGGATGAACGTCACGTAGGGAATCGAGAAGCTCGTCAGCGTCACCGCGCCGCCGATCAGGCTGATCAGGTCCGCGAAAAGTGTGAGAAGCGGCGTCATCAAAAGCGCCGCGATGATACGCGGCGTAACGAGAAAGCGCACCGGGTCGAGGCCCATCGTGGTGAGCGCATCGACTTCCTGGTTCACGGTCATCGTGCCGATCTCGGCGGCAAACGCGGCGCCGGAGCGCCCCGCGAGGAGGATCGCCGTCATCAGCGGGCCGAGCTCGCGCAGCATCGCGAGCCCGACCAGGTCGGCAACGAAGATCTCGGCGCCGAATCTGCGCATCGGGATCGCCGACTCGAACGCGAGGATCACGCCGAGCAAAAACGAGATCAACGCGACGATCGGCAGCGCATCGGCGCCAACGCGCTCGCAGATGCGCCAGACGTCCTTCCAGCGGACCGATGCCGGATGCAGTAGCGCGTGCGCGAGGGCCGCGGTGGTTTCGCCGATGAAGACGATCTGCGCGCGCATGTCGGCCGCCATGCCTGCGGCGTAGAGGCCGACTTCATCGATGGTTCCGCGCCGTTTCGGCGGCGGATCCTGGTCGTGCGCGATCGCGTGGAGATCGAATTGCTGCAGCAGCGTCTCGAACGCGGGCGCGAGGTTCGCGACCTGCACTTCGCCGGGCTTGCGTCGCGAGATGAGATCGACGAGAAGCGCGACGCCGGCGCCATCGCAATAATCGACCTTCGAGGCATCGACGACGACGCGCCGGCCCGGCGCGGCCGCGATGGCGCGGCGTCCCTCGGCCCATACGTCGCGGATCGAGTTCGCGTCGAGGCGCCCGGAAAGTGCGAGAACGCGTCGTCCGTCAGGCGCGTCGGAAACCGCGAGCGCCGTCACAGCCGGGTTCCGTGGGGAAACGCGCGCTCCATCGCGGAACCAGTGTAGCATCCGCCCCGCTGTTTTCGCGGAAGACGACCGGCGGGGATCAACGTTCGGCGGCAAGCCCCTCGACGAATGCGACGAACGCGCGCACCGCGAGGTCGGCATCGTCGTTCGTGACGGATTCCAGCGGATTGTGGCTGATGCCGCCGTTCTGACCGCGCACGAACAGCATCGCCTGCGGCATGATCTCGGCGAGCTTCATCGCGTCGTGGCCCGCGCCGCTCGGCAACAGGTGAACCGGCAGGCCGAGACTCGACACGGCACGCGACCAGCGATCGCGCCAGTCATCGGCGCACGGCGCCGCGCCCGCCTCCATCGTCTCTTCGATCGTGCACGAGACGCCGCGCCGCTCGCAGATGCGACTGGCGCCCGCGAGAATGTCGTTCGCGCATGCGTCGCGCACCGCATCGGTCGGCGCGCGAACGTCGATGGTGAATCGGCAATGCCCGGGCACGACGTTGATCGAACCGCTCGGCACGTCGAGCATGCCGACCGTAGCGACAACGCCTGCCACACGCGCCGCCTGCCGCTCGACATCGAGCACGATTTCCGCGGCGGCGGCGGCCGCATCGCGACGATGACTCATCGGCGTCGTCCCCGCATGGCTCGCCATGCCCTCGATCCTGGCGGCGTAGCGCAGGCTGCCGTTGATCGAAGTCACCACGCCGAGCGGAAGGTCCGCTTGCGTCAGCACCGGTCCCTGCTCGATATGCACCTCGACGAAGGCAAGGTAGCGCTTGGGGTCGCGGCGAAGGTGGCCGATGTCGTCGATCGGCAATTGCGCATGACGCATCGCGTCGCGCATCGTGATGCCCGTGGCGTCCTTCTGGTCGAGCCAGCTCGCGTCGAAGTGACCGGTGAGCGCGCTCGAGCCGAGGAACGTTGCTCGGTAGCGCTGGCCCTCCTCCTCGGCGAATGCCACGACCTCGATGCCGAACGGCAGCCGGCGATGCGCGCGTGCGAGCTCGCGCACCGCCGCCATCGGCACGAGCACGCCGAGACGCCCGTCGTACTTGCCGCCGTTTCTGACCGTGTCGTAGTGGCTGCCGGTCAGAAGACGCCGATCTTCGCGATGCTCGCCGTGGTAGACGCCGATGACATTGCCGACCGCGTCGATCGACACGTCATCGAAGCCGCATTCGTCGCGCATCCATTCGCGTAGTTGCGCCGACACCGCGCGATGCGCGTCGGTGAGATACGTGACGGTCAATTCGCCGCGCTCGGCAAAGCCTTCGTCGCTGTGCGAGGCGAGCTGTTCGGCCCAATCCCATACGCGATTGCCGAGATCGGGGACGAAACCCAGCTTGTCGTCGAGCCGCAATTCGGCGATGCGATGAACATTGCGGAGCTCCTCGGCCCGCTCGACGTCGGGCGGATGGCGCAGCCTGCGCTCGAACGTCGCGAAGATCTCGTCCTTGGAGAGCCCGAGCCCGCGCGGACCGCGCACGGCGAGGATGAACGGGAAGCCGAAGCGCGCCTCGTAATCGGCATTGAGGCGCGCGATCCGCGCGAGCTCGTCCGGCGTGCATTGCGTCAGTCCCGCACGCGACTGCTCGTTCGTCGATTCGCGCGTCAGCGTTGCCGTCTGCATCGCACGTCCGGCCAACTGCGGATGCGCCCGGATCAGCGCGACTTTCGCATCGTCGTTCGCGTTGTGCACCGCCTCGACCAGCGCACGCTTCAATGCCGCGAGCGTCGCGAACGGACGCGCCGCATAGGCGTCTTCGACGACCCACGGCGAATGCTCGTACGTGCCGGCGAGCAACGCGGCGAACTCGCCGGCATCCGCTCGATTCAACTGATCGAGTGTCACGGCCATCGCGAGTTTGCCCCTACGCACCGCCGCGGAAGCACGAATAACCCCATGGCGTCAACTTGAACGGCAGGTGGTAATGCTGTGCCGGGTCCGCGATGCCGAAGCGAAACGTCGCGACGTCGAGAAACGGCACCGCGGGAAGCGCGAAGCCCGCGCGCGCGTAGAAGGCGCCGACGTGAAGCTGCACTTCATAGGCGCCGGGCGCGAATCGCGTGGACAACGCGGGATCATCGACGACACCGGACGGGGAGACCTCGCCGCTGACGATGCGCGACCGCGGATCGTCGATGGAGAAGAGTTCGACGCGCATCCCCGTCGCGACGACGCCGCGCGTAGCATCGACGACGTGGATCGAGATTCCAGGCATCGTCTTCGCTACCGGGAAAGCTGGCGTGACAAGCCGGCAAAGCGCTCGGCGAGCACCATGAGGACGATTGTCACGATGATGATGACGCCCGAAATCGCCGCCGTGCGCACGTCGAGATTCGTGTCGATCTGCTGCCAGAGGTGAATCGGCAGCACCTCCGTGCGCTCGTCGGCGAGGAAGAGCGACACGGGGACGTTGTCGAACGACGCCATGAACGCGAGAAACGCGCCGGCGCCCACGCCCCGGCCGATCAACGGGAGCGTGACCCGGCGAAACGTCATCCACCAGCCGGCGCCAAGGCTTGCCGATGCATCGAAGAGCGCGCGGTCGACCTGCGCGAGCGCCGCGATCGTCGTTCGCAGCACGAACGGCACGCACACGACGACGTGGCCGACGATCAGAAGCGGGATCGACGGATGGAATCCGAGTTGGTGGATGTAGACGAGCGCGGCGAATCCGAACGCGAGCGCCGGCAGGATCAGAGGCGACATGAAGAGCAAGTCGGCGGCCCGCGCGAAGCGCGACGCGGCGTGCGCGATGCCCAGTGCACCCGCGGTGCCGAGGACCACCGAAACCACCGTCGTCCAGAACGCCACGATCAGGCTGTTCCATGCCGCCGCCTGCATCTGGTCGGCATCGAGCAGCGCCTTGTACCAGCGCAGCGAATAGCCATGCGGCGGGAAGCGCAAGGACTCGGTCGCGGTCAACGATGTCAGCAGCACGATGATCGTCGGGCCGAGCAGGAACACGATCGCGATCGCGGTCAGGATGCCGAAGAGTGCGCGCTGCGAGCGCACATCCCAAGTGATGCTTTGCGCACGTGGGGCATGTGATCCCCCCACGCTCGCGACTTCGTCGCTTCGCTGCCCCCCGAGGGGGCGCGGTTCGCCCTTGGGGCGGCCCGTCGGGCTCACGGGGTCCTCAACGAGCGTCGCCATAGGCCCTGCTCGTGCTCCCCGCGCGGTTCAGCACGTAGATCACGATCATCACGGCGATCGTGAACACGACCGAGATCGCCGCGGCGAACGGCCAGTTGTTCGCGCCGACCGCCTGCTGGTAGATATGCAGCGGCATGTAGACGAGGCGCGCGCCGCCGATCAGCGTCTGCGTGACAAACGCCGTCGCGCATGCGGAGAAGACGAGAATGCAGCCGGCGACAAGACCCGGCGTCGACAGCGGCACCGTGACGCGAAAGAACGTTCGCCAGGCGCCGGCGCCGAGCGCGGCCGAGGCGTCGGCGAGATTGGGGTCGATCCGCGACAGCGTCGCGAAAAGCGGCAGCACCATCAGCGGCATCTGCACCTGCGCGAGCACCGTGATGACGCCTGTCTCGGTGAAGAGCAGCGGCACCGGCTGGTCGACGATGTGCAATGCGCGCAGCACGTCGTTCATGACGCCTTCACGACCGAGGATCACGATCCATGCGAACGTCCGGACGACGACGCTGGTCAGGATCGGCAGCACCACGGCAAACACGAGCAGGCTCTGGAAGCGCGCCGGTGCACGCGAGCACACCCACGCGATCGGATAACCGAAGAGCAGGCAGACCAGCGTCGCGCGGATCGCAAGCCAAACCGTCGACCACAGGATGCTGAGGTTGAAGGTGTCGCCGAAGAACTTCGCGTACTGTGCGAACGAAAGCGCGTGAACCTGCACGTCGACGCGCAGGCTCAGCGCGAGCAGAACAAAAAACGGCGCGACGAAGAAGGCGACGAAGAGCGCCGCGAGCGGCAGCGCAAGGGGCCATTCGTCGCGCATCGATCCGATGCCTACAGCTTGATCTCGCGATTGAACCGCTCGATCAGCGCGGTACGCTGCGGATTGATCTTCGTCCACTCGAAACCGCGGATCTTCGACAAGTCCGCGGGCGTCTTGGCGACGGTCTGCATGATCGCGGCTGACAGCGGCACCTTCGAATTCGTCGGGATGATGTCGTAGGGCGGCTTCTCCATCTCCGATTGCATGTCGGCCGCAAGATGCGAATCGATGTACTGGACGGCGAGATCCGGCTCGACCGCGTTCTTCGTCAGGTGCAGGCTTGTCGTCCAGCCGACCAGACCCGTCTCGGGCACGACGAACTCGACTGGCACGCCCTTCGCCTTCAGCGTCTGCACGAAGTTGAAGTTGTACGGCGCGATGTCGACCTGCTCCTGTTGCCAAAGCGTCGCGTACGCGCCGAGGTTCGCCGCGACCGCGCCGACGTTCGGCAACAGCTTCCTGAGCGCCGTGAACGCCGGGTCGAAATTCGTCTCGTTGCCGCCATGGATGCGGTTGTATTCGGCGAGGAATGCCATGCCGAGCTGGCTGTTCAGCGCCGTCAATCCGACGCGCCCCTTGTAAGCGGGATTCAGCAAGTCGTCATACGATTTTGGCCGCGTCTTGATCTTGTTCGGGTTGTAGCCGATGCCGATCACCTGCAGCGAAATCTTCGGTCCCCACTTGTCCTGATATGCCGGAAAGAGGTCCTTGAAGTTCGGCGACTTTGCTTCCGGATACTCGTCGATCAGTCCCTGCTTCGCCGCATCGAACACTTGCGGTTCGTCGAGGATCGCGACGTCGAACGGCGGGCGCCCGCCCTTCGCCGCCTCGAGCTTCGCAAGCTGCTCGGTGGCGAGTTGGATGCTCTGCGTGACGCTTGCGCCCGTGCGCTTCTTGAAGTAAGGCGCCAGCAGGTTGCGATGCGCCTCGTTCCACGTGCCGGGGAACGTCGCGACGACAAGCGTCTTCGATTGCGCGCGCGCGCGAAGCGGCACCATCGCGCCAACGCCCGCCCCCGCGGCGGCGACGAGAAATTTTCGACGGTTCACATTTGATCCCATGGTCCCTCTCCTTCGATCGATAAGCCCTTTTCTACGCCGCTCGCTCATGCTCCGCGGCGAATACATTGCACGCTCCCGGCGCTACCGGCATCACATGAACAAACGTGCCGGGCGCGAGTAGCCGCGCACCCGCGTCGCGCGGCTCGCTGATCCGAAACGCGACGCCGCCTTCCGTTTGCGCTTCGTACATGACGTACGGACCCAGCGGAAGAACCGCCTTGATCGTTGCCGCCAACGCGTGGTCGCTTCGCGTCGTCTGGATGCGCAACTGCTCGGGACGCACCGACACGACGACGCGCGCGCCGCGAACAAGTCCCGGCGCCGGCGACGCTTTAATCACGCCGCCGCCTTCGAGATGCACGACGCCCTGCACATCGTCGACGATCTCGCCCGGCAGCAGGTTGGTCGTGCCGACGAACTGGTTGACGAAGACGGTTCGTGGACGATCGTAGACATCGATCGGCGATGAGACCTGCTCGATGCGCCCGCGATTCATCACGGCGATGCGGTCGGCCATCGACAGCGCTTCCTCCTGATCGTGCGTGACCAGGATCGTCGTGATCCCGTACTCGCGCTGCAGGCGCTTGACCTCGATCTGCATGTCGAGGCGCAGATTCTTGTCGAGCGCGCCGAACGGCTCGTCGAGCAGCAGGATCTTCGGGTCGACGGCGAGCGCGCGCGCGAGCGCAATGCGCTGCTGCTGGCCGCCGGAAAGCTGGCGCGGCAGCCGGTCCGCATACGCTTCCATATGCACGAGCTCGAGCATCTCCGCCACGCGCCCGGCAATCGACGGCTTGGAAATCCGCCGCGCTTCGAGACCATACGCGACGTTCTGCCTGACCGTCATATGCGGAAACAGCGCGTAGTTCTGGAACACGATCCCCGCGCCGCGACGCGTCGGCGCGAGATGATCGACCGCCTCGGCGTCGAAGAGCACGCGGCCTTCGCTTTGCGCGAGAAACCCCGCGATGATCCGAAGCAGGGTCGACTTGCCGCAACCGCTAGGCCCGAGCAGTGCGACCAACTCGCCGCCGGCGATGTCGAGCTCGATGCGCTCGACGGCTGTGACATCGCCGAAGCGATGCGTCACGCGATCGAGCGTCAGCCGGTGGCCGGTTCGCGCGGGAACGTTTGCCATGCGTCGAGGGAGATCAGCTTCCGCGATACGTCGAGTACGCCCACGGCGAACACAGAAACGGCACGTGGTAGTGCGCCTCGGCGTCGGCGATGCCGAAGCGGATGGGCACGCACTCGAGGAATGGCGGATCGGCGAGCACGTGTCCCTGCCGGCGGAAGTAATCGGCCACGTGGAACGTGAGCTGAAAGCGGCCGCCTCGCATCGTGTCGCCCGCGAGCAGCGACTCGTCGGTGCGTCCGTGAGCGTTCGTGTAAACGGTGCGGATCGCGTGCACGCCGTTCGCATCGACGGCGGCGAAATCGATGCGCATGCCGGCCGCGGCCGCGCCGGCCGTCGTGTCGAGCACGTGCGTGGTGAGCTTACCCATCGAGGCCTGCCGAAAACGCTCCGCGTTCGCGCGCTTCGCCAGCGGTTGCCAAGCGGAGGCCGGATGATTCTTGACGCCCGCGATCGCTGTCCAATATATTGTTCGACTCGTTCTATATGTTTTCGATATGGACCTTCGCCATCTGCGCTACTTCACGGCGCTCGCGCAGGAGCGCAACTTCACGCGCGCGGCGGCCCGTCTCAACGTCTCGCAGCCGCCGCTTTCCCAGCAGATCAAGGCGCTCGAGGCCGAGCTCGGCACGCTGCTCTTCGTGCGCACCAGCCGGCGCGTCGACCTGACCGCGGCGGGTCAGGTGTTCCTCGATCATGCGAATGCGATCCTCGAACGCGTCGAGCGGGCGTCGGCGCATGCGCGTGCGGTTGGCGCCGGCCACGTCGGACGTCTCGACATCGGCTCGTCCGGCTCGCTCCTTATCGGCCCGCTGCCGCAACTCATTGCCGGCTTTCGCCGCGCTTATCCCGGTGTCGACGTGGCGCTGCACGAGATGACGCCGGCCGCGCAGCTCACAGCCCTGCGTGACCGCCGCCTCGACATCAGCTTCTCGCGCACGCCGGTCGCCGACGAACACCTGTCGGCCGAGCTCGCCTGGGAAGACCCGGTGGTCGCAGCACTGCCGCGCAATCACCGGCTGGCCGCGCGCCGCAAGCTCGCGCTGAGGGATCTTGCCGGCGAGGAGTTCGTGCTGTTGAGGCTCGATTCTTCGGCGTTCGCCGCATATCTCAACCAGTGCTGCGTCGATGCGGGATTCCTGCCGCGCGCATCGCAATATGTCGTCGAGTCGCAGGCGATCCCGAGCCTCGTCGCGGCGGGGCTCGGCGTGGCGCTCGTGCCCGCGTCGCTTGCGGGTGTGCATCGACGTGGCGTCGAGTATCGAAGTCTCGCAGGCGCTGCGCCGCGCGCCGACGTGTACGCGCTGTCGCGACGCGATGATGCGTCGGCGACGGTACGAGGCTTCCTCGAAAAGGCGCGGGAGATACTGGCCACGCGGAAGTAGTGGTTGGAATCGGCGAACGGGTTCGCCGAATCGAACGCATCGCGGTGACTCGCAGCATTGGGCGCTGCTCGCTCGTTGCTTCCACAGCTGAATCCTCCTGCTAACATGAAGCAGTGCCGACACAACTGCCGCCAATAACCCCGCTCGACGACAAAGACGTCCCCTTCGCCGAGCTCTCTCCCGCGCCGCGCCTGCTGATGGGTCCCGGCCCGATCAACGCGCATCCGCGCGTGCTGCAGGCGCTCGCATCGCCGCTGCTCGGTCAATACGACCCGCAGTTCCGCGCGTACATGAAGCAAACGATGAGTCTCTACCGTCGCGTGCTCGAAACGCGCAACCGCTGGACGTTCGTCATCGACGGCACGGCGCGCGCGGCGATCGAATGCGCGATGGTGTCGGCCGTCGAGCAGGGCGATGGCGTGCTCGTGCTGTCCTTCGGACGATTCGGCCAATTGATGAGCGAGATCGCGCGTCGCGCCGGCGCGAGCGTTCACGTGCTCGAAACCGACTGGGGCACGGTGTTCGAGCCCTCGCAAGTCGAGAGCGCGCTGAAGCGCTTTTCGCCAAAGCTCGTCGCCGTGTGCCAGGGCGACACGTCGACGACGATGGCGCAGCCGCTCGACGCGCTCGGCAGGCTATGCCACGAGCATGGCGCCATGCTTCAGGTCGACGCGACGGCGACGCTCGGCGGCATGCCGTTGCCGGTCGACGCGTGGCAGATCGATTGCGCCACCGGCGGCCTGCAGAAATGTCTGGGCGGTCCGTCGGGATCGGCGCCGATCACGATCAGCGAGCGAATGGCGGAAACCGTCTATCGACGCCGGCATATCGAGGAAGGCTTGCGAACGGCGAACTACACGCCGGGCGAAGGCGCCATCGTCTCGTCGAACTATTTCGACCTCGCGATGCTGATCGATTACTGGAGCGACGCCGGCCTCAACCATCACACCGAGGCGACGTCGATGCTTTACGCGGCACGCGAATGCGCGCGCCTGTTCCTGCAGGAGGGGCACGAGCATGCATATCGCCGCCACACGCAAGCCGGCGAAGCGCTCCTGGCCGGCATCGAGGCGATGGGCCTTCGCGTCTTCGGCGATCGCGCACACAAGATGCCGAACGTCACCGGCGTGTATATTCCCGAGGGTGTGGCGGGCGATCGCGTTCGCTCGGCGTTGCTCGATGATTTCAACATCGAGATCGGCACGTCGTTCGGCCGGCTGCATGGCCGCATCTGGCGTATCGGAACGATGGGCGTCAACGCGCGCAAGGACGCGGTGTTCGCGACCCTCGGCGCACTCGAAGCGGTGCTCGCCGGCGAGCATGTGAAGGTGCCGCGCGGCGCTGCCGTTGATGCCGCACGCGCGGTGTATCGGCAAACATCGCAGTAGACGACCAATGCCATGACCGATGCGATTCGCTTCCTTCTGAACGGCGAACGCGTCGATGTCGCCGACGTCGCGCTTCAGACGACGCTGCTCGACTACCTCCGCGACGAACGTCGTTTGACAGGCACGAAGGAAGGATGCGCCGAAGGCGACTGCGGGGCGTGCACGGTCGTGCTCGGCGAAGCGGCCGGCGATGCGCTCGCGTGGAAGCCGGTCAACGCGTGCATCCGATTGTTGCCATCGGTCGATGGCAAGGCGGTGTTCACGGTTGAAAGCCTGCGAAGCGAGAGCGGAGAGCTGCATCCGGTGCAGCAGGCGCTCGTCGAATGCCATGGCTCGCAATGCGGCTTCTGCACGCCGGGTTTCGCGATGAGCCTCTTCGGTCTCTACAAGAACGCGCATGCGCCTTCGCGAACCGTCATCGACGACGCACTGTCGGGCAACCTGTGCCGCTGCACCGGCTACCGGCCGATCGTCGACGCCGCGCGACGCATGTACCCGCTCCCTTCACCCGGCGGATGGCGCGGTCGCGGTGTCGCGGATGATGGCAGCCGGTCGATATCCGAAGACGAAGAGCAGCTTGCCGCGCAGCTTTCGATGCTCGCGCGCGATCGAACGTTCGAGTTCGGGCACAAGGACAGCCGCTGGTCGGCGCCGCGCACGATCCACGCGCTGACGCGAACCTGTGCCGAGCGCCCGCATGCGCGCGTCATTGCAGGCATGACCGACGTCGCGCTCTGGGTGACGAAGGAGCTGCGCGATCTCGACGACGTGATCTACATTGGCGACGTCGGCGAGCTTGCGGCAATACGCGAAACACCTGCCGATATCGAGATCGGCTCCGCGGTGACGCTGACCGACGCGATGCGCGCGCTCGATGCACACTGGCCCGAGCTGCACGAGGCTTGGCAGCGCTTTGCATCCGTACCGATCCGCAACAGCGCTACGCTCGCCGGCAACATCGCAAACGGCTCGCCGATCGGCGACTCGATGCCCGCGTTGATCGCGCTTGACGCGCGCGTCGCGCTTCGAGGCGCGAATGGCGAACGCGAGGTTGCGCTCGACGCCTTCTATCCCGACTATCGGCAAACCGCGCTGACGCCCGGCGAATTCATCGCCTGCGTCCGAATTCCGAAGCGACGCGACGATGTCGCGCTCCGCGCGTACAAGATCAGCAAGCGTTACGACCAGGACATCTCGGCGGTGTTCGCATGCTTCGCGCTCGCGCTAGAAGGCGGTCGCGTGCAAGACGCGCGCATCGGCTGCGGCGGCGTCGCGGCGACACCCGTCCGTGCGCGAAAGACCGAGGCGCAGCTCGTCGGTGCGAAATGGGATCGTGCGACCGCCGAGCGCGCAGCGCAGGCGCTTCGCGACGAGTTCTCGCCGATCGACGACATGCGCGCGAGCGCCGAGTATCGCCGAGCTGTGCTCGGCAATCTGATGCTGCGCTTCTGGCTCGAAACGGCGCGGCCGATCGGCGCACCGACGCGCGTCGAGGCGCTGTTAACCGAAGCGCCATGAACGCGCCCGCTCCACCCTTCGACGCGACCGCGGTCGTCGGCACGGCGGCACCGCACGATTCGGCGCCGTTGCATGTTGCGGGCAGTGCCGACTACACCGACGACTTGCCCGAACCGCGTGGAACGCTGTACGCGGCGATCGGCATGAGCACGCACGCGCATGGACGCATCGAGCGCATCGACCTCGATCCGGTGCGAAACGCGCCGGGCGTGGTCGCGGTCGTCACCGCCGCAGACTTCGTCGTGAACGACATCGGCCCGATCGTCGCCGATGATCCGATCTTCGCCGATGGCGAGGTGCAATTCGTCGGACAGCCGCTGTTCGGCGTCGCGGCGACGAGCGTTCGCGCCGCCCGCCGCGCTGCGCGGCTCGCGCACGTCGACATCGCTTCGCTTCCCGCGATCCTGACGATCGACGAGGCGCTCGCGGCCGAATCGTTCGTTCTGCCGCCCGTGCACGTCACGCGCGGCGATCCGCGGCGCGCGCTCGCGAGCGCGCCGCATCGGTTGCAAGGCGTAGTGGCGAATGGCGGCCAGGACCATTTCTACCTCGAAGGACAGATCTCGCTCGCCATTCCGCGCGAGCACGGCGGCATCGAGCTGCACGTCTCGACGCAGCACCCGGGCGAGGTGCAGTTGCTCGTCGCGCGCGCGCTCGGACTTGCCGTCCACGACGTCGTCGTCTCGTGCCGGCGCATGGGCGGCGGATTCGGCGGCAAGGAAACGCAGATGACGCTCTTCGCGTGCGTCGCGGCGCTCCTCGCACGAAGAACGGGGCGCGCCGTCAAGCTTCGTCTCGACCGCGACGATGACATGCGCGCGACCGGCAAGCGTCATGCATTCGAGCATCGCTACGACGTCGGCTTCGATACTGTGGGCCGCATCCTCGGCCTCGATATCACCCTCGCTTCGCGCTGCGGTTTCTCGGCCGATCTTTCCGGTCCGGTCAACGACCGCGCCGTGTTCCACGTCGACAATACCTACTGGCTGCCGGATCTCGCGATCCATTCGTATCGTTGCAAAACCAACACCGTCTCCGATACGGCGTTTCGCGGCTTTGGCGGCCCGCAGGGCATGTTCGCGATCGAGACCGTCCTCGACGACATCGCGCGCACGCTCGGCCGCGATCCGCTCGACGTGCGCAAGGCGAATCTCTACGGCACGGCGGAGCGCAACGTCACGCCGTACGGCATGACGGTCGACGACAACATCGCGCCCGCGATCATCGATGCGCTCGAGACTCGCGCGCGCTATCGCGAGCGACGGCACGAAATCGCGCAGTGGAACCGCACGAGCCCGATCGTCAAGCGCGGGCTCGCGCTGACGCCGGTGAAGTTCGGCATCTCTTTCACCGCGACGCATTACAACCAGGCCGGCGCGCTCGTTCACGTCTACCGCGACGGCAGCGTGCTGCTCAATCACGGCGGCACGGAGATGGGGCAGGGACTTTTCGTCAAAGTGCAGCAAGTCGTCGCGCACGAGCTCGGCGTGCCGCTCGAAACGGTGCGCGTCTCCGCGTCCGATACGAGCAAGGTGCCGAACGCCTCGCCGACCGCCGCTTCGTCGGGCAGCGACATGAACGGCATGGCGGCGCGCGACGCCGCGCGCAAGCTTCGCGAGCGTCTCGCATCATTCGCGGCGCGCGAATTCGGTTGCACCACCGACCACGTGCGCTTCGCCGCGGGCGTCGTCAGCGCGGGCGACGCTCGCCTCACGTTCGCTGCGTTGGCGAACAAGGCGTACCAGGCACGCATCCCGCTTTCGGCGACCGGCTTCTACGCAACGCCGAAGATCCACTACGACCGAAAGACCCTGACCGGCCGACCGTTCTTCTATTTCGCCTACGGCGCCGCGGTGTCGGAGGTGGCGATCGACACACTGACGGGCGAGCATCGCCTGTGCGCCGTCGACATCCTTCACGACGTCGGCAACTCGCTCAACCCGGCGATCGATCGCGGCCAGATCGAAGGTGGCTTCATTCAGGGCTATGGCTGGCTCACGATGGAGGAACTTTGTTTCGACGGCCAGGGGCGGCTCACGACGCACGCGCCTTCGACCTACAAGATCCCGACGTCACGCGACGTTCCGCCACGCTTCGACGTCGCGTTCTTCGGCGAGCCGTGCCGCGAGGACACGATCCATCGCTCGAAAGCGGTCGGCGAGCCGCCATTGATGCTCGCGCTCTCGGCGTTCCAGGCGCTGCGCGACGCGATCGCGAGCGTCGCCTCGTACCGCGCGGTGCCGCGATTATCGGCGCCCGCGACGCCGGAGCGCGTGCTCGCGGCCGTTTGCGACATTCGCGCGCGCGATCGCCATGACCAGCAAGCGGCGGCGGCTGCACATGCCTGACGGCAGCACCGTTCCCTGGCTCGACGCGCTCGCCGTCGCGCTATCGAGCGATTCTCACGCGATGCTCGTCGTGCTTGCCGGCGCCAAGGGCTCGACCCCGCGCGAAGCCGGCACATCCATGGTGATTACGCGGCATGCGTGCGTCGGCTCGATTGGCGGCGGCCATCTCGAATACGAGGCGATTCGCATCGCGCGCGAAGCGTTGCGCGATCCTGCGGCGCGCGGCTCGTGGCTCGTTCGCTTTCCGCTCGCCGCCCGTCTCGGGCAATGCTGCGGCGGCGTGGCGACGCTCGCATTCTCGCGGATCGATGCCGACGCATCGGCGTGGCTCGATGCCGCGCAGGCATGCGGGCGCGCCGGCGCACCGTTCGCGCTCGTGTCGCGTTTGGTCGCGGATGCGACGTCGGCCAATCGGCTGGTTGTCACGCGGGACGATGTTCGCGGCACCCTCGGCGATGCGGCGCTCGATTCGGATGCGATCGGCGCCGCGCGCCTGCGCCTCGCGCATGAGACTGACGGTGCAGCGATCGTCGCCGCGGCGGGAGATCGAGCGGCGCCGCTTCTGCTGCACGTCGTTCGACCGGAGAAATTTTTCGTGCTGGTGTTCGGCAACGGGCATGTCGGACGCGCGCTCGTGAACGTGCTCGGCGTCGTTCCCGCGCAAGTGCGATGGATCGATTCGCGCGCCGACGATTTCCTGGCGCATGTCCCCGCGAACGTCGAGATCGTCGCGGCCGATGCGCCCGAGGACGAGATCCCGTACGCGCCGGCGGGCGCCTTCGTCGTCGTGACCACGCATAGCCACGCGCTCGATTACGCACTGATCGAAGCGGCGCTCGCCCGCGACGACTGGCGCTATCTCGGCCTCATCGGCTCGAAGTCCAAGCGCGCCCAGTTCGAGCGTCGCCTCGAAGCGCGCGGCGTCGCGCGGGAGGCATTCGCGCGCATCCACTGCCCGATCGGCGCCAACGTCGGCATCCGCGGCAAGCAGCCGGGCGCGATCGCCGTCGCCATCGCAGCCGAGATACTGATGGCGCGCGAGGCATGCGAGCGCCAGCCGAATGCACCGCGCGGTCTTGAACTGTCGCACAAGGGCTGAAAACGCGCCGACGCTACGCGCGGGTTCCTGCTTGTAAATGCTGCAAATTTTTTCCGAGCGTCGTGGCGTGGCGACGGAATCCTGCTTCCTCCAGCGCGTCAAACAAATATCGAGTAACTGGAGGTACGCCATGAAGGACAAACGCTGGCAGGACTGGCTCAATCTGCTGATCGGCATCTGGCTGTTCATTTCGCCATGGGTGATCGGCTTCGTAGCGACCAGCGCCGCGGCCTCGTGGAATGCATGGATTCTCGGCGCGGTGATCGTAGTGTTTTCGGCGGCCGCCGTGTCGGTGCCCCAAGCCTGGGAAGAAGTCATCAACATTCTTCTCGGCATCTGGATGGTGATTTCGTCGTGGGTCATCGGCGTCGCGAGCCGTGCGGTCGAGACGAACTTCGTCATCGTCGGCCTGCTCGTGATCCTGTTCGCAGCCTGGGCAATGACCATGCGCCGCGACTGGCAACAGAAGACGCCGATCGCGCAATAAGGCGTTCGCGGCCGGTTGTTTTCGAAGACGGCCGCGCGTCAATTTGAAGGCCTCGCAGATACCACGAGGCTGTCACGATTTCCGCGTCCCCACCGGGGCGCGATCTTTTTCCGAAAGGGAGCCGACATGCTGCGAAGCGTTAAGGAATTGTTCGGATGCGCCGTGCGCGCGCGTGACGGCGAGCTCGGCAAGGTCAAGGATGCGTACTTCGATGATCAGCGCTTCGGCGTTCGTCATCTGGTCGTCGACACCGGCGGCTGGCTCGGCGGCCGCAAGGTGCTGATCTCGCCACGCTCGGTGCGCGGGGTCGATTGGGACGCCGACGCGCTCGACGTCGATCTCACGAAGCAGCAGGTGAAGGACAGCCCGGGCATCGACACCGACCTGCCGGTATCTCGGCAGAACGAGATCGACTATCACCGCTACTACGGCTATCCGAACTACTGGCAAGGCGCGAACCTGTGGGGCACGACGATGCTGCCCTACCCATGGGTCGGAACGTCCACCGATCCGATGGTCCCGCCTGCCATGCCGGTCGACCCGACCGTCGCGCACGAAATGCAGGGGCGAATCAACGAAGAGCTCGAGCACGCCGACGTGCATCTTCGCAGTTGTGACGAAGTCATCGGCTACGAAATCATGGCGAACGACGGGACGATCGGCGAAGTCGACGATTTCGTGTTCGACGATCGCAGCTTCGCGATCCGCGACATCGTCGTCGATACGCGCAAGTGGCTCCCCGGCAAGCACGTGCTGGTCGCGATAGACGACATCGACCACGTGAGCTACGACGAGCACGAGGTGTACGTGAAGGTGAGCCGCGGCGCGATCGAGAACGCCCCGGAATACGATCCGTCGAAACCCCTGCGCGAATCGGACGTCGCGCGCGGCATGGGAGCTGCGCCGACGCCGTAGCAAACCGTTACACCGGCCGCGCCATGGCGTGCGGCCGGTGATTTCGCAAAATCCGCCGCCGTCCCGGATAATCCGCGGCATGGCGGATTCCTCCTCCCCGGCCCCGCGGCTTTCGCTGCGTGGCATCACCAAGCGCTATCCAGGCGTTCTGGCGAACGACGGCATCGATCTCGACGTCGCGCCCGGCGAAATTCATGCGGTGCTCGGCGAGAACGGCGCCGGCAAGTCGACGCTGATGAAGATCATCTACGGCATCGTCCGGCCCGATGCCGGCGTAATCCGTTGGGAAGGCGAGGTCGTGCACGTGGCAAATGCCGCGCACGCGCGAAAGCTCGGCATCGGCATGGTGTTCCAGCACTTCTCGCTGTTCGAGACGCTGAGCGTCGCCGACAACATCCGCCTGGCACTCGATCGGGGAAACACGCGGCGCCTCGCCAAACGCATTCGCGAAATGTCGGCACGCTACGGCCTTGCGCTCGAACCGCGCCGGCGCGTACACACCATGTCGGTCGGCGAACGCCAGCGCGTCGAGATCGTCCGGTGCCTGCTTTCGCAGCCGCAACTTCTCATCATGGACGAGCCTACGTCCGTGCTGACGCCGCAGGCCGTAAGCCATCTCTTCGGGACGTTGCGAAGGCTCGCAAGCGAAGGCGTCAGCATTCTCTACATCAGCCACAAGCTCGACGAGATTCGCGCGCTTTGTACGCACGCCACCGTGCTTCGCGCGGGTCGCGTCAGCGGAGAATGCGATCCGCGTGGCGAATCGACGGCTTCGCTCGCGCGGATGATGATCGGCGGCGATCTGCCACATCCGGTGCATCGTGCTGCGCATCCGGGTACGCCGGCGCTTCGCGTCGAATCGCTCGACGTGCGTGCCGATGATCCGTTCGGCACCACGCTTCGCGCGATCTCGTTCGACGTTCGCGAAGGTGAAATCTTCGGCATCGCGGGCGTGTCGGGCAACGGGCAGAGAGAGCTTCTTGCAGCGCTCTCCGGCGAACGCACGCTCGCGCGCGACGATGCGGTCAGGCTCGGAGGCACGCCGGTTGGCGCAGCGGATGCGAAGCGTCGGCGCGCGCTGGGCCTCGCATTCATTCCCGAGGATCGTCTCGGCCGCGGCGCCGTGCCCGAGATGACGCTCGCCGACAACGCGTTGTTGACCACGCGCAACGCCGCGACGCTTGCACGCGGCTGGATTCGTGCCCGCGGCGTGCGCGCCTTCACCGAGCAGACGATCCACGCATACGACGTGAAGGCGAGCGGTCCGCTCGCGCCTGCGCGAAGTCTTTCCGGCGGCAACCTGCAGAAGTTCATCGTGGGTCGCGAGATCGGTCAGCATCCGAAGGTGCTGATCGCCGCGCAACCCACGTGGGGCGTCGACGTCGGAGCGACGGCGCAGATCCGCCAGGCGCTGATCGATCTTCGCGATCGCCGCGTGGCGGTGCTCGTGGTCTCCGAAGAGCTGGACGAGTTGTTCGAAATCTGCGATCGGCTCGCGGTGCTGTTCCACGGCCGGCTTTCGCCGGCGAAACCGATTCGCGAGACGAGCGCCGAGGAAGTTGGCCTGCTGATGGCGGGCGCTACACCGGCGCACGCCGCGCCGCGCGTGCTCGTCGACCAGCAATGAGAGTCGTCCTCGAGGCACGGCCGCGGCCCTCGCACGTCGCGATCTGGACGGCGCCGCTCGTCGCGACGCTCGCGACCCTTTGCGTGGGCTTCGTCGTCTTCGAGGCGTTCGGCAAGAATCCGTTGGCGGCGTTCGACGCGTTCTTCGTCGCGCCCATCGCGAATCTCTACGGCATCGCGGAGTTGCTGCTCAAGGCGAGCCCGTTGATGCTGATCGCGACGGGTCTCGCGATCGGTTACCGCGCGAACGTCTGGAACATCGGCGCCGAAGGGCAGTTGACGCTCGGCGCGATCACGGGCGGCACGCTTGCGCTCGTCTTCGGCGATGCATGGCCGGCTGCGGCGTTGCTTCCGGCGATGTTCATTGCCGGCGCCGTCGGCGGCATGCTGTGGGCCGCGATTCCGGCGTTTCTGCGCACGCGGTTCAACGCGAACGAAATCCTGACGTCGCTGATGCTCGTTTACGTCGCGACGCTCTTCCTTTCGTGGCTGGTCCATGGGCCGTTGCGCGATCCGCAGGGCTACAACTTTCCGCAGTCGAAGCTCTTCGGCGACAACGCGATGCTGCCGATATTGCTGCCGCAGACGCGCCTCAACGCATCGTTCGCGCTCGCGCTCGCGATCGTGGGCGTCGCGTGGCTCTTCGTGCGGCGGCATATCGTCGGATTCGAGATGCGCGTCGCGGGTCTGTCCGCCGGCGCCGCGACGTATGCGGGCATCTCGTGGCGGCGAACGATCTGGCTCGGCATGCTGGCGGGCGGCGCATGTGCGGGACTGGCAGGTGTCGGTGAAGCAGCCGGCCCGATCGGGCAACTGTTGCCGTCGATGTCGCCGGGTTACGGCTTCGCGGCGATCATCGTTGCCTTCGTCGGACGTTTGCATCCGCTCGGCATTGCGCTCGCGAGCCTGTTGATGTCGCTCCTTTATCTCGGCGGCGAGTCGGCGCAGGTGAACCTCGCGCTGCCGTCCGCAGTGACCGGACTCTTTCAGGGGACGCTGCTCTTCTTCCTGCTCGCGGCGGACGTGCTCGTCAATTACCGCCCGCGCATGGTCGCGAGCGCGAGTTAGTGGAGACCTTCGCGCAAATCGTCGTGCTGACGCTCGCCGCGGGAACGCCGCTCGTGCTCGCCGCGCTGGGCGAGCTCGTCGTCGAGAAATCCGGTGTGCTGAATCTAGGCGTCGAAGGCATGATGCTCGTCGGCGCAATCGCGTCGTTCATCGTCGCGGCAAAGACGAACGCGCCATGGCTCGGCGTTGCCGTCGGTGCGCTCGCCGGCGCACTGCTGTCGCAGATCTTCGCCGTGATCGTGCTTTCGCTTCGCGCCAATCAGGTCGCAACGGGCCTCGCGTTGTCGCTTTTCGGCATCGGGCTATCGGCGTTCATCGGACGCCCCTTCATGAGCGTCGTCATCGAAGGCATCAAGCCGCTCGCGATCCCCGGCCTTTCGACGCTGCCCGTCGCAGGCAAACTTGTTTTCAGCCACAACCCGCTCGTGTACCTGTCGATCGGGCTGTTTCTGGTGGTGCAGTGGTTTTTGTACAAGACCCGAAGCGGCCTCGTGCTTCGCGCGGTCGGCGAATCGCCGCAATCGGCGAACGCCGTCGGCTATCCGGTCATCGCCATCCGCTACGCCGCCGTGCTGTTCGGCGGCGCCTGCGCAGGACTCGCCGGCGCGTTCCTCGCCGTCGCGTACACGCCTTCGTGGGTCGAAGGCATGACGGCCGGACGCGGATGGATCGCGCTCGCGCTCGTTGTCTTCGCGAGCTGGAAGCCATGGCGCGTAATGGTCGGCGCGTACCTTTTTGGCAGCGTGACGCTCGCGCAATTCCAGGCGCAGGCCGCGGGTGTCGCCGTGCCATCGCAGCTTCTCGCAATGCTTCCTTATGTCGCGACGATCGTCGTGCTCGCTATCATCTCGCGCGATGCGACGATGATCCGGCTCAATGCGCCGGCGTCGCTTGGGAAGCCGTACCATCCGGAGTGACTCGCAGGTACAATGCCCGCCCGTTCGCAAAGACCGACCGAGGAGCTCCCATGCCGCCCTTCACCCGTCGACGCACGCTGGCGACGCTTGCCGCATCCCCACTCGCGCTCGCGCTGCCGTCGTGGGCACAGAACCGGAAGCTGCTCGAGATCGGCTTCATCTATGTAAGCCCGATCGGCGATGCCGGCTGGACGCATCAGCACGACATCGCGCGGATCGCGATGGAGAAGAATCTGGCCGGCAAGGTGACGACGAAATACGTCGAGAACGTGCCGGAAGGCGCCGACGCGGAACGCGTGATCCGCGAGCTCGCGCAATCGGGTCACAAGCTGGTCTTCACGACGTCATTCGGCTACATGAACCCGACGATCAAGGTCGCGCAGCAGTTCCCCGCGAACTACTTCGAGCACGCGACCGGCTACAAGACGGCGAAGAACGTCGGCACGTACAACGCACGTTTCTACGAGGGACGTTATCTGGCGGGCATCGTGGCGGGCCGGATGACGAAGGCGAACGTCGCGGGCTACGTCGCCGCATTCCCGATTCCCGAGGTCGTGATGGGCATCAACGCGTTCACGCGCGGGATGCGAAGCGTCAATCCCAAGGCCGAAACGAAGGTCGTCTGGGTGAGCACGTGGTTCGATCCGGGCCGCGAAAGCGAAGCGGCGAATACGCTCGTCGCGCAGGGCTGCGACGTCCTCACTCACCACACTGATTCGACCGCGGTCGTGCAGGCTGCCGAAGCGAAAAAGGTATACGCCGTTGCGTATCACTCCGACATGTCGAAGTACGGGCCTGACGCACAGATCACCGCGGTGACGCACGTCTGGGACAAGTACTATACGGGCCGCGCGCAGGCGGTGCTCGACGGCAAGTGGGCGCCCGATCACATCTGGGGTGGTATTCGCGAGGGGATGATCGCGATGGGACCGTTCGGCAAGACGGTTCCCGATGACGCGCGCGACATGATGAAGAAGGCGGAAGCGGAGATTGCGTCCGGCAGGCTTCATCCGTTCACCGGCCCGATGAAGGACAGCGACGGCAAGGAGCGCCTCGCGGCCGGCAAGATGATCACAGACGATGCGCTTTCCACGATGGATTACTACGTCGAGGGCGTGCAGGGCAAGCTGCCCGCGAACAAGTAGCGTTCGCAAGGCTCGATGTGCACCTACGGCCGCCCGCCCGCGGCTACGGCGCCGTCGCGAAGACGCTGCACTGGCTCGTGTTCGCGCTCGTCTTCGCGCAGTACGTCGTCGCGATCCTGATGCCGGGCATCGGCCGCAACACGCGCCCCGGTCCGTTGATCAATCTCCACATGTCGCTCGGCGCAACCATTCTGATCGTCATCGTCATTCGCTGGCTGTGGCGCACCGATCACCCGGTGGCGATCGCGACGGCCGACATGCCGCCATGGGAACAGCGCTTCGCGCGCGCCACTCACCTAACGCTCTACGTGCTGCTCGTCATCACACCGATTCTCGGCTGGATGAACGCGTCGGCGCGCGATTTTCCGATCGACGTGTTCGGCGTGATCGCGCTGCCGCCCCTCGTTGCGCCGCATGCGCGCATCGGCATGCTGGCAGGGGACGTGCATACGTTCGTCGCGTGGGCGTTGCTCGTGCCGATCGGCCTGCACGTCGCGGCCGCGCTCTATCATTACTTCGTGCGGCGCGATCGGATACTGCAGCGGATGCTTCCGAAGGGGTCAGAGACGAATTTCCCTGGCAAGTGATGGCGTTTTGGCGTTGACGTCGCGGGAAAGTCGTCTCTGACCCCCTTTGGTGTTCGCCTGCGCTACGATGCCGGCGCGAATGGTCCCCGGAGAGGAAAATGGCGAACTCGACGCTCAAGCGCTCGTACGCGATCCTGATCGTGACCATCGTTGCCGCGATCACGCTGTGGCGGTTGGCAACGACGACGCAGGACGCGCCGAAACTCGACACGCTCGCGTCGCGCGACGCGGTGCTCACGCGGCCGATCCGCGTCCAGCACGAGTCGGGACGCGCTTCGCGCGGTGTCTATGCGATCGTCTCGACCGACCCTGGCGCGGCGACAATCGACAATCTCTGCTTCCTCTGGAATTGCACGCTCCCGCCTGCCGTTGCGGCTTTGCGAAGCGGCGATCGCGTCCGCATCTGGACCTCCGGTATGCACATCCGGCAACTCAACCACGAAGGCGAGTTGCTGCTCGACTATCGGCAGGCGGTCGCGGCCCATCGCCGCTCGGCGAACCGCCGGGAATGGGTGTTCGGCGGGCTCGCGCTGGCACTCGTCGTGATAATCGGATGGGCGGCGATGCGGAGTCGGAAGCCGCGAGCGTGCCCGCGTCGCCGGGTGCAGTCACGCCCGGGGGCTTCTCGTTGCAGTTGACGAAACAAGGTCCGGCGCGCGTCACGACGACCACGTCGCTCACGACCAACCAGCACACGCTCGAAGGCCCGCTGCTGGAAAGTTTCCAGGATGCGGCGCGACGCGGCGACCGCGAGGCGATGGTCGCGGCGCTCGTCGAGGGCGGGGCGCCGGAGGCCTCGGGACGGCAGGCGGTCGAATCGCTGCTCTCGTCGCCATTGCAATTGGGGGCGTAACCATTTGTGAAGATGACACATGCGCTGGCACTTTGCCGGTGCCCGCCGTGTCGAATTTCCGTTTGCTTCCCGTTTGTCGTCGTAGCCGTGACTCGTAGCACCCTTTGCCGTCTGGCCCCTGTGATCGCGCTCGCCGCGTTAGCGCACGCGAAGCTGGCATTCGCCGACATATGGGCCTATGTCGATGCACAGGGTAGCTCGCACGTCGCCGACTACCGTGTCGATTCGCGCTACCAACTTTTCTACAAAGGAAAGACGACGCTCGACGTGCCGGCTGCTCGCGATGAAGACCGCGCAAAGGCGATCGAGTCGCTTGCGGGAACGCTTCTGCTCGCGCACGCGACCGATCCCGCGCGAACGAAGCGCTACGCGTCACTGATCGAAGCGAGCGCGCACGCCAACGGACTCGATCCGGCGCTCGTCAAGGCGGTGATGGCGGTCGAATCGGCGTTCGAACCGCGCGCGGTGTCGGACAAGGGCGCGATCGGACTGATGCAGGTGTTGCCCGAGACGGCCGAACGTTACGGGGTGCGCGGCGACGCGCGACGTTCCGGCGCCGACAAGCTGTTCGATCCGGCGACGAACGTGCGCGTCGGGACCCATTATCTGCGCGACCTGCTCGTCCGCTTCGAGAACGACCTCTCGCTCGCGCTCGCCGCGTACAACGCCGGCGAGGGTGCGGTCGCGATGCATGCGAATCGCGTGCCGCCGTTTGCCGAGACGCGCGATTACGTGCGGCTCGTGCGCGCGGTGTATGCAATTTATCGGCCGGAGGGCGAGGCGCCGCGCGGGTCGATCAAAGTCGTGAAGCCGACGCGCAACGCGACGGCGCAGGACGCATCGCGATCCAGCGCCGTTCTGTGACGTTGCGCGCTACGCCGCGGTCGCCAGCGAATACCCCGCATTGATGAGCGGCAGCGCGCGCACGCGCCTGCCGGTCGCTGCCGCGAGCGCATTCACGAGCGCCGGCGCGACGCATGCCATCGGCGGCTCGCCCATGCCGCCCCAGAAGCCGCCGCTCGGCGCGAGCACCGCCTCGATCACCGGCGCGTCGCGCAGCTTCAGCATCTGATAGTCGTTGAAGTTGCGCTGCTTGGCGCGGCCGTTCTCGATCGTGATCTCACCGTAGACAATCGCCGACAGCGCGAAGATGATCGCGCCCTCGATCTGCGCCTTGGCCGCGTCGACGTCGACGACATGCCCGGGGTCGACGCCGATCACCACGCGCGACAGCTTGATCCGGTTCTGCGCATCGACCGACACTTCGACCATACCAGCCGTGTAGCTGCCGTACGCATCGGCCACCGCGATGCCACGATGCACGCCGGAGGCAAGCGGCTTGTCCCAGCCGGCTGCTTTCGCGACGACATCGAGAATCGCGAGATCCCGCTTCGCGTGCTCGCTCGACAGAAGCGCGCGGCGAAACGCATATGGATCCTTGCCCGCCGCGTGCGCGACCTCGTCGAGGAAACATTCGCGGAAGAACGGGTTTTGCGAGTGATAGACCGACCGCCAGTAGCCGATCGGCACGTGTGTGTTGCGCAACGAGAAGTCGACTTTCTGATTCGCTACGACATAGGGCGAATCGGCAAAGCTCCCGCACGCCTGCATGTCGACGCCGTTCTTCATCCGGCTCGGCGCCATCGATGCAGCAATCGATCCGCACGCGATCTTCGTATGCCAGGCGGTCATCCGGCCCTCGGCGTCGAGGCTCGCCTTCATCCGCGTGAGACTCACAGGCCGGTAGAAGTCGTGCTGCATGTCCTCCTCGCGGGACCAGATCGTCTTGACCGGCGTGCCCGGCATCGTCTTCGCGATCGCGACCGCGTATTTGACGGGATCCTGGAACGCGCCGCGGCGACCGAAGCCACCGCCCACCTGCGTCTTCGTGAACGACACGTTGCCGATCGGCAGCCCACCCGCCTCGGCGGCGGCCATGATCGAACCCTCGGCGCTTTGCGTCGACGCCCAGACGTCGAGCCGCACAGTGCCGCCGTCGTCGCGAAACCATGCCGTCGTGTTCTGCGGCTCCATCGTCGCGTGGCTCAGATACGGCGTGAAGTATTCGGCCTCGACGAGCTTTGCCGCTTGCCCGAACGCCGCATCGACATCGCCATCCTTGCGCGCGGTGGACGCATTGGCATCGGCCTGCCCGGCCCGCAGGTATTTCATGATGGTCGCGCTCGATTCGCCGCCCTTGCCCGCATCGTCCCATTCGATCTTCAACGCCTTGACCGCCTGGTTCGCGCGCCACCAGTTGTCCGCGACGACAGCGACGGCATCGTGCAACTGCACGACGCGCTTGACACCGCGCATCTTTTCGGCGGCGCCCGAATCGACGCGCTTCACCGATCCGCCGAACACCGGGCATTGCGCGAGCGACGCGTACATCATTCCGGGCAATTCCACGTCGATCCCGTAGACCGGCTTGCCGCGCACCTTGTCGGGCAAATCGAAGCGTGCGACTCTCGCCTTGCCGATGAACGTCCAGTCCTTCGGATCCTTGAGCTTGACGTCCTTCGGCACGTCGAGCTTCGCCGCGGCGCCTGCGACCTTGCCGAACGTCGTCCGCTTGCCCGACGCGTGCGTGATTACACCGTTCTCGACCTGGCATTCGGTGGGCGCCACGCCGAAGTCTTTCGCGGCGGCGGTCACCAGCATTTCGCGCGCTGTCGCACCGGCGCGACGCAGATATTCCTGCGAATCCCGAATCGAGCGGCTGCCGCCGGTGCCCATGCTGCCCCATACGCGGTTGCGACGCAGGTTCTCCGCGACCGACACGAACTCGATCGACACGTTGGACCAGTCGCATTGCAATTCCTCGACGACGAGCATCGGCAAGCCGGTCGAGCTGCCCTGCCCGATTTCAGAGCGCGCGACGCGGATGACGACGCGCTCGTCGGGATGGATGACGATCCAGGCGTTCACTTCGTCAGCGTCCGAACCGGCGTCCGCGCGCGCGAACGACGGGACGACGAATTCGAGACAGAATGCGCCGCCGACGGCGGCCGAACGCATCAGGAAACTGCGGCGGGAACGATCGAACGCATGCATCATCGGCTCCTTCACGCTTTCGCAACGAGCAACCGCGCGGCGGCATGGATCGCGGGACGCACGCGCGCGTACGTGCTGCAGCGGCAGATGTTCGTGATCGAGGCGTCGATTTCCGCGTCCGTCGGGTGCGGCTTTTCCTTGAGCAGCGCCGCGACCGCCATGATCATTCCGGGTTGGCAATAGCCGCATTGCGGCACCTGTCCATCGAGCCATGCCTGCTGCACGGGATGGACGCTGCCGTTGGCGGGCAATCCCTCGATCGTCGTGATCGATTTGCCGACCGCGGCCTGCACCGGGAACGAGCACGAGCGGGTCGCGCGGCCGTCGACGTGCACGGTGCACGCGCCACAGAGGCCCGCGCCACAGCCGAACTTGGTCCCTTTGAGCGAAAGCTCGTCGCGCAACACCCACAAAAGCGGCATCTCGGGTTCGACGTCGACCTTTCGCACTGTGCCGTTCACCATGAGGTCGATCATCATGCCTCCATTGGCTTTGCCGATGACGCGTCAACAGCCATCATGGGCCCGCGATTCCGGCGCGACAAGGCGGCGGACCCAGGCAGAGCTTCGACCACGGTCCGGGTCCGCCCGTTCGGTTCGCGCTGTGATGTAAAGTGCGGGGCCTCGGAGGGGAGGCCGAATGGACGAGGAGGACGCACGAAGAATCGTCTCGCTGCTCGGAGAGTTGCGCGACAATCAGCGCCAGCGGATCGAGCGCCAGACCGAAGCGCTGGCGTTGCAGCGCGAGCAGTTCGCGATCGTGCAGCGCCAATACGAATGCGCGGAGAAGTTGCCGGAGCGCGCCGAAGCGATTCAGGCGAAGAGCGCGCAGGTCGTGAAGGGCGCGCGGCGCCGATAATGATCGTGCTGCCGACCATCGTCGGGTTGATCCTGTATCTGAGCTGGCTGCTGTTCGGCCCTTGATCAGTTTCCCGGAAATGACTCCATGACCTCAGTCCGCAAGCCTGTCGCGAGTGCGATCGTGGCGTTGATGCTGCTCGCCAACGTCGCTTTGGCGCAATCACCGGCGAAGATCGTCTTTTCGACCGACTGGCTCGCCGAGGCCGAGCACGGCGGTTTCTACCAGGCGGTCGCCGAAGGCATCTATCGCAAGTACGGGCTCGACGTCGACGTCCGGATGGGCGGCCCGCAGGTCAACGGCTTGCAGTTGCTCGCGGCAGGCCGCCTCGACGTCGCGATGGCCGACGCGCTGCAGGTGACCTCAGCGATCGACCAGAACGTGCCGATCGTCGCGATCGCGGCCACGTTTCAGAAGAATCCGACGGTCATCATTGCGCATCCGGGGGTCAGGAGCCTCGAGGACCTGAAGGGCAAGCCGATTGCGATCGGTGCGGCGAGCAACACGACGTTCTGGCCGTGGCTCCGCGAGAAGTACGGCTTCACCGACGATCAGAAGCGGCCCTACGGCTTTTCCGTGCAGCCGTTTCTCGCCGACCCGCAGCTTTCGCAGCAAGGCTTCGTCACATCGGAACCGTTCTCGATCGAAAAGGCTGGCGTGCGACCCGTCGTGTTCCTGCTCGCCGATTACGGCTACCCACCCTACTCGGAAGTGCTGGCCGTCACGCGCGACACGCTGGCGAAGAAGCGCGAAGTGATCGAGCGGTTCGTGCGCGCGTCTGCCGAAGGATGGAAGCGCTATCTCGAGGATCCTGCGGCCGGAAACGCGCTCATCAAGAAAGCGAATCCGCAGATGAGCGACGCTCTTATCGCTTATGGCGTGGCGAAGATGCGCGAATACCGGATCGTCACCGGCGGTGACGCGCAAAGGCTCGGCCTCCTGACGATGACCGACGCGCGCTGGAAAGCGACGGACGATTTCCTGCACAGCGCACGGCTCGCGAAGCCGGGCGTCGACTACGCGCGTGCGTACACGCTCGACATCGTCAAGGCGGTGCGCGTCGTTCCGTAATGCCGTGACGACGCCCGGCGCGCGATCGCCGTCCATCGTCGCGCTGCGCGGCGTTTCCAAGACTTACGACAACGGCACGCGTGCGCTGGAAGGCGTCGACCTCGACATCCGTGAAAGCGAATTCCTGACGCTCGTCGGTCCGTCGGGCTGCGGCAAATCGACACTCCTGCGGCTCGTCGCGAATCTGTCCCGGACGTCGGGAGGTAGCATCGCCTGGTGGGGCGAGAGCGCCGACGCGATGATCGCGCAAGGACGCCGTATCGCGTTCGTGTTCCAGTCACCGACGCTGATGCCGTGGGCATCGGTCGCGACGAACGTGCGCCTGCCGCTCGATCTCGCCGGCGTTTCGCGCGCACAGTCGATGCGCGCCGTCGCGCAAGCGCTTGCGCGCGTCGGCCTCGGCAACGCCGCCCGGCATCTGCCGCGTCAGCTATCGGGCGGCATGCAGATGCGCGCATCGATCGCGCGCGCGCTCGTCACCGAGCCCGCGCTGCTGCTGATGGACGAACCGTTCGGCGCGCTCGACGAATTCACCCGCCAGCGTCTCGACGGCGAGCTCCTCGATCTCTGGCTCGCGCAGCGGTTCACCGTCGTTTTCGTGACGCACAGCATCCAGGAAGCCGTGTTCCTGTCGACACGCGTCGTCGCGATGGCGGCGCATCCCGGCCGCCTCGTCGAATCGTTTGCCGTCGACGAACCGTATCCGCGCAGCGCGTCATTTCGCATGTCGGCTTCGTTCGCGACGCTCGCGCACGCGGTATCGACGGCGGTCGCGAAAGCGAGC
Organism: Casimicrobiaceae bacterium; assembly: GCA_035308425.1. GTDB lineage: Bacteria > Pseudomonadota > Gammaproteobacteria > Burkholderiales > Casimicrobiaceae > VBCG01. The sequence continues at coordinate 3,937 of DATGGP010000058.1, read as the reverse complement.
GCCGATGCCCTGCCCGACGCGGCGGGCGACGTAGCGGCTTCGCGCGTGGTGCAATGACCGATCTGCGCCCGTCGCTCGCACGCATCGGCGCGCCGTTCGCGGTTGCGCTGGTCATGCTCGCCGCATGGCAGATCATCGTCACGTGGCAGCGCATTCCGCCCTACCTCGTGCCCTCGCCCGTTCTCGTCGCGCGCACGCTCTACGCCGATCGCGTGCTGCTCGCGCATTCGCTCGGCGTTACGCTCGGCATCGCGCTCACTGCGCTCGCGCTCGCGACCATCGCCGGCGTCGTGGCCGCGCTCGTGTTCGTGCAGAGTCGCTGGCTCGAGATGAGCCTCTTTCCCTACGCGATCTTGCTGCAGGTGACGCCGATCGTGTCGATCGCTCCGCTCATCATCATCTGGGTGCGCGACACGTGGCTCGCGCTCGTGCTGTGCGCGCTCGTCGTCGCGATCTTTCCGATCATCTCGAACACGACGCTCGGGCTTCGCAGCGTCGACCCTGGCCTGCTGGACCTGTTTCGGCTTTCGCGGGCGAATCGCTGGCAGACGCTGTGGCGGTTGCGCGTGCCGAGCGCGCTACCCTATTTCTTCGGTGGCCTGCGGATCGCGAGCGGCCTCGCGCTGATCGGCGCGGTGGTCGCCGAATTCGTCGCGGGAACCGGCGGCCAGGGCGCGGGCCTCGCATACCAGATCCTTCTTGCTGGAATCCAGCTCAACATTCCACGGCTCTTCGCAGCGCTCGTGCTGATTGCCGTCGCGGGCGTTGCGCTTTTCGCCGCGACGGTTGCCTTGTCGCGCGTCGCGCTGTCACGCTGGCACGAGAGCGCGCTATCGCCCGACGCTTGATCCGGAGACAATGAGCCGACGTCGCGCCGACGTGTTCTGCCGGGTGGTCGACAACTACGGCGATGCGGGCGTCTGCTGGCGATTGTCGCGGCAATTCGCATCCGAGCATGCGCTCGATGTCACGCTATGGATCGAGCGAGTCGCAACGCTTGCGAGGATCGAGCCTGCGATCGACCCGCAGCGCGACATGCAATCGGTGGCTGGCGTCAACGTGCGGCGTATCGTGGATAGGGACGCGCATGTGTCGGTTCCCGAGATCGTCGTCGAAGCCTTCGGCTGCGGACTGCCTGCACGCCATCTCGATGCGATCGCACGATCCGCGCGGCCGCCGGTCTGGTTCAACCTCGAATACCTGTCGGCCGAGCCATGGGTCGATTCGGCGCACGGACTCGCCTCCGTGCATCCGCAGCTCGGCGTCACGCGTTTCTTCTGGTTCCCGGGCTTCACGCCGAAGACCGGTGGCCTGATCCGCGAACGGCGATTGCTGAATGCGCGCGACGCGTGGCGCGCGAGAGATGCGCGTTCCTCCGACGCGCTTCGCGTGCTTCTCTTCTGCTATCCGAACCGCGCGCTGCCCGCGCTCTTCGACGCATGGGCGGAATCCGATCGCGCCGTTCGCTGCACGATTCCCGAGGCCGTTGCGACGGCAGCGCTCGATCGCTGGCTCGGCGGCGACGTACCGCACGTAGGGGCACCGATCGTCCGCGCTCATCTGACGATCGACATCGTCCCGTTCGTTGCGCAGGACGCCTTCGATCGCATGCTGTGGGATGCCGACGTCAACTTCGTGCGCGGCGAGGATTCGTTCGTACGCGGGCAATGGGCCGCGCGGCCGTTTGTCTGGCAGCCGTATCCCCAGGCGGAAAACGCGCATCGTGCGAAGCTCGATGCTTTCCTCACACGCCATCTCACGACGCTCGATGCGTCCTTGGCGCGCGCCGTGAAGACGTTCTGGCACGCGTTCAACAGCGAGGATGCGCAAACGATCGCCGGCGCATGGCGCGACTTCGAGGCGGCGCTTCCCGCCCTCGAAGCGCATGCCGAACATTGGTCGAGACAGCTCGCGATGCTGCCCGAGCTCGGAACCGGGATGATCGATTTCGCACGCCTTCGGTTATAATTACGAGTTCTCCGAATCGACCTCATTCCCGCTCGCCGCGCCGCGGCGGCGCGCGCGCAAGGAACCGCGATGAAGCTCGCCCAGGAAGTCCGCGCCGGCAACGTGATCATGATCGGCAGCAATCCGATGGTCGTGCAGAAGGCCGAATTCTCGAAGTCCGGCCGCAATGCGTCGGTCGTCAAGATGAAGCTTCGCAACCTGCTTTCCGGCGGCGGGACCGAGACGATCTATCGCGCCGACGAGAAGTTCGACGTCGTCCAGCTCGAGCGCAGGGAAGTGACGTACTCGTACTTCTCCGATCCGATGTACGTGTTCATGGACCAGGAGTTCAACCAGTACGACGTCGAGAAGGAGAACATGGAGGAGGCGCTGCCCTATCTCGAGGACGGCCTCGCCTGCGAGCTCACGTTGTACGAAGGAAAGACGATCGGCGTCGAGTTGCCCACGACGGTCGTGCGCGAGGTGACCTACACCGAGCCGGCGGTGAAGGGCGATACGTCGGGCAAAGTGACCAAGCCCGCGAAGCTCGCTAGCGGCTTCGAGGTGCAGGTGCCGCTCTTCGTCAACACCGGCGACAGAATCGAGATCGACACGCGCACCGGCGAATACCGTCGTCGCGTCTGATCGGCCGGCAACGCTTCGTCGAGCGCGATCGCTCGCCTTAGTCGATCATTTGGAGCCCGGACGCGCGAACGCGCGTCGGGCCTTTTCGGCGGTCGCCCGCACGGCGCAATCGTGCACATGGTCGTTCACGAGCCCCATCGCCTGCATGAACGCGTAGACCGTCGTGGGGCCGACGAACGTAAACCCGCGGCGCTTCAGATCCTTCGATAGCGCGATCGCCTCGTCCACCGGCCCCAATGCGGCGAGCGCCTCGCGCGTAACCTTGGGCGGATCCCCAGAAGCCGAAGGTTCGAAACGCCAGAAATAGGCCGCGAGCGATCCGTGCTCGCGCACCACGTCGCGCGCGTGGCGAGCGTTATTGCGCACCGACTCGATCTTGCCGCGATGGCGAACGATGCGCGCGTCGCCGACGAGCCGTTCGACGTCGCGGTCCGTGAAGCGCGCGACGCGCTCGTAGTCGAAATCGGTGAACGCCGCGCGAAACGCGTTGCGCTTCGCGAGGATCGTGCGCCACGAAAGTCCTGCCTGGAATCCTTCGAGACACAGCTTCTCGAACAATCGCCGATCGTCGGCGACCGGGAATCCCCACTCGCGATCATGATAGTCGGCGTAGAGCGCGTCGCCGTCCGGGACCCACCAGCACCGCTTCCCGCAAACGGAACGTGCCTTGATCAATTTAGCGGCAAGCGCACGCGCGCGTGCTCGGCAGCAAGCGTTTTCGCAAGGCCCTCGAAGAACGCGATCACTGGCGCCAGATCATCGCGTCGATCGAGCCTGAAGCATTGGCCGATAAGTGCGCTGGCGTCGAGGGCCGCCGCGAGCTCGTCATCGGGAATCGCGTGCATCGGGATCTGCAGCGGATAGTGGTCGCCGTGCCGGCGATCGTATTCCCAATGCGCCGCGTGGTCGAGCCATGCGATAAGCGACGGCACCACCGCGGGCATCTGATCGACGGTCGCGATCATCGCCCGCAGCGCACGGTTGTCGAGTGCCGCGAGCAAATCGGCGAAATCCACCGGGTCGTCCATCGCGAAGCGCGAGTAGCCTTTGCGTTGCGCCGAGTCTGGCAGAAGCCGTTGCAGATGACGACTGTTGCTCATGACAGGTTCGCGAATCAGCAAAGGTCGTTTCTTGTCGATGCGATGGTCATGTCGCGCACCGCTTTGTCTCAATTGACGCTTGGCTGGCGAAAACATTCTTCTAACAGAGGTGGCCCCACGCAGTTGGACAGGATTTCTGGTTTCTTAAGTGGTAGCCCTGCAGGTTAACGATTCCTTGAAATTCGACGAAGACGGCGTGTATCGGTTCCGAACGACCTCGTAGAACGCGCTACAAGCGATTCGTT
>DATGGP010000057.1:0-4606 GCA_035308425.1 Casimicrobiaceae bacterium | reverse complement strand
GCGCCAGCATGCGCATCCCTTTGCGCCGGCGCAATTCCAGTGTCTTGAAATCCCGTCGGTATCGCTTCGTTGCCATGCCCGCTCCTCGAAGTCGTCCCACTTCGATTAACGTGCATCATAGCGAATCGGTTGTCACCCATTAACTAATTCTCAGTAATTGATCAGCCCCGGTTACTGTTGAGGATCACGCGCGGTCGACTGTCGGCTGGTGCGGGAAGCCGCCCGCCACCCTATGGCATGCTGCATGAGCGAGTTCGCCGATCCACGTGCACAAGCCGACGTTCAGCGTCGCAGCTCCAACACAGGCCCGACCCGCTCACGGGCTACGTCCTCCGCGTTGAAGGGCAAGCTTGGCCACTGCTTGGTGGAGAATAGGCGCAACTGATCTGCCGCGTGCGGCGAGGCCGGGTCGGACGACTGGCCATAGGTCAGCAGCGCCTGCGCGCGCGGGCCCCGCTCGTCGAAGGTCACCACCTGTACGTAGCTGGTGCCGAAATCGATGCGATAGCCGCCAGGGGCCAAGCTGCCTCGGCCATTGCCCACCGATTGCATGTTGAGCACGCCTTCGAACGGCTCGCCCCCGTGCAGCGGAATCGCTTCGTCCACGGTGGCCGGCCGCTGTACGGTGCCAAGCGGTGCATCGAGCGCGAAGCCGGCATCGCGCACCCGCTTCACCGCCTTGGCCAGTGACTCCCAGACCTTCGTCGCCACGGCGCGATCGGCCATGTTCAGGCCCGTGGGCGTCTCGACCGGATGCCGGACGTCGAACGGCTGCCGGTAGACCTTGGGCAACGACTGCGCCTGCCGCCAGAACTCGCGGAACAAGTGTGCCCCGCGCGACTCCGTGCTGCTGGTGCGATCCCAAGCGCGCAATGCCGCGCAGCCATCGCGCAGCGCGGCGACATCGGCCATCGCGTCGCTCACGTCCGCGCACGCCGCGAGCAGGTCGGGCAACACCTGCTCGCCGAGCAGGTTGTGATCTGCGAAGAGCTGTCGCTCGACGCCCTCGGGCGTGGCCTTGCCACCGGGCCCCGCAGCCAGCATCGCCGGAATTTCGAGCAGGCTCGAACGCGTACGCGGGCTTTCCACTCGCGCCGTTCCGACCATCGGCGAGATGCCCGCGAAGTGCTGCGCAGGGTTCGCATAGAGGAAGCTGTCGTTGCTGTTCATCACCCAGTCGCTGCGCACCGCAACCGGCAGGCGCTCGATGGGCGTGATGCCGGGCACTCGAGAAGTCGGGTCGCGACGCCAGTCGCAGTCGCTGCGCGAGCCGTCGAGGACGATCAAGCCCGCGCCCTGCAGTCGCCGCGCCACGCCATCGGGCGTACAACGCTCGAGCTGCGCCGCATCCACATCGGGCACCACGCTGGCGTCGGCATACAGCACGTCCCCATGACGGTCAGCGGCGATCGTGTTGACCCATGGTGTGCCCAGGCTCCGGAGCGCGCTGCGTATGTCCGCCACGCTCCTCGCGCGACCGTATTGCAGCCACTGGTCGAGGCCGCGTGCGTTGTTCCGATTGGCGTCCTGCAGCGCGAAGGCGACCTTCTCGGTCCAATTCAGACCCATGCGCGGCGCCGAGATGACGGGGCCGTAGCGCGTGCTCCACAACGTGATGCCGGCGATGCTGCGCGCCGTCATCTTCTCGGTGCGTCCATCGACAACGTAGCTGGTGGGATCGCCGTCGACGAGCATGAGCTGATGCAGCGTGAACCGCTTCCCCGTAGAGACGGTGTGGCTCCAGGCCACGTCCTTGTTGAAGCCGATCACCACGACGGGGGAATTACCGATGGTGACGCCCATCACGTCGAGGCTGCCTGGAATGGTGACGTGCATTTCCCAGAAGCGGTTGGTGCCCTTCCACGGAAAATGCGGATTGCCGAGCAGCAGTCCGCGGCCGTCGGACGTAACGTCGCGGCCGAACGCCCAGGCGTTGGACGACACGGGTTGCGCTCGTGCGTCGAGGTCCGCGGCCGCGAGCATCACTTCGTGCGCGTGCACAGCGCCTGCCTTCGCGGAAGGCGGCCGCGCACCAAGGATTGCATCGGCGAACAAAGCCATGCCGAGCTGGATGGCGCCGATCTCGCTTGCGCGCCGGTACTCGGCCAGCGTCATCGGCTTAACCCAGGCTTTGCCAGCACACGCCGCAGGCAGCTGGCCGATGTGCTCGACGAGGTAACGGTTGTAGCCGGCCACGTAGCCGCGTGCCATGGCATTCGCGTCGGAGCTCCATTGCATAGCCGCACGCGCGACGGCATCGTCGTCGACGAAGGCCTTAACGAACAGGTCGATCTGCTCATTTAACAGCTCGCGCAGGCCGAGCTGGCCCATGGTCTTGGCGCCAAAATACTCGGCACGCTCGCCGCGTATGGTTACCAACCCTTCGGCCGTCTGGCACACGTTGTCCTGTGCGTGCGCATAGGCAACGCCGTACGCGAGCATCTCCGGATTGGCGGCCACGATATGCGCAACACCGTTGGCCGTGCGGCTGATCTGCACAACGTCCGAGGGCGGCGGCGCTACGGCATCGGATGTTCGCCGTGGGCCGGTCGTGCACGCCACCAGGCTTGTTAGCGTCACCGACAGCAGCACCCCCAGCGCCATGCGCTGTAGATCGTACTGATTCATCTGTCTATTGTTCCTGGTGTCGTCCGCTCAAGCGAGCGAAATCATAGGCCAAGGACCGCTTCGGGTCGGTAGCCGACGACTCGCCAAGACACGATTCGGGCGCAGATGGTGAGCGCGCCCTCTCTTGCGCGCGCTACACGACCTTAAACCAATGCATCTGGGCTCGTTTGCGGGCCCCCGCAACCAACGAATCAACGGCTTGCCCTAGGGTAGGCCGTTTTCATTCCAGGTACCGGGGTAGCGCAGGGGTAGCGCCCCGTCCAATTCTCTGCTGTTAGGGGATCGTTCCTATCATTTTCATAGACTCGAAGGCCCGTCTTACCTGTTAAGGCGCCAAGAGGACTTCACATCGCGCCGGCCTCGATCGAATCGCTCAACGACCTTGCCATTGCACTGCGCCGCGACGCGAATATTCCCGGTTCTTTATTTCAGCCTAGCCGGTTCCTACCGATCAATACTCGGCAACCTGCTAATGTTAGTTTGGCCCCAAGCCGAACAGAGTCTCCCCTGAGCTGCCCAGCAGGGTCGGTAGGAACAAAAGCGCCGCTGCGATGGACGTAAGTGCAACGGCCGCGCCAATGGATCCTTGCGTCGGATTATCCTTGTGCGCCTTGAACTTCACTATTGCGGCCGCAGCGAAGCCAAGGCCCCCGACATAGAAGGCGGCGATTATGAGTTGCTCGATTAGCTGCAGGACTTCTGCGGGGACGACGATACTCTGAGCGAGCTGCCGAATCTCCTCTACCGTCGCCCCACTGGCGACTAGTTGGGCAAGCTCCTTGAACTGCTGCTGGGTCGCCGCAGGAAGGCCGTCGACGATCGACTGAGCCAGTTCCTGCACTTCCGCGTTGCGCAGCAGCGCGCGGCCGAACTGTTCGGTCGGTTCGCCCTGCGCCGGTTCGGCGAGAGCCGTAGTGGGCCCCGACGCGGCGAGCAGAGAAGAGGACACCATGATGAAAAGACGCCGTCGTGCATCGACCGCATCAACGCTGGCTGCTGACATAAACTCCTCCGTATATCGGAATGGCATGCACGTGGTAAGCAGGCGTGCGGCACCCTGCATCTGTGCGTAGCGCCGACGTCGCGCGCAGTACGTGACGTACCGGCGCGCAGGAACGGTGGCCGAGAAAGGTTTCAAGCTCGTCGAGCTGTGCGACGTGTTCGATCTGTGTGCGGACCTGCTTCGGTTCCTTGACCGGAGGCTGCTTTGACGGCGGGTCCTTCTCGGCCGGCGGCTTGTCGCCCGGCGGCTCCTTCACAGGAGTCTCGTCCGGTTGAGGGTGCGCCCACGGGTTCTCGGGTGGCCCGATGATCTCCCATTTGGCATTGCCCCTCGCGATCTCTTCCGGCGTCGCTACATAGCGCGCGCGTACCCACTTGCCGGTAACCGGATTGCGATAACGAAAGGAAAATAATTCGAGGCGCGGCATGTCAGCACAATGCACCTAGTTTATCGCGAACGGCGACCACGCCGCGATGCGCGTGCACAAAACACACGCGTAGATCAAGCGGCGCGCTCGTCGGCATCTGTTCTTCGAGCTTGCGCAGCCTATTGTCGTAGTTCATGGCTTCGTCCTCGGGTGATTGCCGCTAGCGGCTTTTTCCAACGCGGTCACGCGCTTCTCGATCTCGTCTATCTCCATGATCCGGCCTGGGTCGCAAGCCCGGACAGGATCGTCCCCGCTTGGTCTGGGCTCAGCGTGCCGCTCGCGACGGCGTCGATAACTGCACGCCCTTGATCCGCGAGCGAGCCCGATAGAGCCGGAACCGAAACCGTCTCGTCGCGCGCTTTTATAGGCGGGATCAGGCGATCGATGCAGATGCGCAACGCGGCGAGTCTCTACGCTCGCGAGGCGAAAAGCTGGCTAGCGCGTGTCGACCGTGAGCTGTCGAACCTGCTGGCTGCACACGCATGGTGTGACCATGATCCGGATGGTCCTGATCGAGGGTTGCAACTCGCATTCAACATTTGCATGTA
>DATGGP010000056.1:0-26744 GCA_035308425.1 Casimicrobiaceae bacterium | reverse complement strand
TCGTCGCGCCATCTCGCTGCCGAAAAAGTGTGGTCGGCGCCGGCTACTTCGACACGGCTCACCGATGCACGTTCCAGCGCTCGGCGCAGCGCACCCGGACGATTCGCCGCCAGCGCGAATTCCGCCGCCGTCTGATCCCTGCCGCTCAATACGACGAGCGTCGGGCACGCGTGCGACAGCAGGCTCCTGCCCATTCGTGCCGCCAAACCCTCGTCTGCATCGCCGTGTCGAAACCGCGAGCGTACAACGCGCGCGGCCGTTCGCCAAAGGCCGGCGAGCGCCGCACGAACGTCGATGCCGCCGCTTGCGAGCTTGCGCCAGAAGCCAGCGCTCGCGATACGACCCGTGTAGTAGTGCCGCAGCGTCGCCTCGGCGTTTCCGGCGTCCGATCGCACCCACGGGTTGATCAATGCGAGCGCGCAGGCGCCCACGCCGCGCGCAGCGAACGCGCTCGCTGTCGCGCCGTCGCAAAGGCCCACGAGCGCCACACCCGAAAGCCCCGGCATCCGTTCGCGCAGCGTGGCGACCGCGGCCTCGATATCAGGGTGCGCTTCGTCGAATGCGATCGGCTCGCCATCGCTGTCGCCCATTCCACGGTAGTCGAAGCGCAGGCAGGGAAAGCTGGCGTCGGCAAGCGCACGCGCGAGCAACACGAATTGCCGGTGACTTCCGACCCGGTACTGGGGACCGCCGACGACGATGACGACACCGATCGCCGCGGACGCGCCGCGCGGCCTCGTCAGGATGCCGAAAAGCGACGCGCCGCGGCAGTCAAACCGCAACGGAATCTCTTCGTGCATCACTTTCGCGGCGTGAAAGCACGTTCGCCGATGCTTCCACCAGCGCGTCGCAGCGCTCGATCTCCACCGATTGCCAGAAACCGGGACCGGAAACGGCATGGCACTCAACGCGCACGTCGGCATCGCGGAGCGCGTTCGACCGCGACGACGCAGCGGGCGGAAGCGCCGCTGGCGCAGAGTTCACCACCTCGAACCAATCGATGCGTCCGCGATAGCCGGCAGGTACGCCAAATTCGACCTTGTCCATTTCGACGGCAAGTGTCGGCGAGATCGCATAGCCGCCGATCTCGAGCGTCTCGCCCGCCGCAAGCCGCGCGCGAAGCGCGCCGGTTCCGATGCGCGCGCCGGCATCGTCCATATCGCTCACCGTCTTCTGACGCAGGAGATGCGTGAGGTACTGCGCGCCGGACACGACCGGCTGCCAGAGAATCAGCGGTGCGTCGCGGGCTTTTCCCGAAAGCAGCGAAGGAACGAGCAGCGCGCCGGTACGCAACGCCCAGAGCAGCGGTGGCGACGATGCGCCGCGCGCGACGAGCCAGTCGATCGCATCGTCGAGATTCGCCGCCCAGACCGAAAGCGTGCCTTCCCGGTGCTCGCCCGCGCTATCGCCGCAGCCGAAGAGATCGATCTGCAGCACGCCGTAGCCAAGCGCCGCGAACGCACGCGCCGCACGCGCCGTCATCGCACGCGCCTTGTTCAATTCGTCGCCGAACGCCGGCACGTGCAGAATGGATCCGGCGGGCGGACGATCGGCCGGCATGCGGTAGATGCAGAAGCAATCGCCGGCGCGGGCAGACAGCAGGAACGGATGCTCCGCGATGTTCGACGCCGCTTGCGCCATGCCCGCGAGGACCGCTTCAGGACTTCGCCGCGCACTTGCCGCGCACGTAGCCGACGAGGCTGCCAACGGTCTCGAACGTGCTGCCGTCGATCTCGTCGTCCTCGATCGTGAAACCGAACCGCTCCTCGAGCGCGGTCAGCAGGTTGGCGACAGCCATCGAGTCGAGCTCGGGCACGCCGCCAAGGAGCCGCATGTCATCGGCAAAGGCGGCTGATCTTCCTTTGAGGCTCAACACGTCGTCGAGCACGGCAAGAACGTTACTGCGAACGTCCAATCGATGTCTCCTTCGAATTCGCGGGTCATTATATAGTCCGGTCCGTCTCGAACCGGGGTGAAACAGGGCGTTGAAAAACGGCGGCAAGGTGTTGATGGTCGCGTACCACTTCCCGCCGCAAAGCGGCAGCAGCGGCGCGCAACGCACGGTCGGCTTTGTCCGCTATCTGCGCGAATTCGGCTGGGAGCCCGCGGTGCTCACGGTCGATCCACGTGCGTACGAAGCCGTCGATCACCAACTCGCGCCACCCGACGGCGTGTGCGTCCATCGCGCGCTCGCGTTCGACGCGTCGCGGCATTTCGCGATCGGCGAGCGCTATCCTTCGTTTCTCGCACGTCCCGACCGCTGGACGAGTTGGCGCTGGGCGGGTGTCATTCGAGGACTCGCGATCGTGCGGCGATGGAAGCCCGACGTGCTATGGTCGACGTACCCGATCGCGACCGCGCACGCGATCGGACATGCGATCGCGCGCATCACGGGCACGCCATGGATCGCGGATTTCCGTGACCCGATGGCACAGGATGGCTATCCCGCCGATCCTCGAACGTGGGAAAGCTTTCGCGGAATCGAATCGCGGGCGATCGGTCGCGCGACGCGCACCGTCTTCACGACGCCGAGCGCCGCCGAGACCTATCGTCACCGCTATCCCGAGCGCGCCGAGCGCATCGCGGTGATCGAGAACGGCTTCGACGAGGAGATGTTCGGAGATTCGGCGCCTGCCGATGCGCGCGTCGTCACCGACGAGCGCTTCGTGCTCCTTCATAGCGGCATCGTGTACCCCTCGGAACGCGACCCGACCGCGCTCATCAAGGCGCTGGCCGCGCTTCGCGACGCGGGACGTCTCGAACGGCACGAGCTCGTGATTCGCTTTCGCGCACCGGTTCATGGCGCGTTGATCGAGATACTCGCGCGACGCCATGGCGTGGAGGACGTGATCGAGATCGCCGCGCCGCTGCCGTACCGCGAGGCGCTCGCCGAGATGTCGCGCGCCGACGGTCTCCTCGTCCTCCAAGCCGCCAACTGCAACGAGCAGATCCCGGCGAAGATTTACGAATACCTGCGAGCGGGGCGACCGATCCTGGGACTTGCCGATCCGAGCGGCGATACGGCGGGCGCGCTCGTCAACGCCGGTGTCACGCACATCGCCGCGCTCGAGGATGCAACCGCGATCGCGGATGCGCTACGACGCTTCGTCTACGACGTTCGCGGCGGCCGCGCGCCGCTGCCCAACCAGGCAACGGTTCGACGGGCTTCGCGCCGTGAGCGGACGGCGGATCTCGCGCGCCTGCTGAACGAAGCGGCGCAACGATAGCCGTTTCTCAGGCGACCGCGACCTGCGCCGACAGATTGCGCACGAACCGTGCGCCGATGCGAAGCGGCGTGCGATCCCACGGCGTGAATCGCGGCAACTGGAACATGTCGGACCGGCGTGAAGCTGCACCGCACGCCGTCGAGAATGCTGCATCGAAGCCCAGCTCGCGCACGATCTCGACGTGCGCGCGGCCATAGTCGACGCCCGGCACTCCGTTGGGATAAGCGAAATGGCGCACGGGCGCGTCGATGATCGTTTCGAGCGCGGACTTGCCTTCCGCGATCTCGCGCCGCGCCTCCTCCTTGTCGATGCGAACGAGGATCGGATGGCTGACCGTGTGGGCGCCGATGTCCATGCCGGCCGCGTGGAGCGCGCGCACCTGGTCGCTACGCATCATCAGATCGCGCGGGACATCGACGTTCGCGAGATCGCGGATGGCCGCGCATCGCTTCTCACGTTCCGATGGGTCGAGGTACTTGGCGCCCGCGATCAATTCGGAAATCGCTCCATGCTTCTCGTCGAGCGTCTCGATCGCGAATGCTCGTAAGCCGATCGGCGTCAGGTCGAGGCGCTTGCCGCGTGCGCCGCGAATGCTCTCGATGATCGCGTCGTTCCACATGAGGCCGCCGTCGAGATAGCCGGTGCTGACGAAGAACGCCGCCTCGAGCCCATGCCGCGCGAGGATCGGCAGCGCGACCTCGCAATTGTCCGCGTAGCCGTCGTCGAAGGTGATGCACGCGGCGCGCGCGGGAAGCGTTCCGGCCGTGAGCATCGGCACCGCGTCGCGAAGCGGTATCACGTTGAAGAGGCGCGCGAGCAGACGAAGCTGCGCATCGAAGCGCGCTGCGTCGATCTCGCCGGGAAACAGGGGATCGGGCTCGCGACGTACGCGATGATGGATGAGCACCGATAACCGGGCGCGCGCACCGGCCGGGCTCGCCACGGCAAGCGCGGCGCGCACGAGATGGGTCGAAAAAGCATCGCGTTCTGACACCGATGGCATGCGCAGGATCGAAACGTCGCGTCGCTTCGCGACTCGAAAAGGTCGGCCCAGCCGCAGGCCGATGTCGCGCTAAAGCTATCATAGGCGGCGTCTTTCGCGTCGTGCGAACCCGCCTGCATCATTTCCTCCGAACAACGCTGATCGAAAAAATTGGCTCGTGCCTTCATTACGCTCGATCTACGCGACGATACGACGCCTCGGCATTGTCGACGGCAGCCTGTGGGCGACAGCGAGAGTCGCGTCGATCGCGACCTTCGGTCGTCTGTTCGTCCAGCGCTACTACTTCGTCGCGCAACCTGTGCCCGCGAAGGCGGACAACACGCGCGCAAGCGCGAGCGTTTCACTGCGGTCGATCGCGCGCGACGATCCGCTCGTCGCACAGTTCCCGCGGCCTCGCGAAGTGATCGCCGCGCGCTACGACATGGGCGCCGTGTGCCTCGCCGCGGAGCGGCAGGGCCGCTTCGTCGGGTTCGTCTGGCTGAAGGAAATCGAGTATCCGGAGGACGAAGTGCGTTGCCACTATCGACTCGAGCCCGCGAATCTCGCTGCCTGGGATTTCGACGTCTATGTCGACCCGTCGTATCGATACGGCCGCACGTTCGCGCGTCTTTGGGAATTCGCGCACACCTGGTTGCGCGAGCGCGGCTATCGCTGGAGCCTGAGCCGGATTTCCGCGTTCAACCCGGAATCGATCGCGGCGCACCAGCGACTCGGCACGCGGCGCATCGGCAGCGCGATCTTCGTGCGCGCCGGAAATGCACAGCTCGCGATCCTCGATCGGGCACCGTTCGTGCATGTCGGCTGGCGGCACGCGCAGGCGCCCATCCTGCGGCTGCGCGCACCGGATCGATGATCCGACGATGAACGAATCGTTTCTCCTGCACGAGCTCGTCACGGTATCCGCGGAGCGCGAGCCGCACGCAACGGCGGTCGCCGGCGCCTTCGGCAACGCCGACTACGAAACGCTGGCCATGGACATCTCGCGCTTTGGCGCGGCGCTCGTCGATGCGGGCATCGACCGCCACGAGCGCATGGGCATCTACCTCGAAAAGCGGCTGGAGACGGTCATCGCGATGTTCGGCGCCGCCGCCGCGGGTGCTGCGTTCGTCCCGCTCAATCCGGTGCTGAAGGCGCCGCAGGTCGGCTTTATCATGCGCGATTGCAACGTGCGCGCACTCGTCACGTCGGCCGAACGCCTCGTAACGCTGGAGCACGAGCTACGCGACTGTCCCGATCTGCGGCACGTGATCGTCGTCGGCGCGAATCAATCGTCGTCGGCGATTCCTGTTCCCGTCCATGCGTTCGACCGATTCGTCGAAGCCGGTCGCGGAAGACGCCATCGCGTCATCGACACCGACGTCGTCGCGATCCTCTATACGTCGGGCAGTACCGGAAAGCCGAAAGGCGTCGTGCTGTCGCATCGGAACATGGTCGCGGGCGCGAAAAGCGTCGCGAGCTATCTCGACAACGTCGCGAGCGATTCGCTGCTCGCCGTGCTTCCGCTGTCCTTCGACGCGGGATTCAGCCAGCTCACGACCGCGTTTCATGCCGGCGCGCGCGTCGTGCTGCTCAATCACCTGCTCCCGCGCGACGTGATCGCCGCGCTACGCAACGAGCGCATCACCGGGTTGACCGCGGTGCCGCCGCTCTACATCCAGTTGGCCGAGCTCGACTGGCCCGCCGAGATCGGCGAGCACCTTCGCTACTTCGCGAACACCGGCGGCAGGATGCCGCTCGAAACGCTCAGGCGCCTGCGCGCACGCGTCCCGAAGGCGAAGCCGTTCCTGATGTACGGATTGACCGAAGCGTTCCGCTCGACTTACCTGCCGCCCGGCGAAGTGGACCGGCGTCCCGATTCGATCGGCAAGGCAATACCGAACGCCGAGATTCTCGTGTTGCGCGAAGACGGCACGCCGTGCGCGCCGAACGAGCCTGGCGAGCTCGTACATCGCGGTGCGCTCGTCGGGCTCGGCTACTGGAACGATCCTGCCAAGACGGCCGAGCGATACAAGCGCATCGAGCGTGCCGGGTTGATGCTGCCGGAGTATGCCGTGTTCTCGGGCGACACGGTGCGCACCGACGAGGAAGGCTACCTCTATTTCATCGGCCGGCGCGACGAGATGATCAAGACATCCGGATATCGCGTCAGCCCGACCGAGATCGAGGAGGCGCTCTACTCGACTCAACTCGTCGGCGAGGCAGCGGCATTCGGCATCGAACATCCGGTGCTCGGGCAATCGATCATCGTCATCGCGACGCGCGCCGCGGGCGCCGAGGCCGACGCGCGCACGATCATCGCCGCATGCCGCGAACGTCTCCCCGGCTACATGGTGCCCTCGCATGTCGAGCTTCGCGCAGGACCGCTGCCGCGAAATGCGAATGGCAAGATCGATCGCAAGCGCCTCGCGGGCGAATTTGCCGAGCGCCCGCGCGCAACCATCGAATGAACGACGCCACGCGCTTCGCTTCTCTCGACTGGCCGATCGTCGACGATTGCCTCGTCGTCGGCGGCCTTCCGTTGCCAAGGCTCGTTGAGCGCGTCGGGGCGACGCCGTTCTATGCCTACGACCGGCGCCGCATCAGCGACCGGATCGCGACGCTTCGGCGACACCTGCCGCCCGGGATGCACCTTCATTACGCGATGAAGGCGAATCCGATGCCCGCAGTCGTCGGCCATGTCGCGCCGCTCGTCGACGGGCTCGATGTCGCGTCGGCGGGCGAGTTGCGCGTGGCGCTCGACGCGGGCGTCGACCCGGGGAACGTGAGCTTCGCGGGTCCCGGAAAGGGTAGCGCCGAGCTGCGACAGGCCGTCGCGGCCGGCATCCTCGTCAATATCGAATCGGCGCGAGAAATGCCGCTCCTGGCAGAGGCATCGCGCGAGCTCGGAGTGCCGGCGCGCGTCGCGGTGCGCGTGAATCCCGACTTCGAGCTCAAGTCGTCGGGCATGAAGATGGGCGGAGGGCCGAAGCAGTTCGGCATCGACACCGACGCGATTCCCGACGTGCTGCGCGACATCGAGCGCGCGGGCCTCGCGTTCGAGGGCTTTCACATTTTCGCGGGCTCGCAAAACTTGAGCGCCGACGCGCTCTGCGATGCGCAGCGCAACGCTGTCGATCTCGCGATTCGCCTCGCGCGAGATGCACGGCGAGCGCCGCGCATCGTCAATATCGGAGGCGGATTCGGCATCCCATATTTCGCCGGCGAGAAGGCGCTTCCGCTCGAGCCGATCGCGGCGAATCTCGCCGAGCTTTCGCGGCGCGCGGCGAACGAGATGCAGGGAGCGACGCTCGTGCTCGAGCTTGGACGCTACATCGTTGGCGAGGCCGGCATCTACGTGTGCAAGGTGGTCGATCGCAAAATTTCACGGGGTCACGTGTTTCTCGTCACCGACGGCGGGTTGCACCATCATCTCGCGGCGAGCGGCAATTTCGGCCAGGTGCTCCGGAAGAACTATCCGGTTGCGATCGGCAATCGCGTCCAAGGTTCGACGCGCGAGCTGGCGTCGGTCGTCGGCCCGCTTTGCACGCCGCTCGACCTGCTCGCCGACCGCATGGAGCTCGCGAAAGCGGACGAGGGCGATCTCGTCGTCGTCTTCCAGTCCGGCGCGTACGGATTCTCGGCGAGCCCGCATCGCTTTCTCGGCCATCCGCCGCCGCTCGAAGTGCTCGTCTGATGCCCGAAAGCGCGGTCTCCGAGCGCTTGTCGGCGGGCGTGGTGCCGGCGAATCGCCTCGTCGGCAGCGTACGACTGTCGCAGGATGCGATCGCTGGCGCACGCGGCGCCTGCTCGCGGAAGGAGCGCGTTCGGAAGTTGCGGATCGACGACGACATATGTTCGCTGTCGCTTGCGCTGACGACGCTCGTCGCGAGCTTTTATGACCTCGGGACGCGAAAGCTTTTGCTATTCGGCAACGACCCGCTGCGCGCGCCGCCCGTATCGGACGACGAGCTCGCACGCTTCGTCGACGATCTCGCCAAGCAGCCACGGGACGCGCTCGCGCGGCTCGCCGGCAACTTCGGCCTCGTGTTCGTCGATGTCAACGCGCATCGCACAATCCTCGCGTGCGACCGCGCCGCTCGGCGTCCGCTGAGCTTCCACGTCGATCGCGACCAAGTCACGTTCGGCCTCGACGCGCGCGATGTCGATCGCCTGGCGAACCGGGCATCGCAGCTCCGCGCGCAAGCGGTGTTCGACTACCTGCGCGGCCACGTCATCCCGGCGCCGCAGACGATCCACGCGGGCATCTCGCGCCTGCTTCCGGCGCAATACGTCGATGTCGCCGCCGGCCGCATATCGAGCGCGTTCTACTGGGAGCCTGACTATGCGCCGCGGCAAACGTCGTTCGCGCACGCGCGCGACTCGTTGCTTTCGCTTCTGACCGAATCCGTGACGCGCGAGATCGGCGCCGGCAAAACGGGCGCATTCCTGAGCGGCGGCACGGACAGCTCGACCGTCGCCGGCCTGCTCGGCAAGGTGACGCACTCGCCTGCGAACACGTACTCGATCGGCTTCGGCGAATCCGGCTACGACGAGATGGACTACGCGCGGATCGCCGCACGGCATTTCGCGACGAAGCATCACGAGTATTACGTGACGCCCGATGATCTCGTCGAAGCGATCCCGATGGTCGCCTGCGCGTACGATCAGCCGTTCGGCAATTCGTCGGCATTGCCCGCGTATGCGTGCGCGCGACTCGCCGCGAGCGACGGCATCGCGCGGCTGCTCGGCGGCGACGGCGGCGACGAGATCTTCGGCGGCAATGCGCGCTACGCGAAGCAGACGTTGTTCGATGCCTATCGCGCGATGCCGCCGGCCATCGACCGCACGCTGATAGAAGCCGCGCTGGTGCGACCGTCGCTCGTCCGCGCCATGCCCGTCGTCTCGAAGATGCGAAGCTATGTCGTTCAGGCACGCGTGCCGATGCCCGATCGCCTGC
The DNA here is from genome assembly GCA_035308425.1 of Casimicrobiaceae bacterium. GTDB lineage: Bacteria > Pseudomonadota > Gammaproteobacteria > Burkholderiales > Casimicrobiaceae > VBCG01. Next base: position 17,578 of record DATGGP010000056.1, on the reverse strand, counting down.
ATACGTACAACCTCGTCGACAGGATCGGCTTGCGCGAGATGTTCGACGGCGATTTTCTCGCGGGCATCGATCCGGACGAACCGGCGCGCGCCGAGCGCGACTGGTATGGGCGATGCCGCTCGCCCGACGTCGTCAATTGCATGCTGCAATACGACTGGAAGTACACGCTTGCCGACAACGATCTGCCGAAGGTCACGATGACATGCGATCTGGCCGGCGTCGAGATCGCGTTCCCGATGCTCGACGAGTCGCTCGTGGAATTCGCGAACGCGCTGCCGGCGAGCTGGAAGGTGCGGCGGCTTCGGCTGCGGCCTTTCTTCAAGTCGGCGCTCGCGTCGTTCCTGCCTCCCGAGATCATCCGCAAGCGCAAGCACGGGTTCGGCCTGCCGTTCGGAGCGTGGCTCGTCCGCCACGACGGGTTGCGAAAGCTCGCCGACGACGCGCTTTCGACCTTCGCGACGCGCGGAATCGTCAAGCGTTCTCTGATCGACGACCTCTTCCGGAATCGCCTTGGCGAGCACGCCGGCTACTATGGCGAGCTCGTGTGGACGATGATGATGCTCGAGCTTTGGCTGCGATCGAGCGGCGAGAGTCGCGTGTGCTTGGAGCGCCGCTGAAGCGACGAGATGATTCGCAAGTGGGTCGTCGTCCTGAATTACAACGTCGCCGCGCACTGCGTGCGTCTTCTCGAGTCGTTGTGGCCGCTTGCCGACATCGGCATCTTCTTCGTCGACAACGGGAGCGCGCCCGCCGACTATGCGATTCTTCGCGACGCGTGCGTGCAAAGGCAGGCACTCCTCGTCGAGGATGAAGGCGGTTCGGGCGCAGACCAGATCGCCTCGCGGCTCGCGTCCGGCGCGGCGCTCGCGCTGGTGCGCAACCGGGCGAACCTCGGTTATTCAGGCGGCAACAATACCGCGATCCGCATGCTCGATCCGCTGCTCGGGCAAAGCGGCGAGTACCTGATCGTCAACCCGGACGTGTTCATCACCGAGGCGACCGCGCGTGCGCTCCTCGACTGCGACGCCGAGCTTTGTGGTCCCGCGATCTACGAGCACTGGAGCGGCCAGATCGCGACCCAGGGACTGTGCGTCGATTTCGGGACCGGTTTTCCCAGCAAGACGCCGGTCGACTATCCCGGCATCAGCACGCTGCATGGAAGCTGTCTCAAGCTCTCCGGCCGCGCGTTGCAAAAATACGGATTCCTCCCTGAAGAGAATTTCCTCTACGAAGAAGAGATGAAGTACTTCGAGCGCGTGCACAGGCTCGGCGGGAATCCGGTCTACCTGCGCGAGCTCCAGGTCGAGCACATCGGCAAGGCGTCGACGGTCAAGCTTTCGTATCGCTACTTCTACTACATCTTCCGAAACCGCCTGTGTTATTTCCTCGAGATCGCGGGACCGCACTATCGACGCCACGGCAAGTTCGCGCTCCTCTACCTCGACTGGACGTGGGACGTCGTCCGCTCGCAGGCGCGAAAGCGCAACTGGGCGGGAATCCGCGGCCAGATTCGCGGCATCCGGGACGGCTTTCGGCGCGTCAAGGGGCCGATGCCGGGCGACGCGCAGGAATGATGCGGCAGTCGGACAAGCCGACGTACCTGCTGGTGCTGCCGTGGCCGCTTTCGAGCATCGGCGGCGTCACGCAGGTCGTGATGAATCTTTATCGCGAATGCGAGCGCTCGGGCAAGTTCTCGCCGCTGATCATGATCCTCGACTTCGCCCAATCCGCGCCGGCGTTCGAGGTGATCGACGGCTTCCGGTGCGTGCGGCTTGGCCTCGCCGCCCCCGCGAACGATGGATGGAGCATCCGCGGCATGCTGGCATTCGCGCGCCGCGCGCCCGTGACCATGTGGCGCCTGCGCCGATTGCTCTCGTCATTGCGCGTCGCCGCCGTCAACGCGCACTACCCCACGCTGTCGATCGTCAATTTCCTGCTGCTGCGCCGTCTTCGACTCCTTGGCAGCGCGCGTCTTTTGCTGTCGTTCCACGGCGCCGACATCCGCAACGCGGACAAGCAAGGCGCGCTCGAAAAGCGGCTCTGGCGCTGGATGATGCGAGAAAGCGACCGCTTCGTCCTCTGCTCGGATTCGCTTCGCGGCGATGTCGTGCGACTCGCGCCGGGATCCGACGCGAAAATCGCGACCGTACGTAACGCCGTGGACATCGCGCTCGTCAAGGAAGGCGTGGGCGTGGCGGGCAATCGATCCAGCGCCGAGCGCACGCGCAGCTACGTGCTCAATATCGCGACGTTCGAGCACAAGAAGGGGCAGGACGTGCTCCTCGAGGCCTTCGCGAACCTCGCCGACGATCATCCGTCGATCGACCTCGTGATCGTCGGCCGGGACGCGGCGATGCGGCCGCGGATCGAGCAGATCATCCGCGAGCGACGGCTTGAGCAGCGCGTCCGTTGCATGGTCGACATCGCGTACGCCGATACGCTGCGCACGCTATCGAGCGCGATGCTGCTCGTGCTGCCGTCCCGGTCCGAAGGCTTGCCGCTCGTCATTCTCGAGGCGGGCGCCCTCGGGATACCGGTCGTGGCGACGCATGTCGACGGCATCCCGGAGGTGATCGAGCGCGACGACCTCGGCGTGCTGGTGCCGCCCGAGAACGCGAAGGCGCTCGAAGCGGCGCTTCGCAGCCTCATCGGCGATGCCGACCGCCGCGCCAGGCTCGGCGCGAGCCTCCATGCCCATGTCGCGAGCGCGTTCTCGTGGGATCGGGCATGGGCGCAATATATGGCGCTTGTCGCCTGAGTCCGGGCTGTTTGGAAGAGGTGGGTCCGAGTCTTGCTATAGCCATTTCGCGTTGATGTTTCGCCGTCACGCATCCCCTATCGAAGCCCGATGATCTCGCTGATCCGTCACGCCGCGAACCACCGCGAGCTGATCGCCACGCTGGCGTGGAAGAACATCATCGTACGGTACAAGCAGGCGTATCTGGGCGTTGCCTGGTCGGTGCTGAAGCCGGTGATGTTCATGCTGATCTTCATGATGATGCGAAGCTTCGTCGGCATCGATTCGGGCCCGGTTCCCTATCCATTGCTGACGTTCGCTGCGCTCGCGCCGTGGATCCTGTTCCAGGAATCGGCGTCCGAAGGCATCCACAGCGTCGTGAGCAACGCGCTGCTGATCAAGAAGATCTATTTTCCGCGCGAGGTATTCCCGCTGACGGCCGTCGTCACCAAGCTCGTCGAATTCGGCATCAACTGCATGATCCTCGCCGTGATGATGGCGTGGTATCACGTCGTCCCGACGTGGCAGATTCTGTGGGTGCCGGCGCTCGTCCTCTACGCGCTTCTTGCGTCGCTCGCGATCTCGCTCGCCGGCTCGGCGCTCAACGTGTACTACCGCGATATCGCGGCAGCCATGCCGGTCGCGCTTTCGCTGATGATGTATGTCTCGCCGATCATCTACCCGCTCGAGCTCGTCAAGACGAAGCTGCTCGTGCAGCACGCGGCCGGCGCCTGGTCGGGGCTGCTCTTCGATCTCTACACGCTGAATCCGCTCGCCGGCATCATCGATGGCTTCCAGCGGGCCGTGCTGAAGGGCCTGTCGCCCGATTGGGACGTGATCGCGCATGGCCTTCTCGTCACGACGATCGTGCTTCCGTTCAGCTACGCGTACTTCAAGAAGGCGGAAGCGTACTTCGCCGACGTGATCTGAATGACCGCGATCATCCGATTCGACGAGGTCACGAAGGAGTTCGGGCTGGGACAGCTTCAGACGTTTCGCCACGCCGCCGTGCAGCTCGCGCAACGCATGCGCGGCGTCAAAATCCCCAAGCCGCAGCCGTTCTGCGCGCTGCGGGAGGTCGATCTGGCGATCGAAGCCGGCGAAGTGGTTGGCATCATCGGCCAGAACGGCGCGGGCAAGAGCACGCTCTTGAAGCTTCTCGCCAACATCTCGCAGCCGACCCGTGGGCGGATCACCGTGCAGGGCCGTATCGCGCCGCTGATCGAGGTAGGCGCCGGGCTCGTGCAGGACCTGACCGGTCGCGAGAACATCTACGTGAACGGCGTCATCCTCGGCATGCGGAAGCGCGAGATCGACCGCCGCCTCGACGAGATCGTGTCGTTCGCCGAGCTCGAGCAATTCATCGACACGCCGATCAAGCGTTACAGCTCCGGCATGCAGATCAGGCTCGGCTTCTCGATCGCGACCTGCGTCGAATCCGAGATCCTGATCGTCGACGAAGTGCTGGCGGTCGGCGACCTCGCGTTTCAGCGGAAGTGCTTCGATCGGATGGAGGATTTGATCAAGCGCCAGAATCGAACGGTGCTGATCGTCAGCCACAACGTGCGCCAGATCGAGCGGCTTTGCGACCGCGCGATTCTGCTCGAGCGCGGGCAGGTCGTGAAGGACGGCGAGCCGACCGACGTCTGCGCGGCGTTCTACGATCGCAGCAACGAGAAGATCAAGTCCGAAGCGGTGAGGCTCGGGCAGCGCGCGCTCACCGTCACCGACGATCTCGTGTTCCAGAAGGTGGAGCTTTTCGATGATCAGGATCGACCGGCCGATCGTGTCGCGTTCCTGAAGCCATGCCGCATTCGCCTGAAATTCGAGGCGCGCCACCGGCTGCGCGGGATCGCGTTCATGATCGGCATCCATACGACCGATTTCGTCTATGTCACGAGCAACAACACGATGGATCGGCCGATCGACATCCCGCCGGGTACGAAGACGATCGACTTGCGGCTCGACGCGATGCGGCTCCTGCCCGGCGCGTACAGCTTCCGCATATGGATCGGCACCCCGGAGGGCCGAGCGTCGTACGATGCCGAGAATCTTTGCACGTTTCAGGTGACGTCTTCCGGCGGCGTTCGCGGCCGCCAGCAGTTCGGCGTCGTGCATCTCGACGGAAGCTTCGATCTTCATGCCGATGAGCCCGCCAAGGCGCCGCTCGACCCGCGCATCGCCGCCCTCGACGCGCGTGCGGACGCGCAATCGCAGTTCCATCGGTAGGCGCCCGCGCGGGTGGCGCGCGCACGAGTGGCGGGTGCGAGCATGACGCGGGCGGTCCCTGGCGTCTCGATCTGCCTCCCGACGTACAACGGCGCGCGCTATCTGCGCGAGTGCCTCGCCAGCGCGCTCGCGCAGACGCATGGCGATTTCGAGCTCGTCGTCGTCGACGATCGTTCGACCGACGAGACGATGGACATCATTCGCGACGTCGCGCATGCCGATTCGCGCGTCCGCGTCTTCGAGAACGACGCGAATCTGGGCCTGGTTGGCAACTGGAATCGCTGCATCGAGCTCTCCAGCGCGCCGTGGATCAAATTCGTCTTCCAGGACGACCTGCTCGCGACCGATTGCGTTCGGCATTTGCTCGATGCGGCCGCGGCGGGCTTTCCGCTGATCTCGTGCGCACGCGATTTCCTGTTTCAGGGCGACGCGACGCCCGAAACCAAAGCGCCTTATCTTCGCAACCGCGCGTTGCTCGATGGTATTTACGCGGGAAGCTTCGCGATGGACGCGCACGCGTTCTGCGAAGCGACGCTCGATCACATCGGCATCAACCTCGTCGGCGAACCGACCGCCGTATTGCTGCACCGTGACGTCTTTCGCCGCTTCGGCACGTTCGATCCGAGGCTTGCCATGTACTGTGACGCCGAGTACTGGAGCCGTGTCGCGTGCAATACCGGAACGATGCACGTTCCCGACGTGCTCGCGACCTTTCGCGTCCATGCGGAGGCGACGAGCGCGAGGAACGTTGCAAGCCGGGCGTTTCGCGCGAACGCGCTCGACAAGCTCCTGATTCACCACGAGCTCGCGTTCGCCGACGCGTACGCGCCATTGCGTGTCGTTGCGCGAGCGCGCACGCCGCCCGTGGATCTCGAAGCGTTGTTCTGGGAACGCGCGCATTGGGCGCGCTGGCATGCGCGGCGGGCCGCTTCGGGTACCGTCGATCCGGACCCCGGGTCGCTCCGCGCGTGGGAAGAATTCGTGACCCTCGTGCCGCGAGTGACATCGACGCCGCTGAAAGCTCGCGCGATGCGCGTCGGGCGAGGCATCGCGCGGCGGTTGCGCCGCTTTGCCGCCAGCGAGGCAGGCGCAGCGAAGCCCTGAATGCGTCCGAAGCCTCGAGGTACCGGAGCAACACTTCGCTCGCCGCATTCTTCCGACGAGCGGTTCGGATCGCTGCGGGCTACGCTCTGCACCGAGACGAAGGGCAAGCCCAAACGACGCAGGACCGCCGCAGGCTCGGCGCCTCGCGGCGACGCACGAACCATTCCGTATCGCAATGGTCTCGCGACGACGCATGCAACGATCCGGACCGCTCGTCGGTCTCGCAACCCCACGGGTCCTGAATCCACGTAGCGTCCCGACAGGTTTTTCACTCGCATGGACGACCGCCACGAATCGCTCGTCAGCGTCATCATCCCGTGCTTCAACCAGGGACGCTTTCTCCCCTTCGCGCTCGATAGCGTATCGCGGCAAAGCCATGCACGATGGGAATGCATCATCGTCGACGACGGCTCGACCGACGAAACCGCGCGAATCGCCGCGGAACACGCATCCGCGGATCCGCGGATTCGCGTCGTTTCGCAATCGAACCGCGGCTTGTCCGCGGCGCGAAACGCAGGCCTCGCGCTCGCCAAGGGCCGGTTCCTGCAATTTCTCGACGCCGACGACTGGATCGCGCCCGACAAGCTCCCGCGCCAAGTCGCGGCGCTTCGCGAGTGCACGCGGCCGGCGGCGGCTTATTGCTTCTTCCACTACGCTTATGACGACGAGGTCACGACGCTTCACTCGAGCGCACGGTCGCGTCCCAGGCTCGCGACCGACGATCCGGCGCACGAAATCGCGCTTCGATGGGAATCCGACCTGATCGTGCCCTCGCATTGCTTTCTGTTCGACAGCCGGCTCTTCCATTCGCACGCGATCCGCTTCGACGAATCGCTGCCCAACCACGAGGACTGGGACTGCTGGCTGCGTGTCTTCGCGCCGCGGCCGCCGCTTGCGCTGATCGAGGCCGAGCTCGCGTGCTATCGGCTGCGCACGCAGTCGATGTCGAGCAGGACCGCGCTGATGTGGAAGGGCGCGAAACGCGTCTGCGATAAGCACATCGCGCTCGCGAGCACGGCGCGGAACGTGCGTGCGGCGCTTTGCGAGAAGCGGCGGCAGATGTACGACGCCTATCGAGCTCTCCGAAGCGAGGAGATCCTGAGCCGCGCCTTCGGGCGTGGTTTCGAGGGGTACCGCTCGAACGTTCCGTGGGCTGCGCAGCGCATCGTCTCGCGCGCCGTCGGCAGCCTGGGCCTTCTGGTGTCGAACCGATGACGCCCCCTCCGCGCGTGTCGGCGATCGTCGCGGTCTACAACGGCGCCGAGCACGTCGCAAGCGCGATCGACAGTCTTTTTCACCAGACGCTGTCGAGCTTCGAGATCCTCGTGGTCGATGACGGCTCGATGGACGAGACCGAAGACATCCTCGCGCGTTATCGCGACCCGCGCATTCGCGTGCTCGTCAACGATAGGAACCGCGGCATCGCGCGAAGTCGCAATCGCGCGTTGCGCGAGGCGCGCGGTCACTACGTCGCGTGCATGGACGCCGACGACGTGTCGTCGCCGCTGCGCTTCGAGCGGCAGGTTCGGTTTCTGGACGAACATCCCGACATCGCGATGGTCGGGACCGCGGCCGGCATGATTTCAGCGAAGGGCGATCCCGGCAATTCGATCGAGGTGCCGACCGATCCGGACGAGATTGCGCGCCACATTCTCGAGGTGAACTGTTTCGTGCATTCGAGTGTGATGATTCGCAGATCGGCGATTCTCGCGATCGGCGGCTATGACGAATCGCTGCCGTGCACGATCGACTACGATCTCGCGCTTCGCGTCTGCGAGCGCTACAAGGCCGCCAACCTGGCCGAGCGGCTGGTCGACTATCGGATCCACGCGGGCCAGCTTTCGCTGGCGCGACTCGAAGAGCAACGCGCGCTTGCCAGGGAGTGCCAGAGGCGCTCCATCGCCCGCCGGGCGCGGAAGGCGTCGCTCCCGCGCGATGTCGCGCGCGCGTGGGCCGGCGAACGAGGTCTCGCGAGCAATCGGAGCACCGCCGCCGACGACTACATCGCCTGGTCGCGCAAATTCGCGTCGGTGGGGGATACGCGCACGGCGCTCGCATTGGCCTCGCACGCCGTCCGCGCCCGGCCGCTGTCGCCCCGGGCATGGTCGTTCGTCGCCGGCGCGGCATCGGCGCGCGTGCTCGGATGCGATCGCGTGCGCGGGATCCGCTGGCTGATCGCGAAGGCGACGCGACCGGCGGCCCGCTGATGATCCGCTTCGGCGCGCATATCCAGGAACAAGCGCCCCGGTGCGCTTCCTGGCTTCATGTGCGACGGTTCGGCGATCGGTTCGAAATTCGCGGGGATCGCGAGCACGACTCGGGCGAGCCGCAGCCGGAATCGACGCCGTCGAGCGCGTGCTGGCGTTGGTCCGGACGGCGGTTGACGATCGAGACCGATCGGCTCGGCCTTTATCCGCTCTATTATTTCCATCGTCCGGACGAGTTCGGCATATCGACGTCGTTCGCGAGCCTCGCCCGCCTGCGCAATTGCTGGGATCTCGACGACGACGCGCTGTCGGTATTCTTACGGCTGCAAAACTTCGTCGGCGACGGCACACCGTTTCGCGAGATCAGGCGCGTGCCGCCGGCGACGACGATCTCGTGGGACGAAGCCGGTTTTCGCGCGACGAGCGTTCCGTATCACCGCGAGGCCGCGCAGTTGAGCCGCGCTCAGGCGATCGACGGCTTCATCGACCTCTTCACGCAGTCGATGAAACAGCAGCGCTTTCGCGGCCGCACGGCAGTCCTGCTAAGCGGCGGCCGGGACTCGAGGCATGTCGTGCTCGACATGGCGGAGCGCGGCGAGACGCCCTATGCATGCGTCACCGTCAAGCACATGCCGCCGCGTGCCGACGAGGACGCGCGCATCGCGTGGTTGATCGCGAAGCGGCTCGGGTTTCGACACGTCATCGTCGAGCAACCCCCGAAGACGCTCGATCGCGAGATTCGCAAATACGTCTCGACTCATTTCGAGTCCCATGAGGGCACGCAGGCGCAGCCGCTCGTCGACGCGATCAATGCCGGTTTCGATTCGGTCATCGACGGCTTCGGCGGCGATTTCCTTTCCAACGGCGCACAGATCGACGAGCGCAACGCCGCGCTCGCCCGCGAAGGACGTGCGACGCCGCTTGCGCTCGCGCTCTTCGAGAGGTTCTGCCCGTGGTTCGGCAGCGAGGCCGGCATTCGGGCCCTTTTCGGCAAGCGTTTCGACTTCGATCGCGCCGTCGCGGCGCTCGAGGTCGAGCTCGCGCGGCACCTGGACGAGCCCAATCCGCTCGCCTCCTTCTACTTCTGGAATCGCGGCCGGCGCAACATGGCGCAGGTGCCATGTTGCCTGTATGCGCGAAACGTCGACGTGCATCTTCCGTACGTCGAAGCCGCGCTCTTCGATTTCCTCATGAGCCTTCCGATGGAGCACACGGTGTCGCACGCGTTTCATGACGACGCGATCGCGCGCGCCTATCCGCGGCACGCCGACATCCCCTACGAGGACAAGCGCGCTGCGCCGCAGGCAGCGCGACGTTGGCCGGCGGCGCGCATGGACCTCGAACTCGCGCTCCTCGCCGCATCGCGCCCATCCGCACGCCTTTCACAAACCTTCCTGCTGCCAAGGCTCGCGCTTCGCGCCGCGGGCGCACGCCGCTACGGCTGGGTTTCGTCGCAGCAGGCGCTCTACTACCTGCTCGTCGAGTCGTTGGCTGCGGCCAATTCAGCCTTCGCGCTCGCGAGCGATTCCGCGATCCGCCACACATCGGTCGAGCGCGCGGTCGCGCCCTCGCACTGAAACGCACCACGCGGCGATTCCCATGCGCGACAGCGATTTGCGTCGTTCGAGAAGACGGCTACCGTGAACCCGGCTGCCGCGAAGCTCGCGTGGTCGAAGGCGCGGAGGATCCACGGGTGGTTCTCGGCCGAGGCCGCGATGCTTCTCGCGTGGTTCGACGAGATGCAGAAGCAATCGGAGATCGTCGGCGATCTGTTCGAGATCGGCGTTCACCACGGGCGAAGCAGCGTCTTCCTCGCCTCGATGCTGAACGTCGACGCCGAGAAGCTCGGCGTCTGCGATCTCTTCGGCCGCCAAAGCGAGAACGTGTCGGGATCCGGGTCGGGCAGCCGGACAGTCTTCGAGGCGAATATCGCCCCGCACCTCGTGCGCGGCGCGCGGATCGACGTCCACGCCAGCGCGTCCTCGGAGCTTCGCGCCGACGACATCGGGACCCGGCAGCGCATCTTCCACATCGACGGCGGCCACACGGCGGAAGAGACGCTCTCCGATCTGCGCCTCGCCGAATCGGCCTCGCTCGAGAATGGCATCGTCGTGCTCGACGATGCGATCAATTCGGTATGGCCCGGCGTCGCCGAAGGGCTGTTCCGCTATCTACGCGAGAGCCAGGCGATGCGGCCGATCGCCATCGGCTTCAACAAGCTCGTTCTCGCGGATGGCCGCCATGCGGATCGGTTCCGCGAGCAACTTGCGGACACCGATGCCCGCGACGCTTACGGTCTAGGCTATCCATGGCACCTGAAGGAGCTCGACGTCGGGGGCGTCCCGACGACGATCTTCTACGTCCCCACGTACGTCGCTACGGGTCCGCTCGCGCGATTGGCGCATCGCCTGCATCGGTGAGCGGTGCGCGCGGTGCAGACTCGCATTCATCCGGCCACGCCGCGTCGAGAATCGCCTTCGCTCCCGCTTGCCATTGCCACTGGCGCGCGACATCGCGATTGACCTCGGCCGCGCGAGCCGCATCGAGCGAAGGCGCACGTTCCATCGCGCGCACGAGCGCGTCCTCGTCGCTCGGATCGTAAACGACGTTCATTCCGCGACCGAGCACCCACGCGATGCATCCCATGCCGGGACCGATCACCGGCTTTCCGAACGTCATGCCAAGGACGGCCACACCGGAGTTGAGCCCATGCGTATGCGAGAGGACGACGGCGCTCGCTGACTGCAGATAGAGCTGCACATCCTCGGACGCGATCGACCAGCGCATGAGCTTGATCGAGCGCGACAGGTAACGCATTCGCGCGAGCAGCGCCAGGTCGCGCATCGCGCCCTTGCCGCGAATGGCCTGGTAGCGACCCGCGACGAGCAGGAACTTGTTCGGCACCCTTGCGCGCCCGAACGCGCTGAGCAGCCGATCGACACCCTTGTAGCCGCGGATGGCCCCGAAGTGCAGATAAACGAAGGCATCGGCCGGGATGCCAAGGCGGGCGCGCGCCTCCTGCCGTGACACGCGATTCGGATAGGCGAAGTAGTGTCCGTGTGGCACGACGATCTGCGCCGCATGCGTTTCGATCGCGTATTTCCCGCGAAGCGCGCCGACCGAATGCGGACAGTGGTGCACGACGACGTCGCTTCGCGCAAGAAGCGATCGGAACACGAGCTCATCGCTTTCGTCGCTGCCGGCCTCGTGGGGAGCGAGGTTGTGCACCGTCCAGGCGATCCTGCTGCCGGACGCCTTCAGGCGATCGATCGTCTCGACAAAACGCTGTGCACGCTCGGCCACCGACCCGGTGCCGCTCCAGCGATAAAGCTCCTCGGGCCAGTGGATGTGCAGCAGATCGGGCCGCAACGCCATCCGATGGAAGTTGACGTTCGCGTACACGACGTCCCAGCCGAGGGTGCGATACGCCTGGCCGAGCTCGTCGAGATAAATGTTGCCGCCGAGGTCGTGCGGCAGCAGAACGATTCGGTGCGCCACGATGTTTGCTTTCAACGCGGCAACCGCGGACCGTGGCAAGCGAACCGGCCGAACGGCCTTGACAGCCCGATACTCGCAATGACATTGTCATACTCGTTGCATTCGCAATAGATCGAGCATGCCAAACCATCGGAAGAGCAACGCGTCATCGCGACGTCAGTTCCTGAAGCGAGGAGCGGCCGGAGTCGCCATCCTGGGCGGCATCGCGCCATTTGCCACGCCCGCGGATGCACTGCTCGGGCCGTCCGGCGTGCTCGACGTGATCGACGCGGGCGACAAGCAGAATGCGTCGCGCGTGACGAAGCCGCTGGTCGTCGATGCACCAAGCGGAGCCGACCTCGCCTTGCAGGTGATGCGCGATTCCGATCTTCGTAACCATCCTGACGTCCTCGCGTACCTTGAATTCAGCAGCGCGGAACAGGTTCTCGCTGACCTGGGCGCGTCCAACTGGTACGACTTCCAGAAAAACGGCACGCATCGGCCGTGGTACGCGATCAGCAATCTCGTCGCGCCTTCCGGCTCCCTGCCTGCAGGCGCGTCGTTTCCGGTTGCCGACCCGGAATTCATCGTCGATCGTGGACTGTCGTTCATGCGCTTTTCCGGCGGCAACCTCAATCAACGATTGATCTCGGCGTTCCTTTTCGCCGGCAAAGGTATCCGGCATGCATTCGCGCGGTACGTGCTCGTCATCGAGCCTGATGTTGCGCTCTACATGACCGAACTCGGCGTGAAGCTGCCCGGCTTCAATGGCGACTATGAAGATACGGTGCAGAACCCGCCGGAGGACGTGCCGGCGGGACAGACAGCCCAGACGTTTTCATGGCGCATGGAGCATGGTCCCCAAACGCCGTCGAGCAGCGATGGCTCGCCGCATCCGCCATTTTGTCGCCGGGATTATCTGTACGACGGCGCTTCCGGCGCGGGCTTTGGCAACATCAAGGAATACGGCGGCGCGTTTCCGCTCGGCGTCCCGATCACCATCGAGCAGGAGCTTGATGTCGACAACCAGGTCGGCCGCGTCTGGGTCGACGGCGTGTTGATCGGTATGCGCCCGGTCATCACCAACGTGGACATCGAGCACCTGTGGCTCAACGTCTATCACGGGGGATTGGGTTTTTCGACGCAGCCGATCCATTATAGGCTCGCCGCGGCAAGCATCGCGACGTCGTACATCGGCGTGCCTCGCGAATTGCGCACGCCGGTGGTGCCGGCAGTCAGCAGCACGGGCGCGACGCCCGCGTGGCGACTCGGCCTGCCGGTCGGGCAATGGGTCGAGATTCCCGGTACGTCGCTTTCGAAACTCGGCGTACCCTCGGGAAACATCGATGCCTGGTGCGGGCTCGCTGCGCTCGACGACGCGACATCCGGCCTGGCACTCTGGGTTTCGGCGGCCGCGGGCGGCCACGTCGACAGCAACGACAACGGTGTCTATGGCATTGACTGGCTGAGCGATGCACCGTCGTGGGAAGTCATGTGTGCGCCGAGCCCCGAGGCGATGCGCGTGAGCGCCGCCGAGGCGGGCGCCGGCAAGCCGCCGATGCCTTACGCGCACGACGGCAAGCCCAATTCCTGCCATACGTACTGGTCGCTGGTTTGGTCGCCGCAGTCCGGACGAATCTTTCGTCCGTTTTCCTCGGCGCTGTGGTACGCGGCGCAAGGCGCCACGCACATGGATGGATTCGATCCGCTCGCAAATCGATGGGACGCGGCCGGCACATGGCCCGACTGCCCGATCACCGAATCCCAGATGCTCGTTGCAGCCGATCCGGCAACCGGCGACATCTACGTCGGGTCCGGCACGTCGAACGATGTGCTTTATCGATGGACACAAGCGACGAACGGGTGGTCGCGCGTTGCCATTGCGTCCGGATCGATGGGTTACCTCGGCTATGAGGGCGGCATGGTCGACGCAACGCGCAACTGGCTCGTGCGCGCAGGCTACCTGCAGTCGGAAAGCGTGACGGCCCTCAACCAGCTTCCGACGCTCGACCTCGCGACCGGCGTCGCAACGGTGCGCGCGGTTTCCGGACTGCCCGAAGCGATCAAGGCCCAGTGCACAATCATCCACGACACCGAGAACGACCGCTATTACCTTACGGATAGCGTAGACGTCTACGGCATCGACCCGCAAACCATGGCGGGAACGCCAATGCCGTCGCTGCCCATTCCCGCGGTAAACGGGGCACATTCTCGCTTTGCCTATTTCGCCGCGCTGGGCGCAATCGCGTATTACCCAGGCTATGCGCAGAATGTATGGTTCATGGCGACCGAATAGGCAGCTCCATTCACGTAGCGCGCGTCGCGCCCGCGATCACTTGCGAATGCCGAAGCGTGGGTTATCGCGGATGTAAGGCGATGTTGGAACCCAGTCGGGACCAGGCTCGTTCGGCGCGCTCGTCGTTTGCGCACTCGACGCGGGCACCGTCAGCGGCGAGGCTTGCAGCGCAGCGAGCAGTTCCTTTGGGGGGCCGATATACGAGCGCGCCAGGCATGCGGCCGCCAGGCGGTAGTGGATGGGGCGCGTCGCGAAGCCCATGCCGCCGTGATAGACGTTGATGAACAACATCTCGATGTCGACGTCCGTAACCACTCTGCGTTCGCCGACGTGCACGCCATCGATCCAGATGCGTCCCTGCTGCTTGTCGACGTCGAGCTCCTGCTCGACGACGACGGGAACGCCGACCGGGAACAGCACGCCGTAGTCTCGAATATCGCCGTAGCCGCCCCCCGACGCGCCATCGTAGAGGTAGTCGCGCACCGACAGGCGATCCTTTGGCCCGTGCTCCATTCGCCATGAGAACGTGACCTTGCCGGCGTGAGGGGGATGAATGATCGTGTCCTCGTAAGCGCCGGCGAGCCCCGGCAGCTTCACGCCGAGCTCCGTCATGTATTGCGGAACGTCAGGCTCTATGACGAGGACGTAGCGTGCGAACGCATGCCGCACGCCCTTTCCCGCCCACAGGTACGCCGCGATCAGCCGCTGCGTTCCCTCGAAGCGCATGAAGTGCAGGCCATGCTCCGTCGAGAACTCTGGATTCGCGACGCAGAAATTCGAGCCGTCGGGCTGCCGGGTGTTCGCGTACCAGGGACGCCCCGGCATCCATACGTTGGAGCGGCCGAGGTCGGCATTGACGCGAGCGATACTGCTGAAATCGACGTACCCGATCACGTCGGGATGCCGCGCGAGATCCAGGTCGTGCGCAACATCCCGGGCAATCCCGTCCGCCTTGACCGAGCTCGAGCTCGACCCCGGGACGACGGCAGGCGCCGTGCCTCCACATTTCACCGCCTTCGCGGAGTCCCAGCGAAACGCGAACGTTCGAACGCCGCTTGCGACATGGGCGAGCGTGAAGTGCGCGTCTTGTGTCGGTGCGTAGTGATGGCAATAGAAGATCGTCGCTGCGATCCCCGGGGCATCCTGCTGATACCACTCGCCGGCATTGTTTCCGAGCGGCTTGAACGCGCACACCAGGTTCTGGCAGATGCCGCCGACGATGAGCTTGTTGGCTGCATCGTAGACGAACCGCGTGTCGCCCGTCGGTGGCATCGGATGCGCATTCGTGTCCATCGGCGATCCGTACTGCGAATTGGCGGCTGGCTTGGTATAGCGCGGCGACCATGCGGTGCGATCGAGCGCGTACTCCCATACATGGTTGTGGCCCGTCGCCGGATCGACGTTGCGCCCGAAGTAGTAGAACTTGTCCTGCGGCGGGAAGTAGACGAGATTGCCGCCGTACCCGAAATACGGGATCGCGTTGAGTTGCGTGTTGCGGATGAACTTGCGAACGCGCGGATCGTAGACGACGAACGCTCCTTCGTAATGTCCGAGAAGCACGCCCGACACCGGGTCTTCGCACCATGCGGACGCCGGTGGTCCCCCGGCGACACCCGTATCCTCCCACTCGCGCGCGACGGGATCGTAGAAGCCCACGTTTCCCCCGGTCGTGCTATTGGGAAAGCCGTAGCAGATGCCGTTGTTGCCCATAGGCAGCACCATCCGCTTTACGGCCTGCGACCAGATGAATCCGGAATACGTGTGACGCGAAACAGGACGAAGCTCCGGCTTCTCGCCAGGTACGCGCCAGAACCTTCCTGAAGTGAGATAGCGCGGCCAGCCGGCATCGCCGGGCTTGATGCCCGGATATGAAGATGTCATATCGAGCGCGGTTCCGCTGGTCGGCATCAACATCGTCGCTTTTGGCGTCGCCGGATAGTCGGCGCTCCACGCGAGCGACGACATCGCAAAGCGCGCCACGACGTCTTCGGGCGTCGCAGCGTGCCCGCCACCGAAGAGAAGCATCGAATCGACCGCGGGGCAGTAACCGAATCCCGAATAGTCGGTGATCGAAGCGTCTGCTCCCTGAAGCGCGGCGATGTCGACGCAGAAGCCCTTTCGTTCGAGCGGCAGTGAACCATGGCGCTCGATGCCCGGCGCCGCGGCGAAGAGGCGCGTCGACGCCGGCATTGCACCCGCGGCGGCCAGCAGCTTGATCAGCTCTCGGCGACGATGTTTCATCACGATTTTGCGAAAGCGATGCGCATAACTTTTCGTGTAGTCGTTGGCGAGCGTCGATGCTTCGGTCCAGATTTAGTCATTGACCAGCGCCGCCCCGGCGTCGCGCGGCCGCGGTAACCGCGCCTTCTCCTCCGCCTTCACGTCCGCCTTGACGTGCATCTCGACAATCCGTCGACAAACGACCACCACGATCATCACGTCATAGGGCAAATCGAAGTACGCGAGGCTGAGGAACGCACCCCCTACAAAAAAACCGAAAAGACTCACCTGCGACATCTTCGCGAGGTCGACCGCCCAGCGCGTTTGCTCGCTTCGCGCCGCGTTCTTCGCGACCCAGCTCGCCGATCGCCATGTGGCAATCCAGAACAGCAGATAAATCGCAAGGCCCAGGAAACCGTGCTCGCCAAGCACCTCGAAGTAGATGCTGTGCGCGGCATGGATGTCCGTCGGCACCGGTGCGTAGCGGGCGAAAAGCTCCGGCGTGGTGACCTCGAAGCCACCGCCGAGGGGACGATCCTTCGCGAGGTGATACGCCATCATCCACGCATTGATGCGGCCCATCGCCGACGAATCCTGCTGATAGGTTTCGATCGTCTCCATCCGCCGGTCCCACCCCTCGGGCATGAACGCGACCAGCGTCATCCCGATCGCGACGAGCGCGATGCCGGAAACGAACTTGCGGCGACTGCGCAGCCAGAGCTGCAGGCACATCGCCGCGATCGCGAGCAGTGCACCGCGCGAGTGCGAGCCGAGCGCGCCCAGCGCGCAAAACACCATCGCCAGCACGATGCCCCAACGCAGCAGCGCATTGCGCAGCAGGCCGCGGAGGTAGAACAACATCGGAATGATGATGATGATAGCTAGCGCGAGCTCGTTGTTCCCTTCGATGAACGATCCTGCGGGACCCCAGACGAGATTCGTTCCGCCGCCGCGCAGCGTGAAAAAACCACCCTTGAGCCCGTAGAAGCCGATCGACAGCACCACGATCCAGAGGAAGATCAGCAACTGCTTGCGGGTGTGAACCAACGCGAGCGTGACCAGGACCATGAGCTGGATCTTCATCACCCGGCTGAACATCTCGCCGATCAGGTTCGGATAGATCGCGAACACTGACGTCACGCACATCCAGACGACGAAGACCATCAGCATGATGACCGGCGGCGTCATCGGCAGGCTGCGGCGATCGCGCGTCAGCACGAGTCCGAGAAGCGTCGTGCCGGCGACGATCGCGGCGAACGGGAAGTTGAACGCGGGCCCCCACGCGAGACGGTGCGGGTTCATCAGGCT
>DATGGP010000055.1:0-13907 GCA_035308425.1 Casimicrobiaceae bacterium | reverse complement strand
TCGATCGCTCGCAAATGCGCCGCCGTGATCGCGAATCGTCAAGCACAGTCGATCGCCTCGTACGCCTGCGTCGATTTCGAGCGATTCGCGAGCACCGTCGGCGTGGCTCACGCGCGCGCGATTCAATAGCGGCAATAGAATCATCGACGGAAACTTCGCGCCGTCGACAATTCTGCTTCTGTGGGCATTCGTCAGTCGGATGCCGGAGGTGCCTCCAAGCGTGTTCACGTAGGCCTCGGCGAGCTCGATCTCTCGCCCCACGGTCGAGACCGGTTGGCGAATCCTCGGAATGGCGGCACGCAGGTAAGTGATCAGGTCGCGCAGCATATGGTCTGCGGTCCGGGCGTCGTTCTCGTACATGAGCTCGACGCGTTCCAGCGTCTGTCGGAGAAATCCCGGTTCCACCTGCGCCTGCATCGCGGCCAGGCGCGATTCGAGCAAGCGCTTCTCCATCTCGGCGTGATCAAGCTGGATGGCGCGCAGCACGCGCGTCCGGTGAGCTGCCCATCGGTGCGAAACGTAGACGCAGGTCACCATGCCGAAGACAACGAACGCATGCGTCACGTGCCGGAAAAAGAACGCGCGGAATTGCTCGTCCGATCCGCTTGCACGGTACCCGACTTCGAGCCCAAGGACGCGTTGACTGAGGACCGAAACCAGCAGCGTGCCGAGCAGAACGCCCGCGGTGACTGCGACGGCATACGGCCAGTAGCGGCGACGCGCAGGCGGCGACACCTGATCGGCGATCAGCACGGCGAAAAGAACCGCGAAGCCATTGAACTGCATCGACAGGATCGCGTTCAACGACGGCTGCAGCGCGAACTCGGTCAGGAACCCGGTTGCCAGCAGGATGACGAGCACGGCCCAGAGGAGGCCGAAGGCCGACGTGTAGACGAGATGCTTCGGCGTGATCGAGCGCCAGGCCGCCGCGACGCACGAGGCGGACGCCGATAGGGCGCTCCTGATCGTCGTGGAAAAGTTGGCGATCACGTCGACGCGGCTGGATATCGGGCCGGCACGGCGACGGATGCCGTGATGCCTCGCGGCGTCCCCTGGAAGAGCGACAGGCTCGCCGCATCGGCGTAAAGGATCGCGAGCCGCGCCCGGATGTTGGCCAGCCCCACACCGCTGCCGAGGTTCGCCTGGAATCCCTGCCCGGTATCCGATACGAGAATGCGGACCGAGCCGGCCGCGGCGTGCGCGGCAATGCGCACGACTCCGCCTTCGGGCAGCGGCGACAATCCGTGCTTGATCGCGTTCTCGACCAGCGTCGT
This sequence comes from Casimicrobiaceae bacterium, assembly GCA_035308425.1. Lineage (GTDB taxonomy): Bacteria > Pseudomonadota > Gammaproteobacteria > Burkholderiales > Casimicrobiaceae > VBCG01. The sequence goes on along the minus strand of DATGGP010000055.1, from coordinate 12,633 downwards.
CAGCATCATCGGCGGGACGCTCGTTTCACGGAGCGCGTCCGGCACGTCGATTTCGAACGCAAGCCGCGAGCCCATCCGTATCCGCTGGATGTTGAGATAGGCGACGGCAAGCGCGAGGTCCTGCCCGAGCGCAATGCCGCGCTCCCGTAACACGGGCTGCGCCGCGCCAAGATAGCTCGAAAGGTAGCGAAGCATCAGGCGACCGGCCGCCGGGTCCGTCCGATACAGGCGCCGCACGTGCGCGAGCGAGTTGAAAAGGAAATGCGGCTCGATCTGCGATTGCAGCACCCGCAGCTGCGCCTCCGAGGCCTGGCGTTCGAGCATGAGCTTGCGCTCGGTCTCGTCGTGAAGCGCCTGCTCGGCGGCGTCCTCACGCTCCCTGAACAGATGGATCGCAAGGCCCATCCACGCCATCAGGAACAAGGGAAGCGGCGAGCCGACATGTCGGAGGGTTTCGATGTGCAAGCTTCCGGCAGTTGCCCCGAGGCTTGCGAAGAATCGATAGCCGACCGCCACACCGGCCGCTGCGGCGAGCGCGAGCACGATCGCTCTCGGCACGATGCGCCTGGGTGCGAAGTCGGCGACCACAGTCACCGCGACGAACGCAGGAATGAAAAACGACAACGCGGCCGTGGAGCCCGCCAACCAGGCGAGCAGCGATTGCGGCGCGCCGCCCGACTGCGGATGGCGAGACAGGAGCACGCCGTAGGCTGCGCAAAATGCGCAGGTCCAGAGGAGCCTTTGCCACGTCAGCCTGGCGAGCGCGCGCGTCAGCCGCTTCGGCAGCAGCGGCGTCGTCGCACGCACCGATCCCAGGACCGCGTCGGCAGTCTGGACGGTGCCGGGCGGAAGCGAACTCATGCGAATGAGGAATGCGTCGTCATGTCGTCGCCCAAGCGCCTACATCTGCCTGAACAGGTGCGCGTACGGCGCGCTCACCGGCAGAATCTCCTGCCGCTGCTTGAGTCGCAGCCGCAGCCTACCGCGGTAATCGCGCGAGATCCCGGAAACGTGACGGATGTTGACGATCGTGCCGCGATGGATCTGCCAGAACGTCGCCGGATCGAGCGCATCCCCGAGATCCCTGATGGTGCGATAGATGAGCGATTCCTTCTCGGCGGTCACGACGCGCGTGTATTTGTTGTCGGCCTGGAAGTAGCAGATCTCCTCGATGGTGATGAGCCGCAGCTCGGGGCCCTGCGACGCGGTGATCCAGCGGATGTAATCGTGTCCGTCGCCTAGCTTCTCGGACAGCATTTTCAGAAGCAGTTCGAGGTTGGCTGGAATCGAATCGATCCGCGCCTTCAATCGCTCGACCGTATCGGCGAGCCGTGCCGCATCGAACGGCTTCATGACGTAGTCGATCGCACCCTGCTCGAAGGCCGCGACCGCGTATTTGTCGTAAGCGGTCACGAAGACGACGTGACTCTTCCCGCTCGCGCGCTTCGCGACCTCGAGACCGGTCATCCCCGGCATCTGGATATCGAGGAACACGACGTTCGGTGCGTGCTGCTCCAGGGCGCGCAATGCCTCGAAGCCGTTGGCCGCCACCGCGCAGATCGCGAGCTCCGGCCACAGGTCGCACAACACTTCGCGCAGCTCGTCGGCGAGCGTCGCTTCGTCCTCGGCGATGAGCGCCTTGACCGGTTCGATGCGCGTCGACGGACGAGCAAGGCTCAACGCGACCCTCCCTGGCCGGACTTCTCGCGGTTGAATGCGGTGTGGGTGAGTCTACGCGGGTGCTCCTCGGCGTGCGTACATTCCGACGAATGCGTGGTGAACGCGACGGGATGGTGCGCCAGTGGCGCGATTTTGGGAGTCGAGGCTTGCCGCCCGGGCACGGTCCGGCACGCACGGCGCGTGCAAGACCGTCGTCCGCAGAGCAGATCGACGCGACGGACGGGTGGTTTCGTCCGATCTCACGCCGCGAAGCTTGCATGTCGACACTGCGATGGGCATGATGGCGCGCCGTTACACTCACGTAACCGTCATGCCGAGCGAGCGCAGGGGGATGGGCTCCAAGGCACTCCGGGCGTCGGTCGCCCTTCTTATGGGCACCGCCGTTCCCGCAGCCGCGCAACAGTCCCACGCGGACGACGATGGGACGATCCGGATCGAGGTGACGGGCTCGAACATTCCGAGGCCCGATACCGAGTCGGCCCTTCCCGTCCAGGTCCTGACGCGCGACGACATTCTTCACAGCGGCGCGACGACGGTACCCGAGCTGCTGAGCACCGTTTCGGCGAACGTTCTCGGGTTCAACGATCAACGGGCGATCGGGGACCTCGTTCGACCCGGACTTGCAAGCGCGAACCTGCGCGGCATCGGCGACGGTTCAACGCTCGTGCTCCTGAACGGCCGCCGTGTGGCGAACTACGCGTTCGACGGGGGCACCGTCGACCTCAACACGATTCCGCTCGCCGCAGTCGACCGCATCGAGATCCTCAAGGACGGTGCGTCGGCGATCTACGGCGCCGATGCGATCGCGGGCGTCATCAATTTCATCCTGCGCAAGGACTTCAGGGGCTTCGAGGGAACGACGTACGGCGCGTGGACCGAACACGGAGGCGCCGACGCCCGCCAGGCCACGCTGACCGCCGGCTACGGCTCGCTACCTGCGGATGGCTTCAACGTGTTCGCGACGATCAGCTACCGCAAGAGCGACGCATTGGAAGCGATCGAGCGCCCGTTCGCGCGGACCGGCTACATTCCCTCCGAGGGCATATTGCTCCTGAGCGGCGCGTCGTTTCCGGCGAACATCCAGCTCAAGCCCGGCGTCCTGAGCAACCCCGCCTTCGCCGCGGGCTGCGTGCCGCCTGCCGCGATTCCGATCGACATCCCGGGTTTCCTTTCCAAGGCGCCGTTCTGCGGTTACGACTTCACGAGCACGATCGATATCGTGCCGCCGAGCGAGCGAACCGATGTACTCGCTCGCGCCACGTTCCAGGTCGACGCCGATACGCAGCTGTTCGCCGAGGCGACGTACGCCGTGGACCGATTCCTCTATCGGGATTCGCCTGCATCGATCTTCCAGGGGCCCGGCGCGAGCTCGCAGCCGGTTCTGTATCCAGCCACGGGCCCGTACTATCCCGCGGCATTCGCCGCGGCGAACGGGATCTCGGGCGGCCTCAACGTGCGCTTTCGCAGCGAGGAATTGGGACCCGAGACAAGCGATACCGATGGCAACGCGTTGCGCATCGCCGCCGGCGCCGAGGGTGTCGTGCACTCGTGGCGATACAGCTCGGCGGTCACGTACAGCGAGAATCGGCAGACCGACCGCTTCGTCAGCGGCTATGTGTCGCAATCCCGTTTCGTTCCGGCGTTCGCGACCGGCCTCATCAATCCGTTCGGGCCGTCGGGAGCCGAGGGAAACGCACTGCTGGCGGGCGCGCAGATCGTCGACGACGTGCACGATGCGAAAGCGAGCACGATCGGGATCGACGCGAAGGCCTCGCACGATTTCTTCATATTGCCGCAGGGACCGGTGTCGCTGGCGCTCGGCGCCGAATTGCGGCGCGAGAGGCTCGACAACGTCTATTCGCCGGTATTCACCTCGGGCGACGTCCTCGGCGTCGGCGGCAGCCAGCAATCCGCCGCGGGGACCCGGACCGTCGGCGCGGCCTTCGTCGAAGCGATCGTCCCGTTCGCGCGTACCGTCGAAGCGCAGCTCGCGGCGCGCTACGATCATTACTCCGACTTCGGCGGGACGACGAATCCGAAGGTCGCCCTTCGCTGGCAGCCGATGCGCGAGCTGCTGTTCCGCGCCTCGTGGGGAACCGGCTTCCGTGCGCCGACGCTGTACGAACTTTTTACGCCATTGACGCAAGGGTTCGTCGCTGGCGCGAGTCTTCAGGATCCGTTGCGCTGCCCGGTCACCGGGCTTCCGACGGATTGCCCCGGCGAGTTCGGCGGCGCCTTTGCGTCGGCCGCGGGCGGGAATCGAAACCTGGGGCCCGAGGAGTCCGAGCAGACGAACGCGGGGATTGCGTGGGAGCCGATCCGCGGGCTTTCGCTGGACGTCGATTACTGGAAGATCAACAAGCGCGACGTGATCGGCACGCTCGATGCGGCCGTCATCTTCGCTAACTTCGAACGCTTTTCGCAGACGAACATCGTTCGCGGACCGGTCGATCCCAATTTTCCCGCGCTGCCCGGCCCGATCGAGACCGTCCTCGTCAACGAGCAGAATCTCGGCGATCTGCGCACCTCGGGTGTGGACGTCGGCGCGCACTGGAGCACGACGGTTCCGGGCATCGGCGCCTTTGCCTTTGGCTTCGACGGCACCTATGTCCTCCGATGGGACGAGCAGCTCGATGGCGTCCACTACACGTCGACGCTCGGTAGCAAGGTCGCGGCCATCGATGGTCCCGTGCCGCGCTGGAAACATCACGCATCGCTCGACTGGGAGCGCCCCCCGTTCGGCGCCACGATCGGAGAGACGTTTCAATCGGGCTACACCGATGCGAACGTCGATCGCACCGGGGTTCCGCTTTCGGTTCCTCCGCGCAGCGTCGGAGCCTACGACGTCTGGGATGTCGAGGCGCGCTATGCGGCGCCGTTTCACACGACGATCGCGATCGGCGTCAAGAACGTGCTCGACCGCGCACCTCCCTTCACGAACCAGCCGTTCACGCGGCAGGTCGGCTACGACCCGACGTACGCGGATCCGATAGGCCGGACCTACTACGTCCGGCTGTCGTACGCATTCAAGTAACCCACGCGTTCTCGTCGGTGCGCGACTCGACCTCATCGGTCGACGCACAAATCCGTCGGAATGCGGTTTACGCGCAAAGCCTGCAGCATGAAGCTGCGCGGCGTCGGATCGAACGGAGACCGTCATGCGCAAGGCAACATGGCTTCTCGTCTCGTTGCTGCTGTGCGCGAACCTGGCGCACGCCACCGAATACAGCGTCGGCATCGGTGACGCAGACTGCGATGAGAATCCCGGTCAGCCATTGGCGTGCTTCGGCCCGCTCACGCTGCCCATTGCGGTTGGCGACAGCGTCACGTTCTACGTCTATGCCGAAGACTTCGGCACCGGACCGCACAACGTCGTCGCCGACGATGGCTCGTTCCGGTGCGCGCTCGGCTGCGACGGCCAGGGCGGCGACGGCACGCCGCGCGATTACACCTCGCATTGGCAATTCACGTTGAAGTTCGACAAGCCGGGCATCGTCAGCTATCACGACGAGGCGAGCAAGGCGTACGGCGCGATCATCGTCCAGGCATCGCCGGCTTTCGCGATCGGCCCCGGAATGACCGGTTCCTGGTACGACCCGGCTCAAAGCGGTCACGGACTCTTCGTCGAGGTGCTGCCCGGAAGCCGGTTCCTCGCGGCGTGGTTCACGTTCACACCGGACGGCACCCAGCAGTCGTGGTTCACCGGCGTCGGCGACTACGCCGGCGACACGGCGACGGTCAACGGTGTCGAGTTGCCCACCAGCGGCCGATGGATTCCGAACTTCGACCCCGCACAGGTCACGCTCAATCACTGGGGCAAGCTGCAGTTCTTCTTCACCGACTGCAACCACGGCTGGGTGTCGTTCGATTCGGTGTACGGCTACGGTACGAGCGGCGGGATGAAGCTCACGCGCCTGACTCAACCTCTGGGACTGAGCTGCCCATGATGAACATGAATACGTCAATGACGTCTCGCTCGATGATCTCGGTCCAGGCTTCATGCCTTTGGGCATGGCTTGCGCTTGCCGGTGCGCTTTTGGGAGTTGCCGCACCGGCTCGTTGTGCCGACGGCACATGGGTTGCGACTGGCAGCCTTCGCTTCGCACGCGCGGGCCATGCCGCAACGCTGTTGCCGAACGGCAAGGTGCTGGTGGTGGGTGGCGCTGCCGCGGTGGCGGGCGCCGCTACCGACACCAGCGCGGAAATCTACGATCCCGCGACCGGCCAATGGAAGCTTACGGGCGCCCTTGGCGTTGGCCGGTCGGATCCTAAGGCGACATTGTTGAACAATGGCCAGGTGCTCGTCGTCGGTGGCGACAGGGGCGAAATTACGCCGCAGTCGCTGGGTCTTCTCGGAACTTGCGAGATCTACGACCCTGCGACCGGAACATGGAGCAACACCGGCAGCCTCAACACCCCGCGCGACGGCTTCACGGCGACGCTGCTGGCAAACGGCGAGGTGCTGGTCGCGGGTGGCGTCGACAATGCGGACGAGCCGCTGAAGACCGCAGAGATCTACGACCCGAACAAGGGCACGTGGCGCTACACCGGAAGCTTCGGAGGTGCGCGCCTTTTGCACGCGGCGACGCGCCTGGCCGATGGAAAGGTTCTCATCGTCGGCGGAGCAAGCGACGATGATTTCCTCGCCGCCATCGGCGGTGCAACGGTTTACGACCCGGCCACGGGCACGTGGAACGGTGCGGGAGGACTTTACACGCCACGGGCACAGGCGACCGCGTCCTTGCTCGCGAATGGCGACGTTCTGGTCGCCGGCGGCTTCGACGATTTATTTTACAACCCGTTTGCGGTCACTAGCGTGTCGTACGCGCTCACCGATCTCTTCGACATGACCGGGCATTGGAGCGCGACGGCGCCGATGAATGCTCGACGCTATGCTCACACGGCGACATTGCTTTCGAACGGTGAAGTCCTGGTCACCGGAGGCTTCGATCTGAACACCAGCACGGAGCTGGCCAGCGCGGAGCTGTACGACGTCTCGACGGGAACATGGCACGCGGCGGCCAGCATGCGCGATGCCCGGCAGAGCCATACGGCGACATTGCTCGCCGATGGCCGCGTCCTCGTCGTCGGTGGTTACGCAGGAAATCAGCCGCTCGCAAGCGCCGAGATACTCGAGCCCGCCGATGTGCCTGTAGGCACAATCACCGCCGCCTTCACCGGCGCGTGGTACGACCCGGCACAGAGCGGACACGGCCTGTTCGTCGAGGTGCTGTCCGGCAACCGCTTCCAGGCCGCATGGTTTGCGTTCGATCCGTCGGGTAAGCAGCAGGCGTGGTTTACCGGCGTTGGAACGTACAACGGCAACACCGCGACGATCACCAATGTGGTGCTGCCTACGGGAGGACGCTTCATTCCGAATTTCGACGCGGCCGGCGTGATGCGGAATCCCTGGGGCTCGCTCACGTTCACGTTCACCGATTGCAATCACGGACGCGTGGAATTCAGCTCCGTCGACGGTTATGGCAGCGGCGGCATGAACATCACGCGCCTGACGCAACCCGCGGGGCTCGCGTGTCCGTGAAAGCAGGGCGCTTCGGTTTCGCGGCTGCGCGGTGCGGCACATGTTCGCGCAGCCTACAATCGTTCGATGTCGGCTCACGCCGAACCGATCGCGCGCGTATTCTTCGCGCTCGTTCCGCCGCCCGATTTGCAACGCGCGCTCGGCAAGCTCGCGCGCGACGTGGCACGCCGTGCGCACGGGCGGCCGGTGCCGGCCGAGAACCTGCACGTCACGCTCGCGTTCATCGGCGCGTGGCCGCGAGCGAAGCTTCCCGTTTTATGTGATGTGGCGGCGACGATTCGTTCGCGGCCGATGCACATCACGATCGACACGCTGGGCGGGTTTCGGCGGGCGGGGGTCGCATGGATCGCTTCGTCGATGGTGCCTGGCGCGCTGCTGCAGCTCGCGCAAACGCTGGCGAACGCGCTCGCGACGGCCGGCGTGGCGCTCGAGGCGCGCGACTTTCATCCGCACATGACGCTCGCGCGTCGCTGCCGCGGCCCGTATCCGCGCGGCCCGGCGGGGCCGTTCACGTGGGACGTCGAGGCGCTCGTGCTGATGGAATCGCAGACGCGCTCGGAAGGCGCCCGCTACGCGGCGCTCGCGCAGTGGCCGACCATCTCGATGGCGCCTCCCATCGAGTCATAATGCATCGCATTTGCGATGCGGCGGAGCGCGCGCTGCATGCAATGGAGGCGGCCATCGAACAGCTGCGCTTTTCACCCTTCTCGTGTCGCAAGGCCGTGGCCCACAAGCCATTCCTGCGCGAGCTGATCGTGCCGTTCGGTTCGTCCGGTTACGTGGCGTTGTTCGAAATCGCGCACGGCAACGTCGTCAACGTCCTGGCCGGGCGTCATCAGCGCGAAGAGGACTATTGGTAGGCGCGGTGAGGCCGCGGCCGTCCGCTGGAGCTAAACCTGCCCCCTCGCCACCGGCCGCTTAGGATCGGCGCACCACTCGCTCCACGAGCCCGGATAGAGCCGCGTCAACGGATAGCCCGCGACCGACATCGCGAGGATGTTGTGACATGCGCTCACGCCCGAGCCGCAGTAGTGGACGAGGTCGCCCGGCGGGCGCCCGTGCAGCATCGCATCGAACTCGCCGCGCAACGACCCAGGCGAGCGAAACGTTCCGTCGGCGCTGAGGTTGCGGCTGTACGGGCGGTTGATCGCGCCCGGGATGTGGCCCGCGACCGGATCGAGCGGCTCGGTATCGCCGCGGTAGCGCTCCGCCGCGCGCGCGTCGAGGAGAAGCAGCGCATGCCGTGGAAGGCTCGCGATAATGCCCGTCGCATTGACGGTCGGACGCACGCGGCGCGCAACGAAAGTCGTGGCCTTCGGCGTACGCACTTCCGCCGTCACTGGCCGGCCCTCCCGCAACCATCGCGCGAGCCCGCCGTCGAGCACCGCGACTTGCTCGTGGCCGAGCCAGCGCAGCATCCACCAAAGCCGCGCCGCGTACATCCCGCCGGCCTGATCGTAGGCGACTACCTGCTTGTCCGCATCGATCCCGAGGCGACCGAATACGGCCGACGCGGCTTCCGGTGTCGGCAACGGATGGCGACCATTGCGCTCGTTCTTCGGTGCCGAAAGATCGCGATCGACATGCGCGAACACCGCGCCCGGAATGTGCGATTGCGCGTAGGCGTCGACGCCGAAGCGGTCGGGATTGGCGAGATCATGGCGCACGTCCACGACGACGAGCGCCGGATCGTCGAGATGGCGCGCAAGCTCCGCCGTATCGATCAGCGTCGCGAAGCGCGTTGCATCCGGCGACGGCGGACCCGTTCGCGCCGCGCGCGGAGATGCGCGTGCAGGTCGAGGCATGCTGACGAGCCTAACAGGCAATCGCAAGCGCCGCGAGGTGCGCTTCCATCTCGCGCCGATAGAACTCGTGGAAGTGCTGCATCCCGTCTTCCATCGGCGATTGATACGGACCCACCTCGCTTCGTCCCTGCTTGTCAAGCGCCTTGCGTCCCGCGTCCATCCGCTCGGCGATCTCGTCGTCCTCCTTCGCGGTCTCGGCGTACGCCGCCTGCTCGGCTGCGACGAACTCGGGCTCGAAGAGCGCGATGTCCTCGGGATAGTAGAACTCGACGACGTTCAGCGTGCGATCGACCGCCTGGGGCACGAGCGAGCTGATCACGAGCACGTGCGGATACCACTCGACCATCAGGTTCGGGTAGTAGGTGAGCCAGATCGCGCCGTGCTTCGGCATCTCCCCACGGTAATAGTCGAGCACCGCCTTGTGCCAGCGCTCGTAGGTGCGCGTGCCCGGCTTCGCCAAGCCATTGTTGACGCCCACCGACTGCACCGATGCCCACGGCGCGAACTGCCAACGCAAGTCATCGCACGTGACGAACTGTCCGAGCCCCGGATGGAACGGCTGCACGTGGTAGTCCTCGAGATACACCTCGATGAACGTCTTCCAGTTGTAGTTGCACTGATGCAGACCGATCCGCTGCAGCACGTAACCATCGAAGTCGATGTCGCCGAGCGAAAGCGCCGCAAGGTCGCGCGCGACATCGCGCGGCCCGTCGAACAGCATCCCCTTCCAGTTCCGAAGCGGCGTGCGGCCGAGTTGCGCGCACGGCTGCGTCTCGAAATGCGGCGCGCCGAGAAGCTTGCCCTGAAGGTCGTAGGTCCAGCGATGGATCGGGCAGACGATATTGTTCGTGCTGCCCTTGCCGGAGAGCATGATGGCCTGCCGATGCCGGCAGACGTTCGACAGGAGCTCGATGCCGTTTTGCCCGTGCACGAGCATTTGCGCATTGTCGCGCGCGGCGAGTACCTGATAATCGCCCGGCTCCGCCGCCATCAGCGCGTGACCGACGTAGCGCGGCGCGCACGCGAGGAGATTCGCGCGTTCGGCAGCGAAGACTCGAGGATCGCAGTACCAGCTTGCAGGTAGCTGCGACGTGGACTGCCGCAATCGCGCGGCGGTGGCGAGATCGGACATCGATCATCCTTCCTGGCGTTACACACCAACCCAACCCAACAACCCGGGACGCCGCATCAAAACCGAAGCGAGCGCCGGACCGCTTTGCTAAGTCGACCGCGCGAAAGGATCGCGTGTTCCGACGCTTCATCGGAGCGTCGTTTTCAAGGCCGCGTCGTCAAAACATGCTAGTATATTGGGCGCGTTCATCGCGGGTCAAGGTCACGGACCGATCGGTACTGGTAGTCTCTGACGCCGCGCCTGTTACAAGTTCCCTCGCGCGCGCGTGGGGCGGGCGTAAAATCAGCCCATGCCTCGCAAAGACTTCTCACAGATTGCGTTCGACGTGGTACAGCAAGCCACCGGTGCAGTCACGCGCCCAGAAGAGTCCACGAAGGCCCGATCCGGCCGCAAAGGCGGATTAAAAGGCGGCAGCGCTAGAGCAGCGTCCCTGTCCGCGTCCGAGCGTCGCGCTATTGCGAAGAAGGCGGCTGCGGCTCGGTGGCGGAAGAAGTAGCTGGCGGCTCCGGCGGTTCAACGCCGAAAAGCGACGCCGTCTCTGGCGGCGGAAGTGGTATATCCCAAACCATGATCACGCGGATGCCGCATGCTTCGGCGAACGCGCCCTGCTTTTCATCTGCTGTGTAGAGAGCAGTCGCGTTAGTCGTTTTTGCAATAGCGACTACTTGCCGATCGAATCTGACTTTCGATTTGATGTCCCACTGCTTCACGCCGCTTTCCGTCAGTATCGCAAGTTCGACCGCTGCCTTTTCATCGAAAGGCAACAGGCTGAAAGCAGCGTTAGCCGTAATCTCGGTGAGGAAATCCTGCTTTTTGGGTCCCACGCCGATTAAATATTCAGCCAGAACAGGCGTCGGAATGCCAACCTTGGTGCGGCGCTCACTCAGCGTCTTGACCAAGTACTCGATTCGCTCCTGACACCGCGTTACCGGCTCGTTTGTCTTCGGATCATTTGGCGCTGGACGTTTGGGGTTGAACAACAACACTAGGGCCGAGTTATCAAACACGACCACGATTCATTCCTCGTCACGCTCTACACGGCTTTCACGTATTACGCCGATGGGATCGTCAAGCCTGTCCCATTCGCTTTCACCCAGTGCATGAAGCTTCGCCAACCCGTCTGCGAGCGAATCACTGGCCGGCTTAAGAAAACTTTTCAGTCGAAACTTTAGCAAGTCCCATTCACCGCCTTCGTTACGGACCCAGCGCGCTTCTCCCTGAAAACGAAGCATTTGATATAAGTACTTCCCGATTTCCGCCGCTCTCTCTTGGCTGCATTCGCCGCTAATAATCCGACCGTCGTCAAGCTTAATCAACACGTTCGCCGTTTCATCGGTGCCGCCAGCCCTCATGGCCCTACCATCGAACACTGCCGGTTGGTTGAACGGCCCGATCTTCTCTGGCTTGGGTCGCTCCCGACCAGGGAAATAGATCACCTGCGCTTTCAATTTCGCGCCAGCTTGTAGGCGCGTAAGGCGTGCTACGGCGTTGTCCTCGGCCGCGAGATTGTCGATCTCCGAATAGATTTTTCGGAGTTCGGTCCCTTCCTCCGCTAACTCGACCTGATTCACTCGGTCCGCAACCTTAGGAATTGCCGGCGGGTCAACGCGCGCTACAAGCTCCACGCTACCCGGATCGACGCGTTCAAAGTGGACGTAGGCCGGTTGCGCGAGCAACGCGGCGAGCTTCGCCATGTACTCGACGAGTCGCGCCATCGGGATGGTCCTAGGCGTGAACGCAGCGTCCAGTTCAAGGCGATATACGTCTTCGTCAGGCGTCATGGCGTTCGATTATTGCCGGAGTCACAAAAAGTAGCGGCGAGTTCGTGCGAAAAAGACTACACGAACGATCGTTCGACAACATTCCGACCACAAATTTCATCGGAAAATGCTTGACGGCCGCCCTTTGCTCAAGCATAATATATTTTATGAGAACGTTATCTGTAACTGAACGAGCCAAGGCGCTTACCATGCTCGTCGAAGGCATGGGCATCAATGCGACGTGCCGGATTACCGGCATTTCAAAGACGGCCGTGCTCAAGTTGCTCGCCGACGTTGGCGAGGCGTGCGCGGCCTATCAGGATCGCGTCATGCGCAACCTGACATGCAAGCGGCTACAGTGCGATGAAATCTGGTCGTTCGTTGCGAAAAAGGAACGGAATGTCCGTAAGGTCGCCGACAAGATGCGCGGTCACGGCGACGTTTGGACGTGGATGGCAATCGACCCGGAAACGAAACTCATCCCTTGCTGGTTGGTAGGTCCACGCAATGCGAAGTCAGCCAAGGAATTCATGGACGATCTCGCACCGCGCATCGCGGGCCGCATGCAGTTGACCACGGATGGCCTCAAGACGTACCTAGCGGCCGTCGAAGGCGCGTTCGGTTCAGATATTGATTACGCGATGTTAGTGAAGCTATACGGGCCGGCGCCGGCCACCAGCACGCAGGAAGCGCGGTACAGTCCGGCCAAGTGCT
>DATGGP010000054.1:0-141588 GCA_035308425.1 Casimicrobiaceae bacterium | reverse complement strand
GCCACCTTCGTCGGTTCGTGCAGCACGCGGACGACCGTCATCGTCGATACGCCCGCGACGCTCGCGACATCAGCGAGACGCGGGCGGCGCGGGATCACCCGGCGGAGGTTTGACACGCCGAAAATGCAAGCGCTAACATGTTAGCGATAACATAGCACGGCGAAAAGCGCCGAGGAGGAGGGGTGGCCAAGGGTGCGCCCGCCGCATTCGCAGGTTTTCGACGTCCTGATCGATACCTTCGCCTGCGCGCCGGTGCGCGCCATCGCGCGGCATCGCACGTCCTGATCTATCTGCGGACGATGGTCGCGTTTCTCATCGTCTGGGCGCTCGTCGCGAGCGTCACGAGCAACCCGGTCCTTCTGCCGTCGCCGCGCGCGGTGTTCGGCGCAATCGTGGGTCTCGCGAGTGACCTCGAGCTCTTCCTGCACGCCGGAATCAGCTTCGCGCGGATGGTGGCGAGCCTGATCGTCGGGTCGCTGCTCGCGATTCCTCTCGGTCTGGCGATGGGACGCTCGGCGTTGCTCGACCGCATCGTCGATCCCACGATCGAAATCCTTCGCCCGATCTCGGGCATCGCATGGATTCCGCTCGCGCTATTCATGTTCGGCATCGGCAACGCGCTGCCGATCTTCATCATGACGTACGCGGGCTTCTTTCCAATCCTGCTCGGGACGATCGCCGGCGTGCGAAGCGTCGACCGGCGCCTGATCGACGCGGCGCGCACGATGGGCATTCCCGAGCGCACGATCGTGACGCGCGTCGTCATGCCGGCGGCGCTGCCGTCGCTCATGGTGGCGCTCAGGCTCGGCGTCGCCGCGTCGTGGACGGCGGTCGTCGCCGCCGAGCTGATCGGCGCGCCGAGCGGGCTCGGTTATGCGGTGGAGTGGTATCGCGAGCTCTTGATGACGCCGCAGGTAATGGCGTTCATCGCGATGATCGGACTGCTCGGATACGTGTGCGATCTCGGCGTTCGCGCGCTCGCACGAGCGCTGACGCCTTGGGCCGCGGCATGATCGGCGCCGCCGATCGCGCGAACCGCACGGCGATCGGCTTTGCCTTGCCGCTTGCGCTGCTCGCGCTCTGGCAAGCGCTCGGCACGACATCGCAAAGCGCGCGCATGCCGATTCCGACGCACGTCGCGGCCGCTGCATTCGAGCTCGTGCGCTCAGGCGATCTCCCGCTCGCGATCGCGCAAAGCCTGTCGCGCGTGTTCGTCGGCTTCGCAGTCGCGGCGCTGATCGGCATTCCGCTCGGACTCGCGATGGGGGCGTTTCGCAGCTTCGAGCGCAACATCGATCCGCTCATCGAAAGCTTTCGCCCGATCGCCGCAATCGCGATACTGCCGCTCGCGATCCTGTGGCTCGGCACCGGCACATCCGCCGCGGTGACGATCGTCGCGTATGCTGCATTCTTTCCGATCGTCATCAACACCGTGGCGGGCGCGAAGGGCGTCAATCCGACGCTTCTGCGTGCCGCGACGACGATGGGCATCTCGCGCCTTCGCGTGATACGAACCGTCATCGTGCCCGCTGCGCTGCCCGCGATCGGCGTCGGGTTGCGCATCGGCATGGGTGTCGCCTGGACCGCCATCGTCGCGGCCGAGCTCGCCGTCGGCGCCAAAGCGGGTGGCGGAGGCAGCGGCGGCATCGGCCAGATGATGTTCGTGTTCTACGCCTACAGCGTTGAATTGAACCGCATCATCGTGTGCATGATCGCCGTAGGTCTCGTTGCGCTCGCGCTCGATCGGCTGATTCGCTTCGTCTTGCGCGTGTCGATGCCGTGGACGAGCAAGTGAAAAGCGCAATCGAAACCGAAGCGATGCAACAGCGCGCCAACGACAAGCCGGCGCAGCATGCGCATCTGCCGACCGAGCCGGCCAAGCTTTGCCTGGCGCACGTCGGCAAGCGCTTCGGGACGGGCGCAACGCCGACGATCGCCGTCGACGATTTCACGCTCGACATCGCGCAGGGCGAATTCCTCGTGATCGTCGGACCGTCGGGCTGCGGGAAGACGACAGTGCTCAACATTCTTGCCGGACTCGACCGTCCAAGCGAGGGAAGCGTTGCGCTCGACGGCTGCGAGATCACACGGCCGGGACCGGCACGCGGCGTCATGTTCCAGGACTACGCGCTCTTTCCCTGGCAGACGGTGCGCGGCAACATCGGTTTCGGCTTGCGCCACGGCACGCCGGGTGACGGGCTCTCTGACGAAGCACGCGCTCAGCGCGTGCGCGACTGCATCGATCTCGTGGGGCTCAATGGCGCCGAAGACAAGTATCCGCACCAGTTATCCGGCGGAATGCGCCAACGCGTCGCGCTCGCGCGCCTTCTCGCGAACGAGCCGGAAGTGCTCCTGATGGACGAGCCGCTCGCCGCACTCGATGCGCAGACGCGACTCATTCTGCAGGACGAGCTTCTGCGCATCTGGGGCCAGGACCGACCGCAAGCATCGCGTCGCACGGTCGTGTTCATCACGCACGCGATCGACGAGGCGGTGTTCCTCGCCGATCGGGTCGCGGTGATGACGACGCGCCCGGGCCGGCTCAAGGCGCTGATCGACGTGGCGCTTCCGCGCCCGCGCAACGACGCAACGCGCGCGTCGGCGCAGTTTCAGGCGCTATGCCAAGACATCTGGGGTTTGATCCGTGACGAAGCCTATCGCGCGACCGTCACTTCAACGTCCGAAGAAGGAGGAAGCAAGAGATGACTATCGATAAAACGGGTCTGTCGCGGCGTTGCTTCATCGCGGCCGCCGGTGCGTCGTCGCTGGCGCTCGCGGCGCCCGCGATCGTGCGCGCACAGGGAAAGAAATCGCTCAAGGTCTCGGTGGGCCGCCAGCCATGGGCGGCGGGGAATTCGCCGGTGACGAAGTACATGATGGACAACAAGCTGTTCGAGAAACTGGCCGCCGATGCCGGCTACGATTTGACGGTCGATTATCGCGACTACCCGTCGGCGATGCCGCAGGTCGAGGCGTTCGTCTCGAACAATCTCGACTTCGGCATGTGGGGCAACACGCCGATCGTGCGCCTCGTCGCGCAGAACCAGCCGATCCAGATCATGACCGTCGGCGAGGGGCATTTCCGCTTCGTGCTCGCGACGCGCAAGGATTCGCCGATCCGCAATCTCGCCGATCTCAAAGGCAAGACCGTCGGCGCGCTGCTCGGCGGCGATCCCTACAACGTGCTGTCGCAGATGCTGCGCTACGAGTTGGGCAATCCCGATCCGAAGGCGTTCGGCATCACCGTCGTCAATACCCCGACGCAGGCGCAGGCCGCGACGATTCCGGGCGGCATGGACGCGGCGGTCGTCATCTACCCCGCGTTCCTCAAGGCACAAAAGGAGATCGGCACGGTCGGCATCATGAACTCGTTCGGTTACACCGAGAGCCACTACAAGGGTCCTGCGGGCGAGGGCGCCGGCATCCTGCTGCCGTCGGTGAAAAAATCCGCGTTCTATCCGGACGGCTATTACCTGCATCGCTCGTTCTGGATCGGCAGCCGCAGGATCGTCGACAACGACCCGGCGATCGTCACCGCGTTCGTCATGGCGCAGCAGGACGCGGTTGCGAAGCTTTCGAAGATGGACCCGGGCAAGGTATCCGAGCTTGCGCAGAAGTACTGGGAGCTTCCGCCGGAGCTTGGCGCGAAGGTCGTCGAGGACGACGTGCTGTTCAAGCGCGGCTGGTGCTGGCCGACCGAAGGCGATGCGGTCGCGCTTCTCGAAACGTCGAAGAGCATGGTCGATGGCAAGCTGATCACGAAGCCGCTTTCGTGGTCGCAAGTCAAAGCCGCGTTCGAGAAGACGGCGTCGCTCGACAAGGCCGCGTACGAGAAGACCGGGCGCGTGCCGAACGAGGTCGGCTTCCACGACAAGAACGCGAAGGATCTGCGCGGCGCGCCGGTGTGGGAGATGCAAAGCTGGGGCGAGCGCACATGAACGTCGGGTTCATCGGACTCGGAACGATGGGCGCGCCGATGGCGCGCAACGTTCTCGACAAGGGACACGCGCTGATCGTGCTCGACATCGTGCAGGACGCGGTGGCGAAGCTTGTCGCCGCCGGTGCGCGCTCCGCTTCGACGCCAAAGGACGTTGCGGCGGCGAGCCACGTTGTCATCACGATGTTGCCCGACGCGCCGGACGTGGAGCGCGTTGCGCTCGGGAAAAGCGGCATCGTCGAAGGCATTCGACCGGGCAGCGTCTACATCGACATGAGCACGATCGATCCGGATACGACGCGAAAGATCGGCGCGGCGATCGCGGGCGCGGGCGCGTCGATGATCGACAGTCCGGTCGGCAAGACCGCCGATCACGCGGTCGCCGGAACGCTCACGCTGATGGTCGGCGGAGCGGCGGAGGTCGTCGCGCGCTGCCGGCCGCTGCTCGATTGCATGGGCAGCGACTTCTTCCACTGCGGCGAGCTAGGCGCCGGGCAGACGATGAAGCTCATCAACAACCTGCTCGCGACCGCGGTGTCGGAGGCGTCGATCGAAGCGCTCGTCACGGGCACGAAATCGGGACTTTCGATCGACACGATGACAAGCGTGTTGCGCACGACGATGGCGTGGAACAACGCGCTCGCGATCGCGCTGCCGAAGCGCCCGCTCGCCGGCGACTTCAAGCCGGGATTCATGGTGAAGCTCGCGCACAAGGACTGTCGCCTCGCGCTTTCGATGACGGAGCGTCTGGGCGTGCGGGCGCCGGTCGGACGCGCCGCGCTCGCGAGCGTCGACGAGGCGATGCAAAAAGGGTTGCAGGACGACGACGTCGGCGCGCTGCTCAAGCTCCGCGAGGAGCAGGCGGGGGTGAAGGTGCGGCTGCCAGCGGCCTGATCGTCGGAAGACGATCAGGCCGTTCGGCGGCAAGCATCAACTTTCCCAAGGATCGATCACTTCCACGTCGCAGTCGTCGAAATCGCGCACGTTGCGCGTGGCGATGCTCGCGCCTGCCGAATGCGCTATGGCAGCGATTTGCGCATCGAAGTGCGAAATCGGCTTGCCGGACCGGGCACGCGACGCAGCGATCAGCGCGTATGCGTGAGCCGCTGGACTATCGAACGGGAGAATGCGTCCGGCGAAATCTTCCCCGAACATCGCTTGCGCCGCCGCCTGGAAAGCATTGCGCCGCTTTCCAGCGGTCAGAAGCATGATGCCGTGGAGTATTTCGCTTTCCGTGATGGCGGTTGTGTAGAGCCGAGCCGGCGCCCATCGGCCGAACCACCTGGTAACCGCGTCCGCTGGCGCGGGTTTCATCAGTTCCGACAAGACGTTCGTATCGAGGACGATCATCGCGATCGCGGTTTGGGCGGCTCGCGAATCGCGGCGCGTCGCGGCAACGCCAGGTCGATTCCGCCAAGCGCACCGAAGCGCTTCCGGATCGAGACGCCGAGATCGGCCGCTGGCGTTGCTTTCTCGACAAGCGCCGAGCGCAGAATGTTGCGCGCCTCGTCTTCCATCGAGCACCGGTTTCGCGCAGCCCGAAGCCGCAATCGATCCTTGGTGGCCTCGTCGAGTCCCCGGATGGTGATGCTTGCCATCGCATTCCAGCCCCGTGCTGTCAATGCTGTCATTGTAATCAATGCAGCGCGATGGCGCAAACGGTCGTCGCGTCGCGCCCGTACGCGAGCGGCCGCCTATCCGGCACTTCCCGCAGGTCAAAGCGTGAAATTGAGCTCCGACAACAACGCACCCGGCAGCGTGCTGCTCGACAGCACGCGCGCGCCGTACGTGTTCGCTTCGAGGAGAAGCTCGCGCTCGCGCGTCAGCGCCTCGAGATTGTCGCCAAGCATGCGATAGATGGTGTCGTCGAAGCGCAGCACGTTCACCGGCGCCACGATCTGCCCGTTTTCGACATGGAACGTTGCAAACCGTGTCATGCCCGTCATCCGGCACGCCGGGCGATCGGAGAAATTGAGGTACCAGAGGTTGCCGATCGCAAGCCCGGTGTCGAGCGCGGCGAGCGCGTCGCCCGAAGGAAGCTCGCCGGCCCCCATCGACAACGCCACGGGCGATTCGCTGCCGTTCGCCCCGTTGGTCGCAAGATCGAATTCGCGCGCGGTGCGCGGCGATACGAGCGAGCCCGCGAGCGCCCCGTTGACGATCAACGGTATCTTGCCGGGGCGCGTGAATCCGTCGGACTGAAACGCCGGCGCGACGCCATCGGCGATGTCCTCGCTGATCGACACGCCGGGTGCGAGTCGCGCGTCTTCCCGCATCTTCGCGAGCGGGCTTTGCCTGGTCGCGAGCGCACGTCCAGAAAAGCCGTCCCAGCTCAGCATGTCCGCGATCTCCTGCATCGCCGCCGGCGGCAGATACGCGCGATATTTGCCCGGGGGAAGCGCCTTCGCCGGACGGCTGACCAACGCGAGCTGCGATATGGCATGCTCGATCCGCGTCGCAAGCTCGCGCTCGCTCCATGCGAAGCCGGCATAAGAGGAGCGCACCGCCTTGTCTGCCCGGTGATAGATGCTCCACTGGAGATTGAACGTCGTCGTCGCGTGCCAGTTGCGCTGGCCGCGTGAATCGGCGAAGCCGCGATGGACGGGACCGACGGCGAGCATGCCAACGAGATCGTGGCCGTTCGCGAGCGACAGCAGCGCATCGATCATTGCCTCGGCGCTCGGCATCGCGTCGCTGCGCACATCGCGCGACGATCGAACGACATCGGGAAGCAGGAGATGCGGGTCGTCGGAGAGCTCGGGCAGGGCATCGCGCAACCCTGATAGCGCCGCTTCGATCGCGTGCGTGTCGGTCGCATGATCGCCCGTGAGCGACAGCGTGTGCGACGCGTGACGCGCACCGCGAATGAGCCGCAGATCGAGATACTGTTGCTCGACGTGGCCCGGCTGGCGGACTTTGCCACGGTTCATGCGCACGAAATCGGTCGCCTCGCCCTCGAAGCCCATCGTGTACGACTCGCCGGCGGCAAGCGCGCGCTCGACGAACGACGCGAGCTCGTTGAAGTAGCTTTCCTGAGTCGACGCGGCGCCTGGCGCTGGCGCTGCCAGCGAATGCCCGCCGAGCGTCCTCATGCCTCGCCACCAAACACGTCGACGTTCCTGAATACGCACGCCGGCGACGCATGCCCGACGCGTATCGTCTGGCTCGGCTCGCCCTTGCCACAGTAAGGCGTTCCGAGTACGCGAATCGTGTCGGCATTGCCCACGCGCGCGAGGCTGCGCCAGAACTCGGCGCTGATGCCGCGGTAGTTCGGATTCTTGACGACGCCGCGAAGCTTGCCGTTTTCGATCATCCGCGCACGTTCGCAGCCGAACTGGAACTTGTTGCGCGAATCGTCGATGGACCACGACGAGTTCGTCTCGAGCATCACGCCGTCCTCGATGCTCGCGACGAGCTCGTCGAACGTCGCATCGCCTGGTTCGAGATTGAGATTCGCCATGCGGTCGATCGGCGGCCGGTTCCAGCCGTCGGCGCGCGAATTGGCCACACCGGGCAGGCCCGCGCGCACCTGCGATATCGCGCCGCCGAGCGGCCGCTGCAACACGCCTTCGCGGATCAGCCACGTTTTCTCGGCGCGCGTCCCTTCGTCGTCGAACGCGTAGCTCGCAAGCTCCTCGGGTCGCGTCGGGTCGAACGTGATGTTCAGAAGCTCGGAGCCGTAGCGATACGTGCCGAACATCTCCTTCGTCACGAAGCTCGTGCCGGCGAAGTTGCGTTCGTCGCCGAGGATGCGGTCGAGCTCGAGCGGATGGCCGATCGACTCGTGGATCTGCAGCACCATCTGGTCGGGTGCGAGCAGCACGTCCATTCGCTCGGACGGGCAGTTGGGCGCGGCGATCAGCTCGAGCGCCTCTTCGGCAATGCGCCGGCCCGCACCGTCGAACCCGAAGCGCGCCAGGATCTCGATGCCGCCCTGCTGGCAGATGCCGCGATAACCGTTGAGCGAGCGCTGCTGCGTCACACCGTCATCGTGCGCGGTGACGCCGATCGACGGAAAGAGGAAGCGAAAGCGCTGGACGACGTCGCCGCCTTCGCTGGTGAACAGCCGATGCGTCGCATGCCGCACGTCGACGAGCGCTTCCCAGTCGACGATGCGCGGATCGCATCCCGCCGCCTGCGATTCGGCCTGAAGCAATTCGTACCACTCGCGCCGGCTCGGAAGCTTCGATCGCAGGAACGGCGACTCGTACTCGCCGCGCGGCGCGGGGCGCGGCAGCGCGCCGGAGTCGTCGAGCGCGTAGTGGGCGCTCGCACGCGCCCAGTGAGCCGCACGCCCGAGTACCGCCCGAAGGCCATCGTCGGAGGTGTCGGCCGTGGCCGCGTAGCCATAGCCACCGTCGGCGTACACGGTCGCCATGACGCCCCGGTCGGTGAACGCGGCGAGCGGTTGCGCGACGTTCTTGCGCACGCAGAACGACTCGCCCGTCTCGCAGACGAAGCGCAGCGACCAGAAGTCGGCGTCGATATCGAACGCGGGCAGGCGGATGTCTTGCATGGCTCGGGATGGTCCGCGAAGACGGTGTCTTGCTTGAAGCAAAATGCGAGCCTCGATTATCTCATCCGTGGAGTTGCGCTTCGCGGCGCAAAGTCACGAACGATCGAATCGTTTGCTGTCGAGAAGGACGTGAGGCAAGCGGCGCTCTGTTCATGGCGTGAATGACGATCATTCATCGGTTGAGAACGGTTCCGCGTCCGCGGCTCGCAGACGCGACCAACTTGAGCACGTTTCGCGCGGAGTACGGGAAAAAAGGCGCGCGCCGGCTTGCTGCATACCGGGGATGCGCTCGAATGATAGGCGCCGGACGTCCTGGCGACGCCATGGTGGAAGTGCTGTGAGGCACGATCGTCGGGTCACTCCCGGTGCGCCTCGGGTCGCGCCCCCGCCAACCGGTCGATCGCCTCCCCGGTAAGCCGGGCGATCCGCCAGTCCGCCATCACGGTAGCGCCGACGGACTCGTAGAAGGCGATCGCGCGCGCGTTCCAGTCGAGAACCGACCACTCGAAGCGGCCGCAGCCGCGCTCCCGCGCGATCGCGGCAAGCGCCTGCAGTAGCGCCCGGCCGGCGCCGCGGCCACGATGCTCGGGCTCGACGAAAAGGTCCTCCAGCCAGAGTCCTCGCCGGCCGAGGAACGTCGAGTAAGTATGAAAAAACAACGCGAATCCGACGCAAACGTGAGATTCCGGGTCAAGACGCGCAATCAGCGCCTCGCAGGCCGGCTTCGGGCCGAACAGTGCATCGGCGAGGTCGTCCTGCGTCGACGTGCATTTGGCGGAAAGCCGCTCGTAGTCGGCAAGCGCGCGCACGAGCCGATGGAGGGCTTCGAGGTCGGCCGGCCCGGCTCTCGCGATTCGAACCGAACACCCGTTCGGCTCGATCGGCGAACGTTGTTGCGCGCTCACAACGGCACGGGGGCGTCGATCATCGCCTTGCCAGTTTGCGGACTGTTCGGGACTGTTTCGCGAGCGTCGTCCCGGTCACGGAACACCGGGGTGGCCGCCGATCGCCTCGATCGGCCGTTCGCCCGGGCGTAAACGTCATTTGGCGAAATTGCAACAAAACCCCGCGCAGGGGGCAAGGAATCCCGAACTTCGATTGCTGCACGAAATCGGCGTGTTGTAACGTTGCTACTGCGTGCCGAAAGGCGAACATTTCGTCCCTTTCCAGTACCACTTTCCTTGGGGGTTTCCAAATGATTTTCCAACGCAAGAAGGTCGTGGCCGCGCTCGCCTGCGTCATGGGAGCGGGAGGCGCCCTGGCGGCATCGGGAGCGTACGCCCAGGCCCAGACACCGGACGTGCCGACCAATACGCGGCCGCCAGCGCCGGTCATCAAGGTCGAAGTGACGGGCACCAACATCAAGCGCGTGGAAGGCGAAGGCGCGCTCCCGGTCACGGTCATCACGCGCGAGGAGATCGAAAAAACCGGCGCAACGACGCCGATGGAGTTGCTGCAATACATTTCGGCGAATAACAGCGTTGGCGCGGTCAGCATCGCGAGCTCGGTCGGCGCGACGACGCTATCCGCGCAAACCGCGTCCCTGCGCGGCCTGGGCGGCGGCCGCACGCTGGTGCTGATCAACGGACACCGGATCGAGGGCTTCGCCGGCGAAATCCAGGGCGTGCAAGGCGTCACGCTCACGTCGATTCCGTTCAGCGCGATCGAGCGCGTCGAAATCCTAAAGGACGGCGCGTCCGCGATCTACGGCTCCGATGCGATTGCGGGCGTCATCAACTTCATTACGCGCAGCGACTACACGGGTGGGGAGGTCACCGGCTTCTACGGTTCGCCGACCCGCGGCGGCGGCGGCGACCAGTGGCAGGGCACCGCCACGGCCGGCTGGGGCGACCTGACGAAGGATCGCTACAACGTATTCATCACCGGCCAGTACAACGAGCAGAAGCCCCTCGACCAGGCTTCCCGCGACTTCTCGAACAGCTCGTATCGCCCCGAGATCGGGCTGATCGGTCTATCGAGCAACACGAACCCCGGCAACATCCGCACGGGCGGCATTGGGGTCGTCAACAACAGCAGCGGCACGCCGGTCGTCGCGGTCAATGCGCCGAACCCGGTGGCGGCCTGCGGCCATAACCGCTACATCAACGACGACATTCTCGGCACCGCCTGCTTCTTCGACCCATCGGCGACGCCGGGTGTCGAGATGATCCCCGACGAGAAGACGTACAGCTTCTTCGGCAGCGGCAAGTTCCAGATCAACAACGACTGGCAGGCGTACGCCCAGGCGCTGTACACGCACGACGAGACGCGGCTGATCATCCAGCCGGGCCCGATCTCGAGCGCGATCGCGTATGGTCCGCAGAGCAGCCTCGCCGCGACGATCCTGCTGCCTCCGACCAGCCCGTTCTATCCCCACGACATCGCGGCCGCCGCGGGGGTCGACGGCGAGCCGCTGAACGTCCGCTATCGGACGTTCGACAACGGCTTCCGCGATACGACCGACACCAACGAGCACGGGCAAGCCATCCTCGGTATCAAGGGAAGCTGGATGAACTGGGACTGGGATGCTTCCGGCTTTTATGCTCAGGGCAAGACGTCCGAGCATCTGAACGGCGGCTTCCAGGACTACCGGCTGCTGCTGCCGCTGCTAAACAGCGGCACGGTCAATCTTTTCGGCCCGAACACGCCGCAGGTTGTCAACGAGCTTCGCGCGACGAACTTCATCGGCGACACGATCGACGGCAAGTCGACGCAATACGGCGCGCAAGTCAAGACGTCGGGCGAAATCTGGAAGCTTCCGGCCGGCTCGCTCGCCATGGCACTTGGTGTCGAAGCACGGCACGACGAGCTCAACCAGAACATGGCCCAGGCCATTCAGGAGGGCTTCATCACCGGCTACGGCGGCGAGATCAAGAACGTGAACGGGTCGCGCAACCAGTGGGCAGCGTTCAGCGAGTTCGACATCCCGATCGTCAAGACGGTGGAAGGCGACGTCGCGGTTCGCTACGACCACTACAGCGATTTCGGGAGCACAACCAATCCGAAGTTCAGCCTCCGCTGGCAGCCGACGCGTACCTTCCTCGTGCGCGGATCGTACGGCACGGGGTTCCTGGCGCCGAGCCTCTACCAGCTCTTCACGCCGAACATCTCCGGCCTGACGCAGCCTGGACTTACCGA
Organism: Casimicrobiaceae bacterium; assembly: GCA_035308425.1. Taxonomy (GTDB): domain Bacteria; phylum Pseudomonadota; class Gammaproteobacteria; order Burkholderiales; family Casimicrobiaceae; genus VBCG01. The sequence goes on along the minus strand of DATGGP010000054.1, from coordinate 129,997 downwards.
CCCGGTGCGCTGCCCGATCACCCACGACGAGACGTTCGACTGCAACGCGCAGTTCAGCGTGACATTCGGCGGCAACGCGCATCTCAAGCCTGAGGAATCCGAGCAGACGACGGCGGGCGTCGTGTGGGAGCCGATCCCCAACGCGTCGCTCAGCGTCGACTGGTTCAAGATCAATCTCACGAACGCGATCGTCAACGGCCTCTCGCCTCTCTTCATCCTGGGCAACCTGGACCAGTTCGGGAACCTGGTGACGCGCGCGCCGCCGGAGAACGGGCTTCCTGGCCACATCACCAACATCGACCAGCGCTACATCAATATCGGCGAGATCAAGATCGAGGGCATCGACCTCGAGGGCCACTACCGCACGCCGACGATGAGTTGGGGCCGGCTGTCGTTCGACGGGTCGGGTACGTACTACACGAAGTACGACAACCAGAACCCGGATGGCTCGTTCGCGAGCCAGGTGGGCACGGCCTTCAACCAGCCGGTCATCGGGATCACGCCGCGGTGGAAGCAGTATGTGTCGGGCACCTGGGACTTCGGGCCGTGGCAGGCGGTGCTCGCCAACACGTACCAGACGTCGTACGTCGATCAGCAGACCGACCTGAACGGCAACAACCGCCAGGTGGGCTCGCTGTCGATCTGGGATCTGCAGGCGTCGTACTCCGGGTTGAAGAACTGGAAGTTCACGCTGGGCGTCAAGAACCTGTTCGACACCAATCCGCCGGTCTCGAACCAGCAGTCGGTGTTCATCGTCGGCTTCGATCCGTCGTACTACGACCCGCGGGCCCGCTTCGTCTACGGCTCGGTCACCTATCGCTGGAAATAATAAAAACAGAAGTACCTTGTAGTGCAACTGGCAGGGGGCTTCGGCCCCCTGTTTTTTTGGGCAGGCGCAGCTTCGCGGGTTTCCGAATTCGGTGGTCCACGCTTCCGGGATTGCCTGGAAAGCGAATCCGGTGTCCGGCGATCGATTCGGCGCGCCGATAGGTGCGAAGCTTCGCTAGAGGCGTCCGGAACCAAATCGCCTGCGACGACACCTCATGCGCTGGCGTCCGTGTGGAAGCTTTTCGCTCGCTTTTATATGACCAATCGTAAAGCGCAAGCTACGGAAGCCGAGGCCGGCACAGGAAATGTGTATGCTGATCTCGACTATAGCGACGCCGACGAGATGCTCGTCAAAACCCAACTCGTGACCAAGATCGCCGATATCATCGAGCGCAAGGGCCTTACGCAGACGCAAGCCGCCGAGTTGCTGGGAATGCCTCAGCCGAAGCTCTCGAAGACCTGCTGCGCGGCCTGTTCCGCGGTGTTTCCGAGCGGCGCTCGATGGACTGCCTGACGAAGCTGGGTCGGGACGTCGAAATTGTGGTGAAGGCCGCGCCGCGTTCGCGGGCTAGCGGTCGATTATCGGTCGTCATTGGTCTGATGGCTCCATGGAACCGAAGTAAATGCGAGAAATTCACGCATGTGTAGTCTAAACCGCGGACTGGCTAATAACGTTCGCTATGCTCATGTTAATGTGCGCTGAAACAAGTTTTCGCGCGGCTTTGGGCCACCCAAGCCTCGCCTTGCTTCGCGCACAAGGCCCAACCTGCCGCGTTCGCACACGCGATTCGTTGACGGACAAGCTCTTAATTTGTTTCGCGCATTCGGCTATCTTGCGCGGTCATGGAACAATCGGTCGCGAAGGCGCTCGCGGAGGCCTTTGAGCATCACAAGCAGGGGCGCCTTTCGCAGGCCGAGGCCGGCTATCGCGAGGTCCTGGCGCACGCAGCGGACGAGCCCGAGGCGCTTCATCGTCTCGGGCTGATCGCGCATCAGCGCGGGCAGAAATACGAAGCGCTCGACCTGATCGAGCATGCGGTCGCGCTCGCCTCGGCCAATCCCGTCTACCACAACGATGCGGCCCTGGTGCTACATGCGCAAGGAAGGGTCGACGAGGCGATCTCGCGTTACCAGACCGCGCTGGCGCTCGCGCCCCGCTTCGGCCGCGCGCATAACGGCCTCGGCATCGCGCAGAAGGACCGCGGGCGGCTCGACGAGGCAGAGCGGAGCTTCCGCACGGCGGTTTCGCTCGAGCCGCGTTACGTCGACGCGCACGTCAATCTTGGCAACATCCTGTGCGATCTCGGACGTCGCGAAGAAGCGGTGCGCATCTACAGGAATGCGCTCGCGATCGGCGCGCGCTCGCCGTATCTCTGGTTCAACCTCGGGAACGCGCTGACCGACCTTCGCGCGGTCGACGAGGCTGCGCACGCCTATCGCAATGCCATCTCGCTTGCGCCGGACTTCGCGAACGCGCGCGTGCGACTTGGCGATGCGCTGCTTGCGCTGGAACGGTTGGACGACGCGCTCGCGATGTACGCATCCGCGCTCGCGCTCGAGGAGACGATCGACGCGATCGCCGGCTTCGTCAATGCGTTCGACGAAGCGCGCCTCGTTGCGGCGGACCCTCGGATCGAAGCGATGGCAGTGCGCGCGCTTACCGTGCCGTGGGCGCGTCCGGCTGAGCTTGCCGGCGCGTGCATGCGACTGCTCGCAAACGATGACGATCTTCGTCGCCCGATCGCACTCGCGATCGATGCGTGGCCGCGGCGTTTGGCGTCGGACTCGCTATTCGGTCCGGATCGGGGGGAAGCCGCTCTCGGCAACGTTCTGCTTCGTACCCTGCTCGAAAGCACGCCGGCGTGCGATCCGAATTTCGAGCGTTTCCTGATGCTCGTGCGCGCTGCTTTTCTCGTCGACGCAGATCTGCGCACCTTCGACGATCGTGCGCTCGCGTTCGCGAGCGCGCTCGCGCGGCAATGCTTCATCAACGATTACGTGTTTTCCTTCGACGACGGCGAAATCGCGCGGGCGCAGGCGCTGCGCGATCGCGTTTCGCGGTTGCTCGGCAGCGGCGTTGCGCCGCCAGCGATCGAGGTTGCGATCGTTGCCGCTTACTTCCCATTGAATTCGCTCGCCAATGCGGGGTCGTTGCTGGCGCACGCGTGGCCCGAACCGGTCGTTGCGCTGCTCACGCAACAGTTGCGCGAGCCGCGGCAAGAGCAAGAGCTGCGCGAATCGATTCGTCGGCTGACCGGGATCGACGACCGGGTGTCGACTCAGGTGCGCAACCAGTACGAAGAGCATCCGTACCCGAGATGGGTCAGGCTTCGGCCTTCGAGCCTCACCGCATCGCTCGCCTCGCATTACGCAGGCGCTCTCGGCGCCGTTGCGGCCGAAGCGGCGCGGTCGTCGCTGCCGCAGGAGGCGCCACGGAGCGTACGTGTCCTCATTGCCGGCTGCGGCAGCGGACAGGAATCGATCGAGCTCGCGCAGGCATTGCCACAGGCGACGATCCTTGCCGTCGACCTGAGCCTCGCGAGCCTCGGATACGCAGCGCGGAGGGCGCGCGACCTCGGCATCGTCAACGTCGAGCACGCGCAGGCCGATATCCTGAAGATCGCCTCGCTACGACAGACGTTCGACTTCATCTCGTGCGTCGGTGTGCTGCACCATCTCGACGAGCCGATCCACGGCTTGCGCGAGCTCGTGCGCGTGCTCGCGCCAAACGGTGCAATGCTGCTCGGCCTCTACAGCGACCGCGCCCGAGCCGACGTGATTGCCGCGAAGGCGTTCATCGCCGAGCGCGGCTATGCCCCGACCGATGCGGACATACGTCGTTGCCGGCAGGAGATGATGTCCCGCGAACACGTACAGCGCTTCGCAACGCTTGCACGACGCCGCGATTTCTACACCACGAGCGAATGTCGCGATCTGTTGTTCCATGCCTGCGAGCATCGCTTCACGTTGCCCGAAGTGCGGCGACTGCTCGATGAGGCCGGCTTGTCTTTCGAAGGCTTCGTACTTTCGGCGCCGCACGCGAGCCGCTATCTGCGACAGTTTCCGTCCGATCCGCGGATGGCCGATCTCGATAACTTCGAGACGTTCAAAGCGCAGTACCCGCAGCTGTTTGCCGGAATGTATATATTTCGCGTCCGGAAGCGCGCGTGACCGGCGACGAGGGCGCGAGCGAGCGCCTGGGGGAAATCGGTGCCAGAGATGTATTTCCCGACCAGGCGCGTCGATTCACGGGGCGGCGGGAAATACATCTCTGGCACCGATTTCGACGAATACAAAGGGAGACCGTCATGAAACGAATTGCACTCGCCGCACTTTTCGCGCTTGCCACGGCACTCGTCCCGGCCGCGTTCGCCGAGACTCCACCGGCCAACCCGACCGCCGACGAAGCCACCGACATGCAGACGCTGCGCGAGGCGATGAAAACCGACAAGCGCGCGTACGTCGCGTCGGTACTCTCGCTTACCCCCGTGGAAGCGAAGCGCTTCTGGCCGATCTATGACGCATATCAGCGCAATCTCGATCAAACGAGCCGCCGCCGCGTCATCGCGCTCGAAGGCCTGATGTTTCGGGACAAGGCGATGACGAACGTCGCGGCGAAGAACCTGATCACCGAATTGATGGCGGTCGACGAGGCCGAGACGAAGTCACGCATGCGCCTTCGCAACCGCCTGATGCGTGCGCTGCCTTCCGTCAAGGCTGCGCGGTACCTGCAACTCGAGGACAAGTTCCAGGCGGTGCGGGATTACGACATGGCGACGACGGTGCCGTTGATTCATTGATCCATAGCATCAGCCCATCAGCCGCGCGACCAGTGCGGCACATGCCACTGCGCGATCGGCGCCACGTGCGTGCTGCGTACGGCGACGACGTCGATGCCGCTGACGAGCGTGCCGCTGTCGGGCACGCAGCGCTCGCTTTCGATGCGCGTCGCGAGATCCTGTTGCGCGGTCGCTTGCGGCGACTCCGCAGGCCACAGGACCGAAAGCGCGAGCGTGCCCGCCGTCATTGCGATGGCGGCGAAGCCGAGCAGCGTGCGGGGAGTGCGGGGTTCATAGGCGTTCATCGAGGTCTCCGTTATCGTTTATTGCCAAAGTGTGCGGTTCGATGCATTCGCGCGTCGTCGCGGATTCACTGATTCGTCGAAAGATCGAAAACGCGCAACTCGTACGCGTCGCATCCTCCGCGCGCGCCACCAGGCCGACAAGGCGCATGCGACAAAGCCGCGGATTCGGCGATCAAAGCGCTATCTTCGCGACGAAGCGTTGGCCACTCGCACATCGCGCGAGCGCGTGCGTTGGTCTCTAAAGCGTCTCGCGGGCGCTCCGCGCGCGCACGAACATGACCGCGGCCCCCGTGCCCGTTGCGGCAATGACGCTCGTCGCGTGTGGTGGACTTCCCGGCGGCATTGTGTAAAATCGCGCGATTTTCCGTAAACACCGCCCGGCCCCGTGCAGGCGGGGCCAGAGATGCTTTTCGGGTGGACCTCGGGGGCATCGGCCGCATGTTTCGCTTTTCGAGGCGTCGGCCGCCCCGGTCGCATGCAATTGCCAACCGAGTGAGCGAAGCGCCGCGCCGCGTGCCTGGCATGTCGATCGCGCACGACGCATGGCGCCATCCGCATCGCCTGATGTCCCGGAAGATCGATGACCAACATTCACATGGAGATCACATGTTGAAGACGAACCGTCTGGCGAACCTCGCCGCGGCCCTGATGCTTGCGTTGCCGATCGCGGCGATCCCGCTCGCGGCAACCGCGCAAGCGCCGTCGACAAGCCCGGCTCCCGCCGCAGCACCCGCCGAGGCTCCACCACCGGGTGCCGCACCTGCGCCTTCCGCAACCCCCGCCCCTGCGGCGACTGCCGGCGCGAAGACCCCGGGCGCGACGACCGAAGTGCTCGAAAATCCGTACGGCCTCGAAGCGCTCTGGAAGGCCGGCGACCTCGTCGCCCGCATTACGCTCGGGATCCTCGCGCTGATGTCCGCCGGAAGCTGGTACATCATCGTGACGAAGGTCTACGAGCAATCGAGGATGAATCGCCAGGCGCGCGCGGCCGATCGCACGTTCTGGAAGGCGCCCACGGTGCAGAAGGGGGCGGGCGAGCTGCGCGAAGGAAGTCCGTATCGCTTCATCGCCGAATCGGGGATCGAGGCGACAAGCAAGCACGAAGGCTTGCTCGGTGGCGTCGACATGAACACGTGGATCAGCATGTCGATCCAGCGCGCGATCGACAATGTGCAGAGCCGCACGCAAGACGGGCTCGCTTTCCTCGCGACCGTAGGCTCGACCGCGCCGTTCGTGGGCCTGTTCGGCACCGTCTGGGGGATCTATCACGCGCTGACGGCCATCGGCATTGCCGGCCAGGCGTCGATCGACAAGGTCGCGGGCCCGGTCGGCGAGGCGCTGATCATGACGGCCATCGGTCTTGCCGTCGCGGTTCCTGCCGTGCTCGGCTACAACTGGCTCATCCGTCGCAACAAGGCGGCGATGGATCGCGTGCGCGGCTTCGCCGCCGACCTGCACGCGGTTCTGCTGTCGGCCGCGTCGTCGCCGGCCGCGGCGTCGTCGCCGACGAGGGCCGCGGCGGTGGCGACAGCCTGATCCGAGGTCTGCCATGGCGATGAACGTCGGCACCCCGTCCGACGAGGACGACGCGATCTCCACGATCAACACGACGCCGCTCGTCGACGTGATGCTGGTGCTCCTGATCATCTTCCTGATCACCGTGCCGGTCGTGCGGATGACGGTGCCCGTCGAATTGCCGAAGGAGCGCAACGAGATCCGCGAGACGAAGCCCGAGAACATCGTCATCTCCGTCGATGCGCAGGACCGGATCTACTGGAACGATCTGCGGATGCAGACGACCGATCAACTCGTCGACCGGCTGAAGAAGATCTCGGTGATGACGCCACAGCCCGAAGTGCAGATCCGCGGCGACGCCCGCGGCAACTACGACGGTGTCGGGCGCGTGGTCTATGCCTGCCAGCGGGCCGGCATCTCGAAGATCTCGTTCATCACCGAGCCGCCGCCGCGCGCGCAAGCCGCGGGCTGAACGCGAAGCAGGAGCCGCCACCATGGCCATGAACGTCGGCACGCCGAGCCGCTCGAGCGAAATGGACGTGATGATCGACATCAACACGACGCCGCTGATCGACGTGATGCTCGTGCTGCTCGTGATGCTGATCATCACGATCCCGATCCAGCTTCACGCGGTGAACCTGAATCTTCCGATCGGTAACCCGCCGCCGCCGCTCACGCTGCCCGAGGTCGTCCGGATCGACGTCGACGACCAGAGCAAGGTGTACTGGAATGGCGAGGTCGTTCCCGACCGCGCGACGCTCGAAACGAAGATCGGCGAGGCTGCGCACGAGAATCCGCAGCCCGAGGTTCACCTGCGGCCGAACAAGCTCGCGAAATACGCGGTCGTGGCGGAAGTCATGGCGTCCGCGCAACGGCTCGGCCTGACGAAGATCGGCATCGTCGGCAGCGAGCAATTCATCAACGAGTAGCGCGGCCGGATCGTCACGTCCCATGGATTACGCACGACAGCAACGCGACCCGACGCGACACGTGCTCGGGATCACGTTCGTGATCCTCTTTCACGCGCTGATCATCTGGGCGCTCCTGACGGGTCTCGGGGCGAAGGTGATCCAGGTCGTCAAAAAGCCCCTGACCGCGACGATCGTCGAGGCGGTCAAGCCACCGCCGCCGCCACCGCCGCCGCCACCGCCCCCGCCGAAACAGATCATCGAGCCGCCGAAGCCGGTGATCGAGCAGCCGTTCGTGCCGCCACCCGAAGTGCCGCCGCCGGTCCTCGCGCCGCCGCCGGTGATCGCGAACGTCGCGCCGGCGCCGCCACCGGTGCCCGTCGTGATCGCGCCACCCGCGCCGGTTGCGCCGCCAACACCCCCGAAGCCCGCGATCCGCCAGGGCGTCTCATGCACGAAGCGCGATGCGCCACCGTTCCCGCGCGAGGCGATCCGCGCACAGGTGCAAAAGGGCAAGGTCGAGGCCGTGCTGACGATCGACGAGAAGGGCAACGTCGCCGACGTGCGGATTGTCTCGTCGAATCCGCCGCGCGTTTTCGACCGCGTGGTGCGCGACACGCTCGCCGACTGGAAGTGCTCGGCCGAGGGTCAGAAGTATCAGGCGCAGGTCGAGGTGAACTTCACGCTCAAGGACGAATAGCCGCCGAACCGGTTTCTAGTCCCGCCGCAGCGCCATCACCGCGCACGTCCACATCGCCGCGCCGAGGGCGACCACGCCGAGCCCAAGGCTCGACAGCGAGAAGGGTCGCGCGGCAACGAGCGTCACCGCCTGGCGCGCGGCCTCGAGAAAGACGGTGGGAAGCATCGTCGCGACGAGCGTCGCGGCAACGAGCCAAAGCCCGACCACGAAAGGACGCCGCCACGCGGGCAGCGCGTCGGGCGCCGGCAGCATCCGCATCACCCGCGATGTGAATCCCTCGTCGCCGATGTAATCGGCGCGATGATCGGCCGCGTCGCCTGCGAGAATTCGGTCGAGCCAATCGCCCGCTTCGTCGAGCGGCACCGTCGAATGCGGATCGGACGAATGATTCATGACGTGCGCGTCGAAACGGACGGTGCCCAGGCGGCGAGCGCCGTTTTGAGCTTCTGCTTGCCGCGCAGGATGTGCGTCTTGACGGTGCCGACCGGGCAGCCGAGCACGTAAGCCGCTTCCTCGTGCGACAGATCGTTATGGTAGCACTGGACGATCGCCGCACGTTCCGCTTCGGGAAGCCTCGCGAGCGCGCGCTCGAGATCGAGTTTCATCGTCGTCATCGCCGCGTGATCGCCGCTGTCGCGGGCCGGATCGGCATCGTCGCGATCGTCGTCTCCGATGTCCGCATCGCGATCACCGAGCAGCTCCTCCTGGCGTTTTCGCACGTGCGCGAGCCAGCAGTTGGTCGCGATGCGATAGAGCCAGGTCGAAAAGCGCGCCTCCTGACGAAACGACTTCAGGTTGCGCCAGGCGAGGACGAACGTTTCCTGCGAGAGATCGTCGGCGAGCGCGTGATTGCCGGCGGTCAGCTTGCGAAGGCATGCGCGCACCGACGATTGATGCCGCTTGACAAGCTCGGCGAACGCGTGCCGATCGTCCTCGACCAGCACGCGCGCGATCAATTGCGCGTCGGCAATCTCGTGCGGACGGATCGCCGCGGCCATCCGTCAGCCGAGGCGCGACGTCGGTATGCGCGCGGCAGCCGCACGGCGCAAAGAGATCCGCATCGCCGATTGGCTCATGCATGGCGACCCTGATCGCGTTTCGTTGACCGCCCGCGCCGCATCATGCGCTTCCCGGGGGTGGCGAGCCCGGCGGCGGGCTGGTGCGATCCTCGAAGAACCAGATGATGCAGTAGCCGAGCCCGACGAACAGCAGGACGAGGCCCACGGAGTTCGCGGATCCATCTTCGATCATCGACCAGAAGCTCAGAGCGAGACCGGCGGCGGTCAGCAGAACGCCTTTGCGCAGATCGGACCACACCGCGCGGCGATGCACGAAGCGCGCGCGCTCGTACGCGGGCGTCGCCGCGGCCTGCATGGCGGCGCCGGTCGCGGCGACCGAAGCCGGTGTGTTTCCGGAAGCGACCGCTTCCATCGCCGTCGCTGGCGGGACGACGCCACGCTCGGCAAGCTTCAGCATCGTTTCGCTCGCCAGCCGGTGCTTGCGCATCTTGTACCAGATCAGCAGGACGATCACGAGCAGCGGCACGAGGAAGAGCAGCAGGAGCGTCAGGAAGAAGGCGCCCGCGACCCAGGGCGCATCGTGCACGAATTGGCGGAACGAGTCGTACTCGCGGTCCTGGCCAAGCCCTTCGATGCGAATCTTCTTGTCGCCCTTTTCGATGATGATCCTGTGCCCGTCGCCTCGCACCTTCGCTCCGGCCGACGATGCGTCGGACGATTCGCCGGCATCGTCGCCGTTTGCTTCCGCCGCGTCGGGCCTTTTGCTCTCCGGATTGGCCGATCCTTCCGGTTTCGTCGGCTCCGGCGCCATCGCGGTCTTCCCCGGTTCGGTGGCCGGCGCCTGCGCGATTTGCACGTCGAGATCGGCCGCGCGTACGCTCGCCGTGCGCGGCGCAAGGGCCACGGCCAATCCCGCCGCGAATGCGGCGCCGAGGATCAGCCGGCGAACATGCGCCGGTACGCAGCTTTCGAAATTCCCCATCGATGCTCCCTCTTCTCGGACCGTGGAGCGAGCGTATCGCGAGGGCATCGCTCGCGAGGCTCCATGTGTCACCGCCGATTGGATGCGGCGAAGCGGGCGGCCGGATTCGGCAGCGCTCGAAGATTCGGCAGCGCTCGAAAAGTCGCCCCGGCACTTGTCAATTTAACCGATACCCCATGCTATCATCGCCGCCGATTCCGCTTCGGGGCGCGCGGCAAGACGACGGCGACGCCGCGACAGGATCACAGGAGCCGGCATTCTCGCGTTGATGGCCGTCGTACCGTTTTTCGTATGCTCGCGCAAGCCGGCGGTCGCGAGCCATTCCCGGATTCCGACATTCGACGCGACGCGGCGGCTCGCGACGGCGCTTCTCGTCGTGCTCCTCGCGTTCTGCACGCGAAGCTTCGCGCAGGATTCCGGTAGTGTCACGCTCAATTTCGTCAACGCCGACATCGACGCGGTCGTGAAGGCGGTGGGCGAAATCACCGGACGCAATTTCGTCGTCGACCCGCGCGTCAAGGGCACGATCAACATCGTCTCGGCGCAGCCGGTCCCCAAATCCCTCGTCTACCCGACACTCTTGTCGGCGCTTCGGATGCAGGGCTTCGCCGCCGTCGAAGGCGACGGCGTCGTCAAGATCGTTCCGGAAGCCGAAGCGAAGACCGAAGGCGTGCCGGTTCAGCATGCGACCGTCAATGCGGGCGGCGATCGCATCGTCACGCAGGTGATCGCGCTTCGCTACGAATCGGCCGCGCAGCTCGTCACGGTGTTGCGGCCGCTCGTTTCGCCGAACAATGCGATCTCGGCGTACACGCCCAACAACGCGATCATCATCACCGACTACGCGGACAACATCAAGCGGATCGATCGCATCGTCGCATCGCTCGACCAGCCGCCGTCCGGAGCACCTGTGCTCGTGGCGGTCAAGCATGCGTCCGCGCTCGACCTCGCGGCGCTCGTCAATCGTGCGCTCACCGAGAACGCTCAGGTTCCGGGGACGCCGGTCGAGCCGCAACGCGTGGCGCTCGTCGCCGATCCGCGGTCGAACAGCATTCTCGTGCGCGCCGACACCGCGGCGCGCGCGGCGCGCGTGCGCGAACTGATCGAGCAGCTCGATACACCGTCGCGCGTCGGCGGCAACGTGTACATCGTGTACCTGAAGAACGCCGATGCAGCGCAGGTCGCGGAGACGCTGCGCGGCCTGTACGGCGGCGAGCATCAAACGTCGTCCACGCTGCCGTTCACGACGACGACCAGCATGCCGACCACGGCCGCGCCGGGCGGCGTCGCGACGACGACGACGACGAGCCTCGGCGCATCGGCGCAAGCGACGAGCCCGCTTTCGCGAACCGCGGCATCGTCGCAGTCGACCGCGTTCCAGGCGGGCGGCGCGATGATCCAGGCCGACGCGGCGAACAACGCGCTCGTCATCATGGCGCCCGAGCCGGTCTACAACAATCTGCGCGCGGTGATCGAGCGGCTCGACACGCGGCGCTCGCAGGTGTTCGTCGAAGCGCTGATCGTCGAGATCACATCGGAAAAGGCGGCCGAGTTCGGCATCCAATGGCAGGTGCTCACCGGCGCCGGTCGCAAGAGCAACAATTTGCAGGGCATCGGCGGCACGAACTTCGGTGCGCGCGGCAGCGGCCAGAACATCATCGACGCGTCGATCAACCTGGGCTCGCTCGGCAACGGCCTCAACCTCGGCATCATCAACGGCACGATCAGCATTCCCGGCCTCGGGGTGATCAGCAATCTCGGGCTTCTCATACGCGCGCTCGAGGACGACAACGACGCGAACATCCTGTCGACGCCGACGCTGCTCACGCTCGACAACGAGGAGGCGCGCATCATCGTCGGCGAGAACCGGCCGTTCATCACGGGCCAGTACGCGACGACGGGGTCGACGTCGACAGTGCAACCGTTCCAGACGATCGAGCGGCGCGACGTTGGTCTCGTGCTCCGAGTCAAGCCGCAGATCACCGAGGGCGGCAGCGTGCGCCTCGGCCTCTACGAAGAAGTGTCGCGCGTCGAGAACGATTCCGCGGCGGGACCTATCTTGTCGAAGCGCGCGCTCGAATCCTCCGTCGTCGTCGACGACCAGCAGATCGTGGTGCTCGGCGGATTGATGCAGGACAGCCTCACGAACAATGCGCAGAAAATTCCCGGCGCCGGAGACGTGCCGGTGCTGGGGTCGCTCTTTCGCTACGACAACCACGATCGCACGAAGACGAACCTGATGATCTTCCTCAAACCGACGATCGTGAAAGGTTCAAGCGGCGGACACGAGCTTACGAGCGAGCGTTACGACTATCTGCGCGGCCAGCAGATCGAAACCGCCCCACTTCCGACGTGGTTCTGGAAGGACCCGACGGCGCCGCTTCTTCCCGCGCAGCAGGGCGCGACGCCGGGCATCTCGCCGTCGACGCCGAATCCAGGTGGCCAGCCCCAACCCGGCAAGTAGGATCCCGTACGCGTTTTCGCGCGCGCACGGCGTGCTTGCGTGGCGCGACGAAGGCGACGCCACCGTGGTCCTGCTGCGACCGGACGCAACCGTCGACGGCATCGCCGAGCTTCGCCGCGTTCTCGATCGGCCGCTGGTGACGCGTCCGGTGGCGGCGGACGTCTTCGCCGCCGAGCTCGCGCGAACGTACAACCAGGCGGGCGCCGCGGTCGCGATGAGCGAAAGCCTCGCGAACGAGGCGGATCTGTCGCGGCTGTTGCAGGAGCTTCCGACGAGCGAAGATCTGCTCGCCGCGGGCGAGCAGGCGCCGGTGATCCGGATGATCAACGCGCTTCTGCTGCAGGCATTGCGCGAGCGCGCGTCGGATCTGCATTTCGAGCCGTACGAATCGCATGCGGTCGTGCGCTTTCGCATCGATGGCATGCTCCGCGATGCGATCGAGCCGCCGCGCGCGCTGCATGGCGCGCTCGTGTCCCGGCTCAAGATCATGGCCGGCCTCGACATCGCCGAGAAGCGCCTGCCGCAGGACGGGCGCATCGCATTGAAGCTCGGCGATCGACAGGTCGACGTGCGCGTATCGACGTTGCCGACCGGTGCGGGCGAGCGCGTCGTGCTGCGGCTTCTCGATCAGGAAGCGGCGCGGCTCGATCTCGCCGCGCTCGGCATGAGCGACGACACGCTCGCCGCGGTCGATCGCTTGATTCGCGAGCCGCACGGAATCCTGCTCGTGACCGGTCCCACCGGGTCGGGGAAGACGACGACGCTCTACGCGGCGCTGTCGCGGCTGCCGCGCGATTCGACGAACATGATGACGGTCGAGGACCCGATCGAGTACGCGCTCGACGGCGTCGCGCAAACGCAGGTGAACGCGCGGATCGATTTGACGTTCGCGCGCGCGCTGCGCTCGATCCTGCGCCAGGATCCAGACGTGATCATGATCGGCGAGATTCGCGATCTCGAGACCGCACAGATCGCCGTGCAGGCGTCGCTCACCGGACACCTGGTCCTTGCGACGTTGCATACGAACGACGCGGCGAGCGCGATCACGCGTCTCGCCGACATGGGCGTCGAGCCGTACCTGCTCGCGTCGAGCCTGCTCGGCGTGCTCGCGCAGCGACTCGTGCGAACGCTGTGCCCGGTCTGTCGCGTGCGTGCGCATGCGAGCGACGGCGAAGGGCGTCTGCTCGAAAGTCTCGGCCTGTCGCGCGCACAGCCGATCTTTCATCCCAAAGGTTGCGAGGCCTGCAACGACACCGGCTTCGCGGGACGCACCGGCATCTACGAGCTTTTGCGCATCGACGAGACGCTTCGCCGAATGATCCACGATGGCGCGGGCGAGCTCGCGCTTCGCGATGCCGCGCTTCGCGCCGGCATGCGCCGATTGCGCGAGGATGGCGCGCGCCTTCTCGCCGAAGGGCGCACATCGCTCGCGGAATTGACGCGCGTGACGCGCGATACGTGATGGCGACTCCTCACCCCAACTCTCTCCTTGAAAGCGGGGAGAGAGAGTCGAGCTTCAGCGAGGCGGGTGAGGGGCGACCGGTGAGCGCCGCAGGGCCGCCCCAAGGCGCGAATTGCGCCCCCTCCGGAGGCAGCGCAGCGGCGAAGCCGCAAGCGTGGGGGGACCACCAGTGAGCGCGTTTCGCTACGAGGCGGTCGATGCGCGCGGGCGACTGCGCCAGGGGCTCCTCGATGCGGACAACGTTCGCACGGTGCTCGAACGCCTGCGGGCGGACGGCCTCACGCCGACAGCAGTCGATGCCGCGCCCGAGCGCGGTGCGGCACTGTCGCGCGCGCGCCTCCCCGCGCCCGCGCTCGCGCTCGTCACGCAGCAACTCGCGACGCTCGTCCACTCCGGCATGCCGCTCGAGCAGGCGCTCGTGGCCGTCGCCGAGCAGGCGGACGACTCGGCGGTCGCGAAGCTCGCGACTTCGCTGCGGGCACACGTTGTCGCGGGCGAATCACTGCCTGCAGCAATGAGCCGCTATCCGCGCACGTTCTCCCCGCTTTATCGCGGGTTGATCGCGGCGGGCACTGAAACCGGCAAGCTGCCCGAGGTGCTCACCCGCCTTGCGCAATACCTCGATGCGCGCCTTGCGCTGCGTCAGAAATTCGTCGTCGCGCTGATCTATCCGGCGCTCGTTACGATCATCGCAATCGGTGTCATCGCCGTGCTCGTCACCTACGTCGTGCCGCAGGTCGTTTCGGTCTATCAGCAGAGTCGGCAGACGCTGCCGCTTTTGACGCAGGCACTCATTTCGATCAGCGCGTTCTTTCGCGCGACGGGCCCGCTGTGGCTTGCCGTCGCGATCGCCATCGTCGTTGCGTTCGTCGTTGCGCTACGTCGCGAGCGCTCGCGCGCACGCATTCATGCGGGGGTGTTGCGCGTACCCGGCATCGGCCGGCTCGCGTCGAGCCTCGACACCGCGCGCTACGCGAGCACGCTCGCGATTCTCGTCGGCAGCGGGGCGCCGCTTTTGCGCTCGCTCGACGCGGCAACGGACGTCGTGCGCATGATCCCGCTCGCCAATGCTGCGCGCGCCGCGTCGGCGCTCGTTCGCGAAGGCGTGTCGCTGTCGCGCGCGCTCAAGGAGCAGCGGGCATTTCCGCCGGTGCTGATTCATCTGATCGGCAACGGCGAGCAAAGCGGGGCGCTCGCGCCGATGCTCGAGCGCGCCGCGGCCGAGCTCGAGCGCGATGCCGAGCGGCGCCTCGCGTGGATCGCCGCGCTGATTCAGCCGACGTTGATCGTGCTGATGGGCGCAATCGTGCTCGTGCTCGTTCTGGCGGTGATGTTGCCGATCGTGACGATGAATCAGCTGGTGAGGTAGCTGCGATGAGAAGGCTCCTGGCTTTGGCGCTGTCCCTTTTCGTGCTCGTGTCCGTAGCCTCGGCGGCCGCGCTGCCGGCCAAATTCGATCCTTCGCGCGACGCGGCGGCCGACGTCGCGTACGCGGTGTCGCTCGCGAAACGCGGCGGCAAGCGCGTCATCGTCGACGTCGGCGGCGAATGGTGCTCATGGTGCCACATCATGGATCGCTTCATCGCGAGCAACGCCGACGTGCGGTCACTGATCGATGCCAACTACATCTGGGTCAAAGTCAACTTCTCGAAAGAGAATCGGAACGAGGCGCTGCTCGCGCACTGGCCGAAGATCGAAGGCTATCCGCACCTCTTCTTCCTCGATGCCAATGGCGCGCTGTTGCATTCGCAGGACACGAGCCTGCTCGAATCCGGAAAGGGCTACGACAGGCAGCGATTTCTCGCGATGCTCCGGCGTTTCGCGCCGGCGAAAAGCACGCGCATCTGAAGAGCCGCGGAGCGCAAGGCGGCCCTTGCGCTACCAGCGGAACATGCGCTTGGCTGCAAGCCAGCCGACGACCGGCGGCAGCAGCATGCCGATCAGGTACCACGTGCCGAGGCCGCTTCAGTTCTTCAAGGATGAATGAGGATCCCGCGTGCAGGCTCGGCGTTTCTTCACGCCGGCTTCGCGATGGCGCCTGCTCTGTGCGCTGCCGCACCGACCGTCCCCCCTGTGGCAGCTACGCTTTCATCGGTTGCGATGGATTCATCGGATTGCGTCCGATGACGTCTCGAATCGCGCCATGACAAGCGAGACCTGATGAGATCGATCCTGGACCCCTCGTTTCGATATACGCCGAGTTTTGCGACCGACTTGAAGAAGGCGTTCGCCGGAATCCGGCGAAAAAATCAGCAAGACCCGGTAAGGACCATCCAGACAATCGCGGGCGGGCCCAGCAACGTGGCGTCTATCGTCAGGAACCGAGCCACCGGAACCCTGAAAGTCGGCAAATCGCCGCTGTTCCGCCCCCGCTGAGCCATCGCCATGAAGACGGCCTCTGCAGCAGTCGAGAGCGATCCGCTAACGGTCGACGTGCCGCGCGAATTCCACCGGCGCATGGCGGCGATAATCGAGGCCGTCCAGACGGGCATGTGGGAGGCGGGAGTGCACGACTTGCTCGGTTATGCCACCGACTATGCGTTCGGCGACAAAAGAGGTCTGCAAACGCTGGCTTTGAAGAGCAGGCATCGGTCTGCTTACGTGCGCCTGCAATGGGAGACCATCATGCGGGATACCGCTGCCGACCAGCGATTGGTGGATACCTCGGTCAGGAATGCGATCCGCGAGCTGTCGTAATATCGACGTCGGTTGCGCGCCGGACGCAGCGGGATAGCACGACGACCACTCAGGGAAGCTAGCGAAAGCACATCGATGGCGACCCGAAGTGCTTCTCCAGTCAATCGCCTGCTCGACGCGCTGCCGACTATTGATCAGCGCCAGGTGCTCGCCGAGTCCGACAACGTGGAGCTGGCGTTTGGCGATGTGCTCTACGATCTGGGAGAGACACTTGACCAGGTCTATTTCCCGCTCACCTGCTTTATCTCGCTGATCATGCCAATCGACGATGCCTCGCTCGAGGTTGGCCTGGTCGGAAGCGAAGGAATGTTCGGAACTCCGCTTGCGCTCGGCGTCAACGTGTCGCCCGTGCGCGCGGTTGTTCAAGGCGCGGGATCCGCCTTACGCATGGGTGGCGCATCGTTTTGCCGCGAGCTCCGACGCAGACCGTCACTCCAGCGGGCGATCGACCGCTACGTATTCATCCGTGCGAGCCAGCTCGCCCGGATGGCCGGCTGTACACGCTTCCACGTCATCGAAGCGCGGCTGGCCCGGTGGCTTCTGATGACCCAGGATCGAGCGAATGCCAACAGCTTCCATATTACGCAGGAATTCCTAGCCGCGATGCTCGGCGTCCGCCGCGTAGGCGTCACCACGGCGGCCAGTTCATTACAAAAGCGCAATCTGATTCGTTACAGCCGGGGCCGAATGACCGTTCTCGATCGCCGAGGTCTCAAAGCTGCTTCGTGCGGTTGCTACAACGAAGATCGCAGGTCGTACGCGCAGATCCTCGGTTAGTCGTTCGTCGAGCCGTCCGGACCGTTCCCGAAAGGATTCTTCCTCGAGATCCCTCTCGGGCGCCAGGAATCCGATATGTGCGATGGCGCACATACTTCACAGAGAACTTCGCGTATTAGCTAAAAGAGAATGAGGAGCGGTCACCTTGTTCACGGCCGAGGACCAAAGTTCTGCCGGATTGGCGATTTCGTTTTCATGCGTCGGCCGGCGCTATTCGATCCATTTCAAAAGGCATGCGTTATGAAGATTCCAGTCGAAACGAAACCGGCGCTATGGGGCGCGGTCGGTGGAGCGATCGCTGCGGCGATCATAGGTTTCTCGTGGGGTGGATGGGTTACGGGCGGCACGGCGGAAGCGGATGCGACGCAACGCGCGAATGCTGCCGTCGTGGCTGCTCTCGCACCCGTCTGCGTCGAACGCTTCCAGGGTGCCGCCGACGCAACGGCGAATCTGGCCGCGCTCAAGAAGGTCGATTCCTGGTCCCAAGGTGACTTTATCGAAAAGGGCGGCTGGGCCGCAGTGCGCGGATCGAAGCCGACCGATCAACTGTCAGCGGTGGCCAAGGCTTGCGCTTCATTGCTCGCTCCCGCATAACACGGCGGTGACGAGTCGCGCGGCCTCCTCCGCCGACGGATTCGTCATCCCCGACAACATGGTCGACAAGCGGTCGATCGGCGAAGGCGTCAATGCCGGGCTGGCGAAGATCGACGACAACGGCAAGATCATCGCAATGGTCGCTTCACGCAACAACGTGCGCGGGCGATCGTCGAAACGGCCCGGGGCATGCAGGACGGATTTGCCATACACCGCATGCTCGAAGCCGCGCTCGAGGAGGCCGGTTTGACCACGACCGGGGACTGGAATGGCGGCCGAAACTCGACTCCTTTGGGCTGGCCATGCCGGGCTCTCAATAGACGGTATCCCAGCCCCAACTGTCAACGAGCCACTCTCCCGAGGACTTTCGCGTGAACACGACTTGGAGAGTGCCGTCTCTTTGCGTCGCAGCGGGCCACGTGTAGGCCCATTGCAAGCTGCCCATTGGTGCGTCCACCGCACTCGACAATCCTCCTTGCCTGAGCGCAGTGCGTTTCGGCTTGCCGAGCAGCCTCTCTACCTCCTCCGCTTTCATGCCCTGCTGAAGATCGATCGCGCGACGCTCGGCGGCAGCGAGTGTCATCGCTGGTCTGGCATCCAACGGTTGCGGGATCGTCGGCGCCGCATATGCCAGACATGTCCCGGTCATTGCAATGAGAATTGCGACGGCACGCTTCATGTTTCGTCTCGGGCGGTCGCGGCCGCCATGGTTTTGCAGCGGACCCTCGAAGCTGCTCTTTGCTAGTTTTGTGCATAGCATGTGAGCAGGCGCCATCCGCAGTCTGTACGCTGCCGCACGTAAGGTTGCGTGACTGGGGCAAGCTGTGTCGTCACCCGCGTTGAGTCGGATCAGACCCCCGACCTTCCCCGCAGTCCGCAATCAATTGCTCGAATCACTACCACATGCACGCGGTGTAGCAAGCGGTCGAGCATTGCGGCCGTCAGCGGGTTACGCCGCGAAAAGCCGAAGGCAAGATTACTCGAAGGCTTCTTAACGGCTATAGCACTGACGATGCAAAAGCAGCGGCCCGAATGAACGAGCCTCCGGGATCGTTGCGGCGTTACGTCCGGTCACATACTCATATCGCCCATGCCACCATGCCCCAATTCCACCACCGCCGAGCCGCGCTACCTGGACTCGCTGGGGCATAACGGTATGTGCGCCACCGAACCGACGGCAGCAGGGGCGTGCGGGTAGTGTGTCGGCACGCGCTTCCTAACTCATCGTTGCAAGCGAAGTTGTCCGCATCGCTTTCCATTGACGATGGATGATTTCGACCTGGCGCGAACTGAAGGACACGAAATGCGCAACTTACTCATTGTCTTATCGATGCTGCTTTGCTCGATCACTTCGGCCGCTGCTCAGGTGAGCGTCGGTATCGGGTCACCCGGCGTTAGCATCGGAATCGATGTGCCGGTATATCCGGAGCTGGTCCCGGTGCCCGGTTATCCCGTCTACTACGCTCCACAACTGAATTCAAATTATTTTTTCTACGACGGAATGTACTGGGTCTACCAACGAGACCGCTGGTACGCGAGCACCTGGTACAACGGGCCTTGGGAACTTGTGAGCCCGGATGCGGTGCCGTTGTTCATACTGCGCGTCCCGGTGCGCTATTACCGGGAAGCGCCTGCCTACTTTCGTGGGTGGGCTTCGGATGCGCCGCCGCGCTGGGGTGACCACTGGGGCAATGAATGGGAGAAGCGTCGCAGCGGATGGGACAACTGGAATCGCAGCGCTGTACCCGCGCCGGCCCCGCTACCCGTGTACCAGCGGCAATATTCAGGGAATCGATATCCGCCTGTAGCGCAGCAGCAGGTATTGCAAAGCCAGAATTATCGATATCAGCCGCAAGACGCCGTAGTGCAGCAGCACTATCAAACGCAGCAGCGACCGCAAGGGGTAGCTCAGCGTCAGGCGCAGCGGCCGGCGCAAGCTGCAGCGCAGCATCAAGCGCCGCAGCCACCGCAAGCGGCAGCTCAGCGCGAGAAGCAGGTACCTCAAGCGGCAAATCAGCGCGAGAAGCAGGTACCTCAAGTGGCAAATCAGCGCGAGAAGCAGCCACCGCAAGCGGCAGCCCAGCGTCCGACGCAGCAGCGACCGCAAGCGACAGCTCAGCGCGAGAAACAGGCGCCGCAAGCGGCAGCCCAGCGCGAGAAGCAGGCACCACAAGCGGCAGCCCAGCGTCCGACGCAGCAGCGACCGCAAGCGACAGCTCAGCGCGAGAAGCAGACACCGCAAGCGGCAGCCCAGCGCGAGAAGCAAGTATCAAAGTCAGGTGAGGAGAAAGGTTGAGCATAAGATAGGAAACGCAAAAAATGCGGCAACCTGATTTCCTCCTGCCGAGAATACTTGAGTCAACGGGTGGCAATCGTGCACGAATTCGGGTGGCGACGCTGAGCGCTGTTTCTGGCTGATTCCTGCAAGGCAGGGCCCAGTGCCCATCGCTCAGATCAATCCCGCGACCAGACTGATCGTCAAGGCGAGGATGCCGGTGGTATAAAAAAATGCCACAGCACCGTGAACCACTACGACGCGCCGTATGTACGAATCTGCGATTTGCACGTCAGAGGTCTGAAACGTCATCCCGATCGTGAACGAAAAGTAGAGGAAATCGCCATAAGTTGGCGACGGCTCGCCTGGAAAGATCAGTCGTTCCGACTCACGGCCGGGTCGGGCAGCGGGAAGATCGACGTCGAGATAGTAGTCGTGCGCGTAATGCAGCGCGAATATCGAATGCATGAACGCCCAAGACAGTACGATCGTGTAGAGAACCAGCGCGACGCGCACCACCCGCTCCAAACCGCCAGCATCCTTGATTTGCGGCATTTCCCCGGCGATCACGATCAGGCTGGCGGTGGCAGCGAGTAGGCAGAGGGCCAGCACTGCTCGCTTGCCGGCGTCCTGGCGGGCCGCGACCTGCTTGATGATCCCGACCGAGGAGTTGCGTAGTCCGAAATACAAGGCAGCCAATGCGAAGCTCGCCCCAACGTCCCACGCGACGATGAAGCGCAACCGCCCGTTCACATCGGTGACGAAGTACAGCAGTGCATAGATACCGAGTCCGACCAGTAAGCCCGAAATCAGACGCCGTCGGGGTAGATGGCCCCACCACCCGGGGAATGCTGCCGGTATAGACTCATGGGTCATAGCCGTATTTGCATCTCGAATTGCGTGACGGAAGACCATGTCGCGTTAGCCTGGTCGTTCGGCAGCTCGCGTTACTGAGGACTTCCACACCCGGTCGACGAACTTCGACCATGCGATGGTAGCCGGTTTGACCGATTGAAGGTACGGAGCACCGAGTACTGCGTACTCCGTACCACCAGTTCAGAATTGGGCCGGCCAAGTCGGTTCAATGCTGAGTACTGGATGCGGCGTACCCGGCGCTGATCATCTACCGCGACGACGCGGGACCCCCGGGCATCGGCGCGCCATACGCTTGAGTCACTATACCGTTCATCGACGCTTTGCAACGATATCGAGCCCGGGGCGGAGGGGCCTGTTCGATATCGAACATCAATCGAGTCGTCGCCCGCCATTCTGAAGCGATCGACGCCTGAACGCTTGGAGGCGACCCGTGTCGGCGACGAGCCGCGGAATCTCGGTGTTCGCTCGTTGCAGGGGCCATTTCTTGCCACCAGGCTGTCAGACAGCCTCGGGCGAACCAACCAGCGACAAAGTCGTTCTTAACTAACTCTGCAGACTGCATTGAACGGGACGCCGGCCGCATGACGTGCCCAACTTGGAATCGGTTGTGCCTGCCATATTTCTCCTCGCGCGGGTCGCAATGACTCTGCCGACCAGCATCAAATACAAATGATCAGCGCTCACGACACGTCATCGCCGCACGATCCGCTGGCGATGCGTCTCAGTGCGGCCGACGACCGTGTTCGCCTGAATCACTGGTTGCCGCCGCAGGGCGGTGTAGTACCGAGGGTTCGCATCGGCCGACGCTGGATCAACGTGCTCTGGGCGTTGCCCATAGTTTTCGTGCTCATGGTGATCGGCGTCGCCGTTGCGCAGGCGCTGCGCCATATGCCCGCGGTGCAGGACTTCATCTCGCGCTACCCAGGCATTCCGCCGTCGGTCGCCGTCACCACCGGCTTTCCAGGCTGGCTGAGGTTGCTGCACTTCCTCAATTTTTTCTTCATGGCGTTCATTATTCGCGCCGGCGTCCAGATTCTCGCCGATCACCCGCGCCTCTACTGGAAGCGCGACTGCACGCCGGGCACCGAATGGTTTCGCTTCCAGAAGGCGGTGCCGACCGGGCGGATCTGGACCGCGAAGGACGACTCGGTGACGATCCCGATGTGGCTAGGCATTCCCGGCATCCGCCATTCGATCGGCTTGGCGCGCTGGTGGCACTTCTCGATCACCCTGCTGTGGATGGTCAACGGCATCGCCTTCTACGTGTTGCTGTTCACGACCGGCCAGTGGCTGCGACTCGTGCCGACGACCTGGAGCGTGTTTCCGAACGCGGTCTCGACCGCGATCCAGTACCTTTCGCTGACCTTCCCGGTCGATGAGAGCTGGACACGCTACAACGGCCTGCAGCAACTCGTCTACTTCATCACCGTCTTCATCGCCGCGCCGACGTCGATCGTGACCGGCCTGATGCAAAGCCCGGCGATCTCGAACCGGCTGGGCTGGTTCGGCCGGGCATTGAATCGCCAGAGGGCGCGTTCGATCCACTTCATCGCGCTGTGGTGGTTTCTGCTCTTCATCCTTGCGCACGGCACGCTGGTATTCATCACCGATGCACGCGTCAACCTGAACATGATGTGGGCGGGAGTCAATGACGCTTCCTGGAGCGGCCTTCGGATCTTCATTGTCGCGATGGTGATGGTCGCGGTGGCCTGGTGGTGGGCGTCGCCGTTCACCTTGCGCCATGCGCGACTGGTGCAACGGCTTGGAGAAGTGATGTCACGGCCGTTCGGCAGCGCGACGCAGTCGTGGGACGCGAAGAGCCAGCTCACCGAGAAAGACATCTCGCCGCACTTCTGGCCCAACGGCACGATGCCGAATTGGACGGAGTTCGACACGCTCGTGAAAACCGACTTCGCCGACTATCGGCTGCGAGTCGGTGGGCTGGTCGAAAACCCCATGGAGTTCTCGTACGCCGACCTGAAGGCGATGCCGAAGCAGGAGCAGATCACCACGCACTTCTGCATTCAAGGATGGTCCGGCGTCGCCAAGTGGGGCGGCGTTCCGATGCGCCACATCCTTGACCTGGTGAAGCCGACCGTCGATGCCCGTTACGCGGTGCTCTACTCGTTAGCCGATGGCGGCGACGGCGGCCGCTACTACGATACGCACAGCTTGTCCAACATGCGCCACGAATTGACGATCCTGGCCTACGAGATGAACGGAGCGCCGGTCAGCGTGTTGCATGGGGCACCGCTGCGGCTGCGCTGCGAGAACGAGGTCGGCTTCAAAATGGTCAAATGGATCGCGGCTATCGAGCTCGTGCACGACTATGCCGACCTTGGCGCCGGTGAAGGCGGCTACAACGAGGATCACGAATTCTTTGGCTACCGCGTGCCAATCTGATGAATGCGAATTCACTGGCCAGGCCAGGAGAAGCATGATGACTACAACGAAGGAAGCTACGTTCAAGACGATTCCAGCGGGTACGAAAGTGACCTGGCACTATCGCAGCGCTATAGGCCACGGAACGGTAACCGGCGTCCACAAGAAAGGGACCAACGCCGACAACACCATGTACTCGATTGAACAGCACGACCATCACCCGGGTGAGCCGGCAATCGTTGTCCACTCCGGAAAGGCGCTTACGCGAAGCAAGTAGGTGCGCACCGGGCGGACGGAGACTACGTTCGAAGCCGCAAGGTCAACCGGAGCGTCACGGCCGACCGTGGACTCTCGCCGACAATCAAAGGAGGACACCTGATGCGCACGCCCGCCAGCATCTTCAAGCATCCGATCCATCCGATGCTGATCGTCTTTCCGATCGGCCTGTGGATTTTCTCGCTGGCCTGCGATTTGGTCCGTTTGGCAGGCGGTTCGTCGGACGCGTGGTCCATCGTCGCGTTCTACAGCATGGTGGGCGGCTTCATCGGCGCCCTCTGCGCCGCGGTGCCTGGATTTGTCGACTTCCTCTTCTACAAGGGCGGCGCTCCACCCGTCAAGAAGATTGCGCTGACTCACATGGCGATCAATCTCACTGCCGTCGTGCTGTACGCGGTCAACATCTGGCTGCGCGCGAGTGGTCCGGGCAGCATGGGCGGAGGTTTCGGCATACCCGTCCTGCTATCGATCATCGGCGTCGCGCTCCTCTGCGTATCGGGCTGGCTCGGGGGTCAGATGGTTCATGTCTACGGTGTAGGCGTCGAAGGACGGGAATGACGGCGTGCGCGAATCGGCGTGCGTCGATCGCGCCGCGATAACGGAGGAACACACCATGGCAGCGAAATTCAGCGTCGGCGATCATGTGACCTGGAACTCGGAGGCGGGACACGTGAGCGGCAAGATCATGAAGGTACACACCCGCGATACCGACTACAAGGGATACACGCATCACGCGACGCCGGATGATCCGCAGTACGAAATCAAGAGCGACAAGACCGATCACATTGCAATACATAAGGGGGCGGCGCTGCAAAAGACCGGTCCCTGATGCAAATGCGGCACGCGTCAGCCTCGAAGCGACGAAGGCCGGTCTTCTTCGATCTGGCGCGAATCCAGATGCCCGTGGGTGCGTTGACTTCCATCACTCACCGGGCGACGGGCATTTTGCTGGCGCTCGGCGTTCCGTTCGGCATTCATCTTCTCGATCTGTCGCTGCAGGGCCCGCAATCTATGCGCGAGTACGCGGTTTCTTTGACAATGTCGCGCTTCGAATTGCCGCGATCCTGTTGGTCTGGGTGCTCGCCCATCATCTGCTGGCTGGAATCCGCCACCTGTTGAGCGACATCGACATCGGCTCCCAGTTGCCTGCCGCGCGCCGCAGCGCGTGGATCGTGAACTTCGGCGGCGCGGCAGTCGCGCTGTTCGCCGCGGGTGCGTGGCTGTGAGAATCGCCGCCACAGGATTGCGCGCCTGGCTCGTGCAGCGAGCAAGCGCCGTCTACATGCTCCTGTTCATCGTATTCTTTCTGGCGCATTTCGCCGTCGATCCCCCGCATTCCTATTCCGCGTGGCACGCGTGGATGACGAGCTACAGTGTGCGCGTCATCACGACCGTCTTCTTCGCCGCGTTGCTGGCGCATGCCTGGGTGGGTCTTCGCGATGTGATCATGGACTACGTTCACGCGGCCGCGCTTCGCGCTGGCGTTCTTGCGCTGCTCGGCTTCGGCCTGGCGGCAATGGGCGTATGGACGATGCGAATCTTGTGGATGGCGCGCGGCTAGCCGCGGCTCCCGGTCACGCCATCGCCGCCGGAGCCTCCTTGCATTTTTCGGTTTTCCGCTACAACCCTGAGCGGGACGATAAGCCCTGCATGCAGGATTTCCATGTCGACGTCGCGCCGACCGACCGCATGCTGCTGGATGTCATTTTGCGTATCAGGGATACGCAGGATGACTCGCTCACGATCCGAAAATCCTGCCACGAGGGCGTATGCGGCTCCGACGCGATCAACATCAACGGCCGCAACGGATTGGCGTGCGTTACCCGGGTTCGTGAGCTGAGCGAGCCGGTGGTGTTGCGACCCCTGCCGAGCTTTCCGGTCATCCGCGATCTGGTGGTCGACATGACCCGGTTCTGGAAACAGTACGACTCGATCAAGCCGTATCTCGTCAACGACGACCCTCCGCCCGAAAAGGAGCGGCTGCAGTCGCCGGCAGAGCGCGACAAGCTGGACGGCTCATACGAATGCATCATGTGCGGCTGCTGCACCAGCCAATGCCCTTCGTCGTGGTGGAACCCCGAGAGGTTCGTAGGTCCGGCCGGGCTGATCCAGGCATACCGCTTCATCAGGGACAGCCGCGATCGCGCCACGCGGGAACGTCTCGAGGACTTGAACAGCGACCCCTTCCGGCTATTTCGCTGCCGCACGATCATGAACTGCACAGAAGTTTGTCCGATGGGGCTGTCTCCCTCGAGGGCCATCGAAAGAATTCGATTGAGAATGTTGGATGTCCAGGGCCATGGCGGTGGCCTGGCATTGCATCGCGTGCCAACGATTCGGTGAGGCCGTACGATATGTTCGGTGGCGTCGATGCGACGCGCCATAAGCCCGAGCGTGAGCACCTCCCAGGAAGCGCGTGGTGAACGAAGCGCCTGGCGCTCGCAACTACGCCAGTGAGTGCGGCCGCGACAGGTCGATAGTGAAGACGAAGCCCGAGCCGGGCAGATCGGGAATAGTGGAAATCAGTCAACTTCCCGCCAGGCGCCAGGAAGCGCAGGCGATGATTCGACGGCAAACGAGGACGCGACCACTCCGTCAACGTCGGTTCGCCAGGGTTCATCGGCCCTTCGCTCGCGCCGTCGCGAAGTCGTCACCCGCATCTATTGCTTGATGAACGCCACGTGTTCGCTCGCGTACTTCTTTTGCTGCTTGATCGACTTCTTTTCCTTGGCCGTGTGCTGAGCCTTCTTCTTGTTTTGCTTGGGAGGTTGATGAGACATCGCGTGCTCCTGTTAATCGCGCCAGAAAAGCGGAATGGCCTTTGCTCTCAGGCAATCGGTTCTGACGTATGTCGGGGAAGTGAGTGCCGCGGCAGGTCGATGGTGAAGACGCACCCCAAGCCGGGCAGATCGCGGACGCTGAGGACGCCGTGGTTCGCTTCGACGCTGCGCCGACAGATCGCCAATCCGAGCCCGAGACCGGACTTGTCCCCACCGCATTGGGTGAACGGCAGAAACATTCTCTCCGCGCCCCCCGCCGGAAGGCCGCCGCAGCAATCCTCGACGTCGATTCGAATGCGATCGGCGGCGGCGTAGGCGTTCAACGCGATGCTGGTTCGGTGCTTCGTGAACTTGAACGCGTTCTGCAGCAGGTTCCCGACGGCCGCGACGAGCATGTCGCGGTCGGCATCGATCGCCAGCGTCGGATCGACGAAGGAGACCGTCAGCTCGCATCCCCGGTCTTGCGCTTCGAGTGAGGCGGCGCTCTTGACGTCAGCGACGAGGCCGGCAACCGAGATCAGTTGGTGTCGCGCAGGCAACCCGGCCGTTACGCGCACGTCGGCCAGCGAGCGATCGATGAGGTGGCCCATGGCGATCAGGCTGCGGTCCAGCACGGCGCTCGTTGCTCCGCCCAAGCCCACATTGCCCGCCTTGAGGGTGGCAACGACAAGCGTTGCTGTATGGAGCAGGTTACGCAGCTCGTGCGCAAGGGATCCCAACCGTTCATTGAATGACTGAACCCGCCTGTCCGCGAACGAAAGATCGCGTTGGTAGGAAAATTCCGTGACGGCATCGGCGATAGCGTTGTCGAGGCAGCGGTTGAGCGTTCGGAATTCGTCGACCTGGATCGGCGCGGCGTGCCCGAATGCAGCCTCGGTGATCGCCTGGCAAAGGTCGCCGTAGTCGTGCACTACCTGGTCGATGGTGAATCCGTGCTCCAGCAGCTCGCGCCCGTGCCGGGCCGCAGCTACGCCGATCTCGGACAACACCGGCGTCCCGCCGCCTGACGGGCCGGATACCTTCCGGCTTCGCATGGGCTCCGACGTCTGCTCCACGCGCAGCGTCTTGATGAGCTGGTCGAGAAAGAGCGGTATGCCGTGCTCGAGCTCCGCATCGGTCGCCGTCGGCGATGGCCTTCGAGCGACCTTCGACCTGCAGCGCTCGATCAGATCGGCCCGGTGGTTCGCAAGAAATTCGTGCAGCATTGCGTCTCCTTCCGCGCCACGTTCTCCATGACGCATCCTCAGTGCGGCCTGAGCCTGCTACGCACGGGTCCAGGAAAGAGGGTCTTCGTTCGCCCGGAAAAGCGGCACGCGGGGCCGCACTTCTGCCATCGGCAAGAATTACGCAAGACAGCCGATTCGTCTGTGCGCTGGCGTACAAAAGCACTTGCCGCGAGGCGGCGCGCAAGAGCGCCAAGGCGCTACTTGCTCACGTAGGGCAGGAGACGATCGAATTCTTTCTTGACGACCTGATAGCACTCGCAGGAGCGCGTCTCGAGACGGGGGCGATCGAGCACGGTGATCCGGCCGCGGCGGTAACGGATCAAACCGGCGTCCTGCAGCTTCCCGGCGGCCTCCGTCACACCCTCGCGACGAACGCCCAGCATATTGGCGATCAACTCCTGCGTCATGGACAGTTCGTTCGTCGACAGCCGGTCCAGGCTCAACAGCAGCCAGCGGCACAACTGCTGGTCGACGGAGTGATGCCGATTGCACACGGCGGTCTGCGCCATCTGCGTGATCAGCGCCTGCGTGTAGCGCAGCAACAGATGCATCATCGGACCGAAACGCGCGAATTCCTGCTTCAGCAACTGGGCCTTCAGCCGGACGCCGTAACCGGCGCTTTGCACCACGGCGTGGCTCGGTGTGGTCTCGCCGCCCATGAACAGCGATATGCCGAGGATGCCTTCGTTGCCGACGACGGCGATTTCCGCGGACGCGCCATCCTCCATGACGTAGAGCAGGGAAACGATCGAGGTGGTCGGAAAATAGACATGCCGCAAACGGCCACCGGGTTCGTACAGGACCTCGCCCAACGCCATGGGTATCAGCTCCAGGTGGGATTGGAGCCGCTTGTAGTCGGCCACGGGCAGCGCATCGAGCAAATGATTCTGATGCGCGCTGCGTGTCGGCGCGCTCCGGGACCTGTCCTTCGAGAGAGAGGACGTCACTTTCGACGCGCTGGCGGGTCGGTCGATTGCCATTGGCCGTAGTCTAGCCCTTTGGTGCGATACCGCACAGCGACGGTCAGCGCCCGGTCCGCTTCGTCGAGGGCGCCGCGCATGGATTCCTGCTACCGCGGTCGGAGGGGGCGCTCATTGCGAACGGCGATCTGCTCCAGCGCGTCGGCCGCGGAGGCGTGGTCGAGAGGCGCATGGTGTTCCGCTTCGATGACGGGTCTGTGTTCGACGAAACCGTGACGTTCAGCCAACAGCGCGTTTTCACCATGCAAACCTATCACCTGTCGCAGCGCGGGCGCGCATTCGCCGAAGACACCGACATCTCGCTCGCCCGCGAAACGGTCCACATCGTGTCGTTTACGCCCGAGCCGCGCATCATGGAGCTGGACGTGGCGCCGTCGGGGCGAGCACAAGATGCTGGTCGGCCAACTCACGAAGGCCGCGACCCGCTCCACGTTCCATCCGAACCTCGGCGCCTGGCTCGAGCTCTTCGCGACGCTGTCCGGGCGATTGCCGGCGGACGATCACGTCTGGATCGCCACCGAGGACGTGCCGGCCTTCGTGCGGTTCGAGGGGCCGCTCGATCCTGCGGGGCCGGTTTGGCGATCGAGCTCACGAGCCCCCGCTGGCCTGATTAGCAAGACAGGTCACTCCCGGCTCTCGCGAGCGGCTGCCGATTCGGTGCGCTACCGAACAGACGTCGCGGACCGACGTTGTCAATATCGATAGATGATCGCCTGAGGAGACGGGGGGTGATGTTTTTCGGCGTGTTCGAGCTTCCCTGGTGGGGTTATGCCGTCGCGGCATTGGTCCTGACCCACATCACGATTATCGCGGTCACGGTGTTCTTGCACCGGCATCAAGCGCATCGCGCGCTCGAGCTGCATCCGGTCGCGAGCCATTTCTTTCGACTGTGGCTGTGGCTGACGACGGGCATGGTGACCAGGGAATGGACCGCCGTTCACCGCAAGCATCACGCGAAGTGCGAAACGACCGAGGATCCGCATAGTCCTCGCGTTCTCGGGATCAACCGTGTCCTGTGGCGCGGAGTATTTCTGTACGTCAAAGAGGCGAACCGACCCGATACGCTGCAGCGTTACGGGTCGGGCACGCCCGATGATTGGATCGAGCGTAACGTCTATTCCCGGTTCCAGATGGTCGGACTGGCCCTCATGGGCGTCACCGACATCATCCTCTTCGGCGCGGTGCCGGGCGTGCTGATCTTCGTCACGCAGATGGTGTGGATTCCGTTCTGGGCCGCCGGCGTGATCAACGGTATCGGTCACCGCTTCGGATACCGCAACTGGTCCACGCCGGATGCGAGCGTCAATATCGTGCCTTTCGGGCTTTTGATCGGCGGGGAGGAGCTGCACAACAACCACCACGCGTACCCGACCTCGGCCAGGCTTTCGAACAAGTGGTACGAGATCGATATCGGCTGGATCTATATCCGCGTTCTCGCAGCGCTCGGGCTCGCGCGGATCAAGCACGTCGTGCCAACCCCCTGTTTCACCGCGCCCAAGCCGGCAGTCGATGTCGACACGCTCCAGGCGATCATCGATTGCCGCTACGACGTGCTGGCGAAGTACGCCAAGTCGCTCAGGCGCATCTACGCGAAGGAGCTCGATCGGTTGCGTCGGCTCTCGCCCGCTGACGAGCGCGCATTGCTGACCTTGAAGCCGTGGCTCTGCCGAGACGAGAAGTTTCTGCGCGAGGCCGAGCGCGTCAAGCTCGCCGAGACGCTGCCCAGCGTGCATGCGTTACACATCATGTATTCGATGCGCTCCGAGCTCGCCGACGTATGGGGACGCTCGATGGCCACGCGGCAACAGCTCGTCAAGCAGCTTCAGGACTGGTGCCAGCGCGCCGAGGCGAGCGGCGTCGATGAGCTGCAGAGATTCGCCCGGCAGCTATGTACCTATGCATTGCTGTCGGAGCGTCGTCTTCCGGCGAGCGCTTCACGGAAACCCCGCTCCGCGTCGAGCTGAGCCGGGCGTCGTCGGCGAAACGCTCCGAGTCAGGATTGTGTTTGCTGCGTTGGCCAGCACATGAGGTCGCAGCAGACGCTCTGCGCGCATTCCGTAGACGGCATAGACACGCGCCGCCTCTTGCCGATGGAAGATGCGAAAGCGGGGCGATAATCTGCCAATACCGCCAAGACTCGATTTCCTTGTACGACCTCGAAACGAGCATCCGTGCGCAGGCATTCGCCTTTCGCTCCGTCAGCCAACCAGAGCCATAGCTCCGGCGATGCGCGAGAAGCCCGCGTCGCCGTGAGCCTTTATGTCGATCTGGTGAAGCAGGCCGGCGCCGCATGGATGAAGGATCGCGCGCCGACGATGGGCGCTGCTCTCGCTTTCTATAGCGCTTTTGCGCTTGCACCGCTGCTGATCATAGTTATCGCGCTTGCCGGCGCGCTGTGGGGCGCCAATGCGGCTCGTGGAGCGATCGTCGGTCAACTCGCGGGCATGGTCGGCGCGCGGGCGGCGGAGGCCATTCAGGCGTTGCTCAGCGCGGCCCAGCAAACGAAGACGACCGGCGTGTTCGCGGCCATCGTCGGCATCGTTACGACGTTGGTGGGGGCGACGACACTCGTCGTGGAGCTACAGGACGACCTTAACTACATATGGAAGGCGCCGACGCGGCCCGGTAGCGGCCTGGTGTCGCTTCTTCGCGCCCGTATCGTGTCGCTCGGCATGATTCTGGCGATCGGCTTTCTCTTTCTGATATCGCTGATTGCAAGCGGCGCACTGGTAGCGTTCGGGACCTACTTCCGATCGTACTTCCCCGGCACCGAGCGGTTGTTGTTACACCTGTTGGATGCGATCCTTTCCCTGGGCGTTGCAACGGTCCTCTTCGCGATGCTTTACAAATGGCTGCCCCATGTCCGGATCGCCTGGAAAGACGTATGGGTCGGGGCATTCATCACGGCGCTTCTGTTCAGCGTCGGGCGAGTCGCGATCGGGCTCTATCTCGGTCGAAGCGCGATCGCGTCCGCCTATGGAGCGGCGGGAACGCTCGCCGCGCTTCTATTGTGGCTGTACTACTCGGCGCAGGTCTTCCTGCTCGGCGCGGAATTCACTTGCGTCTATGCGAATTTTCACCGGCGTCGATGGGAGCGCGCCTAGCGTTGAAACGCGTGCAGTCGCGCAGTTCGCATCGAATGTATCGTCGTGACGTTGCGTGACGGTCCCATTTCGCTTCGAGAGCCTGCGAGCTACAAGACGGCCTTTCCATTCTTCGATTTGCCGCGGGCGCGAAGCACATGCCGGCCGATGATCAAGACAGCCGCAATGGCTGGAACGGAGAGGAATATGCCCGGCACGCCTGCCACTTCCGCGCCGGCGAGCAATCCAAAGAGAACCAGGATCGGGTGCACGCCCACCCCGGCGCCCATCAATCTCGGACCGAGAACGTAGTCCTGGAAAATGCGATAGCCAATGATGAAAAACAATATCCACAGCAGGTGTGGATACTCGGCCAAACCTGCCACGATGAGAATGACGAGCGCCGACAACAGCGGCCCGAATACGGGGATGAACTCGAGGAGTGCCGCCACGGCGGCGAGCAGCAACGCATAGGGAACGCCGATGCTGGCAAGAAAAGCCGCGTAAGCGGCGAACGCCGCAACCGACAGCAACAGGAGCGCTCGGATGTAGCGACCGAGTAAATGGTCGAGATCATCAACGATGCGTTGCCCGATTGCCTGGCGGGCGAAAACACTTTCCAGCGCGTCGCGGATTCGAGGTCCACTGAGGATGAACAGAAACGCCAGGATCGGGACGAGCACGACAAACAGCAGATCTCCCGCAACCTGCAGCACGCCTGTCCCGATGCGCTGCGCCAACGGTAGTGCTGCGGCGGCTCCGCCGTGAAGCTCGGTCCGCACGAATGCAACGATACGTGCGGCGTAAGGCTGAAGAAAAGTGGGCCATCGCTCCGGGGCGAAAGCGTCGCCGCGCTGCAAGAGTGCCGGCAACTGCTCGCTGAGGCGGTTTGCCTCGTCGCCGATCGAAGGACCGATCAGTATCCCGATCAGTACGGCGAGCGTCAGGACCAGAACCAACGCAGCCACTGGGGATGCCCATGGCGGAGCACGACGCGGGCGAAAGCGATCCAGCAGCACCACGAGCGGGTAGACCATGTATGCAAAGAAGATGGCAAGGAGGAATACGAACACGGTACGCCGGATCAGGTACACGCCGTACAAGATCGCGGCGACGATCACGACGGTGAACGTGATTCGCGCAGCCTTGGCATCCCAGAGAATCATGGAGTTTTCTCCTTGGCGAATTATCCAACCGTGAGTTTCGTCTCTGACCCGGTGTCTGACCCTACTTTGTTTTCCGTCGTTGGCGCGCGAGCGCCCACCCGACGTGCTCGCGCACGAGGGGCGAAGGATCGTTCGCGCGCCGCTCGAGCGCCGCGACGATCGAGCGATCGAAAGCGGCATTGCCAAGCGCGACGGCGATGTTGCGCGACCAGCGCTCGTAGCCGATGCGCCGGATCGCGCTGCCTTCGGTGTTGTGCGCGAACTCGTTTTCGCTCCACGCGAAAAGCGTCGTAAGCGACGCGCCATCGAGGCCGTTTCGCACGACGTCGAAATCCTTCGTCGTCGTCGGCACCGCATAACGGTTCCACGGACACGCGAGCTGGCAATCGTCGCAACCATACACGCGATTGCCGATGAGCGGCCGCAGCGCATCGGGAATGCTGCCCTTGTGCTCGATCGTCAGGTACGAGATGCAGCGTCGTGCATCGAGCTCGTAGGGCGCGACGATCGCGCCCGTCGGACACGCGGAAATGCACGCGCTGCAGGTTCCGCAATGCGCGCTCGTCGTGGGCGTGGCCGGGAGCGGGAGGTTCGTGTAGATCTCGCCCAGGAAGAAGTACGATCCGACGTCGCGCGAAAGGAGCAGCGTGTGCTTGCCCCGCCATCCGAGGCCCGACTTTGCGGCGAGCGCGACTTCGAGCACCGGCGCGCTATCGGTGAACACGCGATAGCCGAACGGCCCCACATCGGCCTCGATGCGTTTCGCAAGCCTTGCAAGACGCGCGCGAAGCACCTTGTGATAATCGCGTCCGAGCGCATAGCGCGCGACGTAGGCACGACGCGAATCGACTAGAACGTCGTGAGCAGGCGTCGCACGCGACGGCCAGTAGTTGAGCCGCGCGGTGATGACGCGCACGGTGCCGGGAACGAGCGCCGCGGGCCGCGCGCGAGTCGCTCCGTGTCGCGCCATATAATCCATTTCGCCATGGCGCCCTTGCGCGAGCCAGTTCATCAGGTTCACTTCTTCGGTGGAAAGATCGGCATCGGACACGCCGATCGCGTCGAAGCCGAGCTCGCGGCCCCACTGCGCGATCCGCGCAGCGAGCTCGTTCAGGTCGCGCTCGTCGCCTTGTCCCGGCTCGCGCGCATCCTGACCGCGCTTCGAGGCGGCGCGCTCACGTGTCAACGCTGACCCTCCATCTTCCCGACGTCGCTGCCACCGAGCACGCCGGCGCGCGCCTCGCGCCGTGCCTCCACGGCGGTATGGTGGTTGGTTTGGCTGGCGACCTCGGCACCGGGAAGACCACGCTGGTGCGCGGCGTGTTGCATGCACGCGGCGTTCGCGGGCCGATCAAGAGCCCAACCTATGCGCTGGTTGAACATTATGAACTTTCGAGCTTATACTTTTATCACTTTGATTTTTATCGGTTCATGAGCGTCGATGAATGGGACGCGGCCGGGATGTCCGACTACTTCCGCGACGATTGCGTCTGCATCGTCGAATGGCCGGAGCGCGTCCGCGATCGGCTGCCGGTTTCCGACATCGAATTATCGTTGTCGTATTCGCCAAGCGGGCAGGGGCGACAACTCGAGGCGTATGCGCGGTCGCGCTCAGGTGAGCGATGCCTGAAGCGTCTCGCAAGCGTAGCGCGCTGACGAGCGTTTCGCTCGCGCGTCGACGCGCGTTCGGTTTTCTGCTTCTGCCGGCGGCGCAATTCGCGTTGCCTTCCGCGTGGGCCGGGGCTTCCGCGATTGCTTCCACGCGCCTGTGGCCCGCGCAGGAATACACGCGCGTCATCTTCGAGTCGTCGACGCCGATCGAGCATCAACTCGTCGTACTGCGCAATCCCGATCGCTTCGTGCTGGACCTTGCGCGCATCGCGCCGTCGCGGGCGCTCGACGAGTTGCCGTCGCACGTGCAGTCGTCGGACCCATACATCGCGGCGATCCGCATCGGGCACCCATCGGATGGATTCCTTCGCGTCGTGCTCGATCTCAAGACCGAAGTGCGCCCCCAGGTATTTTCGCTCGCGCCCGTCGCCGAGTATGGCTATCGCCTCGTCATCGATCTCTACCCGCTGGTCGCGCTCGATCCTCTGATGGCGCTCCTGGCGCAGGACGGCTTCGATGGTGATCGGGAAACGATGCCGCCGAAGGCATCGAACGCACCGTCCAGGGATGCGCGAAAGCACGAAGCGCCGGCGCCGCCCCGACGGCGGATCACGGTCGCGCTCGATCCGGGCCACGGCGGCGAGGACCCGGGCGCGATCGGGCGGCGCGGGACGTGCGAGAAGAACGTCGTGCTCGCGATCGCGCGGAAGCTTTCGCGCGTGCTCGAAGCCGATCGCAGCATGCGCGTGATGTTGACGCGAAACGACGACTTCTACGTGCCGCTCGCCGAGCGCGTGCGCAAGGCGAGGCGCGTGCAGGCGGATCTGTTCGTGTCGATTCACGCCGACGCGTTTCGTGATGCAAGCGCGCGCGGCTCGTCGGTGTTTGCGCTCTCCGAGCACGGCGCGACGAGCGCCGCCGCGGGGTGGCTCGCGCAGAACGAGAACGCGGCCGACCTGATCGGCGGGGTCAACCTCGACGTCAAGGATCGGATGCTCGCTAGAACGCTGCTCGATCTTTCGCAGACCGCGCAGATCAGCGACAGCCTGAAGGTCGGGCAGGAGGTGCTCGACATCATCGGAACGCACAACGTGCTGCACAAGGCGACCGTCGAGCAGGCAGGCTTTGCCGTCTTGAAGGCGCCCGACATTCCGTCGATCCTGATCGAAACGGCGTTCATCTCGAATCCCGACGAGGAGCTCAAGCTGCGGAACCCGCGCGAGCAGCAACGGTTCGCCGATTCGATCGCGGACGGGATTCACCGATACTTCGCGCAGAGTCCACCGCTGGCAAGAGCGTGAGTGGCTGGTGAGCTGGTGAACCGTTGCCTACCACGTGAGCACGCCGCGATGACGCGACGCGGTTAGAATTCGCGCGATGCGAAAATTCCTCGTCGTCTTCCTGGCCCTCCTCGCGGTCTCGTTCTGCGTCGAATTGACGCCGCCTGCGCAGGCGTGGCTCGTCAACCCGTGGACCGATACGGTCGCGCGCGTGTCGGGCGCGCTGATGCGGATGTTCGATGGCAGCATTATCGCGAGCGGAAACGTGATCGGCTCGCGCGATGGCGCGTTTGCGGTCTCGATCGAGGCGGGATGCAACGGCGTCGAAGCGACGCTCGTGCTCGTCGCGGCGATGCTCGCGTTTCCCGCGTCGTGGAAGCATCGCTTGCGCGGCATCATCATCGGCGTCGTTGCCGTGCAGGCGCTCAACATTTTGCGCGTCGTGAGCTTGTTCTATCTCGGCGAATGGAACCGCAGCGCGTTCGAATGGGCACATCTTTATGTGTGGCAGGCGCTGATCATGCTCGATGTGCTGATCGTGTGGGTGATCTGGGTTCGCTTCTCGCCTCCGATCGATAATTCGCCGCCGCCCGTTGCGGCGTGATTTCGCGTGGAGCGTCGTACACCATGAGCGTGCCGGCGATGAACACGCATGCGGCGCCATCGTCCGGCGTTCGTCCTTTCGCATTGCGTACCCTCGCGCTTCTCGCGCCGGCCTTCGCGGTCTGGTATTTCGCCGCGCCGCTGCTGCTCTTTCCGGCGTTCTTGATCCTGCGCGCCGTCGCGTACCTGGGCTTTGGCGGCCTCGTCCGCGGCGTCGAGGAATCCGGGGCAATCGTTACGTTCGTCACGACTTTGCATTCCGCCGGCAACGGCATGGCAGGCCTCGTGACCGTCGACGTGAACCTCTTGCTGTACTCGTTCGGGCTTCCGCTCCTCGCGGCCCTGACGCTCGCCGCGCACGAGCGGCGCTACAAGCGCCATCTCGCGATCGGCTACGCCGTGCTGATGCCGGTCGTCGCCTTCGGCGCCTTCGCCGATTTCCTGAAGAACGTCGCGATCACGTCGGGTGCGGCCGTCGCGTCGCAGACCGGCTTCGTCGCATGGCAGCGCGAAGCGATCGCTTTCGCGTTCCAGTTCGGGTCGCTGATCCTTCCTGCAGTGACGCCCGCGGTGCTATGGATCGGGATGCACCGCGGCTTCCTGACGGCGGTGCGAGACCGGCCGCCGGCACGCGTTTAGCCTACTTCAGGTCGATTCCCACGGCCGTTGCGGCCTTTCGCAATGGGCGATCGAAGGTTGCGATGCATCGAGCACGGCCGTCGACGTTGGCTCTCCTCGATCAGCTCGCGCACCAGTCGCGCAGAAACTCCGCGAATCTTCGGCAGGGCGCGCATGTCCGCGACCGAATCGCGTGCGGCGGTCCTCGTAACACTCGTACCGGCCGAAGTTCGGCGATGGGCCGACCGCGGTTGGTGATGACGAAATGCTCGCCTGCCTCGACTCGACACAGCAGCTCGGGCAGTTTCGTCTTGGCTTCGCAGGCACCGATTCTCTTGTCCATGCGTAGACCGTCTCTGCCCTGAATCCCGATCGCGTCAACCCGCCGAAACGCCGCCCTTTCGCGCAATCTCCCGCTCGCGCAGCACCTTCCGCTGCACCTTGCCGGTCGTCGTCATCGGCAGCGCATCGATGAATTCGATCTCCTTCGGATATTCGTAGGGCGCAAGATGCGCGCGAACGTGCTGCGCGAGATCGGCTTCGAGCGAAGCCGACGGCGCATAGCCGGCGGCGAGCACGACGAACGCCTTCACGACATTGCCGCGCGTCTCGTCGGGGGACGGCACCACGGCGGCATTCGCGACGGCCGGATGTCGAACGAGACAATTCTCGATTTCCGACGGGCCGATCCGATAGCCCGCGGCCTTGAACATATCGTCGGCGCGACCGCGGTACCAGAGGTAGCCGTCTTCGTCGGACACCGCGACGTCACCCGTTCGGCACCAGTCGCCGCTGTACTTTCTTCGCGTGGCATCGGCGTTGCCGAAGTATTCGAGGAAGAACACCGGATCCGGCGTGCCATCGGGCGCGATCCGATGCACGGCGACATCGCCCGGCTCGCCGCGCCGCACCTCGTTGCCATCATCGTCGATCAGCGCGATGCGATGACCCGGGTACGGCCGGCCCATCGAGCCCGGTTTCGCCGGCCATAGCGTGTGCGAATTGCCGACGATGTAGTTCATCTCGGTCTGGCCGAACATCTCGTTGATCGTGACGCCGAGCGCGTCGCGCGCCCAGTCGAAAACCGCCGTGCCGACCGCCTCGCCGGCGCTCATGATGCTGCGCAGGTTCACGTCGAAGATGTCGCGCGGACGCGGGTACGCCTTCATCATCATCTTGAGCGCCGTCGGAAACAGGAACGTGTTCCTGATCTGATAGCGCTCGATCAGCCGAAACGCGCGCTCGGCATCGAAGCGGCCGCGATAGCCGACGATCGGCTGGCCGAAATAGAGCGCGGGCAGAAGCGCGTCCATCAGGCCGCCGGTCCACGCCCAATCCGCCGGCGACCAGAAGAGATCGCCGAGTTGCGGATAGCCATCGTGCGAATGCGTGAAGCCCGGCAGGTTGCCGATCAGGCAGCGGTGCGGCATCAGCGCGCCCTTCGGCGGCCCCGTCGTTCCGCTCGTATAGATCAGTACCGCGGGATCGTCCGCCTGTGTCTTCGCAGGGGAGAAATGTCGCGACGCGCCTTCGAGGAATGCGTCCCACGGCGTTACACCCGGTGCGCTTGCACCGGCGACACCCACGACGTGCGCGAGGTTCGTGCATCGCTCGCGGATCGGCGCGAGATTCGGCAGCGATTGCGGATCGACGAACGCGGCCTTCGCTTCGCTATTGATAAGCCGATACTCGAGCGCTTCCGGGCCGAACAGGAACGACAAAGGCACCGCGATCGCGCCGAGCTGGTACACCGCGATATGCGAGATCGCCGTTTCCGGACGCTGCGGCAGGATCAGCGCGACCTTGTCGCCGCGCCCTAGCCCTCGCGCGGACAACGCGTTCGACAGGCGATTCGCTACCTGCGCGATATCGTGGAAGGTGTAAGCCGCGCGCTCGCCAGACTCGTCTTCCCAATAGAGGGCGAATCGCGAGCGGTCATTCGCCCAGCGCGCGCAGCACGCATGCGCGATGTTGAAATCCGGCGGGACATTCCATCGGTGCGCAGCGTGGATTTCGGCGTAGCGATCGTGCGGCGCCATTCAGTTGCCAGTTGACAGTTGTCAGTTATCCGCCAAAGCGCAGCCGCGCCTGAATGGCGCGCCACCGAAAGCGACGCAACGCCGGCGCCTGTGGCAACTGACAACTGTCAACTGCCAACTGATCGGCTCGTCGTCGACATGCCCGTGACCGTCGTCGGTCCCCCCGCGGGAGCGACGATGCGCGTGGAACCTTCGAGCGGCTCGATCGCGGTCCATACCCAGTCGGGCTGCTGCTCGATCAGCCGTCCGAAGCGAATCCGGTATTCGGCCTTGTCGGTCGATACCTGATAGCGCTTCGCGGCTTGATATTCGACCGCGGGAACGACCAGCGATTGCACCATCGGCTCGCCGTCGCGCGCGCGAAGCGACAGGAGCAATGCGCCGAAGCGGCGGCCGTTGATCGTCGTGCCCTCGCCATCGATCGAGTATTCCTCGGCCGATCGTTTCCGTTGCTCGTTGACGTCGACGCCGCCGATCGTGTCGGCGATGATCGCGAGGCCGATTTCGGCGCGATCCGCCGACGTGCGCTTCATTCTGCGAATGATGCCGAGCGTCCAGCGCGGCTGGCCGTGGGGATGAATCGCGACCAGCGTGCCGAGCGTGACCGCGTTGGCGACCTGGATCGGCGCGACGAGCTTGAATCCCGTCTGCGATACGTCCTTCGCTTCCCACGGACCGCCGGGTGCGGCATGTGCACCGATGCGTCGCCGCGCGATCTCGCGCCTTCGCGTCGGTTCGTCGCGAATGCGACCGAACACCGCGAGGTCCATCGTGCTGTCGAAGCTTTCCCCGGTCGAATCGGCGATTTCGAGCGGCTGGCGCGCCTCTTCCTTGAAGTAGCTCGCGATCTTCTGAAACCCGACGATCGCGTCCACGTTGCCGCTCGTCGCGATGCGCTCGCCGCGCCGCGCGAACGGCTTGAATTCGGGATCGACCTGCGCCGCGAGCTTGGTGAAGAGCGTCAACTGCTCGCTTCGTCGCGGCGTGCGGCTCGACAGCGGCTCGGCCTTGATCTTCTGCTCGAGCGTGACGACGTGCTGCATCATCACCGCGTGCAGTGGCCGGGTGTCGAGGAACAGCACGCGGCTTTCGAGCGGCCCCGGCTTGCGCCGGCGAAGGCCTTCGCGGCCGCCAAGATCGACGAAGAACGTGTGCGAAGCGGACGGCTCCAGCGTCAGGCGAAGCGGCGCGCACCAGTCGTCGAGCTCGCTCCAGATGAACTCGACCTGGCGCGCAGTCAGACTGCCGGCACTCATCACCTGCAAAACGAGCGCACGCAAGTATTCGTGCTCGATCGTCGTCGTGCTCGCATCGCCCAGCACGATCATCTGACGCTCGAATCGGCTCGAGCAGGCGAGCGTCATCAGCGCATGGAGCTCGGCCCACTTCGCCGGGATCCACTGCTCGTAGCGGAAAAGGCGCACGCGCGCGTCGAGCGCGAGATGGACCACCTGTCGACAGACGAGCTCGGGCAAAAGGTCCTGCCAGCGCGCGCTTTTCGGGCGGTCGGCAATCTCCCTGGCGAACGACTGATAGGTTGAAAGAAATGCCTGCGTCAGCGAGAAGAGGGCGGTCCAGAGCTGGTTCTCGATGCGCGAGCTGCGGTTCGCGTGCTCGACGTATTGCGCGACGAGAGCGCGCCGCTGCGCAACCGTTTGCGCGT
Source organism: Casimicrobiaceae bacterium (assembly GCA_035308425.1). GTDB lineage: Bacteria > Pseudomonadota > Gammaproteobacteria > Burkholderiales > Casimicrobiaceae > VBCG01. Next base: position 89,109 of record DATGGP010000054.1, on the reverse strand, counting down.
CAACGTGAAACACGGCGCGCAGACGATTGGGCGTTCGCGTCATCAGTGGACCCGCAACGCGCTCGAGCTCGACGACGACATCCGAATGCACTGCGAGCGAATCGGTGCCCGGCAGTGTCGCGAGCCAACGCGACGCCGACCTCACATCGGACAATGGATCCTTGTTGGACCTGCCAAAACCGAACATCGTGCGTCGTGGAGCGTCAGGTAAAGCGCTGAATAGGCAGTCGCATCGTCACCTCCCGTTCGCCCTCTACTAGCGAGCGCAACCGCGCCGCCGACCGTCGGGCGCGACGATGCGCCTTCGCTGCAAGTTTCGGACCGATTGCGGCGCATGACGCGGCAATATTCGCCCGGCAGGTGTCGGCAGGATGGCACGCATCCTGCATGGACGATGCCCGTGCGGCACGACCGCGCGGCGTCAGGAGGGTTTTTCGCCGGGCGAGCGTGCTCGCGAAAGAAGCGTAAGGCACAGGCGCGTCGCCAATGGGCGCGGCGCGACAAAAAGCAAGGGACGAGGAACATGGGAATCCTCATCGAGGCGCCTTCACGGCGGCACGATACAAGCGGAGCGCCGGCGAATGCGCCGGCGGTAACGATGGGCGATACGGCGGGAGCGCTGCATATTCGGGAAGTGGTGCGCATCACGGGGCTGCGGCGTGAGCAGCTCTACATGTGGCAGCGCCGCTATGGTTTTCCTTCGCCGCTTCGCGACGCCTTCGGCGATCGTGTCTATCCGGCCGATCAGGTCGCGCGTCTGAAGCTCATCAAGCAGCTTCTGTCGGAGGGCTGGCGAGCCGGCGCCGTCGTGCCGCTCACTGACTCGGCGCTTCAGTCGATGGTAGGACTCGCCGTTGCCGAACCCGCCCCGCTTCCCGCCGAGATCGCGCAGTCGGTGCGGCTGCTCGGCGAGCATCGGATCGGCGAGTTGCAGAACCACTTGTCGAAGCTGCTAGTTGGCCAGGGATTGCGCAAGTTCCTCGAGCAGACGCTCATTCCGCTCAACGAAGCGGTGCACGAGCGCGTCGTGCGCGGCGAGATGCAGACGTTCCAGGAATTGCGTTTCAGCGATCTGGCGCAGCGCCTGTTGCGCGACGTCACGCGGCTCGTTCGTCCAACGCGCGAGGCGCGCCAGTTGCTGCTCGCGACGCCGCCGAACGATCCGAATCAACTCGGGCTTGCGATCCTCGAGCTTCTGCTTTTCACCGAGGGCATCAATTGTCTGACGCTCGGCACCGGCATTCCTGCGCAGGAGATCGGCGCCGCGGCGTCGGCGTACAACGCGTCGCTCGTCGTGCTGCTGTTCGATCGCGGCATCTCAGGCAAGATCGCGGGACAGGAGATTCGCAGCCTGCGGCGCGCGCTTCCCGATTCCGTTCCGCTGATCGTGAGCGGACGCGCCGTGAATCTGCTGGCGAAGCCGATCGAGCAGGTGCAGGTCGCGGTCGACTTCAATTCGGTGATGGCGGCGCTTCGCGCACGGGGCGTCCTGCCTTCGGCGCCGGTGACGCGCGTCCCCGACTTGCCGGGCGCTTCGCAAACGGCGTAAATTCGGTCGCGTGGATTCACGCGACCCGATGCTTCGCTCCGATGTTGTCGAAGCCCGCCGCTCGCGCGGCGTGCGCCGCGTCGCTTTTCATGCCCTCGCGATGCTGCTCGCCGCGGCCATCGCCTGGCTCGTGTTTGCCGCATATCGTCAGCCGGATTTCATTCTCGATTTTGCGGGGATGAGGCTCTGCTGAACCGATTCACGGTTCGTTCAGAAAATCCTCCAGCTTCCGGCGATCGCGTTTCGTCGGGCGACCGCTCGCGCCAAGCGATCGCGCGTTCGCACGTGCGGCGACCACGCGCGCCCGCGTTTGCGCGCTTTCGGTCGTTTCGCGGTAGAGATGCGCCACCTCGGCCGCCGGCCCGCGTCGCTCGCTGACCCCGAGCACTTCGATGTCCCACGCAAGATCACCCTTGCCGATCGTCACGCGTGAGCCGATGCGAACCGGATGCGAGCGCTTGACGCGCGCACCGTCGATGCGCACCTGTCCCGATTCGATCGCGTCGGCGGCGAGGCCTCGCGTGCGATAGAAGCGCGCGGCCCACAGCCATTTGTCGATGCGGATGCGCTCGTCCTCGGCGGGCGAAACGCTGGCTCGCGACTCGCCGGTCATTCGCCCATGTCGACGTACGCGCGCATCCATTGCGCGACGGCGGCAGCTTCCGCATAGCCTTCGCCTTCGAGCGCGTTGGCGACGCGCGCGCGATCGTGTCGCGGCCGATTTTGCGACAGCTTGAACTTGGCCGTCAGCTTGCGAATCCGCATGCGGAACGCGACGATCGCGCCGACGAGCGCATCGCGCTGGCTTTGCGGCATCGCGAATTGCCAGGGCTTGTCGCGCGTCCCCTCGAAGCGTTGGACGAGCGCGTCGAGGACACCGCGCGTTTGCGCCGGGTCGTCGATGATCTCGAGCGTACCGCAGGCGTGGACCGCCGCGTAGTTCCAGGTCGGCACCGCATTTGCCGGCTCGGCGTACCACGACGGCGAAACGTAAGCATGCGGGCCATGGAAAACCGCGATCGAGTCGACGCCGGAAGCGTTTTGCCAGTGAGGATTCGCGCGCGCCATGTGGCCGACCAGCGCGCCATGCGGCTCGCACTCGGCGACAAAGAGTAGCGGCAGATGCGAGATGAAAGGCTCCGGCCCACCGGGTGTGACGAGCGTCGCGAACGGATGGTCGTGGATCAGGCGTGCGATCGCGGCGCGATCGTCGATGGCGAAATGCGACGGCGTGTAGATGCTCATGGTCCGCTGAGCTCCCTGCTCGCGATCATCGTGGTTGCTTCACTTCTTCGCCAGCGGCAACGTATAGATCGTCATCGGGAGCGCCGAATTGCGATCGAACGTCGCGCCAGCCTCGACGCCAATCTTCGCGACCGCTTCGGCTGTCCTGGTCTGCGCATACCGCGCGTGCATCGCGCCGAGCGCGAATTCGCGCCCCGATCCTGCCGCCCAGAACTGCGTGTACTCGAACACCTCGCGCATCGAGAACACGCCGAAGATGCCATTGCCGTTCGCGATCAACGCGGTGATCTGCGTCGATTCGTACGGATCATCGTCCTCCTCCTTCGGGTTCAGAAAGTGCTGCTCCTTGAGAATCGGATGGAGCTTGCGAAACGTCTCGAAGATCGCCGACTTGTGCGCGAAATCGAGATCGCCGTGCTTCGCGAGCAGGCTCTCGAACACGAGTTGATGCGCCGCCGAGCCGCACAGGCCGATGTAGGTGTCGCGGTAGCGAACGATCTTGTCGAACGTGCGATCGTGGTCGGCGGAAAGACGCGTGTCGCCGAACGTCGTGAGCGAGTCGGCGGCGATGGCGACGGCATCGTCCTTGCGGACGACAACGAGGGTGGTCATGCGGAATGGGAGTCCGCGGAAGAACGGCGCGGCTCCATCGATTACAACTTGGAGCGGCGATTATACGCGCGACGTCAGTCGTCAAAGGAGGTCGCGATCGGCTGCGCTAGCTTTGCCGGAATCGAGTCGACCTGCCAATGCGCGCTTGCCCACGACCAGAATTCGCGTACGCTCGATCGCGCCGGCGCATCGCGCTGACCAAGAAAGCGCCACGCCGCGCGCAACGCCGAAAGCGGCGCATCGGGCAACGCCGCCGCGGCCGTCGTCTTCGACAGCTTCTCGCCGCGTTCGTCGACCGCGACGGGCACGTGCAGATAACGCGGCGTCGCAAAGCCGACGACGTGCTGCAGGAAGATCTGCCGCGGCGTCGACGCGAGAAGGTCCGCGCCGCGCACGACATCGGTGATCCGTTGCGCCGCATCATCGACGACGACGGCGAGCTGATAGGCGAAGAGTCCATCGCTTCGGCGCACGACGAAGTCGCCGACGTCGGCTTCGAGCAGCTGCACATACCGGCCGAACACGCGATCGTCGAACTCGATCGAGGTTGGCGGGACGCGGACGCGAACCGCCGTGCGCCGTCGCGCATGCTCGTCGACGATGCCGTTTCGGCATGTGCCAGGATAGACGCGTTCGCCAATGCGACCGATCGGAAGCGCGGCGAGCTCGCGCCGTGTGCATGCACACCGATAGGCGAGGCCGCGCTCGACGAGGTGCGAAAACGCGAATCGATACGCCTCAACGCGCTTCGATTGCCGCCATACCGGCCCGTCCCACTCGAAGCCATAACGCTCGAGCGTGCGAAGGATGTCGTCGTCAGCGTCCTTGCGCACGCGCGGTGCGTCGACATCCTCGATTCGCACGCGCCATGCCCCGCCGCGATGGCGCGCATCGACGTAGCTCGCCATCGCCGCGACGAGCGAGCCGAAGTGCAACGGACCGGTGGGTGAGGGGGCGAAGCGACCGCGCGATGAACGACCCCCACGCTCGCTCGGCTCGCTGCCCCCGGTGGGCGAGCACTCAGTTGCTTGGGGGCGGCCCGGCGCACCTGAGCCCGTATCACCCGCGCGCGCTGACAAGCGATCTACTGCGATTGCATGGTCGCGGCCGTTTTCACCGGCGCGACGAAGGGGATCGGTTGATAGCGCTTCATCGCCGCCATGACGGCCATCGGATAGTCGGGCTGTCCGAGGCTGCCGTTGTAGCGACCGAGCGCCCGGAAGACATCGCCCTTCTCGGCGTCGAGATAGTAGCGAAGGATCGTGCAGCCGTAACGCAGGTTCGTGCGCAACTGGAACAGGTTCTGATCCGCCTTGCCGATCAGTCGGACCCAGAACGGCATCACCTGCATGAAGCCGCGCGCGTCGGCCGACGAGATCGCGTACTTGCGAAAGTCGCTCTCGTGATGGATCACGCCGAGCACGAGCTGCGGGTCGAGGCCGGCGCGCGTCGCTTCGTAGTGGACCGTCGCGAGAAAGTCGGTTCGCGCGTCGTCGTCAGGAAAATGCGACGCGAGTCTCGGCGACATCTGCGTAATCCACGCGCGCACGTCGGCGCGGTTCAAGTAGTCGCGCGGCACCGGATTGTCGGCGACGGCGCGCGCCAGGCCGACGACGACGGAGGGCGCAAGCTTCTCCTCGACCTGCGCACCCGCACGCGCGGCGATGGGGAACATCGCGGACGAGATCGCAACGAGCGCGAACACTGCAAAAGTTTTCGGCGTTCGCGACAAGCGACACTTCTGCATCAGGTCCCGATCCTTTGCTTGATGAAGGAAAGCACGTCCGCGACGGCGACCTTGGTCGACGTCGCTTCGCGGCGGCCCTGGCATTCGACGATGCCTTCGGCGAGGCCCCGATCGCCAATCGTCACCCGATGCGGGACGCCGATCAGCTCGAGGTCAGCAAACATTACGCCAGGCCGCTCGCCACGATCGTCGAGCAGGACCTCGACGCCGGCTTCCGCAAGCTCCCGATGTAACCGATCCGCGCATTCGCGCACTCCGATGCTCCTGTCATAGGCGATCGGGGCGATGGCCACCGCGAACGGCGCCATCGCCGCGGGCCATACGATACCGCGTTCGTCGTGGTTCTGCTCGATCGCCGCGGCGACGACGCGCGTCACGCCGATGCCGTAGCAGCCCATCTGCATCACTTGCGAGCGCCCCTCGGCGTCGAGGTACGTCGCGCCCATCGCTGTGGAGTACACGTCGCCCAGTGCAAACACGTGGCCGACCTCGATACCGCGGACGATCTTCAGCGTTCCTTTGCCGTCGGGCGAGGGATCGCCGGCGACGACGTTGCGAATGTCGGCCACGAGGTCCGGCTCGCGGCAATCGCGTCCGAAGTTGACGCCACGCAGGTGATAGTCGGCCTCGTTCGCGCCGCAGACGAAGTCGCTCATCGCCGCGACTTCGCGATCGACTACGAGCGGCATGTCGGCGGGCATCCCGACCGGGCCGAGGTAACCCGGCAGGCAGCCGATCGCGTCGACGATCTCGGCTTCGCTCGCCCAGCGCCAATCGCGAAGTGACGCGACCTTGCCGATCTTCACCTCGTTCGCCATTCGATCGCCGCGGATCAGAAGCATCTGCACGCGATGCTGCGCGAAGATCATCAGGCACTTGACGGTGCGCGCAAGCGGCAGACCGAGGAGCTCGGCAACCTGCTCGCATGTCGACTTGCCGGGCGTGGGCACGCGCGACATCCGCTCGGCGGGCGAAGCCCGCAGCGTCGACGGCGCGATTGCTTCCGCTTGCTCGACGTTCGCGGCGTAGTCGGATTCGTTGCTGTACGCGATCGCGTCCTCGCCGGAATCGGCCAGCACCTGGAACTCGTGCGAAGCGAAGCCGCCGATCGCGCCCGTGTCAGCCTCGACTGCGCGAAAACGCAGGCCGAGCCGCGTGAAGATGCGCGCGTACGCGTCGTACATCGCGCGATACGATGCCATCAAGGCATCGCGATCGACGTCGAACGAGTACGCGTCCTTCATCAGGAACTCGCGCCCGCGCATCACGCCGAAGCGCGGCCTGATCTCGTCGCGGAACTTGACCTGGACTTGATAGAGGTTGATCGGAAGCTGGCGATAGCTTCGGATGTCCTTTCGTACGATGTCGGTGACGACTTCCTCGTGCGTCGGGCCGAACAGAAAATCGCGCTGCTGCCGATCCTTGATCTTCAAAAGCAGCGGACCGAACTTGTCCCAGCGACCGGTCTCTTCCCAAAGCTCGGCCGGCAGAATGTGCGGAAGATACGTTTCGAGTGCGCCCGCGCGATTCATCTCCTCGCGTACGACCTGTTCGACCTTGCGCAGCGTGATGAGGCCGAGCGGCATCCAACTGTAGATGCCCGACGAGACTTTCTTGATCATGCCGCTGCGAAGCATCAGCTTCTGGCTGACGACCTCCGCTTCGGCGGGCGCTTCCTTGAGCGTGTTTAGGTAGAACTTCGAGACGCGCATCGACGACGAGAGCCGGCAAAGACCCGCGATTCTAGCGCGTCGATCTCGAAGCTAGGCGTGCGAGCGGACGCTCGTCGCTTCGACGGTCATCGCAGGCGTCCGCGATTCGCGTCGCTCAACGCGGCCGATGCCGGTGACGTGCTGGGTCACGTCCGGATTGCCGACGTACTCGATGACCCCCGCACCCGAGATGTCGGCGTTGAGCGTGCGCTCGGCATGCACGACGACATTGCCGACGCCGCTCACCGAGACGCTCGCATTTTGCGCGGTCAAACGTTCGGCGGCGTACGAGCCGGCGCCCGAGATCGAGACGTTCTCGGTGCCAACCCGTCCTGCGAGCTTCGCGCTCAGCGCGCCGGAGCCGCGGACGTGAAGCGTGTCGGTGCGAAGGTCACCCACGGTGAGACTGGTGCCGCCCGAAGCATCGATGCGCAGCGTCGGCACGGCGAGTGAGGCCGCGTCGATCGTCACTCCGCCGCTGATCGCAATCGCGTCGATCGTACGGAAGTGGACGGTGACCTGTGCGCCCGGCGTACGCCTGCGCAGGAACAGGTGCGAAAACCATGGCGTGCGATCTTCGGCGTGAATCACGAGACGTCCATCGACGACTTCGCTTTTCACGCGGGCGTCGCGGGCCGCCTCGACGTCGATCGATTCGCCGTCCCCCTGCAACAGCCGCACCCGCGCGATGCCGCCGATCTGCAGCGCGTGAAACGGCGCCACGTCGCGATGCTCGATCTTCGCTGGTGCCCCGGCGCCGATCGTCCTGGTCGCCGTCCACCACGCGAGTGCCGCCGCGACGATGACGGCAGCGACGATCATGAGCGGCAGCGACCAACGGGGCATCGAAGCAGGCCTTGTGAGTTTCCGGTTGGATGCGGGAGACGGGCAGGCGCGATTCAATCGCGCGCTCCGTATTGTGCACGGTCGGATACCGCGCGGTGCGCCAAACGGCGATAATTGAGCGATTGTCCGCGCCTTCGAGGAGGAATCGTGGAATCATCGGCTCAACCGATCCGCGTCGTCATCGCCAAGGTCGGCCTCGATGGCCATGATCGCGGCGTCAAGATCGTCGCGCGGACCCTGCGCGACGCGGGCATGGACGTGATCTACACGGGCCTGCACCGGACGCCCGAGGAAGTCGTCGAAGCGGCGATTCAGGAGGATGTGGACGTCATCGGCGTGAGCATCCTGTCCGGCGCGCACATGACCGTGTTCCCGCGGCTCCTGAAGCTTTTGCAGGAGCGCGACGCGGACGACATCCTGGTCGTCGGCGGCGGCGTCATCCCCGACGAGGATCTGTCGAAGCTCAAGGCGCTCGGCGTGCGCGAGCTGCTGCTGCAGGACACGCCCCCCGCGCGAATCGTCGAGACGATCCAGCGGCTCGTCGAGGAGCGCGGCCCGCGCTGACGCCAGGCATCGGGCAACAGGTATCAGGATCAGGATCAGGCGACTGCATCGGGGACGAGCGGAAGGATCGGACACCATGACGGCTCACGCGATGGAGCAGTGGTCGTTCCCGCCGCGCTTCGACGCGCAATACGTGCCGCCGGCGGGGTCGCGCTATTGGTTCCCGGTGCGGGAGACGATGGCGCCCGGCGAGCGCGAACGCGCGATCGTCGAGCGCCTGCAGGAAGTGACGCGTCATGCGTACGCGCATTCGCCGTTCTATCGCGCGAAATGGGACGCGGCCGGATTTCACCCCGATCGCCTGCGCTCGCTCGAGGACTTCGAGGACAAGGTTCCCGTCATCGCGAAAAAGGACTTGCGCGAGGCTCAATCGCGTGTTCCACCCTTCGGCGATTACCTTTGCATTCCGGAGCACGAGGTCCATCACATCCACGGCACGTCGGGAACGACGGGACGCCCGACCGCTTTCGCGATCGGTCGCGGCGACTGGGATGCGATCGCCAACGCGCACGCGCGAATCATGTGGGGTATGGGGATTCGTCCGGGCGATATCGTGTTCGTCGCCGCCATCTTCAGCCTGTACATGGGCTCGTGGGGCGCGCTTTCGGGCGCCGAGCGTCTCGGCGCGAAGGCGTTTCCATTTGGTGCAGGCGCACCGGGGATGACCGCGCGCGCGGCGATGTGGCTCGATCTCGTCAAACCGGCCGCGCTCTACGCAACGCCATCGTTCGCATTGCATCTTGCCGAGGTGGCGCGAAGCGAGGGCTACGACCCCCGCGCGTTCGGCTTGAAGACGATGTTCTTCTCCGGCGAGCCTGGCGCGTCGGTACCCGGCGTTCGCGACCGCATCGTCGATGCGTACGGCGCGCGCGTGATCGATTGCGGCTCGATGGCCGAGATGACGCCGTTCATGCACGTCGCCGGCAGCGCCGAAACCGACGGGATGCTGTGCTGGCAGGACATCGTCTATACCGAAGTGTGCGATCCGGCGACGTATCGCCGCGTGCCGTACGGGCGGCGCGGCACGCCGGTGTACACGCATCTCGAGCGTACGTCGCAGCCGATGATCCGGCTCGCGTCGGGCGATTTGACGCTGTGGGAGAACGGCGAGAACGCGTGCGGCCGCACCTATCCGCGTCTTCCGGGGGGCATCTTCGGCCGCATCGATGACATGTTCACGATTCGGGGCGAGAACGTGTATCCGAGCGAGGTCGACGCGGTCCTCAATACGCTGCCCGGCTACGGCGGCGAGCATCGGATCGTGATCACGCGTGAAGGGGCGATGGACGAGCTGCTGATCCGCATCGAAATCGACGCTTCCCATCATTCCGCCGGACACACGGTGCATGCGGCATTGCGCGAAGAGGCGGCGCGCAGGCTGTCGAAGATGCTGGGCTTGCGATCGAGGCTCGAGATCGTTTCGCCGGGAACGTTTCCGCGCACCGACTTCAAGGCGCGGCGCGTGATCGACGATCGCGAAGTGTTTCGGGAGATGAATGCGCGGTTGCAGGATTGCGGATCGAGGATCGAGCGCTGATCGTGCCGTACATTGCCTCCTCGTCGCTCGAACCACGCGTCCTCGCAGGCGATACGCGCGGGATCGCACGCCTCTTGTCACGCGCCGAATCGGGCATCGCCGAGGCGCGATCGACGCTCGATGCGATGTTCGCGCACGCGGGCCGCGCGCATGTCGTCGGCATCACGGGCGTCCCGGGCAGCGGCAAGTCGACGCTCGTAGCGAAGCTCGCCGCCGAAGTGCGCAAGAGCGGACGCAAGATTGCGATTGTTGCGGTGGATCCGTCGAGTCCGTTTTCGGGCGGGTCGATCCTCGGCGATCGCATCCGGATGGGCGAGCTCGGCGGCGATCCGGGCGTCTTCGTGCGCAGCATGGCGACGCGCGGCGCGCTCGGCGGGCTCGCGAAGGGTACCCTCGAGGCGGTCGACGTGCTCGATGCAGCAGGCTTCGACGTCGTGATGATCGAGACCGTCGGCGTGGGTCAGGACGAGGTCGACGTCGCGCGCGCGGCGCACACGACAGTCGTCGTGTCGGCACCGGGGCTCGGCGATGACATACAGGCGATCAAGGCGGGCATCCTCGAGATCGCCGACATTCACGTCGTGAGCAAATGCGATCGAGCCGATGCGAACAAAACGATCGCCGATCTGAAGACGATGCTGGCGCTCGGGACGACGCGGATGGATACGGAGAAAATGGGGCCAGGCTCGAATTTCGTTCCGCAGTCGAAAATCGAGCCTGGCCCCATTTTGCCGCCCGTCATCGCGACCAGCGCCGTCCGCGATCAAGGCGTCCCCGAACTTCTCGCCGCCATCGACCGCCACCGTCGCGACCTCGAGCAAAGCGGCGAGATCGTCGCTCGTCGCGCGGCAATCGCCGAGCGGCGACTTCTCGCGGCAGGCGAAGGCCTTTTGCACGATGCGTTCGCGCGCCATCGAACCGGCAAGCTCGCGCCGCTGCTCGAACAACTGAAAGCGCGCACGCTGTCGCCGTACGAGGCGGCGCGGCGACTGCTGCGCGAATTGCGTATCGGAGGTGAACCATGAACGACGCGACAACGCCCATGAGTGCGAAGGGCCGCCCCGAGCGCGAATTGCGCCCCCTTGGGGGACAGCGAAGCGTGGGGGAATCAATTTCCGCGGGACTCGATTCGCTCGCCGCTGAAGTCGATGCGTGGGAGAAGAACGAGGTGGCCAAATTCGTCGCGCGCGCGCCCGAGCGCGCCGACGAATTCAAAACGCTCGGCGGCTTTCCCGTGAAGCGCACGTACACGGCCCTCGACATCGCCGACACGCCGATCGACGACATCGGACTGCCCGGCCGCTACCCGTTCACGCGCGGCCCGTACCCGACGATGTATCGCGGCCGCTTCTGGACGATGCGCCAGATCGCGGGCTTCGGCACGGCGGAGGATACGAACAAGCGCTTCAAGTACCTGATCGCGCAAGGACAGACCGGGCTGTCGACCGACTTCGACATGCCGACGCTCATGGGCTACGACAGCGATCATGCGATGAGCGAGGGCGAGGTCGGCCGCGAAGGCGTCGCGATCGACACGCTCGCCGACATGGAGCACCTGTTCGACGGCATCGATCTCGAAAAGATTTCCGTGTCGATGACCATCAATCCGAGCGCGTGGATCCTGCTCGCGATGTACGTCGCGCTCGCGCAGAAGCGCGGGTACGACCTCCACAAGCTGTCGGGGACGATCCAGGCAGATATCCTGAAGGAATACCAGGCGCAGAAGGAATGGGCGTTTCCCGTCGCGCCTTCGGTGCGCATCGTTCGCGACTGCATCACGTTCTGCGCGCGCAACATGAAGCGCTACAACCCGATCAACATCTCGGGCTATCACATCTCGGAGGCCGGCAGCTCGCCGCTCGACGAGGTCGCATTCACGATGTGCAATCTGATCACCTACGTCGAGGAGGTGCTGAAGACGGGGATGCACGTCGACGAGTTCGCGCCGCGGCTTGCGTTCTTCTACGTCTGCCAGTCGGACTTCTTCGAGGAGATCGCGAAGTTTCGCGGCGTGCGGCGCGCCTACGCGAAGATCATGCGCGAGCGCTTCGGCGCGAAGAATCCCGAATCGATGCGGCTTCGCTTCCACTGCCAGACGGCGGCCGCGTCGCTCACCAAGCCGCAGTACCGGATCAACGTCGTGCGCACGGGTTTCCAGGCGCTTGCCGCGGTGCTGGGCGGTGCGCAAAGTCTCCATACGAACGGGATGGACGAAGCGTTCGCGATCCCGACCGAGGAGGCGATGAAAATCGCGCTTCGCACGCAACAGATCATCGCGCACGAAAGCGGCGTTGCCGACGTCGTCGATCCGATCGGCGGATCGTATTACGTCGAGAGCCTGACGACGCGGTACGAGCGCGCGATCTTCGCGGTCGTTGACGAGGTCGACCGGGGCGGCGGCACGATCAAGATGACGCAGGAAGGCTGGTTCCAGCGGCGCATCGCCGACTTCGCGTATCAAACCGCGCTCGACAAGGCGGGCGGCCAGAAGCCCGTGATCGGCGTGAACATGTTCGTCGACCCGGAAGAAAAGTTCGACATCGAGCTGCATCCGTACGACGTGTCGACCGCCGAGCGCCAGATCGCGCGGCTGCAAAAGGTCCGGCGCGAGCGCGACAACGCGAAGGTCGCTGCGCTGCTCAATCGACTCGTCGAGGTTGCGAAGCGTGAGGACGAAAACATCATGCCGATCACGATCGAGCTTGTCGCTGCCGGCGCGACGATGGGTGACATCGTCGAGAAGCTCAAGGGATTGTGGGGGACGTATCGGGAGAATCCCGTTTTCTGATCAGGAGTCGGTAGTCAGGAATCTGACAGATGCGCCGGCATTTTCGTGGCGCGGCGCTTGCCGCGTGAGGTTTTCGAGCCGAGGAATGACCGGATCCGAGCCCGCTATCGTTGCCGATTGGGTCGCCTGCTTTCTCGAGGCGCGCGGTCCGAAGCGCATCTTCGGGCTGCAGGGCGGCCACATCCAACCGATCTGGGACAGGCTGAACCAGCGCGGCATCCCGATCGTCGACGTGCGTCACGAGGGCGCGGCTGTCCACATGGCGAGCGCGCATGCGCTCCTGACGGGCGAGGTCGGCGTCGCGCTCGTCACGTCGGGGCCGGGCGTGACGAACTGCGTCACGTCGATCGCGAATGCCGATCTCGAACGCGCGCCGATCCTTGTCATCGGCGGATGCCCGCCGGCGCGGCAGGACAACATGGGGCCGTTGCAGGGTACGCCGCATGTCGAGATCCTGCGGCCGATCACGCGCGTTTCGCGAACGCTGCGTATCGCCGATCAGGTCGTCCGCGAATTGGATTGGGCGATCGCGTGCGCGCAGGGCGACGCGACACTGCCCGGCCCTGCGTACGTCGAGATTCCCACGGACGTGCTTCGCGCGCCGATCGCGGCGTCGGCCGCGCTGCCCGAATATTTCGTGCGGCGAACGAACGCGCGCACGTTGTCTGATCCCTCGTCGATCGATCGCGTCATCGAGTTGCTCGTCAATGCGCATAAGCCGCTCGTGATCGGCGGCCGCGGCGCGTGCGATGCCGGCGCGGCACTCATCGGCTTCCTCGATGCGAGCGGCGCGGCGTATCTCGACACGCAGGAATCGCGCGGGCTCGTGCCGAGCCATCATCCCGCTTTCGCCGGTGCGATGCGCGGCGCGGCGATGGCCGAGGTCGACCTCGTCCTCACCGTCGGCCGGAAGCTCGACTATCAGTTGGGCTACGGCTCGCCGGCCGCTTTTCCGAACGCGAAGTTCGTGCGCATCGCGGCCCACGCCGCGGAGCGTGACGACAATCGACCGGGCGACGTGCAGGTGGCCGGCAACGTGGACGCAGCGCTTGCGATGCTTGCCGATTCAGTGCGTCGCCGCGGCGCCGCGCGCGATACGAGGTGGCGCGATGCGCTCCACGCCAAGCATGTCGAGCGTTCGCGCAAGTACCTTGCATCGCTTTCCGAGGCGCCGAACGGTCGCGACGGCCGCATGCACCCGAACCGGATCTTCGCCGCGCTTCGCGGGAGATTGAAGGATGATGCGATCGGCATCGCCGACGGCGGCGACATCCTGAGCTTCGCTCGCCTCGGCCTTACGACGTCGACCTATCTCGATAGCGGTGCCTTCGGCTGTCTCGGCGTCGGCGTGCCGTACGCAAACGCCGCGTCGCTTGCGTATCCGAACCGCCAGGTCGTCGCGGTATGCGGCGATGGCGCGTTCGGGTTGCACGCGATGGAAATCGACACCGCAGCGCGCCATCGATGCAACGCCGTGGTCATCGTCGCGAACAACGCCGCATGGAACATCGAGCGCGTCGACCAGGAGCAGAACTACGGCGGGCGAGTGAGCGGGACCACGCTCGCCGACTCCGACTACGCGGCGATGGCGCGCGCGCTGGGTTTTCACGCCGAGCGCGTCACCGACGCGGCACGGCTTGATTCGGCGCTCGAGCAGGCATTCGCGAACGCGCCGGCGCTGATCGACGTCGCGGTCACGCGCGACACGATCTCCTCCGATCTCGCGAAAGGCCTTTCGCTCGTCCCCGATTACCAGGCGCTGACCGCGTGGGACGACGCCGAGCGCGAACGCCTTTCGCGCTGACGCTGTCTGATCCGGCATGAGCGCCAACACGGCTTCGCCTCGCGGCCTCGTTCTCGATTACCTGCAATTTGCGCCGTCGATCGGCGAGGGGCTGAGCATCGACGAGTATGCAGCACTGATCGGTCGCACGACGATCGGCCCGCGTGCGACCCTTTGCGAATACGCGACGGTACGCGCCGACGGCGAGACGATTCGCATTGGCGCCGATGCATGGTTCGGGCCGCATGCGACCGCGCACATCGCCGATCAGATCCGGGGCTCGATCATTGGCGATTCGCCGACCATCGGTCGCTACGGCGTCGCGCATGCCTGCACGCTCGGCGATGGCGTCGTGATCGGCGAGTGCTCGGTCGTGATGGACGATGCGAGCGTGGGGTCGCATGCGGTGATCGCGGCCGACAGCATCGTGCCGCCGCGCAAGGAACTGGCGGGCGGTTATCTCTACGCGGGTCATCCGGCGAAGCCGGTTCGTGCGATTTCCGAGGACGAAGCGAAAGCCTTCGCGCACGCGCTTCGCAACGGCGAGCCGCCGTCCGAGCTCACGTCACGACGCGTGCCCGATTGGACGAAGGTCGTCGGCGAACTGGCCGACCGCTCCGCGGGCGCGATCGTGGCCCATGGTCGCGCGTCGCGCGCGGCCAACGCATTCGTCGCGCCGACGGCGATCGTCAAGGGTGATGTCGACCTCGGCGACGACGCGAGCATCTTCTTCGGTTGCGCGGTGTTCGCGGGCGATGCGCGAATCGAGATCGGCGCGCGCACGAACGTGCAGGACAACTGCGTCTTCGCGCCCGATCGCCTGCGCGGCGATCTGTTGCTGGGCATCGGGGTCACGATCGGGCACAACGTCGAGCTCGGATCGGGCACGATCCAAGACGACGCGCTCATCGGCATGGGTTCGCGCGTCGGCGACAACGTCTTCGTCGAGAAGGGCGGTTGCATCGGCGCGGGCGCGTGGGTCGAGCCCGATACGCGCGTGCGCGCGGGCTGGATCTGGGCCGGACGTCCCGCGCGGCCGTTTCGCGCATTGAAGTCCGAAGAACGTGCTGAATTCGCACGCGCCCGCGACATCTACATCGCCTATTCGAGCGACTATCGCCGCAAGACGGCGTCACGCTGATCGCGTCGCGGACGCGTACCTTTCGCCGACGCGCATCAATCAATGCGGCCGCTCGAAGCGGATATCGCCGTACCATGCTTCGGCATGGCCGTCGGTGTTGTCGCTGTCCGTCAAAACGCCGACCGCGGTGAGCGTCCCCGGCTCCTCGCCGAATGCACGAACGAAATCGGCGTGAACGTCGCGTGCGAGCGACTGCCAGCGGCCGACGCCCGACTCGCCGCTCGACGCGACGATCATCTGGATGCGGCGCGTGTGCGGATTGGGAATGACGGTGCCGACGCGCTCGCGATTCGCGAAGATGTACATCAGCGTCGCGTAAGGGAGCTCGCGTCCGGCGACGTGGCGCGCGGCGCCGTAGATCGCGCGATCGACGAGCGGAAGCTTCGACGTGTCGCCGTCGAACTCGAGCACGATGCGCGCAGGCGCGTCCTCCCGCGATGCGCGCCTCGGATCGGCGCCGGGAATCTCGGCCGCGATCTTCCAGCGCCACGCGAGGATTGGCGCATCACGAAGCGCCATGTGCAAGGGAAACGCGAGCGCGCTCGCCGCGTTGTCCGCCACTGCGTGCAGCACGGTCGCGCCGCCGTCGTCGACCAGGTCGTAGTGCGTTTCGCGTTTGCCGAAGGCAATCGCGACGTGCGTCCATGGCGCCTGCGACGCGCCGGCGTGCAGCGCTGAAAACGGCACCGGATGCGACGACGGCGCCGTTCGCGACGAATCGCCGAGCGCGGCGAACGATAGCAAGGTCGATGCGACGCCAACGACCAACGCGTGCGTTGCGCGACCGTATAATCCGAAACTCCGCCTGCGCATTACCGCGTTCCCAGGGCCCTGTTCACGCTATGTCCACTGACGCGTTGCATCGCCAAAATGGCCATGTGCGAGGCGCGAAGACGAAGGCAGGCTGGCCGCCTAGCGAGGGTTTGCAACGAAGCGCATGGCCATTTTGGCAGCAACCCGGAGGGAACGGGCGTCCTGGCGCGCCACTCTGCGTTGCTCTACTTGGGCAGACGCCCAGTCTGCGCTTCATTGGGCGCCTTGATTGGCGCGCCAGACCACCCGTTCGCGTCAGTGGACATGGCATGAACAGGCCCTGACAAGCATGAGCCTCGACCGCGTCCCCGCGGGCTCCGACGTGCCGAACGACTGCAACGTCGTCATCGAAATCCCGATGCACGGCGAGCCGATCAAGTACGAGGTCGACAAGCAAACCGGCGCCGTGTTCGTCGACCGCTTCATGTCGACGTCGATGCACTACCCGTGCAACTACGGCTACATTCCGCGCACGCTGTCCGACGATGGCGATCCCTGCGACGTGCTCGTAATCTCGCCGGTGCCGCTCATCACCGGCGTCGTGGTGCGCTGCCGCCCGATCGGCATGCTGCGCATGGACGACGAGGCCGGCGGCGATGCGAAGATCCTCGCCGTGCCGATCGATCGCCTGTCGTCGATGTACCGCGCGATCAACGCACCGGACGACCTCCCCGAGATCCAGCTTTCGCAGATCGCGCATTTCTTCGAGCACTACAAGGACCTCGAGGCCGGCAAATGGGTTCGGATCGCCGGCTGGGCCGGGCCCGACGAGGCGCGGCGCGAGATCGCTTCGAGCGTCGAGCGTTTTCTCGCCGCGGGCGCCAAAGTCTAAGGCAGCCGTCTGCGCTCGACCGCGAATCCGCTTCTGCCGGCGCTCTTCGTCGTGCTCTGGAGCACCGGCTTCATTTCGGCGAAGTACGGGCTGCCTTACGCGCCGCCGCTCAAGTTCCTGCTCGTTCGGTTTTCGCTCGTCGCGGCGCTGATGGCCGCCGTCGCGCTCGCGACGCGCGCGCGATTTCCAACCGGCATGCGAACCATCGCGCACGTCGCGATCGCCGCGTGGCTCGTGCACGGCCTCTATCTCGGGGGCGTGTTCGTATCGATGGCGGGCGGCATGCCGGCGGGCACGAGCGCGATGCTCGTTGGCTTGCAGCCCCTCCTGACCGTGCTTCTGGCGCGCGCCTGGCTCGGCGAATCGATCAACGCTCGGCAATGCGTCGGTCTCGCGCTCGGGCTCGTCGGCGTCTATCTCGTCGTGCGCGAAAAGATCGAGCTTCGCGCCGACGCGATCGCATTGTTGCCGATTGTGCTCGCGCTCATCGGCATCAGCGTCGGGACGCTCTATCAAAAGCGGTTCGCCGCGAACGTCGACCTGCGAAGCGGTGCGGTCGTGCAGTTCAGCGCGTGCGCTCTGCTGTACGCGCCGATCGTCGCATGGCTCGAACCGTCGCCGATCGCGTGGACCGGCGAGTTCGCGTTCGCGCTCGGATGGTCGGTGCTCGTTCTGTCGGTGGGCGCCATCAGCGTCTTGTACTGGCTGCTGCGCCACGGCGCCGCAGCGGACGTCGCGCGACTTTTCTATCTGGTGCCGCCCGTCACGGCGCTGATGGCGTACGCGTTATTCGGCGAGCGCCTCGGCGCGCTCGCCCTGGCCGGAATGGTGCTGATTGCGATCAGCGTGCTGCTTGCGCGAAGGACGCGCGATCAGCGCCGAAGCGTATTGCCGAGCGCGACCACTTCGTCGGGCGGATCGCGCAGCGCGGGCGCCTGATCGGCGAGCGCATCGACGAGCCGGGCCACTGTGGTCTCGTGGGGCAGCGAGACGCCGAAGTGCACGACGTCGCCACCGCGATAGATCGCAAGCGTCGGGAAATTCTCGACGTCGACGTCGCCGACGATCTCTACGTCGTCCTCGATGTCGAGCCATACGAATGTGGCCTTCGGTCGCGATAGCGCGAGTCGCTCGAACGCCGCGCGAAATTCGCCGCAGGTGTCGCACCACGCCGCGCACAGGGCGACGACGACCAGACGCGCGGGATCATGGAGCGCCGTTGCAATGTCCGCGCGATCGTTTGCTGTCGCCGTCAACACTTTCATCGCTTGTCCTGCGTGTCCTGGACAATGACGCTTCCCGCGATGCGGTCGTGCAGGAACTGGCGATCGGGATCGACGATCGCCCAGCAGTAATTGAGTGCGAAGAACGCCAGCGCGTTTCGTGCGTGACCGCTTTGCTGCAGCAGCGCATAGCCGCCAAGCGCGATCGCCGGCCCGATCCAGAAGGCTACGTAACGAACGAGCGCGCGTGGCGGCGTAAGCAGTGCGCCGCGGCGGTCGACGAGGCGCAGCCGCCACGTCTTCTGCGCGAGCGTGCGCCGACCGCCGCTCCAGCACCATCCATAGAACACCGCGCTGCCGGCCACCAGCAGGCTGAACATCACGGTGCGTGCAAGCGGCGATGGCGTTTCGAGGGTCTTCGTCGCTACGGCGGCGCGCGATGCGAACGGCAGGAACGCGAATCCCGCCACGATGATCATCGGGAGCAGGAGCAGCACTTCATAGAACAGCGCAGCCAGGCGACGCGCGAGCGACGCGATGCGGGGCGATGCGTCTTCCGGCGTTTCGTCCGGCGTGCCTTGCTCGCCGATCTTCGCTTGGCGGACTTGACCGCGTCCGGACGCCGCGGCCGCCGCGAGCCTGCGCCTCGCTCCCTTGCCCGTGGTCACTGACCCGGCGGTCGACCGGGTGTCCCGCCGCGCGGGGCGGGCGGCGGCATCGGCCTTGCAACGGATCGCGGCGGCGGACCGCCCCTCGGCAAGGGGCGCGCGGCCAGCTCGCGTCGCTCTTCGGGCGGCAGGTTCTGATATTCCTGCCACTTCCGCTGCATCTCGCTCTTCTCGGAAGGCGGCAGCGACTTGAGCGACTTGTAGCGCTCGCGCGCGGCGTTGCGCTGCTCGGGAGTCAGTTGCGACCAGGTGCGCATCTGGCCCTGGATACGCTGCTGCTGTTCCGGGGGAAGGGTGGGGTAGCGCCTGGCCAGTCCGAGCCATTTCGCCTTGCGCTGCGCGTCGAGCTTGTTCCAGTCGGGAGCGAGGGGCGCGAGCACCTGCCGGTCGTGCTCGGAGAGCTGGTTCCAGGGCGGCGACGCGAGGCCGATCTGCGCCTGGGCCGCCGAGGCGGCGAGCGCGCCGGCGACGAAGAGCCGGCTCAGCGCTCGAACCCGGCGCGAAGCCAATTCTGGAATCCCCTGTCCAGATAGGCGTCGATCGGAAGATCCGACGCGAGCAGATGCAGGTCGAGATCCTCGAATTCGCGCACTTGCTGCATCGCGTGCCACTGCTGATAGCCGAAGCCTCCCGCGGCGATCAGCACCACCAGCGCGAGCCAGCCGAACGGGCGACGGAGGCTGCCGCTCCAGATGCCACCCCGCACACCGGCCAGCGCCAACTCGGTGGAAACGGTCTCGCCGGCGGCGACGCCCGCCATCGCGGCGGCGCGTGCCTGCTGGAGTCGGTAGAGGGTGCCGGGCCGAAGCTCGTCGACGCTTCGATCGAGGTACTGCGCGACCTTCCGGCCGAATTCGGATTGACGGTCGTCGTTCATAGCTTCATCCCCTTCGCCTCGAGCATTTCGGCCAAGGCGTGGACGGCTCGCGAGCAATGAGTCTTCACGCTGCCTTCGGAACATCCCATGGCAGCGGCGGTTTCTGCAACGTCGAGTTCCTCCCAGTAACGCAACAGGAACGCCTCGCGTTGACGCGGCGGAAGCCTCGAAATTGCCTGCTCGATGATGCGCATCGTCTGGCGTTGCTCGACGTTGGCGGCGGGGTCCGACGCCGCGTTGGAGTCGGTTTTCGCGCCGAGCGTTTCGAGCGGATCGTACTCTTCGTCGCGGTCGTCCTTGTAACCGAGCGCGGACAGCACCGTCGTCCATGTCGAGCGCACTTTCTGGCGGCGGAAGTGATCGTGGATCGCGTTTTGCAGGATGCGCTGGAAAAGCATCGGCAACTCGCCGACGGGCCGGTCCGAGTAGTTCTCGGTCAGCTTCAGCATGGCGTCCTGCACGATGTCGAGGGCCGCATCCTCGTCGCGGACGGCGTACATCGCCTGCCTGAAGGCGCGCCGCTCGACGTCGGCCAGAAAGCTCGAGATTTCCTGATAGCGGGCCAGTTCGCGGGATTCCTTGTCGGAGCGGCGGCGATTATAGGCGGTACGTTGCAAACAGCGCCGCGATGACCTTCCATGCTGCGCCGTAGCGAAGCGCAGCTTGACCGCATCCTCGATTTGCCGGTACTGTCACATCTACCGGGCCGCGAGGTCCGGATGCTGTATTGCAACAAGGGCCGATGAAGCTCCCTCCGCGGCGCCACAAGCGCCAACGAGCCTCCCCGGAGACGGCCCGGATGCCCATTCGCGGCTTTCTACCCGATTCAAGCCTTGGCGGGCGCGCGCTCCACGCGAGCAATCGAGTTCGCGGGCGATTGCCGGCGACACAAGGACGAGGCATGGACATGGAATTGACGGGTGCGGAAATCCTGATCCGCTGTCTGCAGGAGGAAGGCGTCGAGTACGTCTTTGGCTATCCGGGCGGCGCGGTCCTCAACATCTACGACGAGCTTTTCAAACAGACGAAGGTCAAGCACGTGCTCGTGCGCCACGAGCAGGGCGCCGTGCACGCGGCCGACGGCTATTCGCGGTCATCGAAAAAGGTCGGCGTCGCGCTGGTGACCTCCGGGCCGGGGGTCACCAATGCGGTCACCGGCATCGCGACCGCGTACATGGATTCAGTGCCCATGGTGATAATCACTGGGCAGGTGCCGACTGCAGCAATCGGCCAGGACGCGTTCCAGGAATGCGACACCGTCGGCATCACGCGTCCTTGCGTCAAGCACAACTTTCTTGTGAAGAACGTCGCCGACGTCGCGGTCACGATGAAGAAGGCGTTCTATCTCGCGACGTCCGGCCGGCCTGGACCGGTGCTCGTCGACATTCCGAAGGACGTCTCGCAGCACAAGGCCGAGTGGAATTACCCGAAGACGATCTCGCTTCGCTCGTACAACCCCGTGACGCGCGGCCACGCGGGCCAGATCAAGAAAGCCGTGCAGCTTCTGCTCGAAGCGAAGCGGCCGATGGTCTACAGCGGCGGCGGCGTGATCCTGAACGATGCGTCCGACGCGTTGACGCGCCTCGTGCGGCTCCTCGGCTTCCCGTGCACGAACACGCTGATGGGATTGGGCGGCTTCCCCGGCACCGATCCGCAGTTCACGGGCATGCTCGGCATGCACGGGACGTACGAGTCGAACATGGCGATGCAGAACTGCGACGTGCTGTTCGCGGTGGGTGCGCGTTTCGACGATCGCGTGATCGGCAATCCCGCGCATTTCTATCGCGCCGATCGCAAGATCATCCACATCGACATCGACCCGTCGTCGATCAGCAAGCGAGTCAAGGTCGACGTTCCGATCGTCGGCTACGTCGGCGACGTGCTCGAGGAAATGGTGAAGCTCGTCGAATCGTCGCCGTCACGACCCGATCCAGCGGCGCTCAAGGCGTGGTGGGGACAGATCAAGGAGTGGCAGCGCAAGGATTGCCTGCGCTACGACAAGGCGAGCAAGCTCATCAAGCCGCAGTACGTCGTCGAGAAGCTCTACGAACTGACGGGCGGCGACGCGTTCGTGACGAGCGACGTCGGCCAGCACCAGATGTGGGTCGCGCAGTATTACAAATTCGAGAAGCCGCGGCGCTGGATCAACTCGGGAGGCCTCGGCACGATGGGCTTCGGCCTGCCAGCGGCGATGGGTGTGCAACTCGCGAATTCGAAGGCGAATGTCGTCTGCGTCACGGGCGAAGCGTCGATCCAGATGTGCATCCAGGAGCTTTCGACCTGCAAGCAATACCATCTGCCGATCAAGATCGTGAACCTCAACAACCGCTACATGGGCATGGTGCGGCAGTGGCAGGAGTTCTTCTACGGCAATCGCTACGCCGAGTCGTACATGGACGCGCTGCCCGATTTCGTGAAGCTCGCGGAAGCCTACGGCCATGTCGGGATCAAGGTCGAGCATCCACGCGACGTCGAGGGCGCGCTGCGCGAGGCGTTCGCCCGGAAGGAGCGGCTCGTGTTCCTCGACTTCATCACCGACCAGACCGAGAACGTGTTCCCGATGGTGCCGGGGGGGAAGGGATTGACCGAGATGATCCTGGCGGAGGAACTTTGATCACCCCTCACCCCAACCCTCTCCCCGCTCGCGGGGAGAGGGAGCCGCGCGTCAGCGAGGTGGGTGAGGGGTCTGCGTTCCAGCAGAGGCATCCATGAGACACATCCTCTCCATTTTGGTCGAGAACGAAGCCGGCGCGCTGTCGCGTATCTCGGGACTGTTTTCCGCGCGCGGCTACAACATCGAGTCGCTGACCGTTGCGCCGACGGAAGACCCGACGATGTCGCGGATGACGATCGTCACGAGCGGTTCCGACGACGTCATCGAGCAGATCACCAAGCAGTTGAACAAGCTTGTCGAGGTCGTGAAGGTCGTCGACCTGACCGAGGGCAACCACATCGAGCGCGAGCTGATGCTCGTCAAGGTGCGCGCGGCCGGCAAGGATCGCGACGAGATGAAGCGCCTCGCCGACATCTTCCGCGGCCGCATCCTCGATGTCACCGACAAGAGCTACACGATCGAGCTGACCGGCACCGGCCAGAAGCTCGACGCGTTCCTGCAGGCAATCGAGCCGGGGGTGATTCTGGAAACTGTCCGTACCGGTGCGTCCGGTATCGGCAGGGGCGAGAGGATCTTGCGAATTTGAAAGGCGGGGCGAGGGACGAGGAAAAGGGGCCAGGCTCGCATTTCCGGGCATACCGTGACCATGCGTTGTGGGCGGGAATGCGAGCCTGGCCCCTTTTTCTGCCGCAGCCACTCTCATCCCTCGCCCCTCGTCCCGCTTTTGAATCGAACGAAGGCACAACCGAGGAAATGACATGAAGGTCTACTACGAAAAAGACGCCGACCTCTCCCTCATCAAGGGCAAGAAGGTCACCATCGTCGGATACGGCTCGCAGGGCCATGCGCACGCGCAGAACCTGAACGATTCCGGCGTCAAGGTCACCGTCGGATTGCGCAAGGGCGGTGCGTCATGGGACAAGGCGAAGGCCGCGGGACTGGAACTCGCCGAAGTAGGCGACGCGGTCAAGGGCGCCGACGTCGTGATGATGCTGATGCCGGACGAGCACATCGCCGGGGTCTACAAATCCGATGTCGAGCCGAACATCCGCAAGGGCGCGACGCTCGCGTTCGCGCACGGCTTCAACATCCACTACGGGCAGATCGTGCCGCGTCCCGATCTCGACGTCGTGATGATCGCGCCCAAGGCGCCGGGGCACACGGTGCGCTCGACGTACGTCGCGGGCGGCGGCGTGCCGATGCTGATTGCCGTGCACCAGGATGCTTCGGCCAAGGCGCGCGACGTCGCGCTCTCCTACGCGGCGGCGATCGGTGGCGCGCGCGCCGGCGTCATCGAGACGAATTTCCGCGAGGAGACCGAGACCGATCTCTTCGGCGAGCAGACGGTGCTTTGCGGCGGCCTGGTCGAGCTCATCAAGGCAGGCTACGAAACGCTCGTCGATGCCGGCTACGCGCCGGAGATGGCCTATTTCGAGTGCCTTCACGAGGTGAAGCTGATCGTCGACCTGATCTACGAGGGCGGCATCGCGAACATGAACTACTCGATCTCGAACAACGCCGAGTACGGCGAGTACGCGACGGGTCCGAAGATCATCACCGATGAGACGCGGCGTGCAATGCGCGAGGCGCTCGGGCGCATTCAATCGGGCGAGTACGCGCGCGAGTTCATCCTCGAAAACCGCGCCGGTGCGCCGACGTTGATGTCGCGTCGGCGAATGACGGCGCAGCATCCGATCGAGATCGTTGGCGAGAAGCTGCGCTCGATGATGCCGTGGATCAGGAAGAACCGGCTCGTCGATCAGGCACGGAACTGAGCCTCGCGCCCGAGCCGTCGCGGCCGTCATTCACGCGACGGTATACTCGACGCTCTCGCGTCTTTCGGGAGCGAACCGATGGGAATGCGCAATCGGCAGCGCGGCTGGCTGGGCCTTATCATCATCCTGCTCGCGCTCGTCATCGTCGGCATCGCCGCGCGCAGCGCGCTGAAAAGCTACGGCTTGTTCGATGATTCCGGCAAGGCGGGCCACGCCGCAGCGCCCGGCGCCAACGAGGCCGAGCAGGCGGCCACCATCACGCCGCGCGACGCGCTCGAGCGCGCGAAGTCGGTGCAGGACATGGTGAAGCAGGGCGCGATCGAGCAGGAAAAACGCATCGACGATGCGATCCCGAAGTGACGCGATCGATAGCGCGTTGCAGGCGTGCTAAAAGTTCGATCCGTCCCGGCAATGCGTTCGTTCGCCCGAACGCGGGAACGTCGTGACGCGCTATCCGCATCCGTTCATCGCACGCGAAGGCTGGCCTCACGTTGCCGTCGCGTTGGCCGTCGCGATCGCGCTTACACTCGTCGCGGCGTTGCTCGGCGCCGCGTGGTGGTTGCTGGCGGCGCTCGGGTGGATCGCATTCGTGTTCGTGCTGCAGTTCTTTCGCGACCCGCCGCGCGAGGTTCCGAGCGATCCGAATGCGGTGCTGTCGCCCGCCGACGGTCGGGTCGTGCGCGTTGCGAGCGCGCGCGATCCCTATCTGAATCGGGACGCGCTCGTCATCAGCGTGTTCATGAACGTGTTCAACGTCCATTCGAACCGAAGTCCGGTCGACGGCGACGTCGCGAAGACGTGGTATCACGCGGGGAAGTTCGTCAACGCGGCGCTCGACAAGTCGTCGGAAGACAACGAGCGCAATGCGTTGAAACTCGTGACCGCCGGCGGCGTCGAGGTCACGTGCGTGCAGATTGCCGGCCTGATCGCGCGACGCATTCTTTGCTACGTGAAGGCCGGCGATCGCCTCGCGCGCGGGCAGCGCTACGGCTTCATCCGTTTCGGCTCGCGCGTCGATCTGTACCTGCCGCCCGACGCGATTCCGCGCGCAACGGTCGGCGACAAGGTCTACGCGACGCAATCGATCGTCGCGTCGCTGCGCGAGCCGTCTCGGTGAAACTCGGAAGCTCGAACACGTGATGCACGACGATCTTCGCGACGAGCGGCGGCTCTTGAAGAACCGCGTGCGCAGGCGCGGCATCTACCTGTTGCCGAACCTGTTCACGACCGCCGCGCTGTTCGCCGGTTTCTACGCGATCGTGCAGGCGATGAACGTCAACTTCGATCAGGCGGCGATCGCGATCTTCGTCGCGATGGTGCTCGACGGGCTCGACGGACGCGTCGCGCGGATGACGCGCACGCAAAGCGCGTTCGGCGCCGAGTTCGACAGTCTTGCCGACATGGTGAGCTTCGGGGCGGCGCCGGCGCTCGTCATGTACGAATGGGTGTTGCGCGATCTCGGCAAGCTCGGCTGGATCGCGGCGTTCGTCTACGTCGCGGGCGCGGCGCTTCGCCTCGCGCGCTTCAACACGCTGCTCGAGGTCGCCGACAAGCGTTATTTCACGGGGCTGCCGAGTCCGTCGGCGGCGGCCCTCGTCGCGGGACTGGTATGGGTCATCGACGACATCGGCGCCGATCCCGACGCGTTGCGCTGGCTCGCCTGGGTCGTGACCCTCTTCGCGGGGCTCACGATGGTGAGCAACCTCAAGTACTACAGCTTCAAGACGATCAACCTGAAGAAGAGCGTTCCCTTCGTCGCGATCTTCCTGATCGTGGTCTTCCTGGCGCTTTTGTCCTATCAGCCGCCGCTCGTGCTGTTCGCGGCGTTCGTCGCGTACGCGTTGTCGGGTTACATCGTGTCGGGGTGGGCACTGTTGCGCGAGCGACGGGTGCGGGCGGCGGCCTCGCGGTGAACTCGCTTCGCCTCTTGCGCGCCTGCCTGAAATCGGCTACTTTAGCCTCATGAGCAGTCGTCCCACCGCCGCCCTTCGCGCCCTCGCGCCTGCCCTCCTTTCGGGCGGCCTCCTGCTCCTGCTGCGCCTCGCGCGCAGATAAGACCCTACCCCTCGCTCCGAGCAGTGCCCGCGCCGTCCGATGAAGGACGGTCGATTCCGTTTCTTCGCAAAGGCAAGCGATGCAAGATGTTCCGTCACGCAAGTACAAGCCGTTCACGCCGATCGATCTCCCCGATCGCACGTGGCCCACGCGAACGATCACGAAACCGCCGATCTGGCTTTCGACGGACCTTCGCGACGGCAACCAGGCGCTGATCGAGCCGATGGATGGCGCGCGGAAGCTCCGCATGTTCCGCCAATTGGTCGACGTCGGGTTCAAGGAGATCGAGGTCGCGTTTCCGTCGGCGTCGCAGACGGACTTCGATTTCGTCCGGCGATTGATCGAAGAAGACCTGATCCCCGACGACGTTACGATCCAGGTGCTGACGCAATCGCGCGACGAGTTGATCCGCCGCACGTTCGAATCGCTTCGCGGTTCAAGGCGCGCGATCGTCCATCTCTACAATCCGACGGCGCCGCTCTTTCGGCGCGTCGTGTACGGGAAAGATCGGGCTGGCATCGTGGCGATCGCGACCGAGGGCGCGAAGCGTTTCGCGGAATGCGCTGCCGAACAGCCGCACACCGACTGGCGCTTCGAATACTCGCCCGAGACGTTCACGATGACCGAGCTCGACTTCGCGCTCGAGATCTGCGAGCGGGTCGTCGACGTACTCGGCCCCGCTACGCGGCATCCGGTGATCCTCAATCTGCCGGCGACGGTCGAAGTCGCGACGCCGAACGTCTTCGCCGACCAGATCGAATGGATGCACACGCATCTTTCGCGTCGCGATCGCATCGTGCTGTCGGTTCATCCGCACAACGATCGCGGCACGGCGGTCGCGGCCGCCGAACTCGCCGGAATGGCCGGCGCCGACCGCGTCGAGGGTTGTCTCTTCGGCAATGGCGAGCGCACGGGCAACGTGTGCCTCGTCACGCTCGCGATGAACCTGTATTCGCAAGGGATCGATCCGGGACTCGACTTCGGCGACATCGGTGCCGTGATCCGCACGGCGGAATACTGCACGGCGCTGCCCGTTCATCCGCGCCATCCGTATGCGGGCGAGCTCGTGTTCACTTCGTTCTCCGGGTCGCACCAGGACGCGATCAAGAAGGGCTTCGCCGCGCAACGCGAAGCGCGCGCCGCGGGCAGCACTCTCTGGGAGATGCCATACCTGCCGATCGATCCGTCCGACGTCGGCCGCACCTACGAAGCGGTCATTCGCGTCAACAGCCAGTCGGGCAAGGGCGGCATCGCGTACCTGCTCGAGCGCGATTACGGATTGTCGCTGCCGCGTCTTCTGCAAATCGAGTTCAGCCAGGTCGTGCAGGCGATCACCGACGAGACGGGCAAGGAGCTGACCGCGACGGACCTGCACGTCGCGTTTCAGCGTGAATATGTCGCGCCGGCCGGCCCGATCGCTTATGTCGATCATCGCAGCGGTCACGCCGGCACGGCGGGCGCGCTCGAGCAGTTGACCGCGCGACTTGCGATCCATAACGCCGAAACGATCGTCGCGGGCGCCGGCAACGGACCGGTCGATGCGTTCGTGCATGGACTGCGCGAAGCGCTCGGCGTCGACGTGCACGTGCTTGCGTATCACGAGCATGCAACGGGCACCGGCGAAGACGCGACCGCGGTTGCCTACGTGCAGCTTCGCGCCGGTACGCGAAGCGTTTACGGCGTGGGGCTCGATCCCAACATCGTCACGGCGACGCTTCGCGCCGTCATCGCAGCGGTCAATCGCGCATGCGCGCAAGCGGCATTGACGCTGCGCTCGGCCCCGGCGGTCGCGGCAGCGTGACGCGCCCAGTCCCGAGCCCCCAGTTCCGGGTTTCCGGAGGTCCCATGTCCGACCACCTGATCATCTTCGATACGACCCTTCGCGACGGCGAGCAAAGCCCCGGCGCATCGATGACGAAGGAAGAAAAGATCCGCATCGCGCGTCAACTCGAGCGGCTGCGCGTCGACGTGATCGAGGCCGGATTCCCGGCGTCGTCGAACGGCGATTTCGAGGCGGTGCACGAGATCGCAAAAGCGATCACGACGAGCACGGTCTGCGCGCTCGCGCGCGCGAACGAGCGCGACATCCGCCGCGCCGGTGAGGCACTTCGCCCCGCGCGCTCGATGCGCATCCACACGTTCATCGCGAGCTCGCCGATTCACATGCAGATGAAGCTGCGCATGACGCCCGACCAGGTGCTCGAGCAGGCGGTCAAGGCGGTGCGCCTCGCGCGCGAATACACCGATGACGTCGAGTTCTCGCCCGAGGACGCGGGCCGCTCGGAGCCCGATTTCCTCTGCCGGTTGCTCGAAGCGACGATCGCTGCCGGCGCGAGGACGGTGAATATCCCAGATACCGTTGGTTACACGATGCCATGGCAGTTCGGTGCGCTGATCGCATCGCTGCGCGAACGCATTCCGAATTCCGACAAGGCGGTCTGGTCCGTGCATTGCCACAACGATCTCGGCGTCGCGGTCGCGAATTCGCTCGCGGCGGTCATGAACGGCGCGCGACAAGTGGAATGCACGGTGAACGGCCTCGGTGAGCGCGCGGGCAACGCCTCGCTCGAAGAGATCGTGATGGCCGTGCGTACGCGCAAGGACACATTTCCGTGCACGACCCGCATCGACACGACGCAGATCGTCCCCGCGTCGAAGCTCGTGTCCGGCGTCACCGGCTTTCCGGTGCAGCCGAACAAGGCGATCGTCGGCGCGAACGCGTTCGCGCACGAATCGGGCATTCATCAGGACGGCGTGCTGAAGCATCGCGAAACCTACGAGATCATGCGCGCCGAGGACGTGGGCTGGCACGCGAACAAGCTCGTCCTCGGCAAGCTGTCCGGCCGCAACGCGTTTCGCACGCGCTTGGCCGAGCTCGGCATCGATCTGCCCGACGAGGACGCATTCAACACCGCGTTCGCGCGCTTCAAGGAGCTCGCCGACAAGAAGGGCGAGGTGTTCGACGAGGACCTCCATGCGCTGATCTCCGAGGAGATTGTCGAACCGGCCCACGAGCACTATCGGCTCGCGGCGCTCAAAGTCACGTCGGAAACGGGCACCGTGCCGCATGCGCGCGTCGTGATGGCGATCGGTGATGCGGAAGTCGTCGCGGAAGTCGGCGGCGACGGACCTGTCGATGCGGTGTTCAAGGCGATCGAGCGAATGGCGGGTTCGCATGCGAGCCTTCTGCTCTATTCGGTGAATGCGATCACGGGCGGCACCGACGCGCAGGGCGAGGTCACCGTGCGTCTCGAGCAGGGCGGCCGCATCGTGAACGGACTGGGCGCCGACACCGACATCATCGTTGCGTCGGCCAAGGCGTACATCAACGCGTTGAACCGTCTGCACGACGGCGTCGTGAGGCTGAATCCGCAGCGCGCGGCGTAGGAGATGTCGGCAACGGCCGGGGAAATCGGTGTCGGAGGTGTAATTCCCGAAAATCGGTGCCAGAGATGTATTTCCCGAACCAGCGCGGCGATAGCTGACGGCAGCGCCGGGAAATACATCTCTGGCACCGATTTCCGCGGGCGGTAACATAGCGGCGGCTGCTTCGTGCCGCGCTCGCAACGAGCGCGGCTTCCTGCTCGCTTCCTTCGGACCCTTCCATGAACGCCCCGCGCTACGGCCCCGGCATCGAAATCACGGCGCAGATCACGCCCGAATTCGCGCAAATCCTCACTTCAGACGCGGTTGCATTCGCCGCGCGGTTGCAGCGCGCGTTCGGCGCGCGGCGCACCGAGCTTCTCGCTCGGCGCGTGGCGCGTCAGGTGCAGTTCGACGCCGGCGAATGGCCGGACTTCCTTCCCGAAACACGCGAGATTCGCGACGACGACTGGACGTGCGATCCGGTTCCACCCGAGATCGAGGACCGCCGCGTCGAGATCACGGGTCCTGTCGATCGCAAGATGATCGTCAACGCGCTGAATTGCGGCGCTAACGTCTACATGGCGGATTTCGAGGACGCGAACACGCCGACGTGGACGAACAACATCCAGGGCCAGCTCAACTTGCGCGATGCAATCCGTCGCCGCATCGACTTCGTTTCACCCGAAGGCAAGGCCTATCGGTTGAACGAGCGAGCCGCCGTGCTGTTCGTGCGGCCGCGCGGCTGGCATTTGCCCGAAAAGCACGTGCAGGTCGACGGCGAGCCGATCTCAGGCGCGATCTTCGATTTCGCGATCTACTTTTTCCACAACGCGAAGGAGCTGATCGCGCGCGGCAGCCGCCCGTATTTCTACCTGCCGAAGCTCGAAAGCCATCTCGAGGCTCGGCTTTGGAACGACGTCTTCGTGATGGCGCAGGATGATCTTTTGATCCCGCGCGGGACGATCAAGGCGACGGTCCTGATCGAGACGATCCTCGGTGCGTTCGAGATGGACGAGATCCTCTACGAGCTTCGCCATCACTCGGCGGGCCTCAACGCCGGTCGCTGGGACTACATCTTCAGTTGCATCAAGAAATTCCGCAGCAACCGCGATTTCTGCCTCGCCGATCGCGCGCTCGTCACGATGACGACGCATTTCATGAAAAGCTATGCGGAGCTCCTGGTGAAGACGTGCCACCGGCGCAACGTTCACGCGATGGGCGGCATGGCGGCGCAGATCCCGGTCAAGAACGACGAAGCGGCGAACGCCGAGGCGTTCGCGAAGGTGCGCGCGGACAAGGAGCGGGAGGCGCGGCAAGGCCACGACGGCACCTGGGTCGCGCATCCGGCGCTCGTGCCCGTCGCGAAGGAAGCGTTCGATCGGTTGATGCCGGCGAAAAACCAGATCGCGACGGCGAAGCGCGAGGACGTGCGCGCGTCGGCATCGGACCTGCTGCGCTTCGCCCCCGAAGGCCCGATCACCGAAGCGGGCGTGAGGCTCAACATCAACGTCGCGATCCAATACATCGGCGCGTGGCTCGCCGGGCAGGGCGCCGTGCCGATCTTCAACCTGATGGAAGACGCGGCGACTGCTGAAATCTCGCGCTCGCAGGTCTGGCAGTGGATACGCTCGCCGAAAGGCCATCTCGAAAACGGCGAAAAGGTGACGAAGGAGCTCGTCGAGAGGATGATTCCCGAAGAGCTCGTGAAGATTCGCGAATTGCTCGGCCCCGCGTTCGCCGAAGGCCGCTACGAGGAAGCGTCGGGACTCGTGCGCGATCTCGTCGAAAGCGACACGTTCGTCGAATTTCTGACGCTGCCGGCGTATGGGCGGATCGATTGATCGATAAACGTGGCCTATCGTCAGGATTGCCACAGTCGATTGGACAGCGGCCGATGTCGACTCGCACAATGAATCGGTGGCCGGGGATCAGTCCGGCCGATCGCACGTCATGCGCCGTATCGAAGCGGCGCCCAACACGAGGAGCAAGACGATGAAGCCTCTGAAAGGCACGAAGACCCACGAAAACCTCAAGTACGCGTTCGCCGGCGAATCGCAGGCGAACCGCCGTTACCTTTATTTCGCGAACAAGGCGGATGTCGAAGGACAGAACGACATTTCGGCGGTCTTCCGCTCGACCGCGGAAGGCGAAACCGGACACGCGCACGGCCATCTCGATTACCTCGCCGCGGTGGGCGATCCTGCAACGGACCTGCCGATCGGCACCAGCCGCGAGAACCTGAAGGCCGCCATTGCCGGCGAGACGCACGAGTACACCGACATGTACCCCGGCATGGCGAAGGCCGCGCGAGGCGAAGGTTTCGACGAGATCGCCGATTGGTTCGAAACGCTCGCAAAGGCCGAGCGCTCGCACGCGAACCGATTCCAGAAGGCGCTCGACGGACTCGCCGATTAGTCGACATTTCCTGATGCCGTCCGTCGAGGGCAATCTCCAGGCGCCGACGCGCCACCCGATCGAGTGGCGCGATCCGGCCTTCTACGACGAAGCCGCGCTCGCGAAGGAGCAGGAGCGCATCTTCGACATCTGTCATGGATGCCGGCGGTGCGTTTCGCTCTGCAACGCGTTCCCGACGCTGTTCGACCTGGTCGACAGCAGCAAGACGATGGAGGTCGACGGGGTCGCGAAGGAGGATTACTGGAAGGTCGTCGATCAGTGTTACCTGTGCGACCTCTGTTACATGACGAAATGTCCGTACGTTCCGCCGCATCCATGGAACGTCGACTTCCCGCACGTGATGCTCCGCGCGAAGGCGGTGAAGTTCAAAAAGGGCGATTTCACGCTGCGCGATCGCGTGCTGACGAGCACGGACGCCGTCGGCAAGCTCGCGACGATTCCGATCGTGGTGCAGGCGGTCAACGGAGCGAACCGTTCCCCGCCGCTGCGCAAGGTGATGGAGAAGACGCTCGGCGTCGCCGCTCAGGCGTGGCTGCCACCCTATGCGGCGCGCCACTTCCGCAAGTCGGCGCCGCCGTCGCTTCGCTGGCCGGTGCGTGACGGCGAACGAACGCCGGGCAAGGTCGCGATCTTCGGCACTTGTTACGTCAACTACAACGAGCCTTCGATCGGGCTCGATCTATTGAAGCTCCTCGATCACTTCGAGATTCCCTACGTCGTCGTCGACAAGGAAGTTTGCTGCGGCATGCCGAAGCTCGAACTCGGCGACCTCGAACGCGTCGAAGCGTTGAAAAACGTCAACGTGCCGATGCTCGCGCCGCTCGCGCGCGACGGCTACGCGATCATGACCGCCATTCCATCGTGCACGCTGATGTTCAAGCAGGAATTGCCGCTCCTGTTTCCGGGAGACGACGACGTCAAGAGGATGGCCGAGGCGATGTTCGATCCATTCGAATACTTCGTCGCGCGCGAGCGCGATGGTTTGCTGGACCGTTCGTTCAAGCGCGGGCTTGGCAAGGTGAGCTACCACATCCCCTGTCATTCGCGCGTGCAGAACGTCGGCCAGAAGACGCGCGAAGCACTCGAATGGATTCCCGATACGTCGATCAACACGGTCGAGCGCTGCTCCGGCCACGACGGCACATGGGGCGTCAAGCGCGAGTTCTTCGCCGACGCGATGAAGATTGGCCGGCCGGTGTTTCGGCGCATGGACGAGTTCGAACCCGATTTCATAAGCTCCGATTGCCCGATCGCCGGGCGGCGGATCGAGGAAGGCATCGTGCAGGACGGCGAGGCGCGAAAAGCACGAAAGGCGCATCCGCTGACGCTTTTTCGCATGGCCTATGGCATCGACTGACGCTTCCGGCGCGCACGCGCCGCGCATCACGCGCGAAAGCCTGATGACGCTCGAGGCGTACGCGCGCGAGCGGCCGGCATTCCGCGCACGCGCGATGGCGCACAAGCGCGAGCGGACGATTCACGTTGGCGATCATATGACACTCCTCTTCGAGGACGAGCTCACGATCCGCTATCAGATCCAGGAGATGCTGCGCATCGAGAAGACGTTCGAGGATGCGGGCATCGCGGACGAGCTCGATGCCTACAACCCGCTCGTGCCGGACGGCACGAATCTCAAGGCGACGATGCTGATCGAGTACGAGGACGAGGATGCGCGCCGCGCGGCGCTTGCGCGTCTTCGCGGCATCGAGGATCGGGTCTTTCTGCGCGTCGCCGATCAGGACCAGGTGTTTGCGATTGCCGACGAGGATCTCGATCGCGAAACCGACGAAAAGACGTCATCGGTGCACTTTCTGCGCTTCGAGCTCGCGCCGCCGATGATTGCTGCGTTCAAGCGAGGCGCGAGCGTGACAATCGGCGTCGACCATCCGGAGTACCGCGTGGAAGTGGCGCTCCCCGAAGCAACCCGAAAATCGCTCGCGGCGGATTTCGCTTGATGGGGGAAATCGGTACATTTCTGGCACCGATTTCAATCGCGGAAATTGCGAAACTGCAGCGGATAGTCGGCGATCGACTTGCGCGCGAGCGCGATCGCGTCCTGAAGCTCGTCCTTCTTGGCGCCCGACACGCGCACCGCATCGCCCTGGATCGACGACTGCACCTTCAGTTTGCTTTCCTTCAATAGCTTCACGATCTTCTTCGCGAGGTCCTGCGCAACGCCGGTTCGCACCGTGACCGGTTGCTTGACCTTGTTGCCCGAGATCTTCTCGATCGTGCCGTAATCGAGCGAGCGCACGTCGACCTGGCGCTTCGCGAGCTTCGCGATCAGCACGTCGGTCACCTGCCGAAGCTTGAAGTCGTCGTCGGCGAAGAGCGTCATCGCCTTGCCGTCGTATTCGACGCGCGCATCGGATCCCTTGAAGTCGAAGCGGGTCGAGATTTCCTTGTTCGCCTGGTCGATCGCATTGCGCACCTCGACCTGGTTGACTTCCGAAACGATGTCGAACGATGGCATGAGCCCGCTCCTTGCGATTCCGCGCTCAGCGCTTCCGAACGCTCCCCCTCAAGCGTACCTCACCAGCGCCAGCGCAGGCTCAGGCCGAGCGATCCCGAACGGCGACTCGCGCAGCCATGCGCGAAGCTTGTCCTCGGCGAGCGGTCGGCTCATGAAGTAGCCCTGCGCCTCGTCGCAGCCCATCGCGCGCAGCCGCGCGAGGCTTCGCTCGTCCTCGATGCCCTCGGCGACGACGCGCAAGCCGAGATTGTGCGCGAGGTCGATCGTCGAGCGCACGATCACCATGTCGTTGCCTTCCTCCATCGCCGCGATGAACGTGCGGTCGATCTTCATCTCGTGCACGCGAAGCTTGCGCAGGTACGCGAGCGACGAGAATCCCGTTCCGTAGTCGTCGATCGAAAGCCGCACGCCGAGCGCATGAAGCCGCGCAAGCGTCTGCACGGCGCGCTGCTGGTTCTCCATGAAGCTGCCCTCGGTGATTTCGAGGCAGACCAACTCGGCCGGGACACGCGAGGTTTCAAGCAGGCTCGACACGATGTCGGGCAACTGCGGATTCTGCAGGTCACGAACCGAGATGTTGACCGATACCTGGAGGCGGATGGCGTCGTCGAGCCAGTGCCCGCACTGGCGGAGCGCGGCTTCGAGCACGAAGCGCGTGACCGCGCGGACGAAGCCGGTGCGCTCGGCGAACGGCATGAATTCCGCGGGCGACACGATCCCGCGTGTAGGATGCATCCATCGCACGAGCGCTTCCACACCCTTCGTGCGGCCGCTCGCGAGGTCGATCTTCGGCTGGAAGAAGAGCACGAGCTCGTTGCGTTCCAGCGCGCGCCGCAACTCGCCGAGGAGCGATAACTGCTCCTGCCGCGTGCCGTCGTGCGACGGATCGTAGAACGCGAAGTCCGACTTGGCCGCTTTCGCGAGATACATGGCGATATCGGCATGGCGGATCAGCGTGCCGGGCATATCGCCGTGCTCGGGATGGCAGGCGATGCCGATGCTCGCACCCACGTCGAGCGACTGGCCGTTCGATTCGATCGGCTGTTCCATGCAGCGCATGATTTTGTGCACGACCTCGACGATGCGTTCCTCGCTTCCCGTCGTCAGCAACGCCGCGAATTCGTCGCCGCCGAGGCGCGCGACCGTGTCGGATTCGCGTAGCGCCGCGCGAAGCCGTGTCGCGACCTCGCGCAGCACCTCGTCGCCGACCGCGTGGCCGAGCGTGTCGTTGATGTGCTTGAAGCGGTCGAGGTCCATCATCAGCACCGTCAGCGGCGAGCCGTTTCGCCGAGCGGCGTGCACCGCCTGCTGCAGCCGATCGTTGAAAAGCGCGCGATTCGGCAAGCCCGTGAGGCCGTCCTCGTACGCCAGCCGCAGGATCTGGCGCTCGTGCGCGGCGATCCCTTCGCGCATGTGGTTGAAGCTCTCCGCGAGTGCGCGGACCTCGTCGGTGCCTTCGGGCTCGAGCGTTCCCGAATAGTCGCCCCTGCTGATGCGCGCGGCGCTTTCGCTCAGGCGATTGAGCGGCCGCGTCACGCTTCGCGCGATCGCGTAGCTGCCGGCAATCGACGCGACGAGCGAGAGGACGGCGAGACCCGTGAGAAGCGCGCGCAGGCGGTCGAATCGTGCGAGGGCGTCGCTCACCGAGCGCTGCAGCACGGCGACGATGCGCTCGCGTCCGTTCGTCGCCAGCACGATCATGCGGCTCTGATATTCGCCGTCGTCGGCAAGCGTCGTCGATCGCGACGTCGGCCGGCTGCGCAGATCGGAAAGACGCGTAACGAGCGCATCGCGGTCGCGCTCGTCGAGCGTCGAGGCGAGCACACGCCAGCGGCGGTTCGGATCCTGTGCCGCGAACGATACGTCGAGCGCAGTCAGGTTTTCCAGGTCACGCGCGAGCGCGTCGTCGACGACGAAGCCGACGGCGACCCACGCAATCGTCAGCGGCGCGTTGATCGGCACGATCGCGAGCTGATGCGGCCGCCCATCGATGACGACGATCGTCGACGCGTCGCCGTCACGCTCGGCGCGCTCGATCAGGTCCGGGTAAGCGAAGCGTTGCGCTGTTTTGGGCGTATCGAGCGTGTCAGCGACGACGCGCCCGTCCGGTGCGATCAATTGCATGACATCGGCGTGAATGCGCGCGCCATGGTTGCGCAGCGCCGACTCGATCGTTTGCGCATCGCTCGTCGCGATCGCTTCGCGAAACGCGAAGTCGGACGCGAGCACCATCGCGCTTTGGGTGAGCCGCGCGCGATTGTGCTCGATCGAACGCGCGAAGATCCGCTCGCCGGTCGCGAGTTCCTCGTCGATGATGCCCTGCGCGTTGCGCGAGTTCGCGGCGTTGACGAGCACGAACGCGACGCCCTGCACGATCACGAGCAGCACGACGAAGAAGATGATGATCCGCGTGCGCAGCCGGTGAAGCTGCGGCCGCAGGACGCTCAGCATGTCGCGCGGCCGACTGCGCGCGCGTGGCGAAGCATCGGCGAAGTCGGCGATAGTGAGCGAACGTGAGGCATACGAAAACGACGAGCGAACGGCGTACGCGCGTCCAAAGCAAGAGGCACACCATGGGTGCAATGAGGCTTTGCACTGCGACCGCTCGTCTGTCGATCCAGAACATCAGTGACCGCCGATCGCGCGCGTACACGTTGTCGTCGACACGACCTTCACCGGTGCTTTGCGGGGGAACCGCGGTGTTGGGTTAGATTTCGCGCACGAAGCTCTTGTGCAGCAGGCGCGAGAGCGCGCGATCGGCGAGTATCACGCCGTTCGTCTGGCAGCGCGGGCAGTAGTTGCACTCGTTCTCGGCGTAGACGATTCGCTGCACGGGCGTGCCGCACACC
The DNA here is from genome assembly GCA_035308425.1 of Casimicrobiaceae bacterium. Taxonomy (GTDB): domain Bacteria; phylum Pseudomonadota; class Gammaproteobacteria; order Burkholderiales; family Casimicrobiaceae; genus VBCG01. Next base: position 51,625 of record DATGGP010000054.1, on the reverse strand, counting down.
GGGCAAGGCTTCCGAAATCTGCCATGGACCGCCATCCCCGGCCGGAAGGCCGTCATCTTCTCGGGAAAAGACTCACCCGTCTCGGCGCGAAGACGCTCGGTCCATTCGCGAAGCACGTCGCGCGCGGCCGCATGCAGGCGGGCGATCGCATCGTCGTCGAGCCGCCGCGTGTGCGCGATCGGCGAGAGGTGCGCGCGGTGGAGGATCTCGTCGGAGTAGGCATTTCCAACGCCGCTAAGAATGTGCGGATCGGTCAACGCGCGCTTGAGCGTATGGTTTTCGGCGCGAAGCCGCGCTGCGAACGCCTCGACGCTGCTGTCTTCGATTTCGAGGCCGTTGGCATCGAGCGCGGCCAGCGCGTCGGCGCCGCGCACGAGATGGATCGACGCGCGCCGCTTCGTGCCTGCCTCGGTCATGGCAAGCGTGCCGCTCGCGAAATCGAGCAATGCGAGCGTGATGCGTGCGGGTCCCGATTGCCCGGCGTCGAGCCACCGCAGGCGGCCGGCGATCATCAGATGAATGACGACGAAGAGGTCGTTCGCGAGTGCGAGCACGATCCGCTTTCCCTGCCGGCGGACGTCGAGGACATCTTGTCCCTCTGCCGTGGCGATCGGCGGATCGGCGGTACGCAGCACGAAGGGATTGCGGATGCGCACGCCAAGAAGACGCTCGCCCACGACGCGCGACGCGAGCGCTTCGCAGTAGACGACGACGTCGGGGAGCTCGGGCATTGATGTGGCTTCGCAAGCTGCGCACGCGCGTCGGTCAAACGCCGACAGCTTCGCACGGCGATTTCCGATACCGCGATGTCATGGCGCGCGACATGATCGTGTGATCAAGGGCAACGGAGACATTGAAAGTGAAAGCCAGAACAGCATGCGCGCAAATCGGTCTCGGATTGGTGCTCGCCGCCGCCATCGGCGGCACCGCGCTCGCACAGCCGCCTGATCAGCCGGCGCGCGGAACGACGCAACTCCTGAACGGCGAATATGTGAACGGCGGCATCGGCGAGGAGCAGGCCGACCGGATGCGTGCGATGGGCGCGCAGTACCCGATCCAGATGGTTTTTTCCGAGCGCAACCAGGGCATGAACGAGTTTCTCGCCGACGTGCATGTTCATGTGATGGACAGCGGCGGGCAGACGGTGGTCGACCTGCCGTCGCAGGGGCCGATCTTCCTGTTGCGGGTGCCGCCAGGTTCCTACACCATCGAAGCCGAGCATCAAGGACAGGTGCAGACGCGACGCATCAATGTCGCCGAAGGACGCCACGACAAGCTCGTCTTCTCCTGGTCGTAACCGGCTTCGCCGCCGAGGCCGGCCGCGGTGCGCGGGCCATGACGCCTAGCTTCGCCCGCGCGAAGCGGCGATCCGAAGGCGAAGCGCGTTGAGCTTGATGAAGCCTTCGGCGTCCTTCTGATCGTACGCTCCCGCGTCGTCGTCGAACGTCGAAATTTTCGCATCGAAGAGCGCGTCGGTCGGCGATGCGCGACCCACGCACGTCAGGCCGCCCTTGTACAACCGCATGCGCACGATGCCGTTGACCGGTGCCTGCGATGCATCGATCAGCCCCTGCAAGAGCTTGCGCTCGGGACTCCACCAGTAGCCGTTGTAGATGAGGCGCGCGTAACGCGGCATCAGGTCGTCCTTGAGCGCGAGGACTTCTCGGTCGAGCGTGATCGACTCGATCGCGCGATGCGCCTTCAGCATGATCGTGCCGCCGGGTGTCTCGTAGCATCCGCGCGATTTCATGCCGACGTAGCGGTTCTCGACGATATCGAGACGCCCGATGCCATGTCGACCGCCGATCTCGTTCAGCGTTGCGAGCGCCGTCGCCGGCGACATCGCCTTTTCGTCGATCGCGACAATGTCGCCGTGGCGATACGCGAGCTCGATCGTCTGCGGCGTCGCCGGCGCGTTCTCGGGTGACGCCGTCATTCGCCACATCGATGGCTCGGGCTCGCTCATCGGATCCTCGAGCACGCCGCCTTCGTAGCTGATGTGCAGCAGGTTCGCGTCCATCGAGTACGGCGCGCCTTGCCGCTTCTTGAAATCGACGGGGATGCCATGGCGGTCGGCGTAAGCGAGCAGCCTTTCGCGTGACAAGAGATCCCATTCGCGCCATGGAGCGATGATGCGAATGCCGGGCGCGAGCGCATACGCGCCAAGCTCGAAGCGCACCTGGTCGTTGCCTTTGCCAGTGGCGCCGTGCGCGATGGCGTCGGCGCCGGTCGACTTCGCGATTTCGACGAGGCGCTTTGCGATCAGCGGCCGCGCGATCGACGTGCCGAGCAGGTATTCGCCTTCGTACACCGCGTTCGTGCGAAACATCGGAAAGACGAAGTCACGCACGAAGTCTTCGCGCAGGTCCTCGACGTGAATGTTGGCGTCAGGAATGCCGAGCTTTCGCGCCTTGTCGCGCGCGGGCCCCACTTCCTCGCCTTGGCCGATGTCCGCGGTGAACGTGACGACTTCCGCGCCGTACGTATCCTGCAGCCACTTCAGGATGACCGATGTGTCGAGCCCGCCCGAATAGGCGAGCACGATCTTGCGCGGCCGTACGTGGTTGCGAGACGGCGCCCCCTCGGCGATGTCCACGCTCGTTGTCGTCGTGTTCGTCGCCATCAATCGACCTTGAGTCCAAGCTTCTTGATCACGGGGCCCCACTTCGCGGCCTCGCCCTCGATCAGCCCGTCGAAGTCGTGCGGCGTGCCTCCGATCAAGTCGAAACCGAACACGTGCATCTTTCGCACGACATCGGGCTCCTCGAGAATCGCGTTGATCTCGACGTTGAGCTTCTCGATGATTGGCTGCGGCGTGCGCGTCGGCACGAGAACCCCATTCCACGCGAGCGCCTCGAAGCCCGGATAGCCCGACTCGGCGATCGTCGGAAGATCGGGCAGCAGCGGAAAGCGCTTCACGGTGGTGACCGCAAGCGCGCGAAGCTTGCCCGCGTCGATCATCGGCTTCAACGGCTGCATGACCGCGAAGAGCATCTGCGTTTCGTTCTGCACCGTCGCGGTGACGGCCGGCGGCGAGCCGTTGAACGGCACGTGGACGGCGTCGAACCCCGCCACGCTCTTGAAGAGCTCCATGTCGAGATGCGACGAGCTGCCGTTGCCCACCGACGCGTAATTGAGCTTGCCGGGATGCGCCTTCGCATACGCGACCAGTTCCTGCACCGAATGCACGGGCAAGTCTGCATTCACCGCGAGCACATTCGGCTGGCTCGACGTGATGATGACGGGCGCGAGGTCCTTCGCGACGTCGTAGGGCAGCTTGCGCAGAATCGGCGCGAACGACAACGGACCGTTGAACGCGAGCAGCATCGTGTAGCCGTCGGGGGCCGCGTGCGCGACATCCGCGGTTGCGACGGTCCCGCCGGCGGCCGGCTTGTTCTCGACGATGACCGGCTGCCCGAGCCGATCCTTCAGCTTGTCGGCGATCGCGCGGCCAAGCACGTCGATCGAGCTGCCCGCAGGCGCCGACATCACGAACTTGATCGGCTGCGATGGCCATGATTGCGCCAACGCGAGCGGCGCCAGCGGCGCGAGCGCCAGCATGAACAGCGCTGCCATAAAACGCTTCGACATACGTTGCCTCGGAAGTGAATCTATACGCGGCCGCACACCAGGTATTCGAGCAGTGCCTTCTGCGCGTGCAGGCGGTTCTCGGCCTCGTCGAAAACGACGCTTTGCGGGCCGTCGATCACGTCGGCGGCAACTTCCTCGCCGCGATGCGCCGGCAGGCAGTGCATGAAAAGCGCGTCGGCCCGCGCACGCTTCATCATGCCCGCATCGACCTGCCATCCAGCGAACGCACGCTTTCGCGCCTCGTTCTCCGCCTCGAAGCCCATGCTCGTCCATACGTCCGTCGTGACGAGATCCGCGCTCTCGCAGGCCGCGCGCGGGTCTTCGAATACCACGCAATGGCGCGCGTCGCGTGCCTCACGCGAAAGCTCGTAGCCGGGCGGCGAGGAGACGTGGACGCGGAAATCGAAGATCGCCGCGGCCTGGAGCCACGTCGCGCAAACGTTGTTCGCATCGCCGATCCATGCGACCGTGCGACCTTGTATGGATCCGCGTTGTTCGAGATACGTGTAAATGTCGGCGAGGATCTGGCACGGATGGTATTCGTTGGTGAGCCCGTTGATGACGGGAACGCGTGAATGCGCCGCGAAGCGCTCGATGATCGACTGCTCGAACGTGCGGATCATCACGACGTCCACCATGCGCGAGACCACGCGTGCGACGTCCTCGATCGGTTCGCCGCGCGATAGCTGCGTGTCGCCGCGATTCAGGTTGATCGCGATGCCGCCGAGCTGGTTCATGCCGGCTTCGAACGAAACGCGCGTGCGGGTCGACGTCTTCTCGAACACCATCGCGAGCGTGCGGTCCTTGAGCGGCTGGTAGAGCTCGTAGCGCTTGAATCGCTCCTTGATCCAGCGCGTGCGCTCGAAAAGGTAGTCGAGCTCGGCGCGCGAAAAGTCGCGAAACTGCAGGAAATGCCGGGGTTTCGTTTCGGCCATCGAGTGCGTCGCGACCGTCGGCGGCCGCGACCTCGAAAGCCGAAAATTTTAGCACGCCGATAGGACCGTTCCGCTTCGCGTCTCGCGAGTTTCGGCGCTATCCCCGGTTCGGCGGATCGGCGATCAATATCCTGTTGCGGCCCGCGTCCTTCGCCTGGTAGAGCGCGCGATCCGCGGTGGCGAGCAGATCCTCGAACGTTTTGCCGTGCGTCCCGAGCGCGGCGATGCCCGCAGAGAAGGTGAAGCCGCCAAGCGCGTCGCTGTTCCAGGCGATGCGAAGGTCCGAAAGCCGCGCGGCGAGGCTCGCGAGCGCGCGCAACGCGCCATGCGCATCGGCGTCGGGAAGCACGACGCAAAACTCTTCGCCGCCGTAGCGGCAGACAACATCCGCTGGACGAAGCGACATCGGCAACACGCGCCCGATCTCGCGCAGCACCAGATCACCGGCGGGATGGCCGTGACGATCGTTGACGAGCTTGAAGTGATCGAGGTCGAGCAGCGCCAGTGCGAGCGGCGCATCGCGACGCAACGCCGAGCCGATGAGGCCCGGCGTCACCGAATCGAGATAGCGCCGGTTCATGAGTTGCGTCAGCGGATCATGGACGACCTCGACGGCGAGCTGCGCCTTCAGCGCCTCGACCTGGATCATCTTGTGCGAGAGATCCGCGTTGAGGCGGGCGAGCTCCGCGTTCAGCCGCTCCATCTCCCGGCGCTGCGCCACTGCGCGGTCGCGCTCGGCGCGCGCCGTGCCGAGGTCGTGCTCGACACGGAGCAGGTAGTACTTCGCGCTCGCGCGATGCGACAGGCGCTCGGTTTGCGCCGCGAGAAGCTTTTGCGCGCAGGCGTACGCGGCCTCGAAGTCGCGCGCCTGCGCATTGCGCTCGCAAAGGCGCGCCCACGCCTTGCACTCGTTCGGCAGGTAGCGGTGCTTGCGCCCAACCTCCGCGGCTGCCATGAGACGCGAGATCGCATCGGCGTCGCCGCGCGCGTCCGCAACGACGGCGGTCGCCCACGTCGCATGCGCTTCGTTGAATCCGCCGGGAAAATCGGCGAGGATGTCCGAGGCAACCGTTGCGCACTCGGCTGCGTCGTCGATCCGGTTGTGCAGCGCGTAGACCTCGGCGGCGATCGCGAGGTAGTGGTTCTGTGCCGTGCGCCGCATCGGCGTGCCCACCTCCATCAGCATCGCGTCGACAACGTGGAGTGCGCTATCGGCAAGTCCCATGCCGCAGAGCGCTTCGGCGAGATTCGAGCGCGCGTACATCACGAGCTGTGGATTGTCGTAGTGCGAAAGCTCGCCGAGCGCTTCCTGCGCGAGCTCGCGCGCCGGCGCGTAGTCGCCAACGGTCACGAGGGCTGCGGCAAGGTTCGACATCACCGTCGGATGCTGCGGCGAGCGCGCGACGCCCCGCAGCGAGTCGAGCGCCTCGTAGAGATAACGGATCGCCTCGTCGAGACGGTCGGTGAAATAGTGCGCGGCGCCGATCGCGTTCAAAAGCCAGAAGCGGTCTTCCGGCGGCAGCACGCGCGACGCTTCGGGATAAAGCGCGAGAAGCCGCTCGCGCGCGGCGATCGGCTCGCGCTCGGTGATGGCAAGTCTCGCGAGGCCGATTTCGGCAAGCAGCGCGCCGCGCCGATGGTCCGCGTCGCGAAACGTCGCGCCCGCTTCGGCGAGAGGGTGTCGTGCGTCGAGCGGATGCGCACTGAAGAAGAGATGATGATAGGCGATGGTGAGCGCGCACCATCCGCGCACCGCAGGCGATTGCAAGTCGCCGCTTTCGAGCAGCGCAAGCGCCTTCGCGACCGTCGCGTCGGGATCGCGAAAGTGGCGATCCCACAAGGCGATGGCGTCGCGTTCCGTCGCGGCTTCCACGATGCTATCGTCGGCCGCCATGGACGACGGCGATCTCGTGATTTACGGCGTGACGACGGGCGGCAAGACGTTTCGTCCCGGTGATTGGGCCGAGCGCCTCGCCGATGTCACCGCCGTGTTCGGTGAGGACCAGAAAATCGTTTATTCGCCGTTCGTCGTTCCGGCGGAGGTCGAGGGCACGAGAGCGCTCATCGTCGGCCGTGAGCTTTCTGCGCTCGAGCCGCGTCTTTTTCAGTTCTTCAGGAACTTCGCGCACGACAACGAGCTCGCGATCGACTACGTCGAGAACGCGCTCTCGATGCCGGAGAAGATCCCCGGACCGCACGGCGGCGTCAGCAAGGAGCCGCGGGAGCCGGTGTGAGATGTCGAGCCGCGCGCTTTGCAGTCCACAAATACGCTCCCTCGAAACGATCAGGGCGCCCCGTGGGACGCCCTGATGCAGTTACGCGTTCAGCGAAACGCTAGGCCAGCGCCTTGATCGCCTCCGCGAGGCGCGACTTCGTGCGCGAGGCGAGGTTCTTGTGAACGACGCGCTTGTCCGCGATGCGGTCGATCACCGCCTGCGATTCGCGGAAGACCGCGGTCGCGGCCGTTTTGTCGCCGGCTGCGATCGCCTTCTTCACTTTCTTGACCGCGGTGCGCAGCGCCGATTTCTGGCTCGCGTTGCGCTGGCGCGTCGCCTCTGCCTGTCGAGCGCGCTTTCGCGCCTGTGCCGTGTTGGCCATGTTCGTTCGATCCGGTGTTGGTCGGCGAATCTCGCCGGTGCAGTATTCGCGTCGGAGTTGAAGCGGTTCGCAAAACGCGTTCGTGCTCGGTCACAACGCATCGCGTTCGCGAAAAGAGGCGGCATAATACGCGATTTTCGCTTCCACGACAAGGCGCTCCGCGCGCGTTGTCGCAAGCCAGGCGCGAGCCGCGCGTTCAATTGAATCTCCTTCGCACCCTGACGACGGTCAGCGGGATGACGCTGCTGTCGCGCATCACGGGGCTGCTCCGCGAAACGCTCAAGGCGACCCTCTTCGGCGCCGGCCTGCAGATGGACGCGTTCGAGGCGGCGTTTCGGTTGCCGAACCTCTTGCGGCGCCTGTTCGCCGAGGGTGCGTTCTCGCAGGCCTTCGTGCCGATCCTCGCCGAGTATCGTCGCAAGCGCGGCGTCGATGCCACGCGCACGCTCGTCGGCAACGTCGGCACGTTGCTCGCCGTCATCCTGATCGGGCTTTCGATCGTCGGCTCGCTCGCGGCGCCGTGGCTCGTTTACGTGCTCGCCGGCGGATTCTCGCGCACCCCCGGCAAGGTCGAGCTCACCGCCGAGATGATCAGGATCGTCTTTCCTTACATCCTGTTCATCTCGCTCGTGTCGCTCGCCGGCGGCGTGCTGAACGTCTTCCGCCGCTTCGCGATACCGGCGTTCACGCCGGTGCTCCTGAACGTGTCGATCATCGGCGCGGCGATCCTGCTCGCGCGCTTCGTCGATCCGCCGATCGTCGCGCTCGCGATCGGTGTCGCCATCGGCGGGCTCGCGCAACTCGTGCTGCAGATTCGTCCATTGCTCGCGATCGGCATGCTGCCCAAGCCCTCGTTCGCATGGCGCGACGAAGGCGTGCGGCGCATCCTTAGGGCGATGGGCCCCGCCGTGCTCGGCGTATCGGCGGCGCAAATCTCCGCGCTCATCAACACGCAGCTCGCGGCGTTGCTCGGCGACGGGCGCATCTCGTGGATCACCTATGCCGATCGCCTGATGGAGTTTCCCACGGCGCTTCTGGGCGTCGCGCTCGGCACGATCCTGCTGCCCTCGCTCGCGCAGCATCACAGCGACGAGGACCACGATGCGTACTCGTCGCTGCTCGACTGGGGCCTGCGCCTCGCGATCCTGATGGCGGTGCCGTCGGCGATCGCGCTTGCGATTCTCGCGCTGCCGCTCGTCTCGACGCTCTACCAATACGGGCGCTTCAGCGTCAACGACGTGATGCAGACGCGCGCGGCGCTTCTCGGCTACAGCGTCGGATTGCCGGGGATCGTCCTGGTCAAGATCCTCGCCCCGGGCTTTTACGCACGGCAGATGATGAAGACGCCCGTCAAGATCGCGTCGCTCACCGTGATCTTCACGCAGACGCTCGCGGTCATTTTCGCGTGGCCGCTCGGGCTTCAGCAAGCCGGCCTGACGCTTGCGATGAGCATCGGCGCATGCTGCAACGCCGTGCTTCTTCTGACGCTCCTTCTTCGCAACGGTTTCTACAAGCCGCGGCCGGGCTGGCTCGCGTTCTTCACGAAGGTGTGCGTCGCGAGCGCGGTGCTCGCGGTCGCGGTTTCGTGGCTCGCCGGTTCGGATGCATCATGGCTCGGCGCGCGCGCTTTGTCGAAGATCGGGCATCTCGCGCTCGTCATCGGGGGCGGCGCGCTCGCGTATTTCGCGACGCTTTTCGCGCTCGGCTTTCGCCTCGCCGATTTCAATCGGCGCGAGGCGACGGTGATTCCGGAAGTGCCGCCCGCCGATACCGCCGACGTTTAGAACGCGCGCTAACGTCAGTTCGGATCGCTCCGCTTCTTGTGCACGCAGTCGGACTTGGTGCAGTCGGCGTAGAGATAAAGCGCGTGCTCGCTGATCGCGAATCCGCGCTCCTTCGCGACCTTCGTCTGTCGCTTCTCGATCTCGGGATCGTAGAACTCCTCGACCCGCCCGCATTGCAGGCATACGAGGTGATCGTGATGCTTGCCCTCGTTCAACTCGAACACCGCCTTGCCCGACTCGAAATGATGCCGAACGAGCAGGCCGGCCTGCTCGAATTGCGTCAACACGCGGTAGACGGTCGCGAGCCCGATGTCGAGCCCCTCGCCAAGGAGCAGCTTGTAGACGTCCTCGGCGGTGAGATGCCGCACCTTCGACGTCTCGAAAAGATGGATGATCTTGAGCCGCGGAACGGTGGCCTTGAGGCCCGCGCTCTTGAGATCGTGCGTCATGGTCATTGGATACCCTCGCGCTTCGGGCCGATTCGGCTGAAACGCGATGCTTCCGGTGGATTTACGTAGCTATAATAGCCATTTGCCTCGATGATTCCCATAGTGTCGCGATCGATCCGTCGCGCCGGTCCCAGGGCCGGGGCGCGCATTCTTCTGCCCGCCGTTTTCGTGCTGCTCGCATCCGGTTGCGCGACCTTCGATCGCTACGCTCCGACGTGGCGCTCGCTCGGCGTGTACAAGATGGACATCAACCAGGGCAACTACCTGTCGCAGGACATGGTGGACAAGCTCAAGGTCGGCATGACGCAGCCACAGGTGCGCCAGGTCCTCGGAACGCCGCTCATCGCATCGCCGTTTCGCACCGATCGCTGGGATTATGTGTACGAGTACACGAAGCAGGGACAGGTTCTGGAGCATCGCAACTTCACCGTGTACTTCGCCGACGGCAAGGTGACGCGCTGGGAAGGCGGCAAGCTGCCGGAGACCGTCGTCGAGCTCAATCAATCGGCGGCCAAGAAGGCGTTGCCCTCGAACGCGCCCGGCGAGAAGAGCTTCTGGGATCGTTTCCTCGATGTGTTCCGTTAGGGGAATGCGTGTTTGGATAGCGGGATGAGTGCTGCGCGAGATTCGCACCCGCGCATCGTCGTCGCCGGTGCTGCCGGCCGCATGGGCAGGGCGCTGATCGACGCGATGCTCGAAGTCGACGATCTCGTGCTCGAGGGCGCGCTCGATGTGTCGCAGAGCCCGGATATCGGTGCGGATGCGGGCGCGCGGTCGGGGCGGGTGATCGGGGTGCGGATCACGGCCGACGTGGCAGCGGCCCTTGCCGATGCGGACGTGCTGATCGACTTCACGCAACCTTCCGGCACGCTCGCGCATCTCGCGCAATGTGCGAAGGCGAACGTGGGTGCCGTCGTCGGCACGACAGGCCTCGACGATGCTGGCAAGGCTGAAATCGCCGAGCGCGCGCGGACGATTCCCATTGTCTTCGCAGCGAACATGAGCGTTGGCGTCAACGTGCTTGCCGACCTCGTGCGGCGCGCGGCGGCCCTGGTCGGACCTGCATTCGACATCGAGATACTCGAGATGCATCACCGCCACAAGGTCGACGCACCGTCGGGCACCGCGCTTGCGCTCGGCGAGGCAGCCGCGGCGGGCGCGGGCGTCGCGTTGCGCGAACATGCCGTGTACGCTCGGCAAGGCGTTACCGGCGAGCGCAAAGCGGGCGCGATCGGCTTCGCAACGCTGCGCGGCGGCGACGTCGTTGGCGAACATAGCGTCGTCTTTGCCGGCGCGGGCGAGCGCCTCGAGCTCACGCATCGCGCCACTTCGCGGCGCAACTTCGCCGTCGGTGCGCTTCGCGCCGCCCGATTCGTCGCGCAGCGCCGCGCGCGCGGCGAGCATGGACTCTTCGACATGGCCGACGTGCTCGGCATTCGGGAATCCATCGTGCCCTGACGCGTCGCGCGTTTGCCGCGGGCACGCGAATCGGCTAGAATTGCGCGGGTCGAAGCGGGGAAGGCCCAAACCTTCCCCGTTTGCACATCCAACGGTCCGCCGCGCGCCGGCAACCGCGCGGTCTTTTCGATCGCTGCCTTTTCAAACGCTTTCATGAACGCCCCGGAAACGACGGCTTCCACGTCGCGCGCCCTCTTCGCAGACACGCCGCAGGCACTCCTCGCGCTGGCCGACGGCACGCTTTTCCGCGGACAGGCGATCGGCGCGTTGGGACACGCCGTCGGCGAAGTGGTGTTCAACACCGCGATGACCGGCTACCAGGAGATTCTGACCGACCCGTCGTACGCGGGCCAGATCGTGACGCTCACTTATCCGCACGTCGGCAACGTCGGCGTCAACGCGGAAGATGCGGAGTCGCGGCGCATCTTCGCGGCGGGGCTCGTGATTCGGGATCTGCCGAGGCTCGCGTCGAACTGGCGCAGCGCCGAGGATCTGTCGACCTATCTTCGCAACGCCAACGTCGTTGGCATCGCGGACATCGATACGCGAAAGCTCACGCGAATCCTGCGCGAGCGCGGCGCGCAGAACGGTTGCATCGCCGCGGCTGCCGCGCTTGGCGAGAGCGACGTCGAACGCGCGGTGGCGCGTGCGCGGGCCGCACCTTCGATGGCCGGGCTCGATCTCGCGAAGGTGGTGTCGTGCGAATCGGCATACGAATGGAGATCGGCTGCGTGGACGCTCGACCACGGCTATCGTCCGATGGGCGAGGCGCGCTTTCACGTCGTCGCCTGCGACTATGGCGCGAAGCACAACATTCTCCGGCTGCTCGCGCAGCGCGGTTGTCGGTTAACCGTCGTGCGCGCACAGACGCCTGCGCGCGACATCGTTGCCATGGCGCCCGACGGCGTGTTCCTCTCGAACGGCCCTGGCGATCCGCAGGCGTGCGACTACGCGATCGAGGCGATTCGCGAGATCGTCGATCGGGGCATCCCGACGTTTGGCATCTGCCTCGGGCATCAATTGCTGGGACTCGCGTCCGGCGCGCGAACCGTGAAGATGAAATTCGGCCATCACGGCGCGAATCATCCGGTGCTCGACAACGACAGCGGCCAGGTGGTGATCACGAGCCAGAATCACGGCTTCGCGGTCGATGCTTCGACGCTACCGCCGAATGTCCGTGTCACGCACGTGTCGCTGTTCGACGGGAGCCTGCAGGGGATCGCGCGCACGGATCGTCCGGCGTTCGGGTTTCAGGGGCATCCGGAGGCGAGCCCGGGGCCGCATGATCTCGGCTATTTGTTCGATAGGTTCGTGAGGATGATGGAGAAGCGGTAGCGATGCCGAAGCGAACCGACATCGAATCGATCCTCATCCTCGGCGCGGGTCCGATCATCATCGGCCAGGCGTGCGAATTCGACTACTCGGGCGCACAGGCGTGCAAGGCGCTGCGCGAGGAAGGCTATCGCGTCGTTCTCGTCAATTCGAATCCGGCGACGATCATGACCGACCCCGAGATGGCCGATGTGACCTACATCGAGCCGATCACGTGGCCCATGGTCGCGCGGATCATCGAGCGCGAGCGTCCCGACGCGCTGCTGCCGACGATGGGTGGGCAAACCGCGCTCAATTGCGCACTCGACCTCGCGCGCGAAGGTGTGCTGACCAAATTCGACGTCGAGCTGATCGGCGCGTCGAAAAAGGCCATCGACAAGGCCGAGGACCGGGAGAAGTTCAAAGCGGCGATGACCCGCATCGGCCTACGTTCTGCGCGTTCGGGCATCGCGCACAACATCGAACAGGCGCTCGACGTGCAATCGCGCATTGGCTTTCCCGCGGTAATCAGGCCGTCGTTCACGCTCGGCGGGACCGGTGGCGGCATCGCGTACAACCGGGACGAGTTCGTCGAGATGTGCAAGCGCGGCCTCGATCTCTCGCCCACGCACGAGCTTCTGATCGAGGAGTCGCTGCTCGGATGGAAAGAGTTCGAGATGGAGGTGGTCCGCGATCGCAAGGACAACTGCATCATCGTGTGCTCGATCGAGAACCTCGATCCGATGGGTGTGCACACCGGGGATTCGATCACGGTGGCGCCGGCGCAAACGCTCACCGACAAGGAATACCAGATCATGCGCAACGCATCGATCGCGGTATTGCGTGAGATCGGCGTCGACACCGGCGGGTCCAACGTGCAGTTCGCGATCAATCCCGACGACGGCCGGATGATCGTCATCGAGATGAATCCACGTGTGTCGAGAAGCTCCGCGCTCGCATCCAAGGCGACCGGCTTTCCGATCGCGAAGGTCGCCGCCAAGCTCGCCGTCGGCTATACGCTCGACGAGCTCGCGAACGACATCGCGGGATCCGAGACCGGCCACTTCATGCCGGCATCGTTCGAGCCCACGATCGACTACGTCGTGACAAAGGTTCCGCGTTTCGCGTTCGAGAAATTCAAGCAGGCCGACGATCGCCTGACGACGCAGATGAAATCGGTGGGCGAGGTGATGGCCATCGGGCGTACGTTCCAGGAGTCGTTGCAGAAGGCGCTCCGGGGACTCGAGATCGGCGTCGACGGCTTCAACCTGAAGACCGTCGATCCCGACACGATCGCGGACGAGCTCGCGTATCCGCGTGCCGAGCGCATCTTCTACGTCGCCGACGGGTTCGGAATCGGCATGAGCGTCGACGAGCTCTACGCGCACACGAAGATCGATCGCTGGTTCCTCTCGCAGATCAAGGAGATCGTCGACATCGAGCTCGAGATCGAGAAGCGTTCGCTCCCCGCGATCGGAGCCGACGATCTGCGCAGGCTCAAGCGCATGGGTTTCTCCGATCGGCGACTTGCGCATCTTTTGAAAACCACCGAGAAGGACGTGCGCGATCGCCGGCACGCGCTCGGCATTCGGCCCGTCTACAAGCGCGTCGACACCTGCGCCGGCGAGTTCGCGACGCGTACGGCGTACCTGTACTCGACCTACGAGGACGAGTGCGAGGCGGGTCCTTCTGATCGCAGGAAGGTGATGGTGCTGGGTGGCGGCCCGAATCGCATTGGCCAAGGGATCGAGTTCGATTATTGCTGCGTCCACGCGGCTATGGCGCTGCGCGAAGACGGCTTCGAGACGATCATGGTGAATTGCAATCCCGAGACCGTCTCGACCGACTACGACACATCCGATCGTCTCTACTTCGAGCCGTTGACGCTCGAGGACGTGCTCGAGATCGTCCACGTCGAGAAGCCGTGGGGAGTGATCGTGCAGTTCGGCGGACAGACGCCGCTCAAGCTCGCGCGCGATCTGGAAGCGAACGGCGTTCCGATTATCGGCACCTCGCCCGACATGATCGACATGGCGGAAGACCGCGAGCGCTTTCAGCAGATGCTGCATCGCGTGGGTCTCAAGCAACCGCCGAACCGTACCGCGCGCACCGAGACCGAGGCGCTCGTGGCCGCGGAAGCGATCGGTTATCCGGTCGTCGTGCGGCCTTCGTATGTGCTCGGCGGACGCGGAATGGAGATCGTGCACGACCCACGCGATCTCGCGAGCTACATGAGGGAAGCCGTGCAGGTGAGCAACGACAGCCCGGTGCTGCTCGACCGCTTCCTGAACGATGCCATCGAGGTGGACGTCGACGCCGTTTGCGACGGAACCGATGTCGTCATCGGCGGCATCATGGAGCACATCGAGCAGGCCGGCGTGCATTCCGGCGACTCCGCATGCTCGCTCCCGGCCTACTCGCTGTCGCGCGTGCTCGAAGACGAGCTGCGGCGGCAGACGTTCGCGATGGCGCGCGAGTTGCGCGTCGTGGGCTTGATGAACGTGCAGTTCGCGATTCGCAGCGAGGAAGGGCGAGGGCCGGTCGTGTACGTGCTCGAAGTGAATCCGCGCGCGTCGCGCACGGTGCCGTTCGTGTCCAAAGCGACCGGGCGTCCGCTCGCGAAGATCGCCGCGCGCTGCATGGTCGGCACGTCGCTCAAGGCGCAGGGCGTCGCGAGGGAGATCGCGCCCCGGCACTTCTGTGTCAAGGAGGCCGTGTTCCCATTCATCAAGTTTCCGGGCGTCGACACGATTCTCGGTCCCGAAATGAAGTCGACCGGCGAAGTGATGGGCGTTGGCGAGACGTTCGCGGAAGCGTTCTTGAAGAGCCAGCTCGGCGCCGGCGCGCGGCTGCCGGAATCGGGCAACGTGTTCGTCAGCGTCAGGGATGCCGACAAGCCGCGGGCGATCGAAGTTGCGCGCAAGCTGCACGAGCTCGGATACGGCATCGTCGCCACGCGCGGCACGGCGGCGGCCCTGAGCGCCGCCGGCATTCCCGTGATGCCGGCCAACAAGGTCGCCGAAGGTCGTCCGCATATCGTCGACATGATCGTGAACGGCGAGATCGCGATGGTAGTGAACACCGTCGAGGAGAAGCGTTCCGCCATCCACGACAGCTATGCGATCCGGCGCGCGGCGCTCCACGATTCGGTGCCGACCTTCACGACGCTTGCCGGCGCGCGCGCCGCCGCGATCGGCATGGAGCACATGCGCGAGCTGGTGCCGTATTCGCTGCAGGCGTTGCACGGCATTCGCTGAGCATTCCGCCGCGCCGGGTTGCGCGGCGAGCGGGCATTCTTCGCATTCCCGCGGTGCATGCACGACCTGCGCGGATATCGTTTGTCGCGCGCTGCCTTTCCGAAGATGATGACATGCATTGGTCGATGCGTGCTTCTGTCCGAAGCATGCGTCCGTGTCATTCGTAGAAAGGAATTCCAGATGCAATTGAGGGTAACTTCGCGGGGTATCGCGATGCTCGCATTTACCGCGGTGGTCTGGGGCGCGATGTTCGCAGTCGCCAAGAGCGCGCTTGCTTCGATCGATGCGTACTGGCTGAGCGCATTGCGTTACGTGCCGGCCTCGTTGACGATGCTCGTCATCCTGTGGCTCGTCGAAGGACGCAAGGCATGGTCGTTCGACGGCGCATTCCTTACCCTTTGGTTCCGCGGCACGCTGGGCTTCGCTGGCTTCAGCATCCTTGGCTATCTGGGTCTCGCACGCTCGCGTCCCGAGCACGCCGCGATCATCGTAGCGCTCTTGCCGTTGATTGGCGCGATGATCGGCTGGCTCGTTCACGGCCGACGCCCGAGCCGCGCGGTCGTTCTCGCGATGGCGATCGCATTCGCCGGCGTCGTGCTCGTCGTCTCGAAGGGCCATTGGCATGCGCTCTTCGGAGGCGGTCTTTTCGCCGATGCGCTGGTGCTTGCCGGCGTCGTTTGCTGGATCGGTTACACGATGGGCGCGCAGTCATTGCCGCAATTCAGCACCGTTCGCTACACGGCGCTCAGCATGGCGCTTGGCACGGTGTCGATCGTCACGATCACGCTTGTTGCAACGCTCGCCGGCGCCGCGCATGTGCCTGCGATGACGGTTATCGCATCAACCGGCGTCGACATCGCTTACCTCTCGCTTGCGGCCGGTGTCCTCGCGGTGCTCGCGTGGAACGGCGGCATCGCGGCGCTCGGCACGGCGAACGGCTTCCTGTTCATCAATCTCGTGCCGATCGTCGCGTTCGCGATCGGCATCGCACAGGGACGACGATTCGGGCCCGCCGAGCTTGCCGGTGCGCTGCTCGTGATCGGCGCGTTGATCGCGAGCAACCTCGCATCGAGAACGCCGCTCGCGCGATCGCCGAAATTCGCGTAAACTGAAGGGCACGGCCGGGAGCGGTTTCCGCTTCCGGTCGTTCGCTTTTCTGGTGACGCGAAATGAACAAGGTACCGATGACCGTCGAAGGCGCGACGCGCCTCAAGGCCGAGTTGCATCGATTGAAGACGATCGATCGCCCGGCCGTGATCCAGGCGCTATCCGATGCGCGCTCGCATGGCGACCTCTCCGAGAATGCCGACTACGACGCCGCTAAGGAGCGGCAGGGCTTTATCGAGGGCCGAATCTCCGAAGTCGAGAGGAAGCTCGCGAGCGCGCAGGTGATCGATCCCTCGCAAATCGAGGTCGATGGCCGCGTCGTGTTCGGCGCAACAGTCGACGTCGAGGATATCGACAGCGGCGAGCGCAGCACGTACCAGATCGTCGGCGACGACGAGGCCGACATCAAGGAAGGAAAGATCTCGGTCAATTCGCCGATCGCGCGCGCGCTGATCGGCAAGAGCGAAGGCGACACGGCGGAAGTGCAGGCGCCGGCAGGATTGCGAAATTACGAGGTGGTCGCAGTCCGGTACCAATAGTCCTGCAAGAGACGTGAGCGCTCGGCCGACCGGGGATGAATCACGACACTGACGAGAGCGCTGGCGGAGTTTCGAAGGCCTCCAACGGCAGGCCACACATCGCGTAAACCCGAACGGCATGGCGTAAGATGGAGCAATCGAAGCGCCGCTCGCGCACGACGACCTTGCGCGGCGCTGGCAGGGGCGCTGACCGGTATGTTAATCGCGATACGCGAGCTCTTTCCTCGAGCTTGAAATCCCCGTTACGGGCACGTACCTCGCCAAAGCTTCCTCACGACGCGCTTCGCGCGCTCCAGTCGCCGTAAGGCCCGACGTCGCGCTCGATCCTTTCCAGGCGTCCGTCGACGAACGAAAGTTGCCGATACCATTCGGGCGCCTCGTACGTCCACTCTTCGCGCCAGCCCCGATGGCGGCCGTTGCGAACGATACGCGTCGGGATGCCCCATCCCGGAATGTTGAGCACCTGGTCGTCCGTCATGCCGAGCCGGATCGTCGTGCGAAACGGAAAGGCGCGCTGTGCGTCGTCCATCGGCGCTGCTGGTGCGGTGAACGACGATGCATTGCCACTCGGCGCCGACGAATCGTCGATTGGCCGCGACGACGCCCCGTCGCGCTTCGCGGGATCGGCGTAATCCGGGAGCTTCGAGAGACCCGCGTCGACCTGTCCGCTGCCGCAGGGCACGTTCTGATAGGCGATGATGCCCCCGTCGCCCACACATTTGCGAATGTCCTGCGCACCGGCGGCGCTCGCCACGACGACGAGGCCAAAGAGCCATGCTCGATGTTTCATTGCGTCCGATCACGTGCAAACCATGTCGGACGTAAGGTGCCGCGCGCGCACCCGCGCGGCCATCGGGTGCGGGCCGAGACGCGTGTAGGAAATCCGGAAAGCGGCACGCCGACGTGCGCGCCTCTGGTCACACCACGTCGACGACGAAGCGCGGATCGAAGCGAGCGTTTTCGTCGACGCCGTGCTTCGCATAGCCTCGAGGATTGCAGACGACGCGCGTTCCGTTCACGACGTAATCGAAGCTGTCGTGCGTATGCCCATGCACCCACAGGCGCGCACGCGCCCCGCCCATCAGCGCCTCGACATCCGAAACGAAGCAGGCATTCAACAGCGAATCGTCGAAGCGCGGATGGATGCTGCGCCGTGATGGCGCATGATGCGTGATCACGACGGTCGGGCCCGCGAACGGCTCGTCGAGCTTTCGCGAAAGAAACGCGCGGTGCATCGTGAAGCGGGCGGCGGCGTCTTCCGGCGTGAATGGCGTCGGCGACGTCTCGCTCGCGCGAATTCGCGAGAAGTCGTTCATGAAGCGCCGTCCTTCCTGCATCGCGGCGGCGCGCCGTGCCGCACCATAGAGCGCGAAATCGGTCCAGAGCGTGCTTCCGAGGAAGCGGACGCCATGCAACGCGGCTTCGTCGTCGTCGAGAACTCGGACGTTCGTCCCCGCGCAGAGCTGCCGAAGCGTTGCAAGCGTTCCCCCGATGCTTCCGCCGTAGAACTCATGATTGCCCGGCACGTAGAGCACCGGCTTTTCGAGCGACGCCGCCCATGCGACCGCCTGCGCGGGTCGCGCGACATCGCCGGCGAGGACGACCACATCGGCATCGGTGGCTGGCCGGGCGAGGTCGCCCTGAGCCAGATGCAGGTCGGACAGGATGTGGAGCTTCATCGTAGCGCTGCGACGCGCAAGGCGTTAGGGTCCACAACCTGCACGGGAGCTGAGGAACCGAGCAGAAACGGCGTCAGTGCGCCAAAGCGTTGCCGCAAGGCCACCGGTCGATTAGACGCCGCGCCGGCGTCTCGGGAGCGCGGCCCGCGGCACGCCACGCGGAGCGCGCTTCGTCGCGGGCGGCCGACTGCGCTTGGCGATTACCTGCCTGGAAGGTGGGGGCTTTGCCGCTGTTGGCACTGGCGAAACGTCCTTTTCCTCGCGTTGCCGCCACAGCACGAAAAGCTTCCCGATCTGCTGCACCGGTGCGCAATCGAGCCCGGTGCAGATGCTCGCGAGCAACGCGTCGCGCCCCTCGCGATCGTCGCCGATCACGCGCACCTTCACCAGTTCGTGGGCGCGAAGCGCGACGTCGATCTCATGCAGCACGGCCGGCGTGAGACCATGGTGGCCGATCGTCACGACCGGATCGAGGTGATGCGCCTTGGCGCGAAGCGCGCGCCTTCGCGCAGGGTGGAGCAGTTCCATGGCGCGGCGTATCGACGGGTTCGATCCATTCTACTTGCGTGACTTCGCCGCTCAATCCCGCCGGAAAGAAGCATCGCTTCGGGAAGGCGTGGATGCACGAGCATCTGACCGACCCCTACGTGCGCGAAGCGACGCGCCTTGGCTATCGTTCGCGCGCGGCGTTCAAGCTGAAAGAGCTGGTCTCGCGGGATCGGCTGCTTCGCCCGGGAATGGCCGCGGTCGACTTAGGCGCCGCGCCGGGGAGCTGGTCGCAGGTGCTTCGAGAGGCGCTCGGAGCGAATTCACGGATCGTCGCGATCGATCTTCTGCCGATGGAGCCGATTGCAGGCGTACGGTTCGTGCAGGGCGACTTCGAGCAGCCGGAAGGCCTCGCCGCGGTCGAGTCGGCGCTCGAGGGCGCGCCGGTCGACCTTGTTCTCTCGGACATGGCGCCCAATCTTTCGGGCATCGACGTGGCGGACCAGGCGAGAAGCGTCCGGCTCGCCGAGCTTGCCCTCGACTTTGCCTGTACGCATCTGCAACCCGGCGGCGATCTCGTGGTCAAGGCATTTCAAGGCGCAGGGCTTTTGGCGTTCGAGAACGAGGTGCGCGCGCATTTTGCCAAGGCAAGTCTGCGCAAGCCGAAGGCCTCGCGCGACCGTAGCCGGGAACTGTATGTGGTGGCTCGCGGGCTTCGGAAGCAGCGTTGAGTTGTCGCTTTCGGGAGACAATCGATCGAAAATGCAACTGCAGTACGTTTCGATATGCTTCGGCGGCCGACGAGCGAAGGCTCGTGCGGCGGAATCGAAGGTAAAATGACGTCGGCCGCACGACAAGCGGCAAATGCGCGAAACGCGCACCGGTGCGCGGAAGACCGGACAGAACCGCCGCTTGCCCGGAGTTTTGCTTGAACAATTTGTTGAAGAACATCGGAATCTGGCTCGTTATCGGGCTGGTCGTGCTGACGGTCGTCAAGCAGTTCGATTCGCGCCAAGCGGCCAAGGACACGGTCGCGTATTCCGATTTCATGGAGCAGGCGCGTAACGGCCGGGTCGAATCGGCCACGGTCGAAGGCCGCACGATCAAGTGGGTGTCGACTGACAAGAAGCGCTACGTCACCTACAGCCCCGGCGACATCTGGATGGTCGGCGACCTCGTCAAGGACGGTGTGAAAGTCGAGGCGCGTCCTGAGGAAGAGCAGAGCTTCCTCGCGCAGATCTTCATCTCGTGGTTCCCGATGCTGTTGCTGATCGGCGTGTGGATTTTCTTCATGCGACAGATGCAGGGCGGCGGCAGGGGAGGCGCGTTCAGCTTCGGCAAGAGCAAGGCGCGAATGCTCGACGAGTCGAACAACACGATCACGTTCGCCGACGTCGCAGGTTGCGACGAGGCGAAGGAGGAAGTGGGCGAGCTCGTCGAATTTCTGCGCGACCCGTCGAAGTTCCAGAAGCTCGGCGGGCGCATTCCGCGCGGCGTATTGATGGTCGGCTCGCCGGGCACGGGCAAGACGCTGCTCGCCAAGGCGATCGCCGGCGAGGCGAAGGTGCCATTCTTCTCGATCTCGGGCTCCGACTTCGTCGAGATGTTCGTCGGCGTCGGCGCCGCACGCGTGCGCGACATGTTCGAGCAGGCGAAGAAGAACGCCCCGTGCATCGTGTTCATCGACGAAATCGACGCCGTCGGCCGTCAGCGCGGCGCGGGCCTTGGCGGCGGCAACGATGAGCGCGAGCAGACGCTCAACCAATTGCTCGTCGAGATGGATGGCTTCGAGGGAAGCGCCGGGGTGATCGTCATCGCCGCGACGAACCGCCCCGACGTGCTCGATCCGGCGCTTTTGCGCCCGGGCCGCTTCGATCGCCAGGTCGTCGTGCCGCTGCCCGACATTCGCGGCCGCGAGCAGATCCTGCTCGTGCACATGCGCAAGGTGCCGATGGCGCCCGATGTCAAGCCGGACATCATCGCGCGCGGCACGCCCGGATTCTCCGGCGCGGATCTCGCGAATCTCGTCAACGAGGCGGCGCTGTTCGCGGCGCGGGGTAACAAGCGTCTCGTGGACATGCTCGACTTCGAGCGCGCGAAGGACAAGATCATCATGGGCGCGGAGCGGCGCTCGATGGTGATGCCCGAGGAAGAGCGGCGCAACACGGCGTATCACGAGTCCGGGCACGCGATCGTCGCGATGCTCTTGCCCAAGACCGATCCCGTGCACAAGGTGACGATCATCCCGCGCGGGCGCGCGCTCGGCGTGACGATGCAGCTTCCCGAGACCGATCGTTACAGCATGGACAAGGAGCGCATGCTGAACACGGTTGCCGTGCTGTTCGGCGGCCGCATCGCCGAGGAGGTGTTCATGAACCAGATGACCACCGGCGCCTCGAACGACTTCGAGCGTGCGACGCAACTCGCGCGCGACATGGTGATGCGCTACGGGATGAGCGACCTGATGGGCCCGATGGTGTACGGCGACAACGAGAACGAGATCTTCCTCGGCCGGGCGATCACGCGCACGGTGAACATGTCCGAGGAGACGATGCGAAACGTCGACGCCGAGATTCGCGGCATCATCGACCAGCAGTACGCGCTTGCGCGAAAGCTGATCGAGGACAACCGCGACAAGGTCGAGGCGATGGCGAAGGCGCTCCTCGAGTTCGAGACGATCGACGCGGAGCAGATCGGCGACATCATGGCGGGCAAGCCGCCGCGGCCGCCGAAGCCGGTGCCGCCACCGACGAGCGGCACGACGATCGCCCCGGGGACGATGGGCGGCACGGCGCCGTCGGCGAATCCGGCGAGGTCGAAGCTCGACTCGTAGGCGTCTGCGAGACGCTCAGTGCGAAGAGGTGCGCTGTGAAGTGCACCTCTTGTCTTTTGTGGCAACGGGCGACGGGCCGGGCGCGCGCTCGCTCCGAGTCCGTAAACGATCGCCTACGGGTCCCGACGCGCGCACTTCGGCCGGTAAACACGCCGCCCTCAGGCGCGTCACCCGTTACGGCGATCACTCCCAGTCGCTCGCGCCGACTCTGCCTCGCTGCCATACTAAAAAGAAGCCGCCAACACAGATTCGTGCAGAACGCGCAGCAATGACAATCCTCAGAGCACGCCATCACGACATCGATCTGACGACGCCGCGCGTCATGGGTATCGTCAACATCACAGCCGACTCCTTCTCCGGCGACGGCCGCCTCGACATCAACGCCGCCATCGCCCATGCGCGCAAACTGATCGACGACGGCGCGGCGATCGTCGACATCGGCGGCGAATCGACGCGTCCCGGCGCAATGCCCATCGACGAGCGCGAAGAGCTCGCACGCGTGATCCCCATCATCGAAGCGCTCGCGCACGATGGCGCCTGCGTCTCCGTCGACACGATGAAGCCCGGCGTGATGCGCGAAGCGCTCGCGGCCGGCGCATCGATGATCAACGACGTCCGCGCATTGCGCACCGAAGGCGCGCTCGATATCGTTGCCGCGAGCGACGCCGCCGTCTGTTTGATGCATATGCAGGGTGAGCCGCGCACGATGCAGCAGGCACCGACGTATGACGATGTCGTCTACGAAGTGTGCATGTTTCTGCACGAGCGTGCGCAAGCCTGCATCGATGCCGGCATCGGCCGCTATCGCATCGTCGTCGACCCGGGCTTTGGCTTCGGCAAGACGCTCGCGCATAATCTCGACCTGTTGCGAAACCTGGGCAAGATCGTTGCTTCGGGCTTTCCCGTGCTGGTCGGCGCATCGCGCAAGTCGACGATCGCCGCGATCACCGGGCGGCACGATGTCGGCGAGCGCCTCGCCGGAAGCATCGCGGTTGCGCTCGCGGCTGCGGTGCGCGGTGCGCGCTTGCTTCGCGTGCACGACGCACGCGAGACTGTCGACGCGATCGCGGCATGGAATGCGATTGCACCCTGGAAATAGCGCGGGCGACGATCACTGACAACACGATGAGCAGCAAGACTCGGCGGCAACGCCACTACTTCGGCACCGACGGCGTTCGCGGGCGCGTCGGCGAAGCCCCGATCACGCCCGACCTGATCCTGAAGCTTGGCTGGGCGGCGGGCCGCACGCTGGCGGCGGCCGATGGCACGCGCGGCGAGCGCCCCGCAGTGCTCATTGGCAAGGACACGCGCATTTCCGGCTATCTGCTCGAAGCGACGCTGGAGGCGGGCTTGTCGGCCGCCGGCGTCGACGTGTACCTGTGTGGCCCGCTGCCCACGCCCGCGATCGCCTATCTGACGCGCGCGCTTCGGCTGTCGGCGGGCATTGTCATCAGCGCGTCGCACAATCCGTTCGACGACAACGGCATCAAGTTCTTTTCGTCGGGCGGCGCGAAGCTCCCCGACGACGTCGAGCTCGCGATCGAACGCGAGATGGAGCGTCCGCTCGCGTGCGCGCCATCCGAAAAACTCGGCAAGGCGTTTCGCGTCGGCGACGCGGCGGGCCGTTACATCGAGTTCTGCAAGAGCACGTTCCCGAACGAGCTCGACTTGCGCGGTTGCAAGATCATCGTCGATTGCGCGCACGGCGCCGCGTATCACGTCGCGCCGCCCGTGTTTCACGAGCTTGGCGCGGACGTCGTCGCCGTCGGCGACGAGCCCAACGGCATCAACATCAACGAACGCGTCGGCGCGACGTACCCGATTCACCTCGCGGAGCAGGTGCGCACACACGGTGCCGACTTCGGCGTCGCGCTCGACGGCGACGGCGACCGTCTGGTGATGGCCGACCGCGAAGGCCGTCTCTACGATGGCGATCAGCTCCTGTACGTTATCGCGCGCGATTACCAGCGGCGCGGCATGCTCGCCGGCGGTGTGGTTGGCACGCTCATGAGCAACCTGGGATTGGAGCAGGCGCTGTCGCAGGCCGGGATTCGACTGCTGCGCGCGAAGGTCGGCGATCGCTATGTATTGGAGGAGCTCGTCGAGCAGCGCTGGCAGCTCGGAGGCGAGAACTCCGGTCATATCATCTGCCTCGACAAGCACACGACCGGCGATGCGACGATCGCAGCGCTCGCGGTGCTTCGCGCGTTGATCGAGCAGAAGACGACGCTCGCCGAAGCCGCCGCGCCGGTGACGCTCTTCCCGCAGCGATTGATCAACGTTCCGGTGCGTCGCGACTGGGATTGGCGCGGCAACGAGGCCGTCATCAAGGCGGAGCGCTTCGCGATCTCTTCGCTCGGTGCGGCGGGACGCGTGTTGCTGCGGCCTTCGGGCACCGAGCCGGTGCTTCGGGTGATGGTCGAGGCGCGCGAGCGAACGCTCGCCGATCAGCACGCCGAATCGCTCGCGCACGCGATCGCCGCGGCCGCCGGGCTGCGACTGTAGGGCCCTGATGCGCATCGTCATCACCGGTGCGGCCGGCTTCCTCGGCAGCCGCCTTGCCCGCGCGATTCTCGAGCGCGGCTCGCTTACCGATTCGCGCGGCAACCTGCGTTCGGTGCGCGAGCTCGTGCTGGTCGATGTCGTCGCACCGGCACCCTCGACCGATCCGCGCATGCAGGCGATTTCCGGCAGCTTGAGCGAGATCGACATCGTCGATGCCGCCATCGCGCGCGAGACCGACGCGGTGTTTCATCTCGCCGCGATCGTGAGCGCGCAGGCGGAAGCGGATTTCGACATCGGCATGCGCGTCAACGTCGACGCGACACGCGCGCTTCTCGAGCGCTGCCGAACGTGCGCAGCGCCGCCGAAGTTCATATTAGCGAGCTCGCTCGCGGTGTTCGGCGGCGCGCTTCCCGATCCGGTCCCCGACGATGCGCCGCTGATGCCGCAAACATCGTACGGAACGCAAAAGGCCATCGGCGAACTGCTGGTGAACGACATGAGCCGCAAGGGATTCATCGATGGGCGCTCGCTTCGCCTGCCGACGGTCGTCGTCCGTCCCGGCAAGCCCAACAAGGCGGCCTCGTCGTTCGCGAGCTCGATCATCCGCGAGCCGCTCGCCGGGGTCGCGGTCGACTGCCCGGTGGCGCCCAGGACGCGGATGTGGCTCGCGTCGCCCGTGCGCGTGATCGACAACATCATTCGCGGTCACGAAGCGCCGGCGGAAGCGTTCGCTCATTCGCGGTCGATCAACCTGCCGGGCATCAGCGTTGCGGTAGAGGAGATGGTCGATTGCCTGCGGCGGATCGCCGGCGAGGAGGTGGCGAACCGCGTGCGCTGGAATTACGATCCGGCAATCGATCGCATCGTTTCGACCTGGCCCGCGCGCTTCGAGAGCGCGGCGGCGCGAACGCTCGGGATGCGACAGGACGAGCACTTCGAAAGCGTGATCCGCGCGCACATCGCGGACAGCGGAATCGGCCTGACCGGCCCCATATAGTCGGCATGGTTGCCGTCACGCACGCCGCGCCCAAGGCGCTCGGCGCCTGGCTCGACTCGCTCTCGTCCGTCTACGGCGACGCCGACCGTGAGCGATTCCTCGTCGCCTATGAGATGGCGCAGGAGCGGCTCGGCGGGGCAGCCACCGATGACGGCGAGCCCTGGATGGCGCGAGCGCTCGGCACGGCGACCATTCTCGCCGCGCAGCGCTTCGACCCCGGCTCGATCACCGCGGCACTTCTGATCGGGCTCCCCGCATCCGGCCAATTCCAGCGCGACAAGATCGCGGCGGCTTTTGGCGGCGATGTCGCGACGCTTGTCGAAGGCGTCGCGAGGATGAACAGCGTGCAAGCCGCACCTGTCAGCGGCACCGCCGAGCAGCGCACGGCGCAAGCCGAGAACCTGCGCAAGATGCTGCTCGCGATGGTCGAGGACATCCGTGTCGTGCTGATCAAGCTCGCGGAGCGGACGCAGGCGCTACGCTACCTGATGGCATCCAGCGTCGGCGCAGCGCACGTGGCATCGGTCGCGCGCGAAGTGATCGACGTTTACGCGCCGCTCGCGAATCGGCTCGGTGTATGGCAGGTCAAGTGGGAGCTCGAAGACCTGTCGCTACGCGCGCTCGAGCCCGCGGAGTATCAGCGCGTCGCGCGCCTGCTCGACGGGCGAAGGCTCGACCGCGAGCGCTACATCGGCGAGGTCGCGCGCACGTTGTCGGGCGAGTTGCATGCGGCCGGGCTCGACGCCGATGTGAGCGGTCGCCCGAAGCACATCTACAGCATCGTGAGCAAGATGCGGCGCAAGCAGATCGGTATCGATGCGCTTTACGACATCCGCGCCGTGCGCGTCCTTGTCGACTCGGTGCGCGACTGCTATTCCGCGCTTGGGATCGTTCATCAGCTCTGGACGCCGTTGCCCGGCGAATTCGACGACTACATCGCGAAACCGAAGGCGAACAACTACCAGTCGCTTCACACGGCGGTCATCGGCCCCGAGGGCAAGCCGCTCGAGGTGCAGATCCGTACGCGCGAGATGCATCGCCACTCGGAATACGGCGTCGCGGCGCATTGGCGCTACAAGGAGGGGGATCCGCGGCCTGCGCGCAGCGACGCGCGCTTCGACGACAAGATCGCGTGGCTGCGCCAGATTCTCGACTGGAAGGATGCGGTCGCCGACACCGGCGACTGGCTCTCGGCGTTCAAGAGCAGCCTGTTCACCGATTCGATTTACGTGCTGACGCCGCAGGGCAAGGTCGTCGACCTGCCGCGTGGCGCGACGCCGATCGACTTCGCGTACGCCGTGCATACGAGCCTCGGACATCGCTGCCGCGGCGCGCGCGTCGACGGCCAGATGGTGCCGCTCGATTACGTGTTGTCGAACGGCCAGCAGGTCGAGATCATCGCGGCGAAGCAGGGCGCGCCGTCGCGTGACTGGCTCAATCCCGATCTCGGCTACGTGAAGAGCCACCGTGCGCGCGCGAAGGTGCGGCAGTGGTTCAAGGCGCAGCAGCATGACGAGACGATCGCGCAGGGGCGCGCGATGGTCGAGCGCGAGCTTGCGCGGCTCGGGCAGACGGCGCTCAAGCTCGACGCCGTCGCGGCGAAGGCGGGATTCGCGAGAACCGAGGATCTGTTCGCGGCATTTGCGCGCGACGAGATCAACAGCCGTCAGGTGCAATCGGCGATCGCGCAAGTCGCTCAGCCGATGGCCCTCGCGGCCGCATCACCCGCCGAGCCCGAGGTCGTCACGCGTCGAAGCCGCGCGTCTGGAAGCGGGCAGGGTATTCTCATCGTCGGCGTCGATCGGCTGCTGACCGGGCTCGCGCGTTGCTGCAAGCCTGCGCCGCCCGATCCGATCGTAGGCTTCGTCACGCGGGGCAAGGGCATCACGATCCATCGGGCGTCATGCGCGAACGTCGCGCGCGCGGCGAGCCGCGAGCCGGAGCGGATGATCGAGGCGAACTGGGGTGCGACGCGCGATGAGCTCTTCCCCGTCGACATCGTCGTCGAGGCGACCGACCGCCAGGGATTGCTGCGCGACATCTCGGAGCTCTTCGCGCGCGAGAAGATCAACGTGACAGCAGTCAACACGCAAACGCGCAATCACCAGGCGCGCATGGCGTTCACGCTCGAAGTCGAGAGCGCCGTGCAGTTGAAGCGCGCGTTGCGCATGGCGCGCGATATTCCGGGCGTGTTTTCGGCGGAACGGCGGTGACGTGTCGAATCAGTCATCGATTGGGAGCTGCCGTGTCAGGCTGAGGGACAATTGTCACTCATGCGTGTACGTTGGTTCCACGAAAACCGTTACCATTCGCGACTTCCGAACGCGTCCACGACAAGTTCGCGACGCCCTCACGCGCGAGCGCGAAGCCGTCCTGACGGCGAACGGCCGACCTGTCGCCCTTCTCATTGCGGTCGACGCGGCATCGATGGACGAGACGATCGACACGCTGAAACGTGCGCGCGGTCTGGAAGCGCTTCATGCAGTCCGAGCGGAAGCCCGCCGCCGCGGACTTGCCGGAATGCGGGCGAAAGATATCGACGCGATCATCACGAAGACTCGTAACGCCCGAACACGTCGCCGCAAAAGGTGAGGGTCGTTCTCGATACCGACGTCCTGGTCACCGGGCTGCTGTCGGCAACCGGGGCGCCGGGATGGATTTCCGAGGCCGTGCTCGAGGGTGCTCTGGAACTCGCGCTCGACGAAGCGATCAGGCAGGAGTACGACGAAGTCCTGCATCGCGCCGAGTTCCAGTTTCCCCCCGCGCGAATCGACGATCTTCTGGCGACAATCGATCGAGTCGCGTTCGTCGTAGCCGCCTCCGATCCGTGGCCGTTTTCATTGCCGGACCATGACGATGAGCCGTTCCTCGCGGTCGCTCGCGCAAGCGCCAGCGTGCTCGTTACCGGGAACCTTCGTCATTTTTTTGCGCGCATCCGCGCCGGTGTGACAGCGCTGAGCCCGCGTGAGCTCATCGAGCGCATGCGGACATAGGTTCAAACTGTCCGGGAGAGTCGTCGGCCGATCCTCAGATTCGCAGCGGCTCGCCGTACCCCGTAAGCTCGAGATACCCTCGCCCCACGACGCGGCCATCACGACTCGCGCGCACCGCGCCTTCCCAGTAGATCGTTCCCACGCCGGCGCGCGCGTCGAGCTCCTGGTCGGCGAACATCGGTTCGAGCGCGACGACGAGGTCGGTTGCGCGCACACGATACGCGATCGGATAGTCGATTCCGGTGCGCGGCGACCGCCACCGGCGAAGCGGCGAGAACTCGATGTCTGTCGGCGAGAAGATGCGCGTTTCGCCGTGCGCATCGCGTAGCGCGCCGGCTGCCCACAATGGATTCGACGACGCGTCGCGAATGCGAAACGCCATCAGCGCGCCGCCGTCGTCGAAATCGATTCCCGTCCAGTCCCATCCAACCGCCCCGCGCGGCAGATAGCGGCTCGACCATTCGTGGTCGAGCCAGGCCACGCCGTTCACATCCGACGATCGATCGTCGAGCGCCAGCGTTCCGGACACGGCGAGGTGCGGACGGCTGTAGTAGTAGCTCGCATCGGCCGGATCGGGTCCCTTGCGGCTTACGCCCCCTTCACCCTGCAGCAGGATTGGTTGGCGCACCTGCATCGTAAGATCGAATGTGAACTCGCGTGCGCGCACGTTCGCGATGTATCGGTCATCGTGCTGCGCAAACGACCAGTCGCCGATATGTACGTCCGTTCGGCCGACAGCAGCCTCCGCGAGGCGGAAGCCCTCGCGCGCCGCGCGCTGGTCGAAGACGAGCCGTTGCCGTGCAGGATCGGCAATCGCCGCGTGCGCGAACAGCAACTGCTTCGCGGCAAAGCGACTTGGGCTCGCTTCCGCGACGCCGGGCCGATTGCGGAAGAACGTCACCTGGAAGCCCGATTCGCGTTGCCGCGCATCGCGAAGCCATCCCGTCACATACCACCATTCGCTGCGAAAGTCCGGATGCGCGCCCTCGTCGCGCGGGAATTGGAGCTTCGTCCCCGCGATGACGCGCGGATACACGACATTTGCTTGTGCGGCGATTGGCGAAAGCAGAAGCGGCAGCGAGAGAACGCGCCTCCGTGTGAAATCGGGCGCACCGAAGGATGTCATCTCACCAATCCTCGCGCACAGCGCGAACGGCGGCGATACCGGTTGCGTGCGCGGCGCTCCAGCGTGCTACGAGCGTCGCGAGCGCGATCAGCGACAGCGACAGGAGCGCGAGCGAAAGCCATGGCACGTGAAGCGCCATGCCCCAGTGAAACGATTGGCGATTGACGACGTGGATCAGGATCAGGCTGATCGCGAAGCCGAGGATCAATCCCGCCGCGACACCGATTGCCGCCAGCAGCGCGCCTTCGGCCGCGAGCATGCGGCCGATGCGCCGGCGCGTCATGCCGACGTGTCGCAGCATGCCGAACTCGCGGTTTCGCGCGAGCGTTTGCGTCGCCAGTGACGCAGACAAGCCCAGCAGACCGATCGCGACCGCGGCTGCTTCGAGCGCATAAGTGACCGCGAACGTGCGATCGAATGTCGCAAGCGACAACGCGCGAAGATTTGCGGGTGTGTCGACATGAAGACGCGCATCGCCGCCGGCATACGAGGCGATCGTGCCGCGAGTACGCGCAATCGACGCGCCCGGCGAGAGCCACAGCGCCGCTTCGTTCACCGCGTCGTCGCCGGAAAGCGCCCGGTAGCGCGCTCGCTCGATCACGATCGCGCCCTGTTGCCGCGCGTAGTCGCGAAAGACGCCCGCGACGGTGAACGCGACCGCACGTCCGGCGATGGGCAGCGTCACCACCATCCCCGGCGCGAGTTGACGCATGTCGGCGACCGCTTCGCTGATCCAGACCGGAGGCGGCGCACCCGCGCGAACGGGCGCTTCGCGCCCGACGAGCGCGAGCCGCGCACCTGCATCATTCGGGTCGATGTCGCGTGCGAGCAGCGCGATCGAAGGCCGCGAAGGATCGAGCCGAAGCGACGTGATGCGCATGAATTCCACGCGCGCGACACCCGGCATCGTGGCGAGTGCCTGCTGGTCGCGCGGCGAAAGAAAGACCGTATCGGTGCCACCGCGAACGTAGAGATCGGCCGGCAACACCGCGCGCAACCAGTCGTCGAGCGAATCGCGAAACGACGCCACCATGATCGCCATTGCGACCATCAGCGCGACGCTCGCGATGACGGCGCCGAGCGTCGCGGCAAGGCGCCCGGGCGTCGCGCGAAGATGCGCAAGCGCCACCGCGACAGCCGCCGCGCGCGGCGTTGGCAATTGCGCCAGCACCGCGCTCGCAAGCGCGGGAACGGCGAGGATGCCGCCAAGGAGGATCAGGGCGATCGCGATGTAGCCCGCGATCGGCAGATCGAAGATGGGCGGAAGCGCCGTCGCGACGACACCGACTGCGATCAGCATCCACGCGACGCGGCTCGTGTGCGCGGGCACGGCGGCGTCGGCGTCGAGCGCCTTCAGTGCAGCCGCGGGCGCCGCGCGTGCGGCATCGCGCGCCGGCACTGCACTCGCGACGATCGCCACCGCGATGCCGAGCAGCACGAACGTCAGCGCCGGCAGCGGGTCGAGCGACGGCATCGCAGCATGGCCCCGAAAGAAGCCGGCGCCGAGATCCGCGCCTACTCTCTCCAGCATCAGCGACGCGATCGCATAGCCGGCGGCAAGTCCGATGACGGCGCCGATCGCACCGAAAATGGCCGCTTCGCCGACAACCCACGAGACGAGCCGGCGTCGCGACAGTCCCAGCGTGCGCAACAGCGCGAACTGTGCACGTCTTCGCGCCGTCGCGAGCGTCTGCGTGGCATGAACGAGCATTGCGCCGGTGAAGAGCGCGACCAGCGCGAGCACGTCGAGGTTCACGCGGTATGCGCGCGAAAAGCGCGTCGTCGCGTCGGCATTCGACGATGGCGGCGCGACGTCGACTCCGGGAGGCAGAAGCGTTTGCAACCGCGCGCGAACCGCGCTGACGTCGACGCCAGGACGAAGCCGCAGATCGATTCGCGTGAGGTGGCCATCGCGATCGAAGCGGTCCTGCACTGCGGCGATATCCATCACCGCATAGCGCGCCGCGCCGCCGCTTCCCGCGTGTCCGGCGACGCGAAGCGAGATCGTCGATAGACCCGCTTGCACCATGAGGCGATCGCCGCCGTCGACGCCGAGCCAGCGCGCGGCGGCGTCGCTCGGGAAAACCGTATCGCCGCGCAGCGCGTCGAGACGATCGCGAGCAATCGCGACGAGCGATGGATTGATCGACGCCGCGCGAAACACGTCGACGCCGACGATCGACAGTGCTTCGTTGCGATCGGCGAGCTTCGCGTCGACCTCGACGATGGGGCTCGCGACGGCGACATCCTTGTCGTTCGCGAGCTCGGGGTAGATTCGCTCGTCGAAGCCCGCACGCGGGCCGCGTACCTCCAGATCGGCGCGACCGGAGAGGAGTGCCAGGTCCGCATCGAGCTCGCTCACCGCCGCGTGATTGACGAGCTCGACCGCAAGCCCCAGCGCGATGCCGAATGCGATCGTCAGAACCGCAAGGATCGTTCGCGGTGTGATCGCAATGCCTGCACCGCCGGTGACCGCGCGCGCGACCGCGACACTTGCGTCGACATTCATTCGACGTCGTCCGCTCCCGCCTCACGTAACCCATCCGCCGACAGCCGATAGACCCGATCGGCAGACGCGGCCACGGTGCGCGAATGCGTTGCAAGCACTGCCGATGCGCCTCGCGTCTTCACGGCGTCGCGGAAGAGCGCAACGACCTCGCGCGCGGTTTTTGGATCGAGATTGCCTGTCGGCTCATCAGCGAGTACGAGCGACGGCGCATGCACGAGCGCGCGGGCGATCGCGACGCGCTGCAACTCGCCGCCGGACAATTCCCGCGGCATGCTTGGCTCGCGGCCGGCCAGGCCGACAGCGCCGAGCATCGCGCGAACGCGCGCGTCCACATCGCTGCCGGCCGCGCCCTTCAACGCGAGGGGCAGGGCGACATTCTGCGCGACGGAGAGATAGGGAAGCACATGGAACGCCTGGAAGACGAAGCCCAGCCGGTCGCGGCGAAGCGTCGTTCTCGCATCGTCGTCGAGCAGCGCCCAGTCAACGCCATCGACCGTCACGCCGCCGGCGTCGACGGGCTCGAGACCCGCGATCACGTTGAGAAGCGTCGATTTGCCCACGCCCGATGCACCGACGATCGCGACGTATTCGCCGCGCTCGACGCGAAGCGACAGATCTCGGAACAGCTCACGTGACGCCGGACCGCCAAACGATTTCGCGATGCCCGAAACGTCGAGCATCGGCGCCTGCCCGCTCGCGCGCGGCGCATCCGGCGATGCGTTTCGCCGGATGTCGCCGATCAAGGGCTTGCCGATAAGCGCCGAATCAGACTTGAGCCGCGATGAAGCGCAGCGCGACGCCGTTGTTGCAGTAGCGAAGGCCGGTCGGCGGAGGACCGTCGTCGAAGACGTGACCATGATGTCCGCCGCATTTCACGCAGTGGTATTCGGTGCGCGGGAGGATCAGCTTGTGGTCGGTCTTCTCGACGAAGACACCGGGAATCCTCGTGAAGAAGCTCGGCCAGCCGGTGCCGCTGTCGAACTTCATCGCCGAGCTGAAGAGGGGCAGAGCGCAACCCGCGCAGACGAAAATGCCGGCTCGGTGTTCATCGTTGAGCGGGCTCGTGAACGGACGCTCGGTGCCTTCGTGGCGCAGCACGTCGTACGCCTCGGGCGCGAGCTCCTTCCGCCATTCGTCGTCGGATTTGACGATCGGCGTCGCATCGACGGCGACTTTGGCGTTGCTCGCGAGCAGGACCTTCCAGTCGCGCTGCAACTCGGCAACGCTTTGCTTGGGCGCCGCCTTCGCCGCGAATTGCGCGGGTGCGACCCCGGCGCGCAGGAGAAGCAACGGAGCGAGCGCTTGCAGCAGGTGTCGGCGGTTCATCGAAAGGCTCCGAAATCGAAGGCGTTGGTCGGTTGGACGGCAAGAGCGCGGTTATCGTTCCGTACACGAACAGCCGTTCTACATCAATCCTTCCAGCAATTGCACGTCGACCTGCGCGCCCGGCTCGATATTCCCGGCGTCCGTCGGCAGGACGATGAAGCAGTTCGCGCGCGACATCGAGGACAGGATGCCGGAGCCCTGGTCGCCGGTGGTTCGTACTTGCCACCCGCCCGACGCGTCGGGCGACAGCACGCCACGCTGGAACTCGATGCGGCCCGGCATCTTTTTGATCGGCGCGGCGAGCGTCGCCTTGAAGAGCGGTGCGGGCGCGACGTCGCGCCGGCCCTGCAGCACGAAGAGCGCATCGCGCACGAACTCATAAAACGTCACCATGACCGCGACCGGATTGCCGGGCAGGCCGAAGAAATGCGCGTCGCCGATGCGTCCGTAGGCAAGCGGCCGCCCCGGCTTCATCGCGATCTTCCAGAAGCGCACTTCGCCGAGCTTCGCGAGGATCGCCTTCACGTAGTCGGCTTCGCCGACCGACACGCCGCCCGACGTGATGACGACGTCCGCATCTCGCGCCGCCGCGCGAAATGCCTGCTCCAAACGATCCGGGTCGTCGGGCACGACGCCCATGTCGGCGATCTGGCAGCCTGCGCGTGTCAGCATGCCGTACAGCGTGTAGCGATTGCTGTCGTACACCTCGCCGGGCGAAAGCAGCGTTCCGATCGAGCGCAACTCGTCGCCGGTCGAGAAGAAGGCGACGCGAAGCCGCCGGTAGACGCCGACTTCGCCGATGCCAAGCGAGGCGAGCATGCCGAGCTCGGCCGGTCCCACCGGCTTTCCCTTCGCAAATACGGTTTCGCCGCGCTTCAAGTCCTCCCCGGCAAAACGCCGATTCTGGCCGGCCTTCGTGACGGCGCGCGCCGCAATCGTGATGCCATCACGCGTCTCGCGTGCTCGCTCCTGCATCACGATGGTGTTCGCGCCACGCGGGATGATGGCGCCGGTGAAGATGCGCACCGCTTCGCCTTCGCCGACTTCGCGGTCGAACGGCTTGCCCGCGAACGATTCGCCAATTTTGCGCAGCGTGGTTTCGCCGTTTGGCGCAAGGTCCTCGAAGCGCACCGCCCATCCGTCCATCGCCGAGCTGTCGTGACCCGGAACGTCGAACGGCGAGATGATGTCCTCGGCCAGCACACGGCCGAGCGCTCCGCGGATGTGCGCCCGCTCGGTCGCGGATATCGGCGACAGGTATTCGCGGATCAGTGCGCGCGCGCGGTCGACGGGCAGCGAGTTCGGATCGTAATCGTCGGCGCACGAGGCTTCGCGCACCACCCGAGTCGTTTGCATCATCGTGCGACCGCTTCGGCAGATGCAGCGCTTTGCGCGAGTTCCGCCTGCGTATTGATGTTGCGAAACGCGTCTTCCTCGTCGTCGAACGCAACTTCGGCGAGCGGCAGCGACGCGTACCACGCATCGATCTTGCGTCCGCCGTCTTCGAGGAAGCGCGCAAGATGGCGCAGCACCGAGCGGCGCACGAGCGCGAACACCGGATGCGGCTGGTCGTGCGTGCGTGCGACCGCGATGTCGAGATCGTTCGACTCGAACGTTTTCGCGAGGCGCTCCACGAGGTCGTGGGGAAGAAACGGCGAATCGCACGGGCACGTGACCACGAACGGCGTTTTCGCGGCGGAAAGCCCGGCGTGCAATCCGGCGAGCGGTCCGGCGAAGCCGGCAATCGCATCGGCGACGACTGGATAGCCGAATTGCGCATAGCGCTCGGCGTTGCGGTTGGCATTGACGACGATGGTGCCGACCTGGGGTGCGAGGCGGTCGATCACGTGTGCGACGAGCGGGCGTCCCGCGAGCTCGACGAACCCCTTGTCGACGTTGCCCATCCGCCGACCCTGCCCGCCGGCGAGCACCACGCCCGTGATGTCGGCGCGCGCGATCATTGGTCCGCTCGGAAGCGCTCCGCGCCGGTGAAGAGCAGGTAGTGGCGATTGGTCGCGCGGCCGATCATCGTCATGCCGACCTTTTGCGCGATTTCGTAGCCCATCTGCGTGAGTCCCGAGCGCGAGACGAGAAACGGAATGTTCATCTGCGCGGCCTTGATCACCATCTCGGAGGTGAGGCGTCCGGTGGTGTAGAAGATCTTGTCGTCGCCTTCGCATCCGTCGAGCCACATCTGGCCGGCGATTGCATCGACCGCGTTGTGGCGGCCGACGTCCTCGACAAATTGCAGGATCCCGGAATGCGCGCCGTCGTTGGTGGCGAGTGCGCATCCGTGCACGGCGCCCGCCTGCTTGTAGATCGTCTCGTGCGTGCGGACCTTGTCGAGCAGCTCGTAGAGCGCCGAGCGCGAGAGTGTCGCGTCGCGCGGAAGCTTTGCGTTGTCGATGTCTTCCATCAGGTCGCCGAACACCGTGCCCTGGCCGCAACCGCTGGTTTTCGTGCGCTTCGCCGTTTTCGCGTCGAGATCGGCGAGCCCGCTGCGCGTCTTGACGGCAACCGAGTTCGTCTCCCAGTCGACCTGGACGGCGAGGATCTCGTCCAGGCTTCGCACGAGCCGCTGATTGCGCAGGTAGCCGATTGCAAGCGCCTCGGGCGCCGCGCCGAGCGTCATCAGTGTCAGGATCTCCTGCTTGTCGACGTAGAGCGTGAGCGGGTGCTCGCCGGCGATCGGCACGTCGCGCCGTTCGCCATGCTCGTCGACGGCAGGGACGTTGAAGGTCGAGGGGCGGGAGGCGTGGGTGAGGACGGGGCGGGATTGGGGGCCGGGCGCCGGGGGCTGGGGGGCGACAGCGTGAGACGCGGCATTGTTGCTCTCATCATGAGCCCGCAAACCATCATGAAATTTCAATGCCATTGCTCGCCAATCACCCGAATCACGGCAAACGATGCTGCTCCCCAGTTCCCAATCCCCAGTCCCAAGGCCCTATCCCCCGATATACGACATCTCTATCCTCGCCGCCCCGGGCGTCGCCGCCGTCCGAATCTCCGAATAACGGTCGGCGCGGCGCCGCCAGATCGCGGCGATCGCGTTGCCGATCTGCGCGTCGGAGAAGTCCTCGCGCAGCAGTGCGCGCAAGTCGTAGCCCGCATCCGCGAAAAGGCAGGTGAAGAGCTTGCCGTCGGTGGAGAGGCGCGCGCGCGTGCAATCGCGGCAGAACGCCTGCGTGACCGACGCGATCACGCCGATCTCGTGGCCGTTGTCGCGATAGCGCCAGCGCTGCGCCACTTCACCGGTGTAGTTCGGGTCGATCGGCTCGAGGGGGAAGTCGCTCGATATCTTCGCGATGATCTCCGCCGCGGGAACGACGTGATCCATCCGCCAGCCGTTCGTGTGTCCGACGTCCATGTACTCGATGAAGCGGACGATGTGCGGTGTGTCGCGAAAGTGGCGCGCGAGCGCGACGATCGCGTGCTCGTTCATCCCGCGCTTGACGACGGCGTTGATCTTGATCGGCGAAAGCCCGACACCTTCGGCCGCTTCGATCCCTTCGAGCACGCGGTGCACGGGAAAGTCGACATCGTTCATCGCGCGAAACGTCGCGTCGTCGAGTGCGTCGAGGCTCACCGTGACCCGCGAAAGACCGGCATCGCGAAGCGCCTGCGCCTTCTTCGCGAGCAATGCGCCATTGGTCGTCAGCGTGAGGTCGATGTCGCCGAGCGTCGCCAGCATCTCGACCAGACGCTCGAGATGGCGACGAAGCAGCGGCTCTCCGCCTGTGAGCCGGATCTTGCGCACACCCTGGTCGACGAAGATGCGCGCGACGCGGGCGATCTCCTCGAACGTCAGAATCTCGTCGTGCGGAAGGAACGGAAAATCGCGCCCGTAGACGTCCTTCGGCATGCAGTAGACGCAGCGGAAGTTGCAGCGGTCGGTGACCGAGATGCGTAGATCGTGCAGCGGGCGCTCGCGTGTGTCGGTTGGCGGCAAAGAGTCGCTGGCGGCGAGTGCGGCCGCCTCGCGCACGAACGCATCCCGCGCGGCAGCACCGGACAGCGCGCGAACGTCGGTAAGCGGAATGACGCTGGCCATGGCGATGTCGATGTTAGCAGACGCTCACGTAGCGGCTTTTCGGGTTGTATGATCGGTCGGCACGCTTTCGATGCATGGTCTTGCGGCGACATTTTTCGTCGCATCGAACGTCCCGCAACCCCCGGCGAGAACGGATGCAGCCACTGACGCAACTCGTTGACGTGATCATCGAGCGGGTCCCTCTGAACAATCGGTGGGCGAGCGAACGCTGGCAACCCGCGGCCGTCGAGATCGTGCCGCCTTCCGCGGCCGGCGTTCCCGATCGCAGCGCGGCCCCCGGTACGCTGCCCTGCATTGCGGAAGGGCAGGACCGCTGGCGTTGCCGCGGTTTCGAGATCGAATTGCATCGAACCGAGGCCGAGGGCTACTTCCTGAATCTGACCGCGCCGAATCCCCGGATATTCGTCATGTGGCGGCTGTTCGACGACGGCGCAATGCCTGCGGCGCGTCCGGTGCTCGTAACGGTCAGCTACAACCAGGCGGCCCGTTTCATGGACGGTGGCGAGCAGGTGGACGCCGTGCCGATGGTGCCCGCGATCGCCGATTGGATGCGGCCGTTCATCGCCGCGCATTACAGGCCGGAACCGCGACGCAAGGTGAAGCGCAACGATCCCCTGGGCGATGCGACGCCGCACGTGCCGAGCGAGGATTCGCGGCATGGATGACGAGCGCCGAGCGTCGTTTTCGCTTCGTCGCTGGTCACGGCGAAAGCGCGAGGCCGCCCGGCAGCGAGACCCCACGCACGCTTCGCCCCGCAGCGACACCGCTGCGTCCGCCCCGAAACTTCCGGGCGACGCCATCACTTTGCAGTCCATCCCTCCGACCGGTGCACCGAAGGCACCTCCGCATGTTTCCCCCGCGCCGGTCGCTGAAAGCCCGAAGGTTCCGCTGCCGCCGGTCGAGTCGCTGACGATCGATTCCGACTTCTCGCCGTTCATGCAGTCCGGCGTCGACGAGGGCGTGAAGCGCGAGGCGTTGCGCAAGCTCGTCCGCGATCCACGATTCAACGTGATGGACGGGCTCGACGTCTACATCGACGATTACTCGAAGCCGAGCCCGCTCGAGCCGGCGCTCGCGCGGGCGCTCGTCCAGGCGCGCTACGTGTTCGATCCGCCGAAGACGCGCGTCACCGCCGAGGGCATCGTCGAGGACGTGCCCGAGCGGATCGAGCACCAAGGCGACGCGGCCGCCGAAGCGCCGGCACCCGCGACCACTGACGTTACGCAACGCGTCGCTTCGTTTGAGACACCGCAGCGCGAGGAGCCGGACGCCGAACCGCCGCCATCGGGGCCCTCACGCGCGGACAAGGGCAACGAATGACACTTCGCGACAAGAACGTCTTCCTCTGCACCTGCAACGGCACGATGCCGCTCGACGCCGAGGCGATCGCGCGTGCGAGCGGCGATGTCGCGCGTCCCATGCATACGGCGATGTGCCAGCGTGACCTCGCGCGCTTCAAGGATGCCGCCGGCGGCGACATGGTCGTCGCCTGCACGCAGGAGCAGCGGCTGCTTGGCGAGATCGCCGAGGAGGCGGGCAACGTCCGCTCGATCCGCTTCGTCAATATTCGCGAGACTGCCGGATGGTCGGTGGAAGCGGCGCATGCGACGCCGAAGATCGCGGCGCTCCTCGCTGCCGCGGCATTGCCAGATCCGGAGCCCGTTCCACGCGTCGCGTACCAATCGGAAGGGCGTGTCCTGATCGTCGGTGCGCTTCGCGCCGCGCTGCGGTGGGCCGAGATGTTGAGCGAATCGCTGTCGGTCACCGTGCTCGCGACGGATGTCGGGCGCGACGACGAGCTTGCCGGCACCCGCAGCTTCGCCGTGTACTCGGGGAAGCTTACGCACCTCGACGGCTGGCTCGGCGCGTTCGATGCGCAATGGACGCAGCAAAATCCGATCGACCTCGACCTTTGCACACGTTGCAATGCCTGCGTAAAAGCGTGCCCCGAGCACGCGATCGGCAGCGCGTTCCAGATCGACGTCGATCGCTGCCGCGAGCATCGCCAATGCGTGGCCGCGTGCGGCATCGTCGGTGCGATCGATTTCGATCGGCGCGACACGAAGCGCAGCGACCGATTCGATGCGGTGCTCGATCTGTCGGCATCGCCGTGGTTTACGCAGCACCAGCCGCCTCAGGGCTATTTCGCGCCGGGTGACGATCCGCTCGCGCAAGCGAAGGTTGCGGCGGAGCTTGCGCTCGCGACGGGCGAGTTCGAGAAACCGAAATTCTTCGCGTACAAGGCGTCGATTTGCGCGCATGCGCGGTCCGGGAAGACCGGCTGCACGCAATGCATCGACGTCTGCTCGACGCGCGCGATTCGCGCCGACGGCGATCACGTCGTCGTCGAGCCGCATCTTTGCATGGGATGCGGTACGTGCGCGACCGTATGCCCGTCCGGCGCGATGACGTACGCGTATCCGTCGGCGGCGGATCTCGGCTTACGGATGCGCACGCTGCTTGCGGCGTACGCGCAGGCGGGTGGCCGCGACGCCGCGCTTTTGTTGCATGCCGCGGATGCGGAGCCGATCATCGAAAAGCTTGCGCGTCGCGGACGGGGTCTGCCGGCCCGCGTGATGCCGGTAGCGATCGAGCATGTCGCGTCGGTCGGGATCGATCTCTGGATGGCCGCCATTGCGTGGGGTGCGAGCGGTGTCGCGGCGCTCGCGACCGGACGCGAAGCGCCGCAATACCTCGACGCACTGCGCTTCCAGATGTCGATCGCACAGACGATCGCTAACGCGCAAGGTTACCAGGGCGAGCACTTTCGGCTCATCGAAGCGAGCCACGCCGACGTCGAACGCAGGCTGTGGGACTGGCCCGTGGCATTGCCGCCGCGCGTCCCCGCGACGTTCGGCGCGACGAACGACAAGCGCAAAACGCTCGCGCTCGCGTTCGATCATCTCGCCCAACATGCGCCGATACCCGCGACGTCGATTCCGCTGCCCCCCGGCGCGCCATTTGGCGCGCTCGCGATCGATCGCGACCGCTGCACGATGTGTCTCGCGTGCGTCGGCTCGTGCCCCGAATCGGCGCTGCTCGATCATCCCGAAGCGCCGAAACTGCGGTTCATCGAGACGAACTGCGTGCAATGCGGCATTTGCGCGAACACCTGCCCCGAGCAGGCGATCGCGCTCGTGCCGCGCCTCGATCTTTCACCCGAAGCCCGCGCGCCGCGCGTGCTGAACGAAGCGAAGGTGTTTGCCTGCGTCCGCTGCGGCAAGCCGATGGGGACGGAGAAACTCGTCGGCGCGATGCTCGAGCGGTTGCGCGCGCATTCGATGTTCGCGAAGCCCGAAGCGTTGGAGCGCCTGAAGATGTGCGCCGACTGTCGTGTCGTCGATCTGATGACGAACGAGGGGCCGGCGGATATCCGGCGGATCTGACGGGATCCGGGATGGCTGCGACGGTTGCGCTGCCGAACCCGCTTTCGCCCGAAGACCGCGCGCGCGCCGATTTCTACGCGCTTCTCGCCCGGCTCTACGCCGACGTCCCAGACCCTCCACTCCTATCGGCGATCGCCGCCGCGCCCACGATCGAAGGCGACACGCCGTTCGCGACGTCCTGGAACCGCCTCGTCGCCGCAAGCGGCGCCATGGATGTCGAGGCGGCGATCCAGGAATACACCGATCTCTTCGTTGGCGTCGGCAAGTCCGAAGTCAATCTGCACGCGTCCCATTGGCTGACCGGCGGGATGATGGACAAGCCGCTCGTCGACCTGCGCAACGACCTCGCGAGGCTCGGCCTCGAGCGGCGCAACGAAGTGGCGATGGTCGAGGATCACCTCTCGGCGCTGTGCGAGACGATGCGGCTCCTGGTCGCCGGTGACGATGTCAGGCCGCCGGCGCCGATTGCGGCGCAGCGTGCGTTCCTCGACCGCCACATCGCTCCCTGGGTGTTTTTATGCTGCGCCGCAATACGAGATTGCGCTATTGCCAACTACTACGTGCGCGTAGCAGAATTCACCGAACAACACATGGCGCTGGACCGTGATGCACTCGCCATGGACTAGCACTCGATGCAGAGCCGCCGATCGCGCGCGTTCTCGTCAGGTCGCGTAATTAGCGCACGGAACCTGTTTTGGAGGAGCACATGAGCGATACATCCCGCCGCGACATTTCGCAAGCGGTGCCGAAAGGCTCGCCTTCCCCCGATAGCAAGCGACGCCGTTTCCTGATGGCGTTCGGGGCAAGTGCCGCCGGCGCCGCGTCCGCTTCGGCGCTCGCCGCAACGCCTGCCGCGATCGTCACGTCCGAGCAGTCGCCATCAAAGTCGCAGGGCTACCGCGAAACCGAGCACGTGCGCAATTACTACGACTCGACTCGCATCTGATCCAACGATTGCCCAACGGGGCATCGGCAACGAGAACGCTTCAACCAACGTCTTCGGTCAGGAGAAGAGCCATGTTGCTCACGCGTAAAACCGATTCCGCTCACGTATCCCCGGCGCGGCTTTCCCGGGGCATCGGCGCGAGGATCGCGACGATGGATCGTCGCGCGTTTTTGAAGCGCTCCGGCATGGTCGCGGGCGTTGGCGCGTTCGCGAGTCAGTTGCCGTACGGCACGATGCAGAAGGCGAAGGCCGCCGACGAATCGGCGAGCGTCAAGCGTGAAGTCAATCGCACCGTCTGCACGCACTGCTCGGTCGGCTGCTCGATCGACGCCGTTGTCGAGAACGGCGTATGGGTGCGGCAGGAACCGGTCTTCGATTCGCCGCTGAATCTCGGCGCGCATTGCGCGAAGGGCGCCGCAATCCGCGAGCACGGGCGCGGCGAGTTCCGGCTGAAATCGCCGATGAAGCTCGTCAACGGCAAGTGGCAGAAGATCTCGTGGGACCAGGCGATCAACGAGCTCGGCGACAAGTTGCTCGCGATCCGCAAGGAAGCGGGGCCCGACGCGGTGTTCTGGGTCGGCAGCTCGAAACACAGCAACGAGCAGTCGTACCTGCTGCGCAAGTTCGTGTCGTTCTTCGGCACGAACAACATGGATCACCAGGCGCGCATCTGCCACTCGACCACCGTCTCCGGTGTGGCCAACACCTGGGGCTACGGCGCGATGACCAACTCGTACAACGACATGCAGAACACGAAATGCGCGTTGTACATCGGCTCGAACGCCGCCGAAGCGCATCCGGTATCGCTTCTGCACATGCTGCACGCGAAGGAAACGGGCGCGAAGATGATCGTCGTCGATCCGCGCTTCACGCGCACCGCAGCCAAGGCCGACTACTACGTGCGCATCCGCTCCGGCACCGACGTTGCGTTCCTGTTCGGCGTGCTGTGGCACGTCTTCAAGAATAACTGGCAGGACGACAAGTACATCCACGACCGCGTCTACGGCATGGACAAGGTCAAGGAAGACGTCATGGCCAAGTGGTCGCCGGACAAATGCGAGGAAGTGACCGGCGTGCCCGAGGCGCAGGTCTACAAGGTCGCCGAGATGATGGCGAAGAACCGGCCGTCGACGCTCGTCTGGTGCATGGGCCAGACGCAGCACTCGACCGGCAACGCGTTCGTACGCGCGTCGTGCATCGTGCAGTTGGCGCTCGGCAACATCGGCGTGTCGGGCGGTGGCGCAAACATTTTCCGCGGCCACGACAACGTGCAGGGCGCGACCGACATCGGTCCCAATCCCGATTCGCTTCCCGGCTACTACGGCGTATCGACCGGCGCATGGAAGCATTTCGCCGCCGTATGGAACGTCGACTACGAGTGGATGAAGAAGCAGTTCGCGTCGCAGGCGATGATGGAAAAGCCGGGCATGACGGTGTCGCGCTGGATCGACGGCGTGCTCGAGAAGAACGAGCTCATCGATCAGGACAGCAACCTGCGCGCGATCGTGTTCTGGGGTCATGCGCCGAACAGCCAGACGCGCGGCAAGGAGATGGTCGAGGCGATGAAGAAGCTCGACGTCATCGCCGTCGTCGACCCGTTTCCGTCGGCGACCGCCGCGATGGCGGCGATGGTGCGCAAGGACGGCGTCTACCTGCTGCCCGCGTGCACGCAGCTCGAGACATCGGGCAGCGTCACCGCGTCGAACCGCTCGGTGCAGTGGCGCGAGCGCGTGATCCGGCCGCTGTTCGAATCGCAGACCGACCAGGCGATCATGTACGCGTTCGCGAAGAAATTCGGCTTCGGCGACGAGTTCATGAAGAACTACGAGAAGTGGCGACCCGACGGCGACGCGAAGTTTGAGGAGCCGAAACCCGAGTCGGTGCTGAAGGAGATCAACGTCGCGACGTGGACGATCGGCTACACGGGACAGTCGCCCGAGCGGCTCAAGCTCCACATGCACAACCAGAACACGTTCGACGTCAAGTCGCTGCGCGCCTCGGGCGGCCCGTGCGACGGCGATTACTACGGCCTGCCGTGGCCGTGCTACGGCACGCCCGCGATCAAGCACCCCGGCTCGCCGAACCTGTACATGACGTCGCGCTCGATGATGGATGGCGGCGGCTGCTTCCGCGCGAACTTCGGCATCGAGCGCGATGGCGTTTCGCTGCTGGCCGAGGACGGCTCGTACCCGAAGGGTTCCGAGATCACGATCGGTTATCCCGAATTCGATCACGTGCTGATGAAGAAGATCGGCTGGTGGGACGAGCTGACGGACGAGGAGAAGAAGGCCGCCGAGGGCAAGAACTGGAAGACCGATCTGTCGGGCGGCATCCAGCGCGTCACGATGAAACACGGCGTGCACTTCTGGGGTAACGCGAAGGCACGTGCGGTCGTCTGGAA
This sequence comes from Casimicrobiaceae bacterium, assembly GCA_035308425.1. Lineage (GTDB taxonomy): Bacteria > Pseudomonadota > Gammaproteobacteria > Burkholderiales > Casimicrobiaceae > VBCG01. The sequence goes on along the minus strand of DATGGP010000054.1, from coordinate 7,358 downwards.
CTTTCCCGACGGCGTGCCGCAGCATCGCGAGCCGCTGTACTCGCCGCGGCCGGATCTCGTCGCCAAATATCCGACGCACGACGACAAGAAGGTGTTCTGGCGCCTGCCGACGCTCTTCAAGTCGGTGCAGGACGCGAACGTCAACGACAAGATCGCCGAGAAGTTCCCGCTGATCCTGACTTCGGGTCGGCTCGTCGAATACGAAGGCGGCGGCGAGGAGACGCGCAGCAATCCGATCCTCGCCGAGTTGCAGCAGGAAAACTTCGTCGAGATCAGCCCGAAGGATGCGAACGATCGTGGCGTTCGCAACGGCGAGTTCGTGTGGGTCAGTACGCCGACGGGCGCGCAGCTCAAGGTCCGAGCGCAAGTCACCGATCGTGTCGGTCCGGGAACGACATTCATTCCATTCCACTTCTCCGGCTGGTGGATGGGCAAGGACATGCTCGAGTTCTATCCGGAGGGTGCGTCGCCGATCGTGCGCGGCGAAGCGGTGAACACCGCGACGACCTACGGCTACGACTCGGTGACGATGATGCAGGAAACGAAGACCACGCTGTGTCAGGTGAAGAAGTTCACGGCGTAACGCGGGAGATACGACGATGGCCAGAATGAAGTTCCTGTGCGACGCCGAGCGTTGCATCGAATGCAATAGCTGCGTCACCGCCTGCAAGCAAGAGCACGACATTCCGTGGGGCGTGAACCGCCGCCGCGTCGTCACGCTGAACGACGGCGTGCCGGGCGAGCGGTCGATCTCCGTCGCGTGCATGCATTGCTCGGATGCGCCCTGCATGGCGGTCTGCCCCGTCGACTGCTTCTACAAGACCGAGGAGGGTGTCGTCCTGCATGACAAGGACCTCTGCATCGGCTGCGGCTACTGCTTCTACGCGTGCCCGTTCGGCGCGCCGCAGTTCCCGCAGACCGGCGCGTTCGGCGTGCGCGGCAAGATGGACAAGTGCACGTTCTGCGCGGGCGGGCCCGAACCCGACGGGTCCGAGGCCGAGTTCGCGAAGTACGGACGCAACCGCCTTGCCGAGGGCAAGCTTCCGGTGTGCGCGGAAATGTGCTCGACGAAGGCGCTGCTCGGCGGCGACGGCGAGGTGATTGCCAACATCTATCGCGATCGCGTCACGCATCGCGGCCGAGGCGGCGAAGTGTGGGGTTGGGCGACGGCGTACAAGGTGCCGGCTAGCGGAACCGGTGGCGCGCAGCCGTCCGGCGGAGGCAATGCACCGGCGCCGGGAACGACGCCTGCGAGCGGAGGTACCAAATCGTGACGACACGCATTGCACTTCTTGCGGCGGCCTCGGCGGCCCTCGCGTTCGTCCTCGCGGGCTGCGGCGAGCGGCCGCAGGTGATCAACTACAAGCAGGGCACCTACCAGGGCAAGCCGGACACGCCTGCGTTCGCGAATCCGCCGTTCAACGGCAACAAGCAGCAATGGGAGAACGAGATCGACAACCGCGCGAAGAACCAGAACGAATACGTGCGGCTTCGCGATTGACGGATGGTGACCATGCCCCCACGCAGAGCTCGCACGAAATGGTCGCTTTCCAAGGCGATACTCGTCGCTTTGGACGTAGTTTTGTGGACACTGCTGTTCGTGAGCGCCGGTGCTGCTCATGCTCAGGTCGGCCGAGATGCGACCTCGCCGGCGACGAACGCCACCGACGCGAGCTACGCGACGCAGCAGCAGCAGCGACAGGTCGTGCAGCCGCTCAACAATCAGCCGGTGTGGAGCGAGGTACGCTCCGGCGCGCCGCAGACGACGACGGTGCGCGGGCGCGAGACCAACGTGCTGATTCAGCCCGAAGGGCAGACGTGGCGCACCCTGCGCAATTCGATGGTGTCGGTGTACGCCGGGTGGGCGCTCGTGATCGTATTCCTGGCGATCGTCGCCTTCTATCTTTGGAAGGGACCGCTGCGGCTGCACGAGCCGCCGACCGGCCGGAAGATCCGCCGCTTCACCGCGTGGCAGATGGCGATCCACTGGACCACCGCATGGACGTTCGTCGCGCTTGCGATCACCGGTCTCATCATGACGTTCGGGAAGAACATCCTGTTGCCGCTCATCGGCTACACGCTGTTCTCGTGGCTCACGATCTTCGGCAAGAACCTCCACAACTTCCTCGGCCCGCTGTTCGTCATTTGCATCATCCTGCTGTTCTTCACGTTCGTTCGCGACAACGTCTGGCGCCGCTACGACCTGAACTGGATCCGCCATTTCGGGGGCCTCGTGTCGAAGCACGACGTGCCGTCGGGCAAGTTCAACGCCGGCGAGAAGGTGTGGTTCTGGGCCGGCCTGTTTGCCGCCGGCATCCTGATTTCGGCGAGCGGACTCGTCCTCGACTTCCCGAACTTCAACCAGACGCGCGGCACGATGCAGATCGCGAACATCGTGCACCTGTCGATCGCGGCGCTTTTCATGATCGCGGCGCTCGGCCACATCTACATGGGCACGCTCGGGATGGTCGGCGCGTACGATGCGATGAGCCAGGGCTACGTCGACGAGACGTGGGCCAAGGAACATCACCTCTACTGGTACAACGACGTCAAGGCGGGCAAGGTGGCGACGGCACCGGAAACGGCACCCGCGCCTGCGACGCGGCCCGTTTGATCGCGCCGATCCCGGAGGCATAGACGCATGCACCCCACACTACGTGCATTGATCACGGCCGCGATTGTTGTCGGCGCATTCGGCATCGCCGTCGCCAAGCTTCCACCGCCGGCGCCGATGACGGACCAGCAGAAGGCGGAAAAAGCGGCGAAGGACAAAGCCGCCGCCGACGCCGAGAAGGCCGAGCTGACGAAGGCCGAGGATCGGGCGGTCGCCAATTACGTCGCGAACGAGAAGGCCAAAGGCAAGACGGTCAACGTGCAGATGCCCGCTGGAGAGAAGGGCGCCGAGAAGGCGAAGAAGTGAAAAAGGGGCCAGGGTCGAATTTCCCGAAATTCGACCCCGGCCCCTTTTTGTGGTGTCTGACCCTGCACTGGTTTCATAGCTGGTCGTCGAGCGGCAGCAGCGCGTAGAGGTCGACCAGCAATTCACGCTCTTTATCGTTGCCCGGCTCGCTGTCGTAGACGATCGGCTTGCCGTCCTTGACGCTGTTCCATACGAGGCGCGGGTCCCGCGGATCGCCTTCGAGCGCAAGCACGAAGCTGTTCGCGGGATTTGCGATCGTGTTGAAGCGCGTGATCACCTGCTGCGCAAGTTGCGGGCTGTCGATCATCAGGCCGATCTCGGTGTTGAGATGCAGCGATCGACGATCGAAGTTCGCCGAGCCGATGAATATCCGGTTGCGGTCGAAGACGTAAGCCTTCGCATGAAGCGAGAACTGGCCGGAGCTCGGGGTCTTCAGCAAGCCACCGCCCGGATGCGGCTTGCCGGGCAAAGGCTTCACTTCGTAGAGCTCGACGCCCGCTTTCAAAAGCGGCACGCGATACTTCCTATACCCTGCGTGCACGGCCGGGACGTCGGTTGACAATAGCGAGTTCGTCAGCACGCGCACACGAACGCCGCGCGCGCGAAGCTTCTCGAGCAACGCCAATCCCTTGTCGCCGGGAACGAAATACGGCGATACGATCAGAAGGTCGTTTTTGACATCGCGCGCGGCTTCGAAGAATCGCCGGCGGAACAGCGCACCCGGTTCGTCGTCGTTCTCGACTTTCGCCTTGTCCGGGCTGTCGACAAGCACCTGCGCCTTCGCCCATACGATGCCACTGTCGTCGGCGAGCAGCGAATCGAGCGGCTTGCCAGTGCGCACCGCACGCTCCTCGTCGCTTTCGCGCATATCCTGCTTGTGCGCGGCAAGCTGCTCCTTCACCTGTACGAACTTCGCGCGGCTCGCCTTGCTGCCGAGAAGCGCGCGGGCGGGGATCGACAGCGAGCAGTTCCAGTACGCGTCGAAGCTCTTCGACAGGTCGCGCACGATGGGCCCCATCGCGAACACGTCGTAGTCGCCGAATTGCAGCTCGTCTCCCGTATCGAAATACTCGTCTCCGATGTTGCGGCCGCCGGCGACGGCAATCGCGTTGTCGGCGACGAAGAGCTTGTTGTGCATCCGGTAGTCGAGCCGGCTCATCGTCAGGACGAACTCGGTGGCTCGCAGCAACGCAATCGAGCCGCGGTAGTAGAACGGGTTGTAGAGCCGAACCTCGATGTTGGGATGATCCGCCAGGGTCGCGAGACGATCGTCCTGTCCGCGCGCCTCGGTATCGTCCATCAGCAGCCGCACGCGCACGCCGCGGTTGGCGGCCGCCAGCAGCGCGCTCATCAGCAACTGGCCCGAGTCGTCGTCCTTGAAGATGAAGTACTGGACATCGAGCGTGCGCTGCGCGCGGTTCGCCATCTGCACGCGAAGCGTGAACGCTGCGCTGCCGCTCGCAAAAAGGCCAAAGCCGGAAAGCCCGGGATGCGACTTGGCGAGCGCTTCCACCTTGCGGCCGATCGCCGTGTCCTCGGGATGCGCGAGCGCGACCGACTCGGTCTTCGGATAATTCGCGCCGGGCGGCATCGTCGCGCATGCCGAGAGCAGCGCAACCGCTGTCGCAACGAACCATGGTACGAACGCGCGTGCCGAGAGATGCATGCGAATGCGTCGACGATCGAAGCGGATAGGAAAGCACGTTTCGCACGCGCGACGCGTCCGAGCGACGCCGAAAATGGCATCGGCAATGCGCGTGGGACGGCGTCGGATGCGTCCTACGTCTGTCGTCCTTTGCGCCTGACGCGGCGCTGGCATTGCATATTGTCCGTCGCGATTCCGTGCTCGGAGTTCGTCACGTACGGGCGCGAGTCGCGGCACTCGAGCGACCTCACACGATATAATGCTAAGTTGCGGAGAGATGGCCGAGTGGTCGAAGGCGCCTGACTCGAAATCAGGTTTAGGGCAACCTAACGGGGGTTCGAATCCCTCTCTCTCCGTGCCCTATTTTTCACCGTTCTCCGACTTCCGCAATTCTGCCTTCACATCCGCAATTTCCCGCGTGATCGGCATCGCGCGTTCCCCGATCCGGGCGCGTCGGTAGCCGGCCGTCGTCGCCTCGTCGGCATGGCCGAGAAGCGCCTGGGCGGCCTTCAAATCGTTCGCGTCGCTTGCGGCTTTCGCTCGCAGGTCTTTCAGCCACCAGGTCATCGGCGTGCGGGCTCGGGCCTCGCGAAAGCGTCGCTGTAACGTCTGTAGCCCGATCGGCTCGCCGTCCGCGCGGGCGAACAGGTAGACGTTCCCCACCCGACCGGCCAAGCGTCGCTCGATGATCGTCGCCAATGGCCCGGCGAGCTCGATACGGACCCGCAGCGACGTTTTCGTGCGCTGGACGTGCAACGCCCCCTCGCGCACGCTCTCAGCGCGCCACAGCGCCGCTACGCCGGCATCGGCCCCGGTGCGGTAGACGACCTCTACATAGTCGGCCGTGTCGCGATCGCACTCGTCGAGCACCGGCCGCAGCATATCGTCGGTCACATAGACATCGCGCTTGGATTTCGTGCCGCGGATGCCGGTCGCCGGATTCGGCGCGTCGGTCAACCCGCGCTCGCGCGCGAACGTGAACACGAGCGAGAACGCGGCCTTCTCGCGGGTGCCGGCGATGGCCGGGCGCCGGTCCATGTACTCGCGGATCTGTGATGGCCTGATCGCATCGAGCCGCATGCCTCCGAACACGCCATTCAGCAACTTGAACTGGCGCGTGTACTCGCTTTGCGTTTTTCGGGCTCGCTTGCGCAGCTCGCGCAGGCTGTACTCGCGCACCGCGTCGGCAAAGGTGTTGCCCGGCGCCTCGCCGCGTAGCCGCGCCCACTTCTCCCATGCCGCCAATCCCTCGGGTCCGAGCGGGATGTCGTTGCGTCCGTAGTAGAGCCGGCCCCCCTTGCGATGCACGCCGGGCGGCAGGTCGTGATTCTTGGTGCGGCGCCGACCCATGGGGACGAGCATGCTACGCCCGCTTTCGAAGGGCAGGCAACGTCTCGAACTTTGGCCCGATGATCTCGAGATCGGGTGTGCGATCGTCGACCATGCGCCGCCGCCAGTAGGCGCGGGCGACGCGCGGGTTGCCGTCGGCGTCGGCAACGAAGCGCCAGTGATGCTCGCGCAGCCATGCAATTTGCGCCGGACGCTGCCTGCGGCGCGTGAGCTCGAACAATTCATCCGGCCCAAGGTAGGTCGGCTCCTCTGCCGTGAGCAGGCGGTCGGTCACGCGCGCGCCTCGCGAAGCGCGTCATCGCGCGCACGATTGATGGCGGCCATCGTAGCGTCGTCGCCGCCCTTGTCGGGATGGTGCTGCGCGGCCAGTTCGCGATAGCGGCGGTCGATTTCGCCCGGAGCGAGCCCGGCGAACTCGTCGCGCCATTTCCAGTCGTCGCCGGGCGCCGGAAGCGCTTCAAAGCCGGTGAAGGCGCGATCGAGAATCTGTGCACCGCCGTGACGCTCGATTGCGCGCATCGCTGCGAGCGTTAGCGCCACCGCAGCGAGATTGTCGGCGACCTCCGTGTAGCGGTCGATCGCCATGACGCGATGCTCGTGCTTGCGTGTTTCCCAATAGACGGCGACGCCGGGATCTCCGGGCTTCGGCTCGCCGGAACGCGGCAGACCATCGAGCCGCGTGCGCACGTTCGTTGAAATGACGATGTCCTGGCGATCGATCCCCATGAAGCCGAGCTCTTTGAGCGCGCGCTCGCATCCGTCCATGATCGTAAGGTCACGCCGGTGAATGATGTCCTTGCCGCCTGGCTCGCGGGCGTACTCGCGCTCCTGCTTGCTGAATGACGCTTCCTTGCGCGCGTATGGCTTCGTGCGCGGCCAGCCAGCGGGCCATTGCAGGGGATAGGCGGAGATCATTCGTTGGCAATCCTCAAGAGAACGTCAGCATGGCAAGGAACTGGCTTGCCATCTTTGTCGACGAGCGGGCACCAGCATGCGAGATTCTTTCCGCGCAGTATCAAGCGCGCCAATTCAAAAGGCGACGCGTTGCCGAAGCGCTTGCGCCATGCGCAATGCAGCCCGTAGATGGTCTCGGCGGTCGGATCGTCAAGGTGCTGCACGTTGCTCGGCGACCAATATCCGCGCGCGGTATTCTCGAATAGGCGCAGGGCGAGATCGAGGCCGTATTCGCGCGCGTCATATGGATTGCCCCATCGTCCCGGCCGCGCCACACTCACCGTGTCCTCCGGCAGCCGCCACCCCTTCTTCCGCGACAGTTGCACGCGCACCGGCACTAGCCTGTCTCCGTTTGCTGCTCTCTCGGTGCTAGAGTGCGGATAGCGGCTGCGCAGTCATCACACGCACGGTTGTATGCGCGATCGGCTTCCTCGCCTGTATCGTCCGCGTCTACCTTTTCGTCGGTGCAAGCCTGAATCGCTTTGGCAT
>DATGGP010000053.1:0-70301 GCA_035308425.1 Casimicrobiaceae bacterium | reverse complement strand
TTCGCTACCTCTGCCTCACCGGGCACTACCGCACGCAGCTCAATTTCACGTGGGACGCGCTCGACGCGGCGGCCACCGGACTCGCGCGGATGCGAAGCGCGTTCCATGCGCTGCCCGTCGATGCGCACGTGGAGGCCGCGGTGGATCTGCTCGAACGGTTCACCGCGGAAGTGAGCGACGACCTCAACGCGCCGCGCGCGCTCGCAATCGCATGGGAGACTTTGCGCGGCCATCTACCGGCGCCGGTGAAACGTGCGACGCTCGCACAGTTCGACGACGTGTTTGGTCTCGGCCTTGCCGAGTGGGCGCCCGCGCGCGAAGACGTGCCGGCCGAGGTCCAAAGGCTGGCAAAGGCGCGCGCAGAAGCGCGCAAGGCGAAGAACTTCGCGGAAGCGGATCGCTTGCGCGATGCGCTGCGCGAGGCGGGCTACGACGTCGAGGACAAGCCCGACGGTTACGCGCTCAAACGGCGCTAATACATCCGCTCGATCGGTCCCGAATAGAGCACGGGGCCGGTGGGCTTTCCGCTCGGCGATCCGCCCGGCGGCTCCAGGCTCACGGCGAGTGTCGAAATATTCGACAACGTCTCGTCGACCGGATTTTGCAGCGGCACGCGCACGACGTTGCCTTGCGGAATCACGCCGATCGGCTGCGGCGCGCCGGACTGCGGCAGCGCCCAGAGCTCGAACGCCCTGTCCGCTCCGGGCGTCGCGTTGCCGACGGTCTTGATCGTGAGGTAACGCTCGCCGCGCGTCGCCGTCGCGATCAATCCCACCTTCGCGTCCGCGCCCGAGAGCACGACAACGAGCGGCGCCGGCACGACGCCGGGAATGCGTCGCCACTCCGCGATGCCGAGCGCGACGATGCCGGCGAGGCTCGCGATCGCAAGCGTGCGCCAGAAGGGCTCCCACCGCCCGCGTTTCGGAGCGGGCGCAGTTTGCAGATCCAGTCCCAGTCGGGCGACGATGCTGCGCCACACGCGCGGCGGCGGCATCAGCGGTGGAACGCTGTCGCCGAGCACCGCGATTCGCCGTTCCCATTCGGAGAGCGCCGATGCAACGACACGATCGCGCCGTGCGATCGCCACTAGGCGGCGACGCACGCGCGGCGGCGACGTGCCGAGCGCGAATTCGGCGGCAAGTCGATCGAGTCGCTCGCGACGATCGGGACGCGACAGTTTCACGCCTGTGCTGCCTGCGAATCGAGACACCGGCGAAGCGTCGCGAGCGCTCTGCGTACCCACGACTTCACCGTGCCAAGCGGCTCGCGCAGATGCGCCGACAACTCGGCATGCGACATCCCGTGGAAGAACGCGAGCGCGATCGCCTGCCGCGGTCCTGGGTCGAGCGCATCGATGCAGCCGCGAAGCGCGCGCGCGTCGGCGGAGGCCACCAGCATGTCGATCGGCGACGGCCCTTCGGCGGGCGGCTCCCACGCCGGCGCATCGTCGTCGTCGCCGCGCGTGAGCGACTCGGTGTCGAGCTCGCGTCGTCGCAGCCGATCGAGACAGCGGTTGCGCACGACCGACGTGAGCCAGGTGATCGGCTGGCTCTTCGACATGTCGTACGTGCCGGCGTGATGCCAGATGCTGACGAACGCCTCCTGCAGGATTTCTTCCGCGATCGCTCCGTTCCGAACGATACGAACCGCGACCGCGTACAGATGCGGGCTCGTCAGCCGGTAGAGCTCGGCGAACGCCCGTTGATCGCCGATCGCGACGCGCGCGAGGAGGTCGGCGAGCGCATCGGCGCGTTCGGCCGCGGTGCGCGGCCCGGCCGCCGTGGCCGTCGATGCGTCGCTCGATGCGATATGCCGATCCCGAGCGCCTTTGGTTCGAGGCGCCGGCGTCATCGGCGAAATGTCGCGGTCGTGTCGCGGGAGCGTGAGACTTCCGTGGCTTTCATGTCGCCGCGCCGCGTGCGCGATCCTTTCGCCAAAGAACGTCCGATGCGCCAGCCTCGCGATTTAGCACGCGCGCGAGCACGAACAGCAGATCCGAAAGACGGTTGAGATAGATGCGGCTTGGCGGAGAGACGCTTTCGACGCCCGCGAGCGCGACGAGCATGCGCTCGGCGCGGCGGCACACGGTCCGCGCGACATGCGCGAGCGCCGCTTCGCGCGTGCCGCCGGGCAGGATGAATTCCTTCAGCATCGGCAGCGTTTCGTTGTAGCGTGTCACCGCCGACTCGAGCCTTTCGATATGTGCATCGCCGATCGCGGTGTGCCCGGGAATCGACAACTCGCCGCCCAGATCGAACAGATCGTGCTGAATGTCGGTGAGGAGCACGCGCACTTCGTCGCACACACGCTCGACGAGCAATAGTCCAATCGTGCTGTTGAGCTCGTCGACCGCGCCGATCGCGCCAATGCGCGGGTTGTCCTTCGGGACGCGTGAGCCGTCTCCGAGCCCCGTCGTGCCGTCGTCGCCGGTGCGCGTCACGATCTTCGATAGTCGATGTCCCATGGCAATCCTTCGGCGGTCGCAACAATCTCCACACGTGCCGGCTGCGCAGTCGACACTAACGAAATCGCGTCCTTCGGGCAAGCGCCGCCATGCAAGCCCCGGCAGCGGCGCCGGCGGAACGCGGCGCAGGCCATTTCGCGAGGCGATTTTGCTACGATTGACGGCAGGACCGGCCAGGGCGGGGCGCGCGAGCGCGAAGGGCCGCCCCGAGCGCGAGTTGCGCCCCCTTGGGGGCAGCGAAGCAGCGAAGCTGCGAGCGTGGGGGGGGCGATTATGGCGACGACGAGCATCTTCGATACGCATCTTCATCGCCGCCCGGCGAACTATGCGCCGCTTACGCCGCTTTCGTTCATCGCGCGCACCGCTGAAACGTGGCCGCATGGGACCGCGGTGGTGCACGGGCCGCGCCGCTATACCTGGGCACAGACGTACGGCCGCGCGCGCCGCCTCGCGTCCGCGCTCGCGCATCGTGGCATCGGCGTTGGCGACACGGTGGCAGCGATGCTCGCAAACACGCCCGAGATGATCGAGTGCCATTTCGGCGTGCCGATGACGGGCGCCGTGCTGAATACGCTCAACACGCGGCTCGACGCGGAAGCCGTCGCGTTCATGCTCGGCCACGGCGAGGCGAAGGTCGTCATCACCGACACCGAGTACTCGCCGACGATCGCCGCCGCGCTCGCTCGCGTTCCGGCGAAGCCGCTCGTGATCGACGTCGTCGACACGCTTGGTCCCGGCGGCGATCTCCTCGGCGAATCGGATTACGAGACGTTCATCGCGCATGGCGACGCGGATTTCGCATGGCAGCCGCCGAACGACGAGTGGGACGCGATCGCGCTCAATTACACGTCGGGCACGACCGGCAATCCGAAAGGCGTCGTCTATCACCATCGCGGCGCGTACCTGAACGCGCTGTCGAACGTCGTCGACTGGGGCATGCCGCGTCACTCGGTGTATTTGTGGACGCTGCCGATGTTCCATTGCAACGGCTGGTGCTTTCCGTGGACGATCGCGGCGAACGCCGGCACCAACGTATGCCTGCGCAAGGTCGAAGCCAAGGCCGTGCTCGACGCCATCCGCGACGAGAAGGTGACGCATTACTGCGGCGCGCCGATCGTTCATGCGATGCTGATCAACGCGCCGGACGAATGGAAGCGCGGCATCGACCATCGCGTTCACTGCCTCGTGGCCGCAGCCGCCCCGCCTGCCGCCGTGATCGAAGGCATGGAACGGATGGGCTTCGACATCACGCATGTCTACGGCCTGACCGAGACATACGGGCCGGCGGCGGTGTGCGCGAAGCACGAGGAATGGGCGAAGCTCGATATCGCCGCGCGCACCGAGCGCAACGGCCGCCAGGGCGTCCGCTACACCTGCGAGGAAGGGATGACGGTAATGGACCCGGCGACGATGCTGCCGGTCCCCCGCGATGGCGAGACGATGGGCGAGATCATGTTTCGTGGCAACATCACGATGAAGGGCTACCTCAAGAATTCCTCGGCCACCGACGAGTCGTTCGCCGGGGGCTGGTTTCACACGGGCGATCTCGCGGTCATGCAGCCCGACGGTTACGTCAAGATCCGCGACCGCTCGAAGGACGTGATCATTTCCGGCGGCGAGAACATCAGCTCGCTCGAGGTCGAGGACGTGCTCTATCGACATCCGGCGGTTCTCGGCGCGGCGGTCGTCGCGAAGCCTCATCCGCGCTGGGGCGAAACGCCGTGCGCGTTCGTCGAGCTGAAGCCCGGCGCATCGGTCGACGCAAGCGAGCTGATCGAGCACTGCCGCCGCCACCTCGCGCGCTTCAAGGTGCCGAGGAGCGTGCTCTTCGGCGAATTGCCCAAAACGTCGACCGGCAAGATCCAGAAGTTCATCCTGCGCGAGCGAGCCGGGTCGGTGAAGGCGATCGAATGAGCGAAAGGATTCGAGGATGAATGCCCCGATCGATGCGGGACTTCGCCCGTACGTGATTGCGAAAACGGAAGGCGGCGTGCGCACGCTGACGATGAATCGCGGCGAGCGCTTCAACGCGCTGTCGCGCGAGATGCTCGCTGCGCTCGAAGCCGCGATCGACGAGGCGGCTGCCGATTCGAGGGTGCGTGCGCTCGTGATCGCCGGCGAAGGCAAGGGCTTTTGCGCCGGCCACGATCTCAGGGAGCTCCGCACGAACCCCGATCCCGCGTGGCGGCGCGAGCTCTTCGACGCATGCAGCCGGATGATGATAAAGCTGACGCAGCTTCCGCAGCCGGTGATCGCGCGCGTGCACGGCATCGCGACCGCGGCCGGGTGCCAGCTCGTGTCGATGTGCGACCTCGCGGTGGCATCGGACAACGCACGCTTCGCGCTGCCCGGCATAAACGTCGGCGTGTTCTGCTCGACACCGGCGGTCGGCGTCGGGCGCAACATTTCGCGCAAGCGCGTGATGGAAATGCTCGTCACCGGCGATCCGATCGATGCGAAGACGGCGCTCGCTTGGGGACTCGTCAATCGGGCCGTTCCCGATGCCGAACTCGATTCCGCGATCGCGCAGTTCACCGATCGGATCATCGCGCGGAGCGCGTCGGTGATGGCGCTCGGCAAGGGCGCGTTCTATGCGCAGATCGACCGGACGCTCGGCGATGCGTACACGTACACCTCCGAGGCGATGACCTGCAATCTCGCCGATCCGGACAGTGCAGAGGGGATGGACGCTTTCCTCGAAAAGCGTGAGGCGCGCTGGAATGCAGGCTGACCCGGGTTCGTAGCGCACCCGGTATCTGCGATAATCCGCGCCTCATCGAACGGGACCCTGGCACGGGCGAGCGATGCCTCGTGCGAGGTCGGTCATGGCCGACGACATCATCCTCGAAGCGCGCGGGCTCACGAAGGAATTCAAGGGCTTCGTCGCCGTCAACGACGTGAGCCTCGCGGTCGCGCGCGGGACCATTCACGCGCTGATCGGCCCGAACGGCGCCGGCAAGACCACCTGCTTCAACCTCCTCACGCACTTTCTGACGCCGACGCGCGGCACGATCGTTTTCGACGGCCGCGACATCACCGGCTCGCGTCCGGCAACGATCGCCCGGCAGGGACTGGTCCGCTCGTTCCAGATCTCCGCGGTGTTTCCGCACCTGACAGTTCTCGAGAACGTGCGGATCGCGCTGCAGCGCAGGCGCGCCCATTCGCTCGATTTCTGGCGTTCCGAAAAGGTGCTGCGCGCGCTCGATCCGCGCGCCCACGAGTTGATCGACGCCGTCGGCCTCGCGCAATTTGCGCATGCGACCGCGGGTGAATTGCCGTACGGGCGCAAGCGCGCGCTCGAGATCGCGACAACCCTGGCGCTCGAGCCCGCGATGATGCTGCTCGACGAGCCGACGGCGGGCATGACGCACGAGGACGTCGACCGCATCGCGGCGCTGATACGCAAGGTGTCGGAGGGCCGCACGGTGCTGATGGTCGAGCACAACCTGTCGGTCGTCTCGACGCTGTCGGATCACATCACCGTGCTCGCGCGCGGCGAGGTGCTCGCGCAGGGGAACTACGCGTCGGTGTCGACGAACCCGGCCGTGATCGAAGCGTACCTCGGGACCGCGCATGGCTAGCCCGCTGCCGATGCCCGTCGAGGCCGGCCCATGAGCGGCGAAGTGCCGCCCCGAGCCGCTCATCTCGCCCCCCCAGAGGGCAGCGCAGCGCGCGAGCCCGACGAGCCGCCCCAAGGGCGAGCACGTGAGCGCGAAGCGCGAACATTGTCGGGCGAGCCGCAAGCGTGGGGGGGTCACACCCGGCCGCTTCTCGCCGTGCGCAATCTGAAAGCGTGGTACGGCGAGTCGCACATCCTGCACGGCGTGTCGTTCGATGTCGCGGCGGGCGAGGTCGTCACGCTCCTCGGACGCAACGGCGCGGGCAAGACGACGACGCTCAAATCGGTGATGGGTGTGGTGCCTCGGCGGGAAGGCTCGATTGTCTACAACGGAGAGGAGACGGCCAGGCTTTCGTCGAATCGTATCGCGCGGCTTGGCATCGCGTGGTGTCCCGAGGAGCGCGGCATCTTCGCGAGCCTGAACGTCGAGGAGAACCTGCTGTTGCCGCCGAGGGTGCGCGAAGGCGGGCTCGCGCTCGATCAGATCTATGCGCTCTTTCCCAACCTCGCCGAGCGGCGCAGAAGCCAGGGCACGAAGCTTTCGGGCGGCGAGCAGCAGATGCTCGCCATCGGCCGGATTCTGCGGACCGGGGCGCAATTGCTGCTGCTCGACGAGCCGACCGAAGGGCTCGCGCCGGTGATCGTCCAGCACATCGGACGTACGATCGGCGAGTTGAAGGCGCGCGGCTTCACGATTCTCCTGGTCGAGCAGAATTTTCGCTTTGCGGCGACCGTCGCCGATCGGCATTACGTCATGGAGCACGGACGCATCGTCGACATGATTCCGAATGCAGAGCTCGCTCGTAACATGAACAAGCTGCATGAGTACCTCGGTGTGTGAATACGCGAAAATCGGTGCCAGAGATGCATTTGAAATTCATCTCTGGCACCAATGACGAACCCATCTCTGGCACCAATTACGGTTTTTCACGGAGGAGTAGCGATGAAGGCAATGAAGAGCACGATGGTCGCGCTCGCCGTCGCCGGCGCTTTCGGCGCGGGCGCCGCGCATGCGCAGTTCAGCGGCAACGAGATCAAGCTCGGTGTGCTGTCCGACATGTCGGGTCTTTACAAGGACCTGGGCGGCGAAGGCTCGATCGTCGCGGCACGAATGGCGGTCGAGGATTCGGGGATCGAGAAGCGCGGCATCAAGGTCGAGATCATCTCGGCGGATCACCAGAACAAACCCGACGTCGGATCGTCGATCGCGCGCCGCTGGTACGACGCGGAAGGCGTCGATGCGATCGTCGACGTGCCGACGTCGAGCGTCGCGCTCGCCGTCGCCGGCGTGACCAAGGAAAAGAACAAGGTGTTCCTCGCGTCGGGTCCCGGGTCGTCTGACCTGACCGGCTCGCAATGCTCGCCGAACACCGTGCACTTCACGTATGACACGTGGATGCTCGCGAACGGCACCGGCACCGCGATCACGAAGCAGGGCGGCACGTCGTGGTTCTTCATCACCGCCGACTATGCGTTCGGACACGCGCTGCAGCGGGATACGACGGCCGCGGTCGAGAAAGTCGGCGGCAAGGTGGTCGGCAGCGTCAACGTGCCGATCAATACGCAGGACTTCAGCTCGTATCTGTTGCAAGCGCAGTCGTCGAAGGCGAAGGTGATCGGCCTCGCGAACGCGGGCGGTGACACGATCAATTCGATCAAGCAGGCGGCCGAGTTCGGCATCAGAAAGGGCGGTCAGCAACTCGCGGGCCTTCTCGTGTTCCTCACCGACGTGCATTCGCTCGGATTGCCGACGGCGCAGGGGTTGACGCTGACGACGACGTTCTATTGGGACATGAACGACAAGACGCGCGCGTTCGCGAAGCGCTTCGCCCCGCAGGACAAAGGCATCCATCCGACGATGGTGCACGCGGGCGTGTACGCGGTCGTATTGCATTACCTGAAGGCGGTCGAGGCGCTCAAGAACGACACCGATGGCGTGAAGATCGTCGACAAGATGAAGTCGATGCCCACCGACGACCCGCTGTTCGGCAAAGGCTCGATTCGCGTCGACGGTCGCGGCATCCATCCCGCGTATCTCGTGCAGGTCAAGACGCCGGCCGAATCGAAGTACCCGTGGGATTACTTCAAGATCCTGACGACGATTCCCGCGGACGAGGCGTTTCGGCCGCTGAAGGATGAGGGCTGCTACTTGGTGAAGTAACAATAGAAGCGGGGTGAGGGACGACGGGCTTGCGGGAAAAGGGGCCAGGCTCGCATTTCCGCTCGCAACGCATGGTCAGAATATGCCCGGAAATGCGAGCCTTCCCCTTTTCCCGCCCCACGTCCCCGTCCCTCGCCCCGGTTTTGAAGTTCCCGACATGCAAGCACTTTTCGGCCAGCTGCTGATCGGCCTCATCAACGGCGCGTTCTACGCGATGCTGTCGCTCGGGCTCGCCGTGATCTTCGGACTTCTCAACATAATCAACTTCACGCACGGTGCGCAATACATGATGGGCGCGTTCTGCGCGTGGTTCCTGCTCAATCACGGCATCCACGGTGTGTCGCTCGGCTACTGGCCGTCGCTGATCGTCGCGCCGATCATCATCGGCATTTTCGGCATCGTCATCGAGAAGACGATGCTGTCGCGCCTCTACAAGCTCGACCATCTCTACGGCCTGCTGCTGACGTTCGGCCTTGCGCTCGTCATCCAGGGTCTCTTTCGCAACGAGTACGGCTCGTCGGGCATGCCCTACGAAATTCCGCAAGTGCTGACCGGCGGCGTCAACCTGGGCTTCATGTACCTGCCGATCTACCGCGCGTGGGTCATCGGCGCGTCGCTGGTCATCTGCCTTTCGACGTGGTACGTGATCGAGCGCACCAAGCTCGGCAGCTATCTTCGCGCGGCGACCGAGAATCCGGCGCTCGTGCAGGCATTCGGCATCAACGTGCCGCGGATGATCACGCTCACGTTCGGTTTCGGCGTCGGGCTCGCGGCGCTCGCGGGCGTGATGGCGGCGCCGATCTACCAGGTCAATCCGCTGATGGGCGCGGATCTCATCATCGTCGTGTTCGCGATCGTCGTGATCGGCGGCATGGGCTCGATCCTCGGCGCGATCCTCACCGGCTTCGGACTTGGCATCATCGAAGGCCTCACGAAGTATTTCTATCCCGAGGCATCGAGCACGGTGATCTTCGTCGTCATGGTCATCGTCCTGCTCGTGCGGCCGGCCGGGCTCTTCGGCAAGGAGCGATAGGTGGCCGCGATTGCCGAAGTCGCCGCGGTTCGCACGGCATCGCGCAACGGCGTGCTGGCGACGACGCTCGTGATGACGGTCCTGCTCGTGATCGCGCCGTTCGCCGGCGTCTATCCGGTGTTCCTGATGAAGGCGCTCTGCTTCGCGCTCTTCGCGTGCGCCTTCAACCTGCTGCTGGGCTTCGGCGGCCTGCTGTCGTTCGGCCATGCGATGTTTCTCGGCACGGCGGGCTACGTCGCCGCGTACACGGCGAAGACGCTTGGGCTGACGCCCGAGCTCGCGATCCTCGCCGGCACCGCCGCATCGTCGCTGCTCGGTGCGGTGGTCGGCGCGCTGGCGATACGGCGGCAGGGCATCTACTTCGCGATGATCACGCTCGCCATCGCGCAGATGATCTATTTCTTCTATCTGCAGGCGCCGTTCACGCATGGCGAGGACGGGATTCAGGGCGTGCCGCGCGGGCGCCTTTTCGGCCTGCTCGATCTTTCGCAGCCGCTCGCGATTTACTACACGGTGCTCGTCATTTTCGTCGCGGCGTTCGCGCTCATCGTGCGCATCATTCACTCACCGTTCGGCCAGGTGCTGAAGGCGATCCGCGAGAACGAGCCGCGCGCGATTTCGCTCGGCTACGACGCCGATCGCTACAAGCTGCTCGCGTTCGTGCTGTCGGCCGCGCTCGCGGGGCTCGCCGGTGCCGTGAAGGCGATCGTATTCCAGCTTGCATCGCTCACCGACGTGCACTGGACGATGTCGGGCGAGGTGGTGCTGATGACGCTGCTCGGCGGCATGGGAACGATCTTCGGCCCGGTCGTCGGCGCATTTGTGATCGTGGCGCTCGAAAATTACCTGGCGGGCTTCGGCGAATGGGTGACCGTGATCACCGGCGCCATCTTCGTCGTCTGCGTGCTGGCGTTCCGTCGCGGCATCGTCGGGGAACTGGCCGCGTGGTGGGCGAGGCGGAAGTAGAGTGTCCTGTCACGCAAATTCGCTCGATAGTTCGCGGCGAAATCGGCCGCCATGCTGCGTTACTCGGCCTCGCCGTAACACCGGCTACTGTCTCGGCCTCGCGCCTCGCCTGTCGGCCGATTTCATTCGCTCCTTTATCTTCGGAATTTGCGGGACAGGACACTAGCGCGCGCCATCGCCTGCATCGCGCTCGGGACACTTGCCTTGGCGTCCTTCGCGCAGGAGCGGCAGGCGCCTCCGGGCGCGACGTGGAAGGTCGTGTGCGGCTGTCGCGACGGCAGGGGGCAAGGGCCCTATCAGCTTCGCAGCGAAGATGGCGACCTTCGCGTTGCGGGGGCGTTCAACGAAGGCACGCGCACCGGCTCGTTCATCTTCTGGCGCGAAGGCGGCGTGCGCGAGGCACACATTCCGTACGACAACGGTCTTCGCAACGGCACGGTCGCAACCTGGTACGAGGGCCCGCCCGGACGCGAGCCGCCGCGGCAATTCGAGTCGTCGTGGCGCCACGGCGTGCGCGAAGGCCAGACGCGGTCGTGGTATGCGAGCGGGCGACTGCGCTCGAAAATCGATTATCGAAGCGGACAGGTCATTGCCGCGCAAGCGTGGCGCGACGACGGTGCGGCGCTCGACGAAGCTGCGGCGCGCGCGCTCGCGATGAAAGACGAGCAGACGGCGGACGCGCAATACGCCGAGCACGACGCATTGGTGCGCGATCATCCGCCGCCCTGCGCGGAGAAGTAGGCACCAAGGGCAGGCGCGGCGGTCCAACGCCGCAATGGAGCATTCGTTCGCAGCGCTCGCGCGCGACGCGGCTCCACCGATCGACAAGCCCGGCGCGCTCGACGAGCTCGCGGCGCGCGCGGCCCGCGCGTCGATCGTCCTGATCGGCGAAGCGTCGCACGGCACCGATGATTTCTACGCGGCGCGCGCGGCACCGACGAGCACGCTGATCGCCGATCACGGCTTTCGCGCCGTCGCGCTCGAAGCCGACTCGCCCGATGCGTTTCGCGTTCACCGCTTCGTCACAGGCCGCACCGACGACAAGGACGCGCTCGCGGCGCTTTCCGACTTCCGCCGCTTTCCCGCATGGACGTGGCGCAACGAGACGATGCGCGAGTTCGTCGAGTGGCTCGCCGACTTCAACGCGGCGCGGGCGACGCACGAGCCCGCCGGTCTCTTCGGGCTCGACCTCTAGAGTCTTTTTGGCTCGATCGAATCGGTGCTCGCGTACCTCGATCGCGTCGACCCGCAGGCTGCGGCGCGCGTTCGCCAACGCCAATTCGACGAACGCCGTCGTCCCGCTCGATCGCACGGCGGGATGGGACGAAGGCGAGCCGCCGGAAACCTGGTGACGATTGCCCGCGCGCGGCGGCGAGCGTGCACTGCGATCTCCTTTTCGCCATAGCGCTCGTACCCGCGCGTTTGCCGTCCCGGCGCGGACGCGATAAAATCGTACGTTTGCGGCGATGTGCCGAAGGATCAACGCGAGGTCGTCGAAAAGGACGCGTTCGCGGGTCATTTCTCGTGATCGATGCGCGACAAGCTCGTCGTCGGCAACTGGAAGATGAACGGCAGCCTCGCGGCGAACGCGAGGCTTTTGGATCGCCTTGCCTGCGAATGGCGCGCGACGCCGGGACGCGGACTCGCCGTGTGCGTGCCGTCGCCCTATCTTGCGCAAGCGCAGGCGGCGCTTCGCGGTACGACAGTGGCGTGGGGTGCGCAGGACGTGAGCGAGCATGCGGCCGGGGCTTATACGGGCGATGTTTCCGCGGCGATGGTCGCCGATTTCGGCGCCCGCTACGCGATCGTCGGACATTCGGAGCGTCGAACGCTGCACGGCGAGACCGATGCGATCGTCGCGGCCAAGGCGCGTGCGGCGCTCGCAGCCGGGCTGACGCCGATCGGTTGCGTCGGCGAGACGCTCGCCGAGCGTGAACGGGGCGAGACGGACATCGTTGTCGCGCGCGAAGTCGACGCGCTGATCACGGCGCTCGGTGCCGATTCGCCGCGCATCGTGCTTGCGTACGAGCCGATCTGGGCGATCGGAACGGGCAGGAGCGCATCGCCACACGACGCGCAGGCGGTGCACGCGATGGTGCGCAAGCGCCTGCTCCGCGCAGGCGCAGGCGACGTGTCGATTCTATACGGCGGCAGCGTCAAGGCCGCGAATGCGCCGGCGCTTTTCGCGACGCCCGACATCGACGGTGCGCTGGTGGGCGGCGCCTCGCTCGACGCGAATGAATTTTTGAGCATTGGACGTGCCTAATTTCTGATGCACGCCGGTGACGAGATGCTTGAATGAACTACCTGTACGGCTTGGTGCTTGTGGCGCACGTGCTGGCGGCGATTGCCGTCTGCGGCTTCGTGCTGCTCCAGCATGGCAAGGGTGCCGACATGGGCGCGGCTTTCGGAAGCGGTTCGTCGGGGAGCCTGTTCGGCTCGGCCGGCTCCGCCAATTTCCTTTCGCGCAGCACCGCGATCCTTGCGACGATTTTCTTCGCCACGAGCGTCGCGCTGACCTATTTCGCCGCCCAGCACGGGGCGCCGCAAGGCGTGATGGAAAAGGGCGTGATGGAACGCGGGTTGCCGTCGAAGCCGTCTGATGTGCCGGCCCCCGCAACAGGTGCGATGCCGGCGCCGGCGTCTGGGACCGGCACTGCGGGAAGCGCAGGCACGGGAAGCCAGCCGTCCGAAGTACCGAAGTGACCGCCAGGTAACAGAGGTCAGGTAACAGAAACGGAACAGCACGAACGGCCCGCGCTTTTTTTGTCCTCTGTTCCCTGTTACCCGACCTCTGTTATCTGTCGAAGCCGACGTGGTGAAAGTGGTAGACACGCTGTCTTGAGGGGGCAGTGGCGAAAGCCGTGGGAGTTCGAGTCTCCCCGTCGGCACCATTTTCAGCTGTCAGCTGTCGGCTATCAGCAGTCGGCAAAATCGCATCCGGACGCGCGATCCTTGCCGATGACTGAATGCTGAATGCTGAATGCTGAATGCTGAAATGCTGGAACAATACTTCCCCATTCTGCTGTTCATCCTCTTCGGGCTCGGGCTCGGCGCGCTCATGCTGGGGCTGGGTCGCTTCGTCTCGCCGTCGCGCCCCGACCCCGAGAAGCTTTCGCCGTACGAATGCGGCTTCGAGGCGTTCGAGGACGCGCGGATGAAATTCGACGTGCGCTACTACCTCGTCGCGATCCTCTTCATCCTGTTCGACCTCGAGATCGCATTCCTCTTCCCCTGGGCCGTCGTGCTGAAAGACATCGGCTATTTTGGTTTCATCGCAATGCTCGTCTTCCTTGCAATCCTCGTCGTCGGCTTCATCTACGAATGGAAGAAGGGGGCGCTGGAATGGGAATGACAGTTTAGCGACCATGGCGATCGAAGGCGTACTCGAAAAGGGCTTTTTCACGACGACGCTCGACAGCGTCATCAACTGGGCGCGAAACGGGTCGATGTGGCCGATGACGTTCGGTCTCGCCTGCTGTGCGGTCGAGATGATGCACGCGGGCGCGTCGCGCTACGACCTCGACCGCTTCGGCGTCGTGTTTCGTCCGAGCCCGCGCCAATCCGACGTGATGATCGTCGCGGGGACGCTTTGCAACAAGATGGCGCCCGCGCTGCGCAAGGTCTATGACCAGATGGCCGAGCCACGCTGGGTGATCTCGATGGGCTCGTGCGCAAACGGAGGCGGGTACTACCACTACTCGTATTCGGTCGTGCGCGGCTGCGACCGCATCGTGCCGGTCGACATCTACGTCCCTGGCTGTCCGCCTACGGCCGAGGCGCTGCTCTACGGGATCCTCCAGCTCCAGAACAAGATCTGGCGCACTAACACGATCGCCCGGCCATGAGGGTGGTTCGGCCGGGGCGCGGATAGCCGATGGCAGAGCAGCCGAAGCAGGCCGCCGCGGTTCCGGCCGGCGCCGAGGCGCCGGCGAAGCCCACGGACACGCTCGTCGCGGCCCTCGCCGCATGCTTCCCCGAGGGCACGCTTTCGAGCACCATCGTCGACCGCGGCGAGATCACGATCGTTGTCCCTGTCGATCGTTACACCGACGTAATGCGCGCGCTGCGCGACCGTCCCGAGCTTCGCTTCGAGATGCTGATCGACCTTTGCGGCGTCGACTACGCGGGCTTCGGCGGTGCGTGGGAAGGCCCGCGCTATGCCGCGGTGTCGCATCTTTTGTCGCTCGCGCACAACCGGCGGGTTCGCGTGCGCACGTTCGCTGCGGAAGACGATTTTCCCGTCGTGCCGAGCGTGATCGACATCTGGCCGGCGGTGAACTGGTTCGAGCGCGAGGCGTTCGACCTGTACGGCATCATGTTTCCCGGTCACCCCGATCTGCGGCGGCTTTTGACTGATTACGGCTTCGTCGGGCATCCGTTCCGCAAGGACTTTCCCATTTCCGGTTACGTCGAGATGCGCTACGACCCCGAGCAGGGGCGCGTCATCTACCAGCCCGTGACGATCGAGCCGCGCGAAGTGACGCCGCGGGTGATCCGCGAAGAGAACTACGCGGAGGACGAGTAGCGTGCTGCAGATCGGTAGTTCCCATCGTCCGCCGATCGTTTCGAACGCACGCTGAGCGCTCCGTGGCCGAAATACGTAACTACACCATGAACTTTGGGCCGCAGCATCCTGCGGCCCACGGCGTGCTGCGCCTCGTGCTCGAGCTCGATGGCGAAGTGATCGAGCGCGCCGACCCGCACATCGGGCTCTTGCATCGCGCGACCGAGAAGCTCGCCGAGACCAGGACGTGGATCCAGTCGCTGCCCTACATGGACCGACTCGACTACGTGTCGATGATGTGCAACGAGCACGCGTACTGCCTTGCGATCGAGCGGCTGCTCGGGATCGACGTGCCGATCCGCGCGCTCTACATCCGCACGATGTTCGACGAGCTCACGCGCATCCTCAATCACCTGATGTGGCTCGGCTCGCATGCGCTCGACATCGGCGCGATGACGCCGTTCCTTTACGCGTTTCGCGAGCGCGAGGACATCTTCGACATGTACGAGGCGGTATCCGGCGCGCGAATGCATGCGGCGTATTACCGGCCGGGCGGCGTCTATCGCGACCTCCCGGATCGCATGCCTCAATACCAGCCGTCGAAGATCCGCAGCGCGCACGAGGTCGAGGAGCGAAACGCGAACCGGCAAGGCTCGTTGCTCGACTTCATCGACGACTTCACGAAGCGTTTTCCTGGCAACGTCGACGACTACGAGACGCTCCTCACCGACAACCGGATCTGGAAGCAGCGCACGGTGGGCATCGGCGTGGTCGCTGCCGAGCGTGCGGTCGCGCTCGGTTTCACGGGCGCCATGCTGCGCGGCTCGGGCGTTCCCTGGGACCTGCGTCGCAAGCAGCCGTACGCCGTCTACGACAAGATGGACTTCGACGTCCCGGTCGGCCTCAACGGCGACTGCTACGACCGTTATCTCGTCCGCATCGAGGAAATGCGCCAGTCGAACCATATCATCCGGCAGTGCGTCGACTGGCTGCGCGCGAATCCGGGACCCGTCATCGTCGACAACTACAAGATCGCGACGCCGCCGCGCGAGCGGATGAAGGAAAACATGGAAGAGCTGATTCACCACTTCAAGCTCTTCACCGAGGGCGTTCACGTGCCGGCGGGTGAGGTTTATGCGGCGATCGAGCATCCGAAGGGCGAGTTCGGCGTGTACGCGATCTCGGACGGCGCGAACAAGCCGTTCCGCATCAAGCTGCGTCCGCCCGATTACGTGCACCTTTCCGCGCTCGATGAAATGTCGCGCGGACATATGATCGCCGACGTCGTCGCGATCATCGGCTCGCAGGACATCGTTTTCGGGAGCATCGACCGATGAGCGCGACGGGCCGTCCCGAGCGCGAATCGCACCCCCTCAGGGGGCAGCGCAGCGGCGGAGCCGCAAGCGTGAGGGTCCAGGCATGAAGAGCAACATCGTGAATCTCGACGAGCTCGAAGCGACGCGCGAGCTGCATCACGGCGACCGATTCGACGCGACGCTCGCGCCAATTGGATCGCGAATCGGCGCGCGCAAGCTCGGCTACAACGTGACGGCGGTCGCGCCCGGCAAGCGCGCCTTTCCGTTCCACAATCACCACGTCAACGAGGAGCTGTTCTTCGTCCTCGAAGGGGAGGGCATGCTTCGCCTCGGCGATGAAGAGCATCCCGTGCGGAAGGGCGATTTCGTCTGCTGTCCGGCAGGCGGCGCTGCGCATCAATTCATCAACACCGGCGCCTCGCCGCTTCGCTATCTCGCGGTCAGCACGATGATCGACTGCGACGTCTGGCACTACCCCGACTCGAAGAAATTCGGCGTCATCGCGGGCCGCGATCCGTCATTGCCGCCGTCGCAAGCGACGTTTACTTCGCGGTTCGTTGGCGATGATGTCGGCCTCGACTATTGGCATGGAGAATAGGTTGCTGAGCGAATCGGCGCGTTCCCGCATCGACCGCGAGGTCACGAAATATCCGCCCGCGCACAAGCGCTCGGCGGTGATCGCGGCGCTCGCGATCGCGCAGGACGAGCACGGATGGCTTTCGGCGGAAGTGATGGATGACGTGGCGCGGCAACTCGGCATTGCGCCCGTCGCCGTTTACGAGGTCGCGTCTTTCTACGCGATGTTCGAGCTGAAACCCACGGGTCGCTTCAAGCTCACGATCTGCACGAACCTGCCATGCGCGCTTTCGGGCGCGGCGGCCGCGGCCGAGCACCTGAAGCAAAAGCTCCGCATCGGCTTCGGCGAAACGACCGGCGACGGCAAGTTCACGCTGAAGGAGGGCGAATGCTTCGGCGCGTGCGGCGACGCGCCGGTGCTGCTCGTCAACAACAAGAAGATGGAAAGCTTCATGAACCCCCCGGAGCTCGATCGGCTGCTCGACGAATTGTCGGCAGCGGCCGATCGTGGCGAAGGTGCGCCGGTGCGGAACGGATGAACGCGCCGTCGGAATTCCTGGACTACGGGCCCGATGCGGTGCTGCTCGCGGGATTGACCGGGCGCAACTGGCGCCTCGACGAGTACGTCAAGCGCGGCGGCTACGAGGCGCTGAAGAAGATCCTCGCCGAGAAGACGCCGCCCGAGCAGGTCGTCGCGGAAGTGAAGAAGTCCGCGCTGCGCGGACGCGGCGGCGCGGGATTTCCGACCGGCCTCAAGTGGAGCTTCATGCCGCGGCAGTTTCCCGGCGACAAGTACCTCGTGTGCAACTCGGACGAGGGCGAGCCTGGCACGTTCAAGGATCGCGACATCCTGCGCTACAACCCGCATTCGCTGTTCGAGGGCATGGCGATCGCCGCGTACGCGATGGGTTGCGCGCGCGGCTACAACTATGTGCACGGCGAGATCTGGGACGTCTACGAGCGCTGCGAGGAGGCGATCGCCGAGGCGTACGAAGCGGGCTTGCTCGGCGACAACATTCTGGGCAGCGGCTTCAGCTTTCACCTCTTCAACGTTCACGGCTACGGCGCGTACATTTGTGGCGAGGAAACGGCGCTGCTCGAATCGCTCGAAGGCAAGAAGGGAATGCCGCGCTTCAAGCCGCCATTCCCGGCGAGCTACGGCCTCTATGGCAAGCCGACGACGATCAACAACACCGAGACGTTCGCCGCGGTGCCGTGGATCATTCGCAATGGCGCGCAGTGGTTCCTCGATCTCGGCATCCCGAACAATGGCGGCACCAAGATCTTTTCGATCTCGGGCGACGTGCAGCGCCCGGGAAACTACGAGATTCGCCTTGGCACGCCGTTTTCGACGCTGCTCGACATGGCCGGCGGCATGCGCGGCGGCGCGCTCAAGGCGGTGATTCCCGGCGGCTCGTCCGCGCCCGTTTTGCCGAGCGAGACGATGATGGGTCTCACGATGGATTACGACGCGATCGCGAAGGCGGGATCGATGCTCGGCTCGGGCGCCGTGATCGTGCTGAACGACACGCGCTGCATGGTGAAGAGCCTTCTGCGCTTGTCGTACTTTTACTACGAGGAATCCTGCGGTCAATGCACGCCGTGCCGCGAAGGCACCGGATGGCTGTGGCGGATGGTCGACCGCATCGAGCACGGCAACGGCAGGCCCGAGGACCTCGACGTATTGACGAACGTCTCCGACAACATCGCCGGACGCACGATCTGCGCGCTCGGGGATGCCGCCGCGCTGCCCGTCAAAAGCTTCATCAAGCATTTCCGAAGCGAATTCGAGCACCACATCGAACACAAGCGGTGCCTCGTGACGGCGTATGTCTGACGGTAAGCCATCTTTATTAAGCGTCGAGGTCGACGGCCGCGCGGTGCAGGTGACGCACGGCAGCACGGTGATGGATGCCGCGAACAGGCTCGGAATCTACATTCCGTTCTTCTGCTATCACAAGAAGCTGTCGATCGCCGCGAATTGCCGGATGTGCCTCGTGCAGGTCGAGAAAGCGCCGAAGCCGGTGCCGGCGTGCGCGACACCGGTCACCGACGGCATGAAGGTGTTCACGCATTCCGAGCAGGCGATCAAGGCCCAGCAGGGTGTGATGGAATTCCTGCTCATCAACCATCCGCTCGACTGTCCGATCTGCGACCAGGGCGGCGAGTGCCAGCTTCAGGACCTCGCCGTCGGTTATGGCGCTTCCGCGTCCCGTTATCGCGAGAAGAAGCGCGTCGTCTTCCACAAGCAGCTCGGGCCGCTGATCTCCGCCGAGGAGATGACGCGCTGCATCCATTGCACGCGCTGCGTGCGCTTCGGCGTCGAGATCGGCGGCATCATGGAGCTCGGCATGTCGGGCCGCAGCGAGCACGCCGAGATCCAGACGTTCGTTGGACGCACCGTCGACTCCGAGCTGTCCGGCAACATGATCGATATATGTCCCGTCGGCGCGCTCACGTCGAAGCCGTTCCGCTTCGCCGCGCGCACCTGGGAGCTCTCGCGGCGCAAGAGCGTTTCGCCGCACGACGGCCATGGCAGCAACCTTATCGTGCAAGTCAAGAACAATCGCGTGGTGCGCGTGCTGCCGCTCGAGAATGAAGCGGTCAACGAGTGCTGGCTTTCGGACAAGGACCGCTTTTCCTACGAAGCGCTGAACAGCGAAGAGCGCCTGACGCAGCCGATGCTGAAACAGGGCGGCGAGTGGAAGCCGGTCAACTGGCAGACGGCCCTCGAATTCGTCGCGAAGGGCTTGCGCGATATCGCGAGCAAGCACGGCGGTTCTTCGATCGGTGCGCTCGTGTCGCCGCATTCGACGCTCGAGGAGATGGCGCTGGCCGCGCGTCTCGTCCGGGGCCTCGGCAGCGACAACATCGACTTCCGCTTGCGGCAAACCGACTTTCGTGACGACGCGATGCGCGACGGCATTCCATGGCTCGGCATGCCGATCACCGATGTCGGCAAGCTCGATCGCGCGTTCGTCGTTGGCAGCTTCCTGCGCAAGGATCAGCCGATGCTCGCGCTGCGTGTGCGGCAGGCTGTGAAGAAGGGCGCGCAGATCTCCTCGCTTCATTCGGTCGACGATGATTGGCTGATGCCGGTTGCGCATCGTGCGATAGTGCCGCCCTCGCAGCTTCCAACGATGCTCGCGCGAGTGGTCGTCGCGGCCGCGCAGGACGCGGGAAAGGACGTGCCGGCGGCGCTTCGCGATGTCGATCGCGATCCGGCGGCCGACGCCATTGCCGCGAGTCTCGTCAGTGGCGAGCGTCGCGCGATCCTGCTCGGCAACTACGCGATGCAGCACGCCGAAGCGTCGCAGATCGCGGCCCTGGCGCAGGTCCTGGCGTCGATCACCGGCGCGACGTTCGGCGTATGCACCGAAGCCGCGAACAGCGTGGGCGGCTATCTCGCGCGTGCATTGCCGCAGTCGGGCGGATTGAATGCGCAGGCCATGCTGGGCGCGAGCGGCGAATCGCGCAAGGCTTACATCGTGATGCACGCCGAGCCCGAATTCGATTTCGCGAATCCGCTCGCCGCGCGAGCGGCGCTCGAAAAGGCCGATCTCGTCGTCGTGCTGTCGGCGTTTCGCACAGCGACGCGCTACGCCGACGTGCTGCTGCCCGTCGCGCCGTTCACCGAAACGTCGGGCACCTACGTCAATTGTGAAGGCCGCGTGCAGTCGTTTCACGCCGTCGCGCAAACGATGGGCGACGCGCGCCCCGCGTGGAAGGTCCTGCGGATGCTCGGTGCGATGCTCGAGCTTCCGGGTTTCGACGCCGCTAGTTCGGAGGAGGTGCGCGAGGCCGTGCTCGCCGACGCGGGCGAGCTCACCTCCCGTCTCGCCAACACGTCGCGCATCGAGATTGCGACACCGGTGCGGGCGAACGGGAGCATCGAGCGCGTTGCCGACGTCCCGATTTATTTCGCCGATCCGCTGGTGCGCCGGGCGCTCCCGTTGCAGGAGACGGCCGATGCGCGGCCGCCGAAGGCGCGCGTTCATCGCACGCTGCTCGATCAACTCGGCATCGACGAAGGCGCGCAGATCAAGGTGCGGCAGGGACGCGGCGAGGCGGTGCTCGCGACGCAGATCGATCCCGGCGTTCCGCCGGGTGTCGTGCGCATCGCGGCGGCGCATCCGTCGACATGCGGGCTCGAAGGATTGTCGGGGCCCGTGACGGTGGAGCGCGCGTGACAGAGCTTCTTGCCCCTGTTCAAAGTGCGATGGGTCCCTGGTGGATACCGGTCTGGACCCTCGTCAAGGTGATCGTGATCGCCGTGCCGCTGATCATCGCCGTGGCGTACCTCACCTACGCCGAGCGAAAGGTGATCGGCTGGATGCAGGTGCGCATCGGCCCGAACCGCGTGGGACCGCTGGGTTTGCTGCAGCCGTTTGCCGACGTGCTGAAGATGCTCTTCAAGGAGATCGTGGTTCCTTCGGGTGCGAGCCGCGCGCTGTTCTTCGTTGCGCCGATGCTTGCGCTCGCGCCGGCGCTCGCCGCGTGGGCGGTGATCCCGTTCACGCCGACGCTCGTGCTGTCGAACATCAACGCGGGACTTCTCTACATCCTCGCGATGAGCTCGGTCGGCGTCTACGGCGTGATCCTCGCCGGATGGGCGTCGAATTCGAAGTACGCGTTCCTGGGCTGCCTGCGCTCCGCGGCGCAGATCGTTTCGTACGAAATCGCGATGGGCTTCGCGCTCGTCGGCGTGCTGATGGTGGCGAACAGCCTGAACCTCGGCGACATCGTCGCGGGACAGGAAGGCGGCGCCGCGTATTGGTACATCTGGCCGCTGCTCCCGCTTTTCGTCGTCTATCTCGTCTCGGGCATCGCCGAGACCAATCGTCATCCGTTCGACGTCGCCGAAGGCGAATCGGAGATCGTCGCGGGATTCCACGTCGAATACTCGGGCATCACGTTCGCGATCTTCTTCCTCGCCGAATACATGAACATGATCCTGATCGCGACGCTCTGCTCCATCATGTTCCTCGGCGGCTGGCTCTCGCCGTTCCCGATCCTGAACGATTTCTCGATCCTCGGTGCGTACCCGCTCGGCGATGGCTTCCTGTGGATGGCGGTCAAGGTCGCGTTCGTGCTGCTGATCTTCCTGTGGGTTCGCGCGACGTTTCCCCGCTACCGTTACGATCAGATCATGCGGCTCGGCTGGAAGGTCTTCATTCCGGTGACGCTCGTCTGGATCGTTTTCCTGGGCGTCATGAATCAGACGCGCTACGCGGCGATGTTCCATTAACCGACTCATGAACATCGTCCGCCGCATCCGCCAGCTCCTCGACACGTGGTTCCTGCTCGAGCTCTTCAAGGGGCTCGCGCTGACCGGCCGCTACATGTTCTCGCGCAAGATCACCGTGCAGTATCCCGAGGAGAAGACGCCGCAGAGCCCGCGCTTCCGCGGGCTTCATGCGCTTCGCCGCTATCCGAACGGCGAGGAGCGCTGCATCGCGTGCAAGCTTTGCGAGGCCGTCTGCCCGGCGCTCGCGATCACCATCGAATCGGATCAGCGCGAGGACGGTACGCGCCGAACGACGCGCTACGACATCGACCTCACGAAGTGCATCTTCTGCGGCTTCTGCGAGGAGAGCTGCCCGGTCGATTCGATCGTCGAGACGCGAATCCAGGAGTATCACGGGGAGCGGCGCGGCGATCTCTACTACACGAAGGAGATGCTGCTCGCCGTCGGCGATCGCTACGAGGCGCAAATCGCGGCGGACCGGGCGGAGGATGCGAAATATAGATGAAAAGTCCGCGCGAGCGGTTTCACCGCTGCGCGGACACTTTGGGATTTCATGAGCTTTCAAACGTTCACGTTTTATGCGTTCGCCGCGATCCTCATTTTCGCGGCCGTGCGCGTCATCACCACCCGCAATCCGGTGCACGCCGCGCTGTGGCTCGTGCTGTCGTTCTTCTCCGCGGCCGGCATCTGGCTGCTGCTGTCGGCCGAATTCCTGGCGATCGCGCTCGTGCTCGTCTATGTCGGCGCCGTCATGGTGCTGTTCCTGTTCGTCGTGATGATGCTCGACGTCAATTTCGAGGTGCTGCGCGAACGGTTCAGGACGTATCTGCCGATCGCGGCTGCGGTCGGCGCGCTCGTGCTCTTCGAGATGGCGCTCGTGATCGTCGACAGCGCGATCGGGCGCACGGTGACCGCGGGTCCGCCACCGACGGGGAGCAACACGCGGGCGCTCGGCGACCTGCTCTATGTCGATTATGTGTATCCGTTCGAGATCGCGGCGGTCGTGCTGCTCGTTGCGATCGTCGCAGCGATCGCGCTCACGCATCGCGAGCGGAAGGAAAGGAAGCATCAGGATCCGGGATGGCAGGTGAAGGTGCGACGCGAGGATCGCGTGCGCCTCGTCGACCTGCGTTCCGAGAAACCGCCGGCGTGAGCGCCGGCACGCGGATCGATCGCGGAATGGCCGGTCAAGAGGCTGCCGCGCGCGATCCGGGCGAGTAGGGAGTACGACGTGGCATCGCTTGGCGCGCCTTCGCTTGCGCATTATCTCGTGCTGGGAGCGATCCTGTTCGCGATCAGCATGGCGGGCATCTTCCTCAATCGCCGCAACGTCATCATCATGCTGATGGCGATCGAGCTCATGCTCCTCGCCGTCAATCTGAACTTCATCGCCTTCTCGCGCTTTCTGGGCGACATGGCCGGCCAGGTGTTCGTGTTCTTCATCCTGACCGTCGCTGCCGCCGAATCGGCGATCGGTCTCGCGATCCTCGTGCTGCTCTTCCGCGACACCGGCTCGATCGACGTCGAGGCGCAGGGGAGGCTCAAAGGATGAGCAGAGAGGTCATCCGCATCCTCTACCTGCTCGTTCCGCTCGCGCCGCTCGCCGCGTCGATCGTCGTCGGGCTATGGGGTCCGAAGATCGGCCGCGCGGCGTCGCATTCGCTTTGCATCGCCGGCGTCGCCGCGTCGTTCGTCGCGTCGCTCGTGATCCTGCGCGACGTGCAAACCGGACACGTGTTCAACGGCGACGTCTATGCGTGGCTCGTTTCGGGCAATTTCAAGCTCGCGATCGGATTCCTGATCGATCCGCTCACCGCGACAATGCTCGTCGTCGTGTCGTTCGTATCGCTGATGGTGCACGTCTACACAATCGGTTACATGGCCGACGACCCCGGTTACACGCGCTTCTTTTCGTACATCTCGCTGTTCACCTTCTCGATGCTGATGCTCGTGATGGCGAACAATTTCCTGCAGCTCTTCTTCGGCTGGGAAGCCGTCGGGCTCGTCTCGTACCTCCTGATCGGCTTCTGGTATGAGCGTCCGACGGCGATCTACGCGAGCCTCAAGGCGTTCATCGCGAATCGCGTTGGCGACTTCGGCTTCGTGCTGGGCCTCGGGCTCGTGCTGGCCTACTTCGGCACGCTCGATTACGCACCGGTGTTCGCGAAGGCTTCGTCGATGGCGCGTGTGACGCTGCCGTGGCCGGGCGCGCACTGGAACCTGATGACGGCGATCTGCATATGCCTCTTCGTCGGCGCGATGGGCAAGAGCGCACAGGTGCCGCTGCACGTGTGGCTGCCCGATTCGATGGAGGGCCCGACGCCGATCTCTGCGCTGATCCATGCGGCGACGATGGTCACCGCGGGCATCTTCATGGTCGCGCGGATGAGCCCGCTCTTCGAGTGGTCGGAGCCGGCGCTGTCGGTCGTCACGATCATCGGGGCGATTACCGCGCTCTTCATGGCCTTCCTCGGGATCGTACAAAACGACATCAAGCGCGTCATCGCGTACTCGACGCTTTCGCAACTCGGCTACATGACCGTCGCGCTCGGCGTGTCCGCGTACTCGGCGGCGATCTTCCACCTGATGACACACGCATTCTTCAAGGCGCTTCTGTTCCTCGCCGCCGGCTCGGTGATCGTTGCCCTCCACCACGAGCAGGATTTGCGTCGCATGGGGGGCTTGCGCAGATACATGCCGATCACCTACGTCACGGCGGTCATTGGCTCGCTCGCGCTCGCCGGCATTCCGCCGTTCGCCGGTTTCTTCTCGAAGGATTCGATCATCGAGGCGGTGGCGCTCTCGCATGTCGGCGGGCACACGTTCGCGTACGTCGCGGTGCTCGGCGGCGTGTTCGTCACGGCCTTCTATTCATTCCGGTTGCTGTTCCTCGCGTTCCACGGCGACGAGCGCTTTCACCACCATGCCGCGGCGGGGCAGGCGCTGCACGACGAGCATGCGACGCGCGCACACGAGCCATCGTCGCAAAGCGGCGAGGAGCCCGACCCGCAGGCGCACGAAGGCGGACCGCCGCGCGAATCGCCGTGGGTGATCACCCTGCCGCTGATCCTGCTCGCGATTCCGTCGATCTACGCCGGCTGGGCCTACATCGAGCCGATGCTCTTTGGCAACTGGTTCGGCAACTCGATCGTCGTGCACGAGCCGCATGCAGTGCTTTCCGAGCTTTCGCACGAATGGCATGGCGCGGTGCCGTTCGTCCTGCACGGTCTCGTGTCGCCGGCGTTCTGGCTTGCGATCGCGGGCATCGCCGCCGCCGTGTATCTCTACCTCATCAACCCCGCGATGCCCGGCGTCATCGTCGCGCGCTTCCGCCCGATCTACACGCTGCTCGACAACAAGTACTACTTCGATCGCTTCAACGACTGGTTCTTCGCCGGTGGCGCGCGCGCGGTCGGCCGCTTCGCTTCGTCCGTCGGCGATCGAACGATAATCGACGGCATCGTCGTCAACGGCACAGCGCGGCTGATCGGCTTCTTCTCGCACGAGGTCAGGCGTATCCAATCGGGCTACGTCTACCACTACGCGTTTGTGATGATCGTCGGCGTCTTCGTGCTGTTGTACTGGTGGGGCGTGCGGTGAGCGGCATGCCGCCTTATCTGTCGCTGTCCATCTGGGTCCCGATCGCCGCCGGCATCGCGGTGCTCGGCTTCGGCCGCGATCGCGACGCGAGTTTCGCCCGCTTCCTTGCGCTGATCGGCGCCGTCGCGGGCTTCGCCGTCACGATCCCGCTCTACGTCGATTTCGACGCCACTACATCCGCGATGCAGTTCGTCGAATACGCGAACTGGATCCCGCGCTTCGACATCCACTACCACCTGGGCGTCGACGGCATCTCGGTGTTGTTCATGCTGCTGAACAGCTTCGTCACCGTGCTCGTCGTCTGGGCTGGATGGGAAGTGATCACCGTGCGCGTCGCGCAGTACATGGCCGCGTTCCTGATCATGTCGGGGCTCATGAACGCGGTGTTCTGCGCGCTCGACGGCGCGCTCTTCTACGTCGTGTTCGAGGCGATGCTGATCCCGATGTACCTGATCATCGGCGTCTGGGGCGGCCCGAACCGCGTCTACGCGGCGCTCAAGTTCTTTCTCTACACGATCTTCGGCTCGCTCCTGATGCTGGTCGCGCTTATCTATCTCTACAGCGTGTCCGAGAGTTTCGAGATCCTCGAGTGGTACAAGGTGCCGCTCGAGCTTTCGACGCAGATCCTGCTCTTTGTCGCGTTCTTCCTCGCGTTCGCGGTGAAGGTCCCGATGTGGCCCGTCCACACCTGGCTCCCCGACGCGCACGTGGAGGCGCCGACCGGTGGCTCCGTCGTGCTCGCCGCGATCACGCTGAAGATCGGCGCGTACGGCTTCGTCCGCTTCATCCTGCCGATCCTGCCCGACGCATCCCGCTATCTCTCGGGGTTCGTCATCACGCTGTCGCTGATCGCCGTCATCTACATCGGCTTCGTCGCGATCGTCCAGGCGGACATGAAGAGGCTGATTGCCTACTCGTCGATCTCCCACATGGGCTTCGTCACGCTCGGCTTCTTTCTCTTCAGCCAGCTCGGCGTCGAAGGCGCGCTCGCGCAGATGCTGTCTCACGGCTTCGTGTCGGCCGCGCTGTTTCTCTGCATCGGGGTGATGTACGACCGACTGCACTCACGCCAGATTGCCGACTACGGCGGCGTTGTCAACGTCATGCCGAAGTTCGCCGCATTCATGATGCTCTTCGCGATGGCGAACGCCGGCCTTCCGGGCACGTCAGGCTTCGTCGGCGAGTTCCTCGTCATTCTCGCCGCCGTCAAGGCGAACTTCTGGCTGGGCTTCGCCGCGGCGATCACGCTGATCCTCGGCGCGTCGTATACGCTCTGGATGTACAAGCGCGTGATCTTCGGTGCCATCGCGAACGTCAACGTCGCGAAGATGAAGGACATCGGCAGCCGCGAGTTCTGGCTGTTAGGCGCGGTGGCTGCCGCCGTGCTGCTGATGGGCGTCTGGCCGAAGCCGTTCATCGACGTTATGCATACGTCTGTAACGGATTTACTCGGCGTGGTTTCACGCTCGAAGCTGTAACGACAACCCGCGATGCTCGGACAACTGAACTACTGGGCCGCGCTTCCCGAGATCGTGATTCTGGCCTCGGCTTCGCTGATTCTGCTCGTCGATCTGTTCGTGCCCGAGACGCGCCGGCACGTGAGCTACTGGCTGACACAGCTCGCGTTGCTCGTCGCCATCTGTGTCACGCTCACGACGCTGCGCCTCGACACGATCACCGGCTACCACGGCATGGTCGTCGACGACATGCTCGCCGACTTCCTGCGAATCGCCTGCTTCATCGCCGTATCGCTCATGCTGTTCTATTCGCGCGACTACATGATCGCGCGAGGGCTCTTCCGCGGCGACGTCTTCGTGCTGACGCTCTTCGCGCTGCTCGGCATGCAGGTGATGATCACGGGCAACAACTTCCTGACGCTCTACATCGGCCTCGAGCTGATGTCGCTTTCGCTCTACGCGCTGGTCGCGGCCCAGCGCGATCATCCGCGCGGCGCGGAGGCGTCGATGAAGTATTTCGTGCTCGGCGCGCTCGCGTCGGGGATGCTGCTCTACGGGCTGTCGATGATCTATGGCACGACAGGCTCGCTCGACCTGCAGACGGTCGCGCGCGCAATCTACGCTCGACACGAAAGCACGCTGCTTCTGACCTTCGGCCTGGTGTTCATCGTCTCGGGACTCGCATTCAAGCTCGCCGTCGTGCCATATCACATGTGGGTGCCGGACGTGTACGACGGCGCGCCGACGTCGATGACGGTGCTGATCGGTACCGCGCCGAAGATCGCGGCGTTCGCGATGACGCTTCGCATCCTCTCCGGCGCGATGCAGGGCGCCGCGTTCGACTGGCAGGGCATGCTGATCGTGCTGTGCGTGCTGTCGATGGTGCTCGGCAACCTGATCGCGATCGCGCAGGTGAATCTCAAGAGGATGCTCGCGTACTCGACGATCGCCAACATGGGCTACATGCTGCTGGGTTTTTTGACGGCCAATCGCTATGGCTTCTCGGCGGCGATGTTCTACACGGTCTCCTACGCGCTGACGAGCCTCGCGTCGTTCGGCATGATCATGCTGCTGTCGCGCCAAGGCTTCGAGAGCGATCGTCTCGACGACTTCAAGGGACTGAACCAGCGCTCGCCGTGGTGGGCTTTCATCATGCTGCTCGTGATGTTCTCGCTCGCCGGGCTTCCGCCGACGCTCGGCTTCTACGCGAAGTTCATGGTCATCGAATCGGCGATCAACGAGGGCTTCGTCTGGCTCGTCGTGATCGCGGTTGTCACGTCGCTGATCGGCGCGTTCTACTATCTGCGGGTGGTGAAGCTCATGTATTTCGACGAGCCGCGCGAAACCGCGCCAATCGCCGTCCGTGGCGACACGTGGATCGCGCTTTCGGCCAACGGCCTGTTGTTGCTGATCCTCGGCGTGCTGCCGCAGCAGCTCATGGGCCTTTGCGCGATCGCGCTCACGCAGTCGAATTTTCCCTGACGGCAACGCCGATGCGCGTCGGCCTGTTCGTCACCTGTCTCGTCGATCTGATGCGCCCGTCGATCGGCTTCGCGGCGCTCGATCTCCTGCGCGCGGGCGGCGCCGACGTGTACGTCCCGCCGTCGCAGACCTGCTGCGGCCAGCCGTGCTACAACTCCGGCGACCGCGACGATGCGATCGTGCTCGCACGAAAGGTGATCGGTGAATTTGAAGCGTGCGACTACCTGGTTGCACCATCCGGATCGTGCAGCGGGATGATCAAGACGCACTACGGGGAGCTTTTCGAAGGCGACCCTGCATGGTCATCGCGCGCGGCCGCGA
Source organism: Casimicrobiaceae bacterium (assembly GCA_035308425.1). Taxonomy (GTDB): domain Bacteria; phylum Pseudomonadota; class Gammaproteobacteria; order Burkholderiales; family Casimicrobiaceae; genus VBCG01. The sequence goes on along the minus strand of DATGGP010000053.1, from coordinate 41,551 downwards.
TTGCGGCGAAGACGTATGAGCTCACCGATTTCCTCGCAACCGTGCTGAAGGTCGAGCGTGTCCCGGGGAAATTTCGCGGCACGATCACCTACCACGATTCGTGCGCCGGGCTGCGTGAGATGGGCGTCAAGCGACAGCCACGTGCACTTCTTGCGAAGATGGACGGCGTACGGCTTACCGAGATGGCGGATTGCGAGACGTGCTGCGGCTTCGGCGGCACGTTCGCCGTGAAGCTTGGCGAAATCTCGGCCCGGATCGCTGACAACAAGTGCGGGCATATCGTCGCGAGCGGGGTAGACGCCGTCGTGCTCGGGGACCTCGGCTGCATGCTGAACATCGAAGGGCGGCTGCGGCGTCGAGGCGATGCGACGCGGGTTCTGCATGTCGCGGAAGTGCTGGCCGGAAACGAGGGCTGAACCTGGCCATGCAAGTCTCGTCGATGTACTTCAAGGAGCGCGCGCACGCGAAGCTCCACGATGCGCAGCTTCAGGCGAACCTCGCGAAGTTTCAGGGCCGCTTCGTCCCGGCGCGTGCACACGCAATCACCGAGCTCGACGATTTCGAAGCAACGCGCGATGCGGCCGCCGCGATTCGCGACCGCGCGCTCGACGACCTCGACGTGTGGCTTGCGATCTTCGAGGAGAACGCGCGGACGCGCGGCGCGACGGTGCTGTACGCGCAGACACCGGCCGAAATCAACGCGCTCGTGCTCGACATCGCGCGCCGGCATGGCGTCGCGAAGATCATCAAGTCGAAGTCGATGGTCTCCGAAGAGTCGGGCCTCGATCACGCGCTGGAGAACGCGGGATTGACCGTCGTCGAAACGGATCTCGGCGAATACATCCTGCAGATCAACAACTACGAGGCGCCCTCGCACATCATCGGGCCGGCGCTGCACAAGTCGCTCGACGAAGTGTCGGCGCTGTTCGAGCGCCGTCACGGCACGCCGCGCAAGCAGGCGATCGACGAGCTGTGCCTCGAAGCGCGGAGCGTTCTGCGCGAGCATTACCTGACCGCCGACATGGGCATCTCGGGTGGCAACTTCTTCGTGGCCGAAACGGGCTCCGTCGTGCTCGTCACGAACGAAGGCAACGCGACCCTGACGACGACGCTGCCGAAGGTGCACATCGCGATTTCGGGTATCGAGAAGATCGTGCCGACGCTCGAAGATGTCGCGGCGCTGATGCGTCTTCTGCCACGCTCGGCAACCGGCCAGTCGATCTCGAACTACGTCGACATCCTCACCGGCGTCAAGGGGGAGGGCGAATTCCACGGCGCCGAGCATATGTACTTCATCGTCGTCGACAGCGGCCGCACGGACGTGCTCGCAAGCGATGTGCGAACGGCATTGCGCTGCATCCGTTGCGGCGCGTGCATGAACCACTGTCCCGTGTATCAGAACATCGGCGGACACGCCTACGGATGGGTGTATCCGGGCCCGATCGGCATCGTGCTGACGCCGATGTATGTCGGTATCGAGAACGCGCTCGATCTGCCGTACGCGTCGACGATGTGCAATCAGTGCGGCGTCGTCTGCCCGGTGAAAATTCCGTTGCCCGATCTACAACGCAAGCTTCGCGAGCGCGAATTCGCGCGCAACCTGCGGCCCTGGTACGAGCGCCTGGGTCTCCGCGCCTGGGGATGGCTCGCGCAGAAGCCGGTGCTCTACGATGCGGCGACACGCATCGGCGTGCGCGCGCTGCGAACGCTCGCCGATCGCAACGGTATGATCCACACGCTGCCGCTGGGGAGCGGCTGGACCGACGAACGCGACATGCCTGCGCCTTCGGGTCGCACGTTTCGCGAACTGTACAAAGCACGTAAAACTCCCTCATGTGAACCCTCGCCGCGCAAGCGAGGCGGATGAGGGAACACGAAAAGAGACGCCCCGATGAACGCTCCCCACCCTCAGCTTGCCGTTCCGCACCTGTCGCGCCGAGGCGAGTCGCTCGGCACCGAGAACGCGTTCGTCGTCCTCGCCGAAGTCAACGCGCTGTCGAGAAGCGGGCAGGACATCGTCTCGTTCTGCATCGGGCAACCGGATTTTCCGACGCCCGACAACGTGCAGCAGGCGGCGATCGCGGCGATTCGCGTCGGCAAGCACGGCTACACGCCGTCCGCCGGAATCGACGAGTTGCGCGAAGCGGCGGCGCGCGATCTCGGCAGCCGCCGCGGCATCGAGATCCGCCCCGAAGATGTCGTCGTGGGCGCCGGCGCGAAGGCATTTATCGGCTACACGATCGCGTCGGTGACCGATTACGGCGTTGGCGACGAGGTCATCTATCCGGTGCCGGGCTTTCCGATCTACGAATCGCAGATCGTCGCCAACGGCGCGGTGCCCGTGCCGATCTTCCTGCGCGAGGCCCGCGACTTCGCGTTCGATCCGGCGGAGCTCGAGGTGAAGATCACGCCGAAGACGCGCCTTCTGATCCTCAATTCGCCGCAGAACCCCACCGGCGGCATTCTCTCGGCCGAAGACCTCGACGCGATCGCCGCGATCGTCGCGCGTCATCCGCAGATGTGGATCTTCGCCGACGAGATCTACTCGCGGCTGATCTACGACGGCGGCTTCGATAGCCTGGCGCGGCGCGACGAGATGCAGGCACGGACGATCATATGCGACGGCGCGTCGAAGACGTGGGCGATGACCGGCTGGCGATTGGGGTACGCGGCGAACGCCAGGCTGGCGCCGACGCTCACGCGCTGGATCACGAATACCGAATCGTGCGCATCGCAGATTTCGCAATGGGCGGCGCTCGAGGCGATCGACGGGCCGCAGGACAGCGTCGCGCAGATGCACGCGCGCTTTCGCGAGCGGCGCGATCTGATCGTGCGGCTGCTGAACGAAGTGCCCGGCATCTCGTGCAGAACGCCTGGCGGCGCGTTCTACGCATGGCCGAACGTCACCGAAGCGTGCAAGCGCGTGAAGGCGGCCGATTCCGAGGCGTTTCGCAAGCGCCTGTTGCACGAGGCGGGTATCGCGGTGCTCGCGGATATCCATTTCGGGCGGCGCGTGCCGGGCGACGGACAGCACGTTCGCTTTTCGTACGCTGCATCGAACGAAGCGATCGAGGAGGGCATTGGTCGCCTCGACGACTTCGTGCGAAGGAACACGGCGTAACGTGGGCATCGATGACAACAGCGCGTCGCGCGAAGCTGTGCTCGCGCGCGTGCGCGCGGCACTTGGCCGTCGCGGCAGCGACGACGGAGCCCGCAAGGCCGCGCTTGCGTATCTCGACGCGCGCCGTCGCGGTCCGCAACCGGCCCTTCCCGCGGATCTCGTGCAGCGCTTTCTCGACCGCGCCGCCGACATGTCGAGCACGACCGATCGCGTCGGTTCCGTGACCGACGTTCCCGCGGCGGTTGCGCGCTATGTCGCGTCGATCGGCGAAACGGTGAACGCTGCTGGCGTATGCTGGCCCGAACTCGGTTCGCTCGACTGGAACGCGGTCGGGATGACGATCGAGGCGCGTCCGACGCTCGGACACGATGCGCTCGGCATCACCGGTTGCTTCTGCGCGATCGCGGAAACCGGAACGCTCGTCTTCGTGACCGGCGCGCAAACGCCGTCCGCGACGTTCCTGCTACCCGAGACACACGTCGCGATCGTTCGTGCCGATCAGGTCGTCGCGACGATGGAGGACGCGTTCGCGCGCGTCCGTGCGCAATGCGGCCGGCTGCCGCGTGCGGTGAATCTCGTCTCGGGGCCTTCGCGGACCGGCGACATCGAGCAGACGATCGTGCTCGGCGCGCACGGCCCGCGCCGCGTGCACATCGTGGTGGTGGGCTAGTCCGCGAATTCGCGCATCACCGTCTCGATCGCCGAGCGATCGGACAGGAACGCGTCGATGCACATCGGATCGAAGTGCTTGCCGCGCTGCGACTGCATGAAGCCGATCGCGTCGTCGAGCGTCCAGGCCTTCTTGTACGGCCGCTCGGAGACGAGCGCGTCGAACACGTCGGCGACGGCAACGACGCGCGCGACGAGCGGAATGTCCTCGCCGTGCAAGCCGTTCGGGTAGCCGGAGCCGTCGAATTTTTCGTGATGGCCGAGGGCGATGATCGCGCCCATCGACAGGTACTTCGACGGGCTGCCTTTCAGGATGTCGTAACCCATCCGCGGATGCTCGCGCATCACCTGCGTCTCTTCCTGGGTCAGTGGTCCTTCCTTCAGCAGCACCGCGTCAGGAACGCCGATCTTGCCGATGTCGTGCATCGGCGCCGCGACTTCGAGCACGTGCACGGTCTCGGCCCCGAGCCCGAGATGCTGCCCGATCAGCGCCGAGTGCTTCGCCATCCGCATCAGGTGATTGCCGGTCGTCTTGTCGCGGAACTCGCCCGCCTTCGCGAGCTTCGACAACGTCTCGAGTTCGCGCTCGTGAATCTCGGCCACCGACTTGTCGACCTGGTATTGCAGCACGCGCGCCTGGTCCGACAGCACGATCTTGTGACGGCGCAGTTCGAGCAGGTTCGCGCACCGCGCGCGCGTCTCGTGATCGTCGAGCGGCTTGATCAGGAAATCGGTGGCGCCGGCTTCGAGCGCGTCGTAACGGATCTTGCGATCGTCGACGACGGTGATCACGACGATCGGTACGTCGACGCAATGCGGCAGCGCGCGCAATTGCTTGACGAGCTCGATGCCGTCGAACTCCGGCAGCTTGTAATCGGTGAGAACGATGTCGACGCGGTTGTTGCGCGCGAACTCGAGCGCGCGCGACGGCGTGTCGAAAAGCTCGAGGTTCAGCTTGCCGTCGATTTGCCGGACGATTTCGGCGAGCAGCAGCCGACTCGAGAACAGGTCGTCGACGATCAGCACGGTGTTGCGTTGCGCGCGCGCGAACGCAAGTTCCGATACGACACCGGTCGCGGTTGCGGGACGTGCCAGAACGGCCGACATGGATTTCCTCAGCATGGCGCCCCGACGGTTGTACAGGACGCAAAGGCAATTGGGCGCATCAAAGCAAGAAGGGTGCCGACCATTCCGCCAATAGCTTACCGCTTCCCGGTCCGCTGCGATAGCGGAGAACGAAGCCGAACGCGGTATCGAATCAGGTACTTCGCCGCCATGTCTCGCGAAGGGGACGAATCGACATCCGCCGGGTCGAGGCCCGACCGTTGCCGCCGCGCGTCCGCGAAGTGACGGCGCGATTGGTCGGGGCATCTCACGGGGTTTCGCTTGCTAGGAGTCTGCGCTGCTTGCTGCATTATATTGCATGACATCGACGGGTATGGGCACTATAATGCACTCGTCCCCTCGGACCCCTCGACATGAAGCGAAGCGACGACACTGCGGTGGCCGACCTGATGCCCGCGCCGTCACCCAGCGCCGAGCGCTTCGCGGCCGATCTCGGTCGCCGCATCCGAACCTTGCGCGAGACACAGAGCCTGTCGCGCCGTCAGCTCGCCCTCGAATCGAACGTGTCGGAACGTTACCTCGCGCACGTCGAATCGGGAAGCGGCAACATCTCGGTCATGTTGCTCGCTCGCGTCGCGGACGCGCTCCGCGTCTGCGTCGTCGATCTGTTTGCACGCGACGATGACGTTCCGCAAAACGATTTATCGCGTCATGCGCGCATCGCGCTGATCGGCCTGCGCGGTGCCGGCAAATCGACGCTCGGAGCGATGCTTGCGAAAGCGCACCGCATCCCGCTCGTCGAGCTGAATCGCGAGGTGGCGCACGAGACGGGACTGCCGACGAGCGAGGTGATGTCGCTCTATGGTACCGGCGGCTATCGACGCATCGAGCAGCGCGTGCTCGAGCGCGCCGTGCACGAGCGTGCCGAAGCCGTGATCGTCGCGGGGGGTGGCATCGTCAACTGCGAGGAGGCGTTCGATTTCCTGCTGGCGCATTGCTTCACGGTCTGGGTCCGTGCACGCCCCGAGGAGCACATGGCACGTGTGCTCGCGCAGGGTGACTTGCGGCCCATGGCGGGCCATGTCGAGGCGATGGACGACCTGCGCCACATTCTCGCAACGCGCGAGCCGTTGTATCGGAAGGCCGACCTCGTGATCGATACGTCGGGCGAGACCGTGCGGCAAAGCTTCGCGAAGCTGAAGCGCGAGCTCGCCTCGATGAACGTCGCCGCATAGCGGCGACAAACAAACGCTCGCGAGAGGAGATTCCGCATGCAAACGGACGTCGCTTCCGAGATCACCAGCCCGGGCATCGTGGACTACCGCACCGATCCCGAACGCTACCGCCATCTTCGCGTGCGCTACGACCTGCCCGTCGCGACGATCGCGCTCGCCGTCGACGAGAACGCCGGCATCCGTCCCGGCTACAAGCTCAAGCTCAACTCGTACGATCTCGGCGTCGACATCGAGCTTCGCGACGCGCTCGAGCGCATCCGCTTCGAGCATCCGGAAGTGCATGCGGTCATCATCACCAGCGCGAAGGACCGCGTGTTCTGTTCGGGTGCCAACATCTTCATGCTCGGTCAGTCGTCCCACGCATGGAAGGTGAATTTCTGCAAATTCACCAACGAGACCCGCAACGGCATCGAGGACGCGAGCCGCCGCTCGGGGCTCAAGTTCATCGCCGCATGCAATGGAACGACAGCCGGCGGCGGCTATGAGATCGCGCTCGCGTGCGACGAGATCGTGCTCATTGACGACAGCTCGTCGGCGGTGAGCCTGCCCGAGGTGCCGCTGCTCGGCGTGCTGCCGGGGACCGGCGGTCTCACCCGGCTCATCGACAAGCGAAGGGTGCGTCATGATCTTGCGGACGTCTTCTGCACGACGACCGAGGGCGTTCGCGGCAAGCGAGCCAGGGAGTGGCGGCTCGTCGACGAGGTCGTCAAGCCGAGCGAGTTCGAGGCGTATGTGACAAGGCGCGCGCGTGAGCTCGCGAAGGAAAGCGACCGTCCCGTCGATGCGCGGGGCATCGCGCTCGCGCCGATCGAGAGAACGGTCGACGAGCGCGGTTACCACTACGAATTTGTCGACGTCGCGATCGATCGTGCAGAGCGCCGTGCGACGCTTCGCGTCGCGGGACCGTCGGGAACGCAGCCAGGCGACGCGCAAGCCATCACGCGACTCGGTACGCGCTTCTGGCCGCTCGCGATGGCGCGCGAGCTGGACGACGCGATTCTCACGCTGCGTACCAACGAGCTGGCGATCGGCACGTGGTGTCTCACGACGGAAGGCAACATCGATGACGTGCTCGCCATGGATTCGCTGCTGGCCGAAAACGCGAGCAACTGGCTCGTGCGCGAGACGATCGGACTCTTGCGCCGCACCTTCGCGCGGCTCGAGGTATCGTCGCGAACGCTGATCACGCTTGTCGACCGCGGTTCGTGCTTCGCCGGAACGCTCTTCGAGCTCGCGCTCGCGGCCGATCGGACGTACATGCTCGACTTGCCCGATGCGCCGCGCGTTGCGTTGTCGGAGCTGAATTTCGGTGCATATCCGCGAATCGATAGCCGATCGCGAATCGCGGCGCGCTTCCACGACGAGGCCGAGCCGATCGCGCAAGTGCGCGCCGCCCAAGGCGCGAAGCTTTCGGCGCACGACGCGGCTCGTCTCGGGCTCGTGACGGCGGCGCTCGACGACCTCGATTTCGACGACGAGATCCGGCTCGTGCTCGAGGAACGCGCCAGCATGTCGCCGGATGCGCTTTCGGGCATGGAGGCGAATCTGCGCTTCGGGCCGATCGAGACGATGGAGACGCGAATTTTCGGGCGCCTGTCGGCGTGGCAGAACTGGATCTTCGTGCGGCCGAATGCCGTGGGCGATACGGGGGCGTTGAAAGCGTTCGGCACGGGCAACAAGACGAGATTCGACTGGCAGCGCGTCTGATTCGTGCGCTGGTCGAACAAGGAGAGATCGATGCAATCGACGGTGGACTACGGCGACCGGATCCCGAACAACGTGAATATCGCGGACGACCGCGTGCTCGCGCGTGCGCTCGCGCGCTGGCAGCCGGCGTTCCTCGACTGGTGGCGCGAGACCGGGCCGGATGCATCCGAGAATCTCGACGTGTACCTGCGCACGGCCGTGAGCGTCGAGCCGCAGGGATGGGCGCACTTCGATTATGTCCGGATGCCGGAGTATCGGTGGGGCATCTTCCTCGCGCCCACAACCGGCGACGCGCCGATTCGCTTCGGCGAGCACAAGGGCGAGCCGGCGTGGCGTGACGTTCCGGGCGAGCACCGCGCGAACCTTCGGCGCATCGTCGTGACGCAAGGCGACACCGAGCCCGCGTCGGTCGAGCAGCAGCGCCATCTGGGGCGCACGTGCCCGTCGCTCTACGATCTTCGCAACCTCTATCAGGTGAATGTCGAGGAGGCGCGCCACCTCTGGGCGATGGTCTATCTGCTGCATCGCTACTTCGGCCGCGACGGCCGCGAGGAAGCGGAGGCGCTCCTCACGCGTCGCTCGGGGGATGCCGACAATCCGCGCATCCTGACGGCATTCAACGAGAAAACGCCCGACTGGCTCGCGCTTTTCATGTTCACGTACTTCACCGACCGCGACGGAAAATTCCAGCTTGCCGCGCTCGCCGAATCAGGCTTCGAGCCGCTCGCGCGCACGACGCGCTTCATGCTCACCGAGGAAGCGCATCACATGTTCGTCGGCGAATCGGGCGTCGCGCGCACGATTCAGCGGACGTGCGACGTCATGAAAGCAAACGGCATCGACGATCCTGATCAGGTGCGGGCGCAGGCCGTCGTCGACCTGCCGACGATCCAGCGCTATCTCAATTTCCACTACAGCGTCACGCTCGATCTCTTCGGCGCCGAGCAGTCGTCGAACGCCGCTACGTTCTATGCCGCGGGGCTCAAGGGCCGCTTCGACGAGACGAAGCGCGACGACGATCACGTGCTGAAGGATCGCGTCTATCCGGTGTTGATGCCTGAAGGCGGCCGGCTCGTCGAGCGCGAGGTGCCGATGCTCAATGCATTGAACGAAGTGCTTCGCGACGATTTCATCCGCGATTCGATCGCGGGCGTTTCGCGCTGGAACCGCGTGATCGAAAAGGCCGGCCTTCCGTTTCGGCTCGAGGTGCCGCACAAGGCGTTCCATCGCAAGATCGGCGCACTCGCGGAGCTCGAGGTTTCGCCCGATGGCCGGGTGATCGCCGAGGCCGAATGGAACGCGAACGTGAATCGCTGGCTGCCGTCGAGCGACGACCGCGCGTTCGTCGCGTCCCTGATGGGGCGGGTGGTGGAACCTGGTCGCTTCGCCAACTGGATTGCGCCGCCGCCGGTGGGCATCAACCGGCAGGCGCTGGACTTTGCGTACGTCCGCTTCAACTGATCGAGTGCCAACGATGGCGGCCACCGAACCGACCGCGGATTATGCGCTGCAGCACCTGATCGATCCCGAGGTCTGCATCCGTTGCAACACCTGCGAGTCGACGTGCCCGATCGGCGCGGTGACGCATGATGCGCGCAACTACGTCGTCGATTTCGCGAAGTGCAATCGCTGTAACGCGTGCATTCCGCCGTGCCCGACCGGCGCCATCGATCACTGGCACGCGGTGCGACACGGCGCGCCCTATACGCTCGACGACCAGCTTTCATGGGACACCCTGCCGCCGCCGATCGACGTTGCCTCGAACGACGCGAACGAGATTCCCGAGGACGTGCGGCGGCTGCGCGAGATCGCGAGCGCCGGGCAGGGCGGCGCGACCAAAGCGCCGTGGTCCGCGGCGACGCCGTGCGTGAATCTCTATACGCCCGCGAATCCGGCGATCGCGAAAGTGACCGGCAACCACAGGATCACTGCCGAGGGCGGATCGGCGGACGTGCGCCATATCGTGCTCGACTTCGGCAGCGTACCGTTTCCCGTGCTCGAAGGCCAGTCGCTCGGCATCCTGCCGCCGGGACGCGATGAGCACGGCAAGCCGCACCACGTGCGCCTGTACTCGATCGCCAGCCCGCGCGACGGCGAGCGTCCGGGACACAACAACGTCGCGCTCACCGTGAAGCGCGTCAACGCCGATCACGACGGGTACGCCGTCAGCGGCATCGGGTCGAACTATCTATGCGATCTGGCGATCGGCGCCGAAGTGCGGGTCGTCGGACCGTACGGCGAAAGCTACCTGATGCCGAATCATCCCGGCGCGTCGCTTATGATGATCTGCACCGGCACGGGATCGGCGCCAATGCGCGCGATGACCGAATGGCGCCGGCGCCGCCGCGCGCAGAACGAGAGGGGGGAACTTCTGTTGTTCTTCGGCGCGCGCGTTGTCGAGGAGTTGCCGTACTTCGGGCCGCTCATGAAACTGCCGAAGGAATTCATCGACGTGAATTTTGCGTTCTCGCGCGCGTCGGAGCAAGCGCGAACATACGTACAGGACCGCATCCGCGAGCGCGCGGAGAAAGTAGCTCGCATGTTGCAGGACGACGATTGCTACATCTACGTCTGCGGCGTCAAGGGCATGGAAGCGGGCGTCCTCGATGCGTTTCGGGACGTCTGTCGCGCGCATGGACTGGATTTCGACGCGATGAAGCCGGCGCTTTTTGCGAAGAATCGCCTGCACATCGAGACGTACTGACGCTTCTTCGCGCCGTTAACGCGTCAATGCGAGCGCGAGCGGGAGCCAAAAACCAACGATCGAAATCAGCGTTCCGGCGAGAATGCCGCGGATCGGATCGAGCGCATCCTCGGTGGCTCGCCGTTGCCGATGACGTGCCGACCTGCGTAGGTCCTGCGCAAGAGCGTAATGCATCGTTGCCTCCGCAGTTGGGATGAACAGCTACGATTGTCCCGCGCTTGGCGACGAAGCGACATCGGCACGCATCGCCTTTTGATGTAAGAATCGGCGCGCGACCGACGGTTCGTGCAGCGGTTTCGGTAGTCCGTCTCCTACCCGATTAGGCGCGCTCCACCGATAAACGGCGGCATGACGCGTCGCTAAGATCGGACGCATGCCGCATTTCGCGGTCGTTCATCGGAGGACCGATTCATGCGCAAAGGTCTCGCCGCCCTGGCGATAGCCGTTTCTGCTGCCAGCGCGTCTGCACTCGCACCGCCGGCATTCGCGCAGGTCAGTTTCGGAATCGATACGCCGGGCGTAAGCATCGGCGTGAACCTTAACACTTACCCAGATTTGGTTCGCATCCCGGGCTACCCCGTGTATTACGCGCCGAATCTTGGAACGAACTACTTCTTCTACGACGGCATGTATTGGGTCTTCACCGGCACCAACTGGTACGCCAGCACCTGGTACGACGGTCCGTGGGAGGTGGTGGCGCCCGATGAGGTCCCGCTCTTCGTGCTCCGGGTTCCGGTCCGCTATTATGTTGCACCGCCCGTCTATTTTCGAGGTTGGTCGGTGAGTGCGGCGCCACGCTGGGGCGATCATTGGGGAAGCGGTTGGGAACAGCGTCACCGAAACTGGGATAACTGGAACCGCAACCAGGTGCCGGCGCCGGCGCCGCTGCCGACGTATCAACGGCAGTACACGGGCAATCGCTATCCGAGCCTCGCGGAACAGCACACGCTCGAGACCAGTAACTACCATTACCGTCCGCACGACCAGGTCGTGCAGCGGGCGTTCACCGCGCGCGTCCAGCAGGCGCAGGCGGCGCCTCAGGGACGGCCGTCCTCCGCGCAGCAGGCCCAGACGCAGCAGCGCGAGCAGGCGCAGCGCACGCAGCAGGCGCAGCGCACGCAGCAGGCGCAGACGCAGCAGCGCGAGCAGGCGCAGACGCAGCAGCGCGAGCAGGCGCAGACGCAGCAGCGCGAGCAGGCGCAGACGCAGCAGCGCGAGCAGGGGCAGCGCACGCAGCAGGCGCAGACGCAGCAGCGCGAACAGGTGCAGCGCACGCAGCAGGCTCGGACGCAACAACGCGAGCAGCAGCAAGCGCAGGCGAAGCGCACGGAACAAGCGCAGGCTCAGCGCGCGCAACAGTCCCAGTCACGCCAGCAGCAACAGGCGCAAGCGCGCCAGCAGCAACAAGCCCAGGCGCGACAACAGCAGGCGCAGCGCGGCGCGCAACAGACTCAGGCGCGCGAGCAGCAACAAGCCCGGGCACGCCAGCAGGCGCAGCCGCAGCGCCAGCAGCAAGCCCAGGCACAACGCCAGCAGCAGGCAGCGCAACGCGAGTCGCAGAACACCCGCGAGCGACGCGAGCAGCAGCCCAGCGGCTGATCAAGCAGCGTCGCCCGTCATGGTGCAGCAGGCGGTTCCCGCGCGGGCGGGAACCGCTTTTTTTCGATCTGCTCGCGATACCAGTCGAGGATTTCAGCGCCCGTCCACATGACGACGCCGTCGTGTCCGAGGATATAGTCGTAAAGCGCTTCCAGATACTTGATGCGATGCGGGACGCCGGTCAGGTACGGATGAATCGAGATCGCCATCACGCGCGGCGTGCTCGCGCCCTCGGAATAGAGGCGGTCGAAATGATCGCGCCCGCGCCGCAGGATTTCGTCTGAGGGTTGCTGTTGCACGGCGCTGATCACGACGTCGTTGATCTCCACCGTGTACGGGACCGAGACGATCTGGCCCGCACGCGTATTGACGAGCACCGGCTGCTCGTCGAGTACCCAGTCGGCGACGTATTCGATGCCCGCTTCGGCGAGGAGATCGATCGTGTCGTCGGTCTCGGTGAGTCCGGGACTCTCCCAGCCACGGGGCGGCTTGCCGGCGAGCTCTGCGATCGCATCGATTGTTTTCCCGATCGCCGAACGCGCGTCGTCGACCTTGTGCATCGGCGTCTGCACGAAACCGTGACCCATGAATTCCCAGTTCGCGTCGCGCGCCGCGACGCATGCTTCGCGATACACCGAACATGCGCTGCCGTTCACCGCGAACGTCGCACGCAACCCGCGCGTCGAGAGCGTATCGACGAAACGCCAGAAGCCGACGCGCATGCCGTACTCGTGCCACGCCCAGTTCGGCACGTCGGGAAGCAGCGACTGACCCATCGGCGGCGGCAGAACGGTCCGCGGCATCGGCCCGGTGGGACTCCAGTTCTCGACATTGACGACGGTCCAGACCGCGACGCGCGCATCGCCCGGCAGGTGCAGCGGGCGCCGCCGCGTGATCGGCTCATAGGGAATGCGTGCGCGCACACTCGCACCCGTGTCATTCGATGGCACGCTCGTCTCCTTTGCCGGCGAAGCACGAAGAACGCGTCATCACACTTCGCCCAATAGCCGCAGCGCCGTGCCGAAAGAGATGTGCTCGCGCTCGGTGTCGGTAAGCCTCGGGATCGATGCGATGGTGTCCGCCGGCGCTTCGTCACCCATGTCGAACGGGGAATCGGTGCCGATGCAGACGTGATCGGCGCCGACGAGATCGATCAGATAGCGCAGGGTGGCGGGATCGAAGACGAGGCTGTCGAAGTACAGGCGGCGCAACAGCGCGAGCGGAGACGTCACCGATTGTGCGCGCGTTTCAGCGCGCACGCGGTGGCCCTGTACCAGGCGGCCGATCTGATAAGGTGCGAATCCTCCGCCGTGCGCGAGACACATCCGAAGCTCGTCGAGCTCGTCGAGTGCGCCGCTGAACATCAGGTTCGCGAGCATCGTCGCCGTGTCGAGCGGATTGCCGATCAGGTTCGTCAAGTAATAGCATTCGAGGCCGTGCTTCGCGCCGACATAGTACGGATGCGCGAACACGAAGAGTCGCAGCTCCTGCGCGCGGCGCAGGATCGGCCGGAATCGCGGCTCGGCAAGCTGCGCGCCTTCGATCGACGTGCCGATCTCGATGCCCTTGAAGCCGTATTCGCGCACGACGCGTTCCATCTCGGCGATCGCCGCGTCGGGATGCTGCAGCGGGATCGTCGCCATGCCGCGAAGGCGCGCGGGATTGCGCGCCGCCATGTCGGCGATGCCACCGTTGACCAGGCGCGCCGTCTCGATCGCCACATCGGCGTCCGCCCAGTAGTAGAACATCGGGGGCGCGGGCGAGATGACCGCGACGTCGATGCCCTTGCGATCCATCGATTCGAGCTTTGCCTCGACGTCGTGAAATTCGGCGAAAAGCGGATAGACATAGCCTTGCGCATGGTTCACCCGCCGAGCATGCGGCGGACCTTCGATGCGTGCGGCGAATCGATCGGGTGAGCGCGCGATCCCGTCGATGATCCGCGACGGGATCACATGATTGTGGATGTCGATTCTCACGCGTTCTCGGCTCGATCTATCGCTTGCACCCGGTCAGGTCGATTTCGACGCGACAACCGGGTACGAGCAGGCCGCTGACCTGCAATGTCGTGCGTGGCGGCGGCGAGGGAAAGAACTCCTTCCACACCTGATCGAAATAGTAGAAATCGTTCAGGTCGGTCAGGAACACCTGCGACTTCACGACGTCGTCGAGCGAGCAGCCGGCGGCCTCGAACACGCACTGAAGATTGCCGAGGACGTAGCGCGTCTGCTTCTCGATGTTCGATCCGTAGTATGGAAAGGCCGGATCCTGCCGGGCCTCCTCGGCGACGCCGGTCGACACGTGCGAGGCGAGCTGTCCCGCGGCATAAAGCATGTCGCCGACGAGCATCCCCTGGCAGTAGTGCGCCATCGGCGTCGGCGAACCCGCGGTCCCGATCACCCTGCGCGCGACGCGAGCGTGCACTGCCGTCAGGTCGATTTCGATCCGGCAACCGGGAACGAGCAGCGCGGCGATCCGGATCGTCGTGCGCGGCGGCGGCGACGGAAAGAACTCGCGCCACACGCGATTGAAATGCACGAAGTCGTCGAGGTCGGTCAGGAAAACCTGCGCCTTGACCGTGTCCGCGAACGTGCAATCGGCCGCTTCATAAACCGAGCGAATGTTGGAAAGCACGTAGTGCGTCTGCCGCTCGATGTCCGATGCGTGATACGGAAACGCGGGGTCGCGGCGCGCCTTGGGCGGCACGCCGGTTCGATAGTCCGACGCGATCTGTCCCGCCGCGTACAGCGTATCGCCGACGAGCACGCCCTGGCAGTAATGCGCCATCGGCGTCGGCGTCGCCGCGCCGGTGATCACGCGACGCGCAACGGCAGGCTTGACGGCAGTGAGATCGATCTCCACCAGGCAACCGGGCACGAGCAGCTCGCTCACCTGCACGGTCGTGCGCGGAGGAGGCGACGGGAAGAATTCCTTCCATACCCGGTCGAAATAATAAAAATCGTGCAGATCGGTCATGAACACCTGCGACTTCACGACGTCCTGCAAGCCGCAGCCCGCAGCTTCGAAAACGCCACGCAGGTTCTGCAGGATGTAACGCGCCTGCTTCTGGATGCTCGACCCGTAGTACGGAAACGCCGGGTCCTGTCGCGCTTGCGGCGCCACACCGGTCTTGTAGTCCGACGCGATCTGGCCGGCGGCGAACACGGTATCGCCGGCGACCACGCCCTGGCAGTAGTGCGCCATCGGAGTCGGCGCGCCCGGTGTTTCGATCACTTGCCGCTTCACAACTCTCTCCTCCTATCCGCCCAAATAGGCTCGGCGCACTTCCGGATTCTCGATCATCGCCTTCGCGGGCCCGCTCAACGTCACGCGTCCCGTTTCCAGCACATAGGCGCGATCGGCGAGGCGCAAGGCAAGCGATGCATTCTGCTCGACGAGCAGCACAGTCGTGCCCCGGTCGCGAATGCCGGCTATCATCATGCCGATCGTTTCGACGATCATCGGCGCGAGCCCGAGCGACGGCTCGTCGAATAGCGCGAGCGAAGGCCGCGACATCAGCGCGCGACCAATCGCGAGCATCTGCTGCTCGCCGCCGCTCAGCGTACCCGCGAGTTGATGGCGCCGCTCGTTCAAGACCGGAAACGTCTCGAAGATTCGCGACATGTCGGCGCCGACATCGTTGTCACCGCGCACGAACGCACCGAGCTCGAGGTGCTCCTGCACGCTCATGTCCGGCCAGATCTTCCGCTCCTCGGGACAGTGGGCGATGCCGAGTCGCACGATCGCATCGGGATCTTCGCCGTGGATCGGCTTCCCTTTGAACGTGATCGTGCCGCCGCTCGGCGCGAGGATGCCCGAGATCGTTCGCAGCACCGTCGTCTTGCCGGCGCCGTTGGCGCCGATCAGCGCGACGAGCTCGCCCTCCTCGACGCGAAGCGACACGCCGTCGAGAACGCGCGTGCGTCCTCGGTGCAGCGTAACGTCATCGAGCGCGAGCATCGGCCGCTTGCGGGACGCCGAGATACGCTTCGATGACGCGCGCATCGTTTCGCACGTGATCGGGACGCCCTTCTGCGATCTTCTCGCCGTAGTTGATGACGATCACGCGGTCCGAAATCGACATCACGACGTGCATGTTGTGCTCGACCAGGATCATCGCGAGACCGCGTGCCCGAAGCTCGACGATCAGCTTCATGATCCGCTTGCTCTCGTGGTGGTTCATGCCGGACGCCGGCTCGTCGAGCAGGAGCACTTTTGGTTTCGCCGCGAGCGCCTGCGCGATCTCGAGCAGGCGCTGGTCGCCGTACGAAAGCTGCTGCGCGGAAAGGTGCGCCTTGCGGTCGAGGCCGACCGTCGAAAGCGCCTCGCTCGCGCGAGCAAGCGGATTCGGATCGTTTCGCGCGAGCGCACCGGCCGCGACGCCATCGATCAGTCGAAGCGGTCCGAACACTTCCGTCTTCTGGAACGTTCGCACGACACCGAGCAGCGCGATGCGAAAGGGTGCGAGGCGGTGGATCGGCTCGCCGTCGAACAGGACGGCGCCCGCCGCAGGCCGCACGCGTCCGGTGATGACGTTGAAGAGCGTCGTCTTGCCCGCGCCGTTGGGTCCGATCACGCTCAACACTTCGCCCGCATCCACGGCGAGATCGACGCCTTTCAGCGCAGCGACGCCGCCGAAGCGAACCGCGAGGCGATGACCCTCAAGCAGCGCGGGCATTGCGAAGGCGCCGCTCGCGCGGCAGCAGGTGCGTAAGCAGCGGGAAGACGATGCCCTTCGGCATGAACAACGTCGCGGCGATCAGGATCGCGGCGAACGTGATCATCCGCCAGTGCGACGCCTCGCGCAGGAACTCGGGCAGGAACGTGAAGATCACCGCGCCGAGCGCAGGTCCCACGAGCGTGCCTTTTCCGCCGAGGATCACCATGATCAGCATGATCGTCACGTACGAGAAGTTGAAGAGATCGGGGCTCACGAAGCCCACGTAATGCGCGTACAGGCTGCCGGCCGCGCCGGCGATCGCGGCGCCGACGGCAAACGCGATCATCGAATAGCGAAATGCGGAAATGCCGAGCGATTCGGCGAGCGGCTCGTTTTCGCGAATCAGCACGAACTTGCGGCCGATCGACGAGCGAACGATTACGCGGCAGATGACGAACGCGACGATCGCGGCGACCAGCACGACATAGTAGAAGCGCGACTTAGACGTGAGGTCGATCGCGCCGATGCCGGGAAGGACGAGCGGAGGAACCACGAGGCCGGGCAGCCCCATGAAGCCGCGCGTCATGTCGACCCAGTTCGTTGCGACGAGCCGCATGAGCTCGGCGAACACGACGGTGATGATGATGAAGCGGTGTCCGCGCGTTCGCAGGATGATCGAGCCGAGCACGATGGCCACGACGCCGACGAGAAGCGCCGCGGCAGGGAGCCCGAGCCACATCGACCAATGCAGTCGAATGAACAGCAGCGCCGACGTGTAGGCGCCCATCGCGAAGAATGCCGCGTGCGCGAGCGAGAGCTGTCCCACGTAACCGACGATGAGATCGAGACCGACGACGGCCGCAGCGAAGATGCCCGACACGATGAACAGGTGCAGGTAGTAGTCGTCGTGCACGACGAGCGGTATCGCGAAAAGCGCGACGAGAACGGCGATCGTTGCGAGGCGGTACGGGAGTGCATCAAGCACGTTTGAACAATCCTTCCGGCCGCAGCAGCAGCACGAGGATCACGGCGAAGAAGCCGATCGCGTCCTTCCAGCCGTTCGGGAGGTACCCTGCACCCAGCGCTTCGGCAAGGCCCAGCAGCAATCCACCGACGATCGCGCCGACGAAGCTCCCCATCCCGCCGAGGATCACGACGATGAACGCCTTCAGCGTGATGACGCCGCCGCTCGCCGGTTCGACCGGAATGAAGCCGCCGAGCACGGCGCCGGCGGCGGCCGCGAGCGCCGCGCCGAAGGCGAATGCATACGCGTAGATCCGGTCGATCCGGATGCCGACGAGCGCCGAGGCCTCCTTGTTCTGGAACGTCGCGCGCATCGCCTTCCCCATTCTCGTCCGGCGTATGAGCACATGGCCGACGACGATCAGCGCGGCCGTGACGGCCATGCAGAAGAGGTAGAGCGGCGTCGTATACACACCGAGGAAGCTCAGCGGCTTCGGCGGAAACGGCGTCGGAATCGATTGCGGCTGCGGTCCCCACAGAAGGAGCGCGGCGTTCTCGAGGAAGATCGAGAGCCCGATCGTGACGAGCGTCGTGGTCATGACCGGCGCTTCGCGCAGTCGCCGGAAGATCGAATGCTGGAGCACGACGGCGAGCGCAACGACGACGGCGACCGCCAGCGGCAGCGCCACGAAATAATCGAGACGCATCAGACTCACGAGATAGAACGCGACGAACCCGCCGAGCATGTAGAACTCGCCGTGCGCGAAGTTGGCGATGTTCATCACGCCGAAGATCATCGTGAGACCCATCGCGATCAGCGCATAGGCGCAGCCGATCAAGACCCCGTTCAGCAGATGCTGAGCGAGGATGGTGATCGTAGGCGACATGCCGGGGGATCGGGGACGCGGGATCGCGGCCGGCGCCTGCGAGCCGTGTCACGCGGTCGCGCTACGGCTTCGAGATCTTCGCCGTTTCGATCACTTCCGGTATGCCCTTCGTAACGCGTGCGAGGTAGACCGTCTGCCCGTATGCCTGGTGCTTCTCGTCGAACTTGATGTTGCCGACGAGCCCGTTGTAGTCGGTCCTTTCGAGCGCCGTGCGGATTTTTTCCGGATCGGCCGCGCCTGCGCGCCGGATCGCGTCGACCATGATGTGGATCGCATTGTGCGCCGCGCCGGCGAATTTCGTCGGATTCTCCTTGAGCTTCGCCTGGAATTCCTTCACGAACGCGTCGTTGATCGGGTTCCTAATCGTGTAGACGTATTCGACGAGCCCGTACACGCCCTCGGCCGCGGGGCCCGCGAGCTTGATGTAGCTGTCGCTTGTCCACGATCCTTCGCCGACCAGCGGGACGGTGATGCCAAGCTCCCGGATCTGCTTGCTGAGCGCGACCGCCTGCTGCGTGTTCGCATTCGACACGATGGCGTCTGGATTCGACGCCTTGACCTTCGTGATCTGCGACAGGAACTGCAGGTCGCTCTGCTGGAAGAATTCGGTGGCCACGATCTCGCCGCCGGCGCTTTCGATCGCCTTCGGATACGACGCGACCATCGAGCGGCCCCAGTCGTCGTTCAAGGCGAGAAACGCGAAGCGCTTCGCGTGAAGCGCCTTCGGCAGCACCGGACCGAATGCGTTGCCGAGCATCGGCGTCGTCGCCACCGCGCGGAAGAAATACGGATTTCCCTGCTCGGTGAGTTGCGCCGCCGTCGAGATGCCGGTGATGAGCGGAATCTTGTGTTTCTTCGCGACTTCCATCACGGCCGCGGTCGACGTGCTGCAGAAGGCGCCGAGAAGGGCGACCACCTTGTCGCGCACGACGAGCTTCTCCGCGGCGTTCACGGACTGCGCGGGATTGCACGCGCCGTCCTCGACGACGAGCTCGATCTTCTTGCCGAGCACGCCGCCCTTTGCGTTCATGTCGTCGACGAGCATCTTGACGGTCGAGACGTAGATGTTGCCGTCGTACGCGACCGGCCCGGTCGTGGGCTGCACGACGCCGATGCGAACGTTGTCCTGCGCGAAGGCGAATGGCGCGAGCGCCAGCGAGACGACGACGGTCAGGACGAGCCTGAACGTTGGCATGATGACTCCTCCTTCGTGGTTTTCGGGCGGACCGATAATATACGCGAATCATCGGATCGTATATCAACCCGCAGGATGCCGAGCCTTCTCGTTCGTCACGCCGACGTGATCTATCGCTGCGACGACGCGCGCTCGTCGATTCGCGACGGCTACGTGCACGTCGAGAACGGGCGCATTGTTGCGGTCGGACGCGAGCCGGCGCCCTCGATCACGGTGAAGGAACAGATTTCGGCGGCCGGTTGCATCGTGACGCCGGGACTCGTCAACATCCACCATCACCTGTTCCAGACGCTCACGCGCGCCGTGCCGCGCGCGACGCGCGCGACGATCGTCGACTGGCTCGCGACGATGTATCCAATCTGGGCCGAGATCGACGCCGATGCGTACTACCACGCGTCGCTGGCGACGAACTGCGAGCTTCTCGCCTCCGGCTGCACGACCAACGCCGACTTCGCCTACCTGATCCCCGAAGCGGCAGGCGAGATGGCGGCCGAGGAGGTTCGCGGTGCCGTCGAGGCCGGCATTCGCTTCGTGCTCGTGCGCGGCGGCATGCCGACGATCGAAGCCGACCTGGAGCAGCGGCTCGCGCCGATCATGGGCGATCGCCTCGACCGACTGCTCGATCGCGAACAAACGCTCTTTCCCAGACTCGACGCGGCGATCCGCCGCTATCACGATACGTCGCCCGGCGCGATGGTCCAGGTCGCGATCGGCCCGACGAGCGTGACGTATCGGTGCCCGAACTTGATGCGGCGCTTCGCCGAGCTTGCGAAGGCCAATGCCTGCGGCCTGCACGTGCATTTCGACCCGCGTCCCGACGAGCGCGCGGTGATGCGCGAACGCGGATCGACGCCGATCGAGTTCCTGCGCACCGTCGGCTGGTTGTGGGAGCGTACGTGGCTTGCGCACGCGACGCTGCTCGATGATTCCGAGATGAAGGCCATTGCCGACGCCGGCGTGAGCCTCGCGCATTGCCCGCGTTGCATCGTGCGCCTCGGCAAGAAGGTCGCGCGCATCGGGCACTGGCGCGCGCACGGCGTCAACGCCGGCATCGGCGTCGACGGCGCGGCGAGCAGCGACATGAGCAACCTGCTGAACGAGCTGCGCCTGGCGCTCGTCCTGCACCGTGTCGGCGGGTACGATGACAGCGAAGCAGCCGACCAATGGCTCACGCCTGAGGATGCGCTGTGGATGGCGACGCGCGGCGGCGCACGCGCGCTCGGTCGCGACGACATTGGCCAGCTCTCGCCAGGCAAGGCGGCGGACATCGCGGCGTTTCCGCTGCGACGCTTGTCGCATGCCGGCGCGGTCGCCGATCCGCTCGGCGCGTTGCTGCTGGCCGGCAGCGATCCTTACGCTGCGCTCACCATCGTGAACGGCCGCGTTCGCGTGCGCGGCGGGCACATGGTGGACGTCGATGAAGCGCGTGCATTGGACGGCGCGAACGCGGCGGCGCGGCGGCTCCTGGAGGTTGCACACGCGCGAACCGGCATTGACTTCGCCGCGCAGGCGTAAGGCCGGAACGTAGCGTCATCGCGCCGCCTGGCGGCTCGCGCGCTGCATCGCCGTGGCCATCGACACCGCGTCGTCGCGCAGCGTGTCGAGATGGCTTCGCATCTGCGCACCTGCCGTCGCTTCGTCCATCGCGAATATCGCGTCGAGAATGCGCTCGTGCTCGGCCATCGTGAGCGACATCAGTCCGGGATGGAACGTTGCTTCGCGGCGATACGCTTCCAGTCGATTGCCGAGCTGCACCGTCTGCGCGGCGAGGTATTCGTTGTGCGCGGCGCGGTAGATGCACCGGTGAAAATGCCGATTCGCTGCGTAGAACGCCTGCGGATCATCGCGTTTGGCCGCCTTCGCGCACGCCTCGTGGGCGACGCCAAGAAGATGTCTATCCTCGGCCGAATGCCTGCGCGCCGCGAGCGCGGCGCACGCGGCTTCGAGAAATGCCATCGCCTCGAACATCTCGGCGAGTTCGACCACGCCATGCGTCGGCACGAATGCGCCGGCATGCGGCCGCAGCTCGATCAGCCCTTGCGACGCGAGATGCTGCAGCGCTTCGCGCACCGGCGTTCGCGATGCGCGGTGCTGCGCGGCGAGGTCGTCCTCGTCGAGCTTGGTGCCGGGGGCGAGGCGCCCGCCAACGATGTCGCGTTCCAGGGTTTGCCGAATGCGCTCGGCGAGCGTCGCGCCGGGTGCGGCGGTCGACGATTTCGGCAGCGACGCGATTACCTTTCGTGACGGACCCAGGGCGGTTCTGTTCTTCGCGGGCATGCGGTCTTGCTTTCCACCTGATCGCACAATTGTATGCGATACTCGCCATTTCGTATACGCGAGGCGGTGCAAATGGACCTGCGGCTCGCCGGCAAGTCGGTGCTGATCACGGGCGCGTCCAAGGGCATCGGGCTCGCGACTGCACGCGCATTGGCCGCCGAAGGCTGTCATTTGCACCTCGCCGCGCGATCGCGCGAAGCGCTGGAATCGGCGCGTCGAGAGCTCGCCGAGAAGCACCGCGTGTCGGTCGACATTCACGTCGGCGATCTCGGCGAGACCGACACTGTCGTTGCACTCGGCCGCCGTTGCTCGGACGTCGACATCCTCGTCAACAATGCGGGTGAGATTCCCTCCGGGCCGATCGAATCGCTCAGCGAGGAAGACTGGCGCCGCGGTTACGATCTCAAGCTCTTCGGCTACATTGCGCTGACGCGCGAAATCTATGCGGCGATGAAGACGCGGCGCTCGGGTGTCATCATCAACGACATCGGGAATTCCGGAGAAAACTTCGACGCGAACTACATCGCGGGCAGCACGGCGAACGCCGCGCTGATGGCGTTCACGAAGGCGCTCGGCGGACAGAGCCTCGACTTCGGCGTGCGCGTCGTCGGCGTCAATCCCGGCCCCGTCGAGACCGAGCGCATGGTGAAGATCAACAAGCGGCGGGCGCTCGACTGGTACGGCGACGAGAATCGCTGGGAGGAACTGCGCGCCAAGTATCCGGGCGGCCGCCCGGCGAGCGCCGAGGAAGTGGCCGATCTCATCGTCTTTCTCGCGTCACCGCGGGCAGCGTACATCACGGGCACGATCGTGACGATCGACGGCGGCATCGCCGCGCGCGGATCGATCATCAAGGAACGGAGCGTGTCCGCATGAAGCAATTCGAGATCCGCAACCGGCACTTCGACCGGCTGTTCAACACGCCCGGCTTGATGTGGCTCGGCCAGAATACCAACCACTTCAATCCGCATCCGGCCGTCGTGAAGGCGATGCTCGATTCGATCGAGCGCGAGGAATACCACGCGTATGCGCCGCCGGCGGGATTCGAGGAATTGCGCGCGCTGATCAAGGACGATCTCGGCTTGCCCGATCAGTCGGTTCTCGTGACCGACGGTGCGGTCGAGGCGCTCTACGATGTCTGCCACACGGTGTGCGAGCCGGGGACGCACTTCGTCACGACGGATCCCGGCTGGAAATGGCCGATTCATTTCGCGCAAGCCGCCGGCGCGACGACGAGCGAGATCCCGATCTACAAGCCCGAGAACGGCTACAAGCTCACCGTCGCGCAGCTCGAGGCGGCCGTCACGCAGGATACGCGCCTCATCTATCTCGTCGATCCGAACAATCCGCTCGGCACCTGCGCAACGCGCGAAGAGATGGAGGCCTTCACGGCGATCGCGCGTCGCGTGGGCGCGTACTTCCTGCACGATTGCACGTACGCGCACTTCGCCAATGCGCACACGCTCGCCGCTCGCTTCTATCCCGAGCGTACGTTCACGGTCTACAGCTTTTCGAAATGGCTCGGCGTCGCGGGCCTGCGTATTGGCGCCGTCGTTGCGCATCCCGATCTGATCGAGCGGCTCGCCGCCGCACCGCCGAACAATCTCGGATCGAACGTCGTTTCGCAGCGCGCAGCGATCGCAGGACTGCGCGTCAAGCGCGAATGGTTCCCGGAGATCAATCGACGCCAGCGGCGCAACCAGGCCGAGATTGCCAAGGCGGTGGCGATGGTCCCGGGCATGTCGGTCGCCGTGTACCCGTCGCAGGCGAATCTCCTCGTCGTCGAATGCATCGACGCCGGCATCACGCCGGAAGCGCTTTGCGAAGCGTATCGATCGGAGGGCGTCATGATCCGGCAGGGTACGTATCACACGCCGACGTTCGGGCATCGATTCGTCAAGGTCAGCACCACGGTGCCCGAGGCGTGGGCGGACGCGTTCTGCGAACGTCTGCCGGCGATGGTCGAGAAGGCGCGGGGCATCGCGAACGTCGGTCCACTTTTTTGATCCGACATGGCTTACGCAACCAGCGAAGACGGCACGCGGTTGTATTTCGAGGAGGCAGGCGAGGGTATGCCGATCGTGTTCGTGCACGAGTTCGGCGGCTCGCATCGGAGCTGGGAGCCGCAGATGCGCGCGTTTTCGCGCCGCCATCGCTGCCTGACGCTTGCCGCTCGCGGGTATGCGCCGTCGGAGGTTCCGGACGACGTCGAGCGCTATTCGCAAGCGCTCGCGGTTGCGGACATCGTGGCCGTGATGGATGCGGCGGGAATCGATCGCGCGCACGTCGTCGGGTTGTCGATGGGCGGCTTCGCAGCGCTCCATCTCGGGCTCGATCATCCGTCGCGCGCGCTGTCGCTGGTGGTGGCAGGCGCCGGCTACGGCGCCGAAAAGCAGTTCGAAGCGTATTTTCGCAACGTCTCGCTCGACGTCGCGAAACAATTCATGACGCAGGGGAGCGAGCAATTCGCGAAGACGTATTCGGTCGGTGCCTCGCGCGTGCAGTTCCAGAACAAGGATCCGCGCGGCTGGCGCGAGTTCGCCGACCTGCTTGGACAGCATTCGGCGATCGGCGCGGCCAATACGATGCGCGGCGTGCAGGCGAGACGCCCGTCGATCTACGATCTCGAGGATCGGCTGCGTGCGATGCGCGTCCCGGTGCTCGTCGTCGTCGGCGACGAGGACGACCATTGCCTCCAGCCGGGCATTTTCATGAAGAAAACGATTCCGGCGTGTGGCCTGCTGGTTCTGCCGAAGACAGGGCACACGCTCAATCTGGAAGAACCGGAATACTTCAACCGGTTCGTCGGCGATTTCATCTCGCTGGTCGAGGCCGGGCGCTGGTTACCGCGGGATCCGCGCGCCATACCCGAGCAAATCATGAAGACGCAGTGACGCCTTCGAGCCGCATCGACGCCGATCGACTGTGGTCGCGGCACATGGCGCTTGCGAAGCACGGCGCCACGCCGGCGGGCGGTGTCGATCGCCAGGCACTCTCGCCGCAGGAAGTCGCGGCGTGGCGGGAGGTGATCGCGTGGGGCCGGGCAGCGGGTCTTTCCCCGTTCACCGACGCCGCCGGCAATCTCTTTTTGCGACGCGACGGAAGGGATGGCAAAGCCGCGCCCGTACTGACCGGCTCGCACCTCGACAGCCAGCCGAGCGGCGGCAAGTTCGACGGCGTCTATGGCGTGCTCGCGGGGCTCGAAGCGCTCGAAGCGATTCGTGAATGCCGCGTCGAGCATCGACGCCCGATCGAAGTCGTCGCATGGATGAACGAGGAGGGCTCCCGCTTCGTGCCCGGCATGATGGGATCCGCGGCGTTTACCGGCGCGGCGCCCCTCGACCATTTTCTGGACATCCGCGACGCGCAGGGAATCAGCGTGCGGGACGCCCTCGCCGCGCTGCACGAAGCGTTTCCCGACGTGCCGTCGCGACCGCTGAAGCGGGATGTCGTCGCGTACGTCGAAGCGCACATCGAGCAGGGACCGATCCTGGAGCGCGAGGGCTATTCGGTCGGCGTGGTCACCGGCATCCAGGGAAAGCGAACGTTTCGCGTGACCGTTCGCGGCGAGGAAGCGCACGCGGGTACAACGAACCGGCGCGAGCGCAAGGACGCGTTGCTCGCCGCAGTGCGCATGATCGGTGCGCTCGACGATGCGATGCAGTCCGGCGGTGACGCCGTCAAGTTCACCGTCGGAAGGCTCGATGTGACGCCGAACGCGCCCTCGGTCGTCGCGGGCAGTGTCGTGTTTTCGGTCGATCTTCGCCATGTCGATTCGACGATGCTGGCATCGCTCGGCAATGAAGTCCCGGCGATTTGCGCGCAACGCGCGAGTCCGTGCGAAGTCGACGTGGTCGAGCTCACGACCGCGATGTCGCTCGAATTTCCGGACACGATGCGGGATCTCATCCGGCAAAGCGCGTCGGCACTGCGCATTCCCACGCTCGACATCCTTTCCTCGGCGGGGCACGATGCCCGCTTCCTCCATGCGATCTGCCCGACGGGCATGGTCTTCGTGCCGTGCAAGGATGGCATCAGCCACAATCCGCTCGAATCGGCAAAACGCGAGGAACTCGCGGCCGGCGCGCGCGTGCTCGTCGATACGCTCGTCGCGCTCGCGAACCGCTGATTGGCCGGGCGGATAATCTCGGTGGGCGCAAGCGCTCGCGAACACCGCACGGATTCAAAAGCAAGACGCGGAGTGCACGCGCGTGTCTCGCTGTCTAAAGTGGAGCCTCGCACGATGAAAACGACGAGGATTCCGATGAAAAGGCTCACACAGCACCCAGGCGGTGGCGCGGCGCGAGTGGTATCGCAGGCAGGCATGACGAAGATCTCCGAACGGGATGCGCTCGCCGCGCGCACGATGCGCGATCCGCGGTGGACAGCGATCGTCGCGCGCGACAGCAACGCCGACGGCACGTTTTTCTACTCGGTGCGTACGACCGGCGTCTACTGTCGCCCTTCCTGCGCCTCGCGTACCGCGCGGCCCGAGCATGTCGCGTTTTACGAGAGCGCCAAGGAGGCCGAGCACGCCGGCTTCCGACCGTGCAGGCGCTGCCGTCCGAATCAACCGTCGCTCGCGTCCGAGCACGCGACCGCGATCGCGGCGCTCTGTCGATATGTCGAGACGGCCGATCACGCACCGACGCTCTCCGAGCTCGCGGCGCGCGCGCGGATGAGTCCCTGGCATCTGCACCGGACGTTTCGCGCGATCACCGGCGTGACGCCGAAAGCCTATGCGGCCGCGCATCGCGCGAAGCGCGTTCGGCATGCATTGTCCGGCAGCGCCAGGGTGACAGATGCGATCTACGATGCGGGCTATGGCTCGAACGGTCGCTTCTACGGCGAATCGGATCGCGTGCTCGGGATGACGCCCACGCGTTATCGCGCCGGCGGCGCCGGGACCGAGATCCGTTTCGCGGTCGGCGAATGCTCGCTCGGCTCGATTCTCGTCGCACAAAGCGAGCGCGGCGTATGCGCGATCTTCCTGGGTGATGATCCCGATGGACTCGTGCGCGACCTTCAGGATCGCTTCCGGCACGCGCGGCTCGTCGGCGGCGACAAGGCGTTCGAGGCGACGGTGGCGAAGGTCGTCGGTTTCGTCGACGCGCCGCGGATCGGCCTCGACCTGCCGCTCGACGTGCGCGGCACTGCATTCCAGCAGCGCGTGTGGCGGGCGATGCGTGACATTCCGGCGGGCAGCACGATGAGCTACAGCGCGCTGGCGGCGCGAATCGGCGCGCCGAAGTCGGCGCGTGCGGTCGCGGCAGCGTGCGCGACTAACGCGATCGCCGTCGCCATTCCATGCCATCGCGTCGTGCGAAACGACGGCGGCCTCTCGGGCTATCGCTGGGGCGTCGAGCGCAAGCGCGCGTTGCTCGAGCGCGAGGCGGCGGCATCTGCAGGATGAACGCGCGTGCCGATCGCGAGGAGTCCGCGGCGCTCGCAGCCGATGTCGAGCGCCGCATCGATGCCATCGATGCGGCCCGCTTCGAAGCGAATCTCGACGCGTTCGGCAACGCGGTGATCGAGCGCCTGCTCTCGGCGTCCGAATGCGCGTCGCTCGCGTCGTTGTATGCGCGAGACGATTCGTTTCGGAGCCGGGTGGTGATGGCTCGGCATGGCTACGGTCGCGGCGAATACAAGTACTTCGCCTACGAGTTGCCCGTGCTCGTCGCTGGACTGCGCGAAGCGCTTTATGCGCGGCTCGCGCCGATCGCGAATCGCTGGTACGAGGCGATGCGCAACGAAGTCCGTTTTCCCGCGCGCCATGCGCAATTTCTCGCACGCTGCCACGCCGCCGGGCAGCGACGGCCGACGCCGCTGATGCTGTCGTACGGCGAAGGCGATTACAACTGTCTGCATCAGGACATCTACGGCGAGCACGTTTTTCCGCTGCAGGCGACGATCCTGCTGTCGCAACCTGGCCGCGATTTCGACGGCGGCGAGTTCGTGATGACCGAGCAACGTCCGCGCATGCAATCGCGCGCCGAGGTGATATCGCTTGCACGCGGCGATGCGGTGATCTTCGCGGTGCGCGAGCGGCCGATGCGCGGAACGCGCGGCGTCCATCGTGTCAATCTCCGGCACGGTGTCAGCCGCATCCGTTCGGGCGAGCGACGAACGCTCGGCATCATCCTCCACGACGCGGCGTAGGATGGACCTGTTCGACACGACGATCGCCACGCAGTCGTCCATCGAGCCGCTCGCGCCCGGCGCATCGATTCTGCGGGGTTTCGCCGCTGCGGCCGACGAAGCGCTCCTCGCGGCCGTGGATCGCGTCGCATCGCAGGCGCCGTTTCGCCACATGGTTACGCCGGGTGGCTTTCGAATGTCGGTCGCGATGACGAATTGCGGCGCGCTCGGGTGGGTCTCGGACGAGGCGGGATATCGCTACACGGCGATCGATCCCGATACGGGTCGCCGCTGGCCCGCGATGCCGACGGCTTTCGCCGATCTTGCAACGCGCGCCGCCAGGCGCGCCGGGTTTGCGCGTTTCGTTCCCGATGCGTGCCTCGTCAACCGGTACGGCGTGGGTTCGCGACTCACGCTGCATCAGGATCGCAACGAACGCGACTACGACGCGCCGATCGTCTCGGTGTCGCTGGGTTTGCCGGCAACGTTCCTGTTCGGCGGCGTGAAGCGCAGCGACCGCGTCGCGCGCGTGCCGCTTCGGCAAGGCGACGTGGTCGTGTGGGGCGGCCCCTCGCGGCTTCGCTACCATGGCGTCGCGATGCTGAAGCCCGGACATCATCGCCTGCTCGGCGATTGGCGCATCAATCTGACGTTCCGCAAGGCAGGGTAACCCGCATCGACTTCGCGGGCGACGGGCCCTTGCGGCGTTCGCTCCGCTTGCGCGTCTCACCGGCGATAATCGGGCGCCCTCGTGCCCCGTAACCGTCGCGCGCCTCCAACCCGTCGATGATCGCCCGACCGTATCCCGAGACGACCGGACAGCAGGTACGTCGCGCGTGGCGCTTCTCCTGGGTCGACGTGGTGGTCGTCATCGGCGTGCTGGCGCTGATCAAGCTGCTGGTCGCACTCGGCGGCGACATGCGCGTGCGCTTCGATGAGCTCCATCCACCGGCGCTCGATCTCGATGTCGCGCTGATTCCTTACTACACGGCGCGCACGGTGCTGCGGATGTTCATCGCGTTCGGGTTCTCGCTGCTTTTCGCGGTCTCGTTCGCCTATGTCGCGGCGAAAAACGTCGCGGCCCGTCGCGTGATGCTGCCGATGCTCGACATCCTGCAGTCGGTGCCGGTGCTCGGTTTCCTGTCGATCACCGTGACCGGATTCCTCGCGCTCTTCCCCGGAAGCCTGCTCGGCGTCGAATGCGCGAGCATCTTCGCGATCTTCACGTCGCAGGCGTGGAACATGGCGTTCGGCCTGTATCACTCGCTCGTCACGATACCTCCCGATTTGAGCGAAGCAGCGAGCGTCTATCGGCTCGGCCGCTGGCAACGCTTCACGAAGCTCGAGCTGCCGTCGTCCGCGATCGGGCTTATCTGGAATGCGATGATGAGCTTCGGCGGAGGGTGGTTTTTCGTCGCGCAAAGCGAGGCCATCTCCGTGCTGAACAAGAACATCAAGCTGCCAGGGCTGGGCTCGTACATGGCGAGCGCCGTCGAGGGCGGCGACATGCGCGCTGCAATCTACGCGATCGTCGCGATGATCGTCACGATCCTGGTCATCGACCAGCTCGTCTGGCGGCCGCTCGTCGCGTGGGCGGAGAAGTTCAAGTTCGAGCAGACGAGCTCGGGCGAAGCGCCGACGTCGTGGTTTCTCGAGCTTCTGCGCCGCTCGTACCTGATCGACGTCGGCGTGTCGCAGCTTTCGGAGGCGCTGTCGCGTGCAACGAGCGCAGCTACCGTCGCTCTGGCCAATGTCACATCGCGCGCACCGCGCAGCGGCCGACGCCGCTTCGTTCCGCCGCTTCGCGTGGGCGTCGTGCTTGCGCTTGCCGCCGGCGTCGGGCTTCTTGGATACGACCTCATCGGCGTGAGCCGGAACATCCGCACGGCGCTCGATGCGCGGCAGATGCTCCACATCGGATGGCTCGGCGTGCTGACGCTCCTGCGCGTTGCGGCGATGACGCTCGTCGCCACGGCGATATGGACGCCGGTCGGCGTCTACATCGGATTGAGGCCGCGGATGGCGCGAATCGCGCAACCGCTCGCGCAGATCGCCGCGTCGTTCCCGGCGAACATGACGTTTCCGTTCGTGGTCGCATGGTTCATCGCGTGGCACATATCGATCGACTACGGAAGCATTCTGCTGATGGCGCTCGGCACGCAGTGGTACATCCTGTTCAATGTCGTTGCCGGCGCGATGGCGATTCCCTCCGACCTGCGCGAGGCGGCGAAGGTGTTCGGACTCGCGCGATGGCAGTTGTGGCGAACGCTATTCATTCCGGCGATCTTTCCGTTTTGGGTGACAGGCGCCGTGACGGCAGCGGGCGGCGCGTGGAATGCGAGCATCGTCGCCGAGGTCGCGAGCTGGGGGCACGACAAGCTTATCGCCGACGGACTCGGCGCGTATATCGCGCAAGTCACCGAAAAAGGCGATCAGCCGGGCATCTATGTCAGCATTGCCGTGATGGCGCTCTTCGTCGTCGTCATCAATCGCGCGTTGTGGCGGCGTTTGTACGACCTCGCCGAGCGCAAGTATCGGCTGGAGTGACGGCATCGAGGGATCGCGATGGCAATGGCTGCAACCGACGCGACTGCATTGGCATCCGCTGCCGGCGAGGAACCACTCGTCGAGCTGCGCAACGTGACCAAGGCGTATCCGGTGGCGGGCGAGGGCCGGATGGTCACGATCATCGACGACGTGAGCCTGCAGGTGAACGCGGGCGAGATGCTCGCGCTCCTCGGCCAATCGGGATCGGGCAAGTCGACGCTCCTGCGATTGATGGCCGGACTAACCCAGCCCACGCGTGGGGGGGTGATGAGGCACGGGCATCGCCTCGATGGCGTCAACCCGGACATCGCGATCGTGTTCCAGAGCTTCGCGCTCTATCCGTGGCTCACGGTGGAGGAGAACGTGCGCGTCGGATTGATCCGGCGACAGCTTTCGCGTACCGAGCAGGACGAAGCGATCGCTTCCGCGCTGGAGCTGATTGGATTATCCGGTTACGAGAACGCCTATCCGAAAGAACTGTCGGGCGGCATGCGCCAACGCGTTGGCTTCGCGCGTGCGCTCGTCGCGCGTCCCGAAATTCTCGCGATGGACGAGGCGTTCAGTGCGCTCGACGTCCTGACGGCGGAGAACCTGCGCTCGGAAGTCGTCGATCTATGGCGGCGCGCGGAGCACGGCGGCATCAAGAGCATCTTCTTCGTCACGCACAACATCGCGGAAGCGGTCTTCATGGCGAGCCGCATCCTGATCATCAGCTCGCACCCGGGACGGATCCGGCATGCGATCGACAATCCGCTGCCGTATCCGCGCGACGCGAATTCACCGGGCTTTCTCGCGATGGTCGATCAGATCCACGCGGCGATCACGGCGCTCGCGCTGCCGGACGAACCTTCGGAGAGCGCAGCCGCGAGAACGAGCGTCAAGGCCCCGGCACGAACACGCATCGAAGCCATTCCATCGGTGCCGGTCAGTACGATCGTCGGCCTGCTCGAGACGCTCGAAGCGGGCCGCGAGATCATCGACGTTTTCGAGCTCGCGGCGAAGATCGGAAAGGACTTCGGCGAGACGATCGGGATCGTCAAGGCCGCGGAGATGCTGGACCTCGTCGACACGCCGAAGGACGACGTGCGGATGACGCAGCTCGGCTGGTACTTTCTCGCGGCGCCCCCGCTGGCGCGCAAGACGCTGTTCCGGCAGGCGATCATGAAGCTGCGGCTTTTTCAGATGATGGTGCAACGGCTCGACGAGGCGCCGGATCATCGCGTCGATGCCGAAGACATTCGGAGCGAGCTCGCGACGCTGCTGCCCTACGAGCAGCCGTCCAGGCTATTCGATACGCTGATTACCTGGGGACGCTATGCCGAGATAATCGATTACGACGAAGGCTCGGACACGGTGACGATGCAGACGCCCGACGCCGAGCAGGAAGACGACGAGTAGCACGCGATGACGACATCTCCGATCGGCGAGATCCTGACCCCTGATGACGTGCTGCTCGACATCGACGCGGAAACCCGCGACGCGCTGCTGCGCGCCACCGCGTCGCTTCTCGAGAAGCGCTGTCATCGGGCGCGCACGGAGATCTTCGACGCGCTCACCGCGCGCGAGCAGCTCGGATCGACGGCGCTCGGCCACGGCGTCGCCTTGCCACACGCGCGCCTCACCGGCCTGCAGCGGCCGGTCGCGGCATTTCTTCGAACGCGCGCGCCGATCGCCTTCGATGCGCCTGACGCACGGCCGGTCAACGTATTTCTCGCGCTGCTCGTGCCGAAGGAAGCATCCGAGCAGCATCTCGCGATGATGGCCTGCGCCGCGCGGCAGTTCAGCGATCGCGACGTGCGGATGCGGTTGAAGACGCTGGAAGATCGCCAGCAGATCGCGGACGTGTTCGCAAACATGCCGGAACGCGACGCCTCATAGCGCGGGCGCGCACATCGCCACGCCCTGCGGCCCGTAGCCTTCCGCGACGTAGCCGCGCGCGATCATCGCTTGCCGCACGGAGGGATCGGTCGTGTAGCGGTGGTTGCTGTCCTTGCGTCCATTCCAGAGCCGATACACGGACATCGTGTGCGGCGGACATTCTCCGCTGACGCTGTCGGGCAGGTCCACCGCGAACACGTCCGTCGATTCGAGAAGCCACGCATTGGCGAAGCGGTCTTTCAGGTCGTCGCATTCGCCCCCGTTCGCCGAGTAGAAATGCGAGTCGAGGCCCGCGCTCGGCAGGCCGTAGAAACGACAGACGGGTTCGGCCGTGATGGCGCCCTGCGTCCCCACGAGAAACGCATAGCCGGTTCTCGCCCAGCCGACGTGCACGCCGTTGTCGAGATCGCTGATCTCCTTCGCGTCCGCCGTCATGAAGTAATGATCATTGCCGGCGTCGTAGAACTCGACCGCGGCTGCTTTCGGCGTGCCGTTCCACCCGTCGCTCCATTCGACCGAGAGATCGCGAATGCCGATCATCCACGGCGATCCTGACGACGCGCCAAGGGGTCCCGTCGAACCGATCAATAGTCCGTTCGCCGAAACGTCGAATGCGCCCGGGCCGTTCGGCCAGTCGGCGTAGCGCATGTCGCGCACGGTCGGCGGCATATGGACGATCCATGCCGAGCCGTTCCATCGGTCGACCTTGTAGCGCACCCATTGGTTGATGGTCGATCGTACGCTGATGCTGTACGCGGCATCGACGAGCCCCGAGCTCGGTGTCCAACCGTCGATCATCGGCGTGCCGCACGTCTGGTTTTCGAGCGGTCCGGTGCTCGTCCAATAGGGATTCACTGGCGGCCCGAAGCCGCGCCATTGCGACCATCCCTCGATTCGCGTGTTGAACGTCGAGTCGGCGCCGCTGGCGCACGGGTAAGCGCTCGTGTCGCCGAAATAGATGCCGTGCCCGTGCAGCGCGTTCTTGAACCATGGCATGACCGCCGTGTGCGCCGCCTGCGCGCGGTAGCCCTGCGTAAACAACACGAACTCGACGCTCTGCACGGTCGCGCCCGATGGCCTTCCGTTCGGATCACATTTCGCGATGTTGCCGAATACGACGCCTTCGACGAACACGATGTCGAAATCGCGCGGGAAATCGGCGGATGTGCAGGGGCCGATCGATGCGTCGGGATGCTCAGGCAAATAAGCGATGGTCGTGCCGAGGCTCGCGAGCGCGGTGAGCTCCTGCGATGTCACGTAGTGCCTTGCGAGCGCCGAGTCACCGGGCGCGGGAAGCTCGAGTGCGTACGCTTTTCCGGCGGCGTCGCGGAACAGGTAGATCGGTACGGTGCCGCTGTATTGCGCGCTCAGATCGACGGCGGCCGTCGAAGCCGCGGCGATGCTCGATAGCAGGACCGCAACGATGCGCATCGCGACACGCGTGAGACGATCGACGACAACAAGATCGGAACGGTCATTCGGAACACGTCGGGCGGGCGTCGAGTCTAACGTGCATTCGTTGCTCGGTGCGCAGGGTTGGTGCGCGCATGGTTTCGGCGCGGGGGCAGCAGCCTCCTTCCGGTACCTGTGATGCACCGCGAGCATCGCCTTTGATCTCACGGAGGTGAACATGAAGTCTGTCAGGATGGCATCTGCGATTGCGTGTGCAATGTTGCTCGGCACGGGTAGCGCGTTCGCGGCGGTCGGCGATACCGCAGGCACGACGGTCGAGGCCGATTACGCAGCGTGCAGCAAGCTCCCGGTGAGCGAGCGCGGCATATGCAAGGCCGAGCAAAGCAGGCGCGCCGATGAGGCCGCGAACAACGAGCCGGCGGCGCGCATGCCAGCGACGCCGAGCCGCTACGCTAACCTCGTCACCGCGTGCAGCCACGCGCCGTCGAGCGAGCAAAACTCGTGTGTCGATGCAGCGAGTCTTGGCGAGGCGCGGCCGGCAAAGAATCCCTGATTGCCGACGCGGGGTCGTCCACCAACGCATGCCGGCGCCACGTGGGGCGGCGCCGGCTTTGCGTCATCGTTGCGTAATAGTGGCCTGCATACCTATGAAGGTTGCGCGCTGCGGCTCTCGACGTCTCAGTCCGTGATCTCGACTCTCAGAATCTGACCGATCGGCGGACCGAAGCCGACGTTGGAGATGTAGAGAGCGCCATCGGGTCCGAACGTCATGCCGGTGGGAAAGAAGAGAGGCCCGCCGCTATCGATGAGGACTTCCTGTTCACCGTTGGGCTGGACGCGAACGAGGCGGCCCGTGAACGGCTCGGGACCGGGGTCGCTCGTCGAGTAGGACGTCTCCAGCACATACATGCGATCACGTCCGTCGAACGCCAGGCCGAGCACCTTGCTGAAACCGGTCGCAACGACCTTCAGTTGACCACTCGGCGTGATCTTGAAAACGCTCTGCGTGTTGAGCTGATCGGGATCGAATTCGCCTAAATTGCTGACATAGAAGTTGCCGTGGTAGGCGACGACCGTTGGCACGACATGACCCTCCCATGCCGAGATGTCGATCACTCGCGAGATGTTGCCATCGGTCGTGATCCGATCCAACTCGCCATGGTTCGGCTCGACGGCATACAAAGCGCCGCGCACCGAGATCATGCTGTACCAGGTACCGTCCGGTTCGAAATCGCCGGTAATCGGGTCGGTGGGATGGGCGACGGGATGCGCCTGCTGAAACGCGCTCAAGTTGGCGATCATCGTCGTGCTACGGTCGGGATTCACCCGGAGGACGGCGTTGGGACTGGCCACGCCGTGCGAGCATCCGGCGCCGGCAAGAATGGCGTACATCGTGTCGCCGACGAATGCGATATCGGCAACCCCGCTCGCAAGACCCCCCGCTTCGCTCGACGGCAAGTCGTCGACAAACGTCTCGACGTTTCCCTGGGCGTCGACCTTCAGAATGCGCGAGCCGGTTGCACTGCCGAAGTAATCACCCGGTCCACTGCTACCGGCCGAGCATTTGCCGCCCAGGCCCGCGGGTGCGGCGGTGATCGGATCCGCCGGAAACCCGGCTTCGGCGACATAAAGATTGCCATCGGGTCCGAACTTGAGTCCGCGTGGATTGATCAACGGTCCCGAAACGAACGTTGATACGACAACTGCTGTATCGGCCGCTTTCCCCGCGAGTGCGGGCGATCCCACGCCGTACAACAAGGCCGCTGCGAAGATCACGGTAACAGGACGCCAACGACCGGCAATGACGAGGTTCGAAATCATTTGCGCTCCCTTTCCTGCTGCGATTGAAGTGATTCGAATTGACGCGCTCCTTGCGACATCATCATCCGCGGTCAAGATACCCGGCATCCGCGCGACTGCAACGGAATTACGACGGAACACTTCAAGCGCGGTGCGGAATTGCTTGGCAGGGCGACAAACGCGCCATACCCCGATGCGTTTACTGTCCGGTCCCGTAGAATCTCATACTATGCACGACCACGACAATCGTGACGCGAACGGTTCGGACTTGTCCGGGACGCAGCTTCGCGTGCGCGCGCTCGAGACGATCCTCACGGAAAAGGGTTACGTCGAACCCGCGGCGCTCGATCGCATCGTCGAAGCCTACGAAACGCGCATCGGGCCGCACATCGGGGCGCGCGTCGTGGCAAGAGCGTGGACCGATGCCGCGTTCAAGCGTTGGCTGCTCGAGGACGCCACGCATGCGATCGTCGATGCAGGCGTCGCCGCGCACGTCGGCGAGCACTTGATCGCCGTCGAGAATACCGAGCGCACGCACAACATGGTCGTGTGCACGCTCTGCTCCTGCTATCCATGGGACGTGCTCGGGTTGCCGCCGACCTGGTACAAGTCGTCCGCGTATCGATCGCGCGCGGTGATCGATCCGCGTGGCGTGCTCGCCGATTTCGGCGTGGTGTTGCCCGAGCACACCGTGATCCGTGTATGGGATTCGACCGCGGAAACGCGATTCATCGTTGTCCCCATGCGGCCGCCGGGGACGGAAGGTTGGAGCGAAGAGAAGCTCGCGACGCTCGTGACACGCGATTGCATGGTCGGTACGGGGCTGCCCGAGCCGCCGCCATGAACGGCGTTCACGACATGGGCGGCATGCACGGCTTCGGGCCGGTGCGGCCGGAAACGAACGAGCCGACGTTCCATGAAGAATGGGAAGGCCGCTGCCTCGCGCTGAATCGCGCGATGGGCTTTGCGGGGCTCTGGAACATCGACCAGACGCGCGCGGCGATCGAGAATCTTCCGCCGGAAATCTATCTGCAAGCCTCGTATTACGAGCGGTGGGCGCTCCGCCTGCGGAACATGCTGGTCGAGCGCGGCCTGGTCGATCTCGAAGAGATGACCGCAGGGCATGCGTTACGGCCCGGCAAGGTGCCGTCACCCAAGCTCATGCCGGCCGATGTCGACAAGTCGCTCACGCGCGGTGCGTACGCGCGCGAAGCCAGAAATTC
Organism: Casimicrobiaceae bacterium; assembly: GCA_035308425.1. Taxonomy (GTDB): domain Bacteria; phylum Pseudomonadota; class Gammaproteobacteria; order Burkholderiales; family Casimicrobiaceae; genus VBCG01. The sequence goes on along the minus strand of DATGGP010000053.1, from coordinate 4,470 downwards.
GCCGCGTTACAAACCCGGCGATCTCGTGCGGACACGCAATCTCAATCCGCCGACGCACACCAGGCTTCCACGTTATGCGCGGGGACGTGTCGGCACGGTCGAGACCATTCGCGGGTGCCATGTGTTCCCCGATTCGGCCGCGATCGGCGAAGGCGACAATCCGCAATGGCTCTACACGGTCTGCTTCGACGGTCAGGAGTTGTGGGGCGAGAAATCAGATCCTCGTCTCGAAGTTTCGATCGAAGCGTTCGAGCCCTATCTGGAAGCGCTGCGAGATTGATAGTTGACCCGATGGCCGCGCGCGGTGCGATCGATGCGGTCGCGAGCATTCCTCGCGACGCGAACGGCCCGGTGTTCCACGAGCCATGGCAGGCGCAGGCGTTTGCGATGGCGGTCGCGCTGCACGAGCGCGGCGTGTTTACCTGGAGCGAATGGTCGAGCGCACTCGGCGACGTGATCAGGCGTGCGCATCAAGCAGGCGATCCGGACACGGGCGAGACGTATTACCGGCATTGGCTGGCTACACTGGAGCGCGTCGTTGCGGAAAAGGGAATCGCCGATGCATTCGCATTGGAGCGTTACCGCGACGCATGGAGCCGCGCCGCGCAGCGCACGCCTCACGGGACGCCGATCGACTTGCAGCCGCGGGATTTCGAACTCTGACGTGAGGTTTACTGCAGCGCCAAAAGCCTCGGCAGCGCCGTGCCGATCGGCTCGCGGATGACCGCGTCTGCGATGTCGTCGAACGGCGTCTCCTCGGCATTGACGATGACGATGGGAGCCCCCGCCGCGCGCGCGACGGCGACTGCGTTGGCGATCGGGTAGACCTGAAGGCTCGTGCCGATCGCGAGAAACAGATCCGCTTCACCGGCACATCGCATGGCGCGATCGATCACCTCCGGCACGAGCGCCTGGCCGAACGAAACGGTGGCGCTCTTCAGGATGCCTCCGCAAGAACGGCACGGGGGATCCTCCTCTCCAGCACGCACGCGCTCGAGCGCAGCCTGCATTGGTGCGGTCGCTCCGCACGTCATGCATACGACCTTGCGCACCGTGCCGTGCACCTCGATGATGCGCTCCGGCGAATTCCCGGCCATTTGATGCAGTTCGTCGATGTTCTGCGTGATCAATGCATGCAACTTGCCACGTTTTTCCAGCGCGGCGAGTGCTCGATGTCCGGCATTCGGCTGTGCCGTCCATGCGGGATGCGCGAGCCGCGATTTCCACGATGCCTTGCGAACTTGCGGATCCGACATGTAGCAGCGGATGTCGGAAAGCTTCTCGGCCATCGGGTCTTTGGTCCACAGGCCTTGCGGTCCGCGAAAATCCGGAATGCCGGATTCGGTCGAGATGCCGGCGCCCGTCAACACGACGATGCGCTGCGCATCATCGACCAAGCCTCGGACATTCCGGCAGGCTTGCTCGGTCGCATTCATTTCGTTCATCGGGACCGACTTCCTGAAAACTCGGCGCACCATCAACGCGCTGTCGCACCTCGAGCGCCAGTGCCGAGCGCCTGGTACGCAACCGCGACGCGCGCGGCAAGCCGCGCATTGTTCCGGATGAGCTCGACGTTGCCAAGCAGGCTCTTCCCTTCAGTCAGCGCATTGATGCGATCGAGCAGAAACGGCGTGAGCGCCTTGCCTGCGACGCGCTGCGTGCGTGCTTCGTCCAGCGCTTGCTCGGTCGCCCCCTCGATGCACTCGCGCGACAGCGCAAAAGCCTCGGGAATCGGATTCGCTATCACGACGGCCCCGTCGATTCCGAGGTCCCACTTCGCTTTCATCACGCGAGCGATCTCTTCCGGCTCGTCGAGTTGCACATCGACGGCGAAGCCGCTGTCGGGCGTGTAGAACGCCGGGAGTCGTTCGGTGCGATAGCCGATCACCGGCACGCCGTGCGTCTCCAGGTATTCGAGCGTGAGACGCAGGTCCAGCACCGATTTCGCACCGGCGCAGACGACGGCCACGGACGTGCGTGCGAGCTCCTGCAAGTCGGCCGAGATGTCGAAGCTCGTCTCGGCACCGCGGTGCACGCCGCCGATGCCACCTGTCGCGAAAACGCGAATGCCGGCGAGCGCTGCGATGATCATCGTCGCGGCGACCGTCGTTGCACCGGTGACGCCACGAGTGGCGAGGATCGGCAGATCGCGCCGACTCACTTTCGCGATGTCGCGGCCGCCGCGCGCGAGCCGTTGGATCTCGTCGCGCTTCAGTCCGGCTTTGAGCCGTCCGTCGATGATCGCGATGGTGGCGGGAACTGCGCCGAGCGCGCGTATTTCGTCCTCCACCGCCATCGCGGTCTCGGCGTTCCGCGGCCACGGCATGCCGTGTGCGATGAGCGTCGATTCGAGTGCAACGACGGCGCGCCCGACGTCGAGCGCGGCCGCGACTTCGGGATCTAGGTCCACGACACGGTTCATTGCAACACGCTGATGGTCTCAGCGGGTACAACCGAGTGCGCTATCCCACCCAATGGACGATCAGCATGCCGGTTCACTGGAACGATCATCGGCGAGCGAACTCTGCAAATGGCACGCTCGAGGCGCGCGCGCATCGATCCGATCCAATACAGCTCAGTGCTCCAGTCGACGTGACGCGGCCGAATCGCGGCTGCCGTGGCTGTGTCGCCAGGTCAGGTGTCGTATTCGGCCGAAATATCCTTGCCGGTGTAATCCGGCATCATCGCGGCCGAAATCAGGCTGACGACTGCACACAGCGCGATGTAGATCGCGATGGCCTGGCCCGAGTGATAGGCAGCGAACAACGCCGTGGCGATGAGCGGCGACGGCCCCCCTGCGATCAAGGACGCGAGTTGATAGCCGAGCGAGGCGCCGCTATAGCGCAGGCGCGGCGTGAACGCTTCGGCGATCAGCGCCGCCTGCGGGCCGTACTGCAGGTCATGCGGAATGAGCGACAGCACGATGGCGAGGAACACCAGAGCCGGGGTCGCGGTGTCCACCATGGCGAAATAGATGAAGCCGAACACGCCCATCACGGCGGCGCCGATCAGGTACATTTTCTTTCGTCCGATACGATCGGACAGGTGCCCGGCAAACGGAATCGTGAAGAACGACACCGCCGCCGCGACCATCACGGCGCCGAGAATGAAGTCCCGCGACATCTTCAGCGTACCGACCGCGTAGGCGAAGATGAACGCGGTGAAGATGTAGAACGGGGCCTGCTCGGCCATGCGTAGCAGCGCCGACAGGATGATCTCCTTGGGCTGCTTCTTGATCACTTCGGCGATCGGCGCCCTTTCTATTTTTTTCTGATCCAGGAGCTTCTGGAACACGGGAGTCTCGAGAATGCCGAGCCGTATCCACAGGCCGACGCCGACCAGCACGATCGACAGCGCAAAAGGAACGCGCCAGCCCCACACCGCGAATTGATCGCCCGCCAGAGCGCTGAAAATCGCGATCGCTCCCGTAGACAGCAGCAGCCCGCACGGGACGCCGAATTGCGGCCATGACGCGACAAGTCCGCGCTGGTTATGCCGTCGCGCCCATTCCATCGACATGAGCACCGAGCCGCCCCACTCGCCGCCGACGCCGATCCCCTGGATCATGCGCAGCACGGTCAGTAGGATCGCGCCCCAGATGCCGATCGAATCGTAGGTCGGTACGAAGGCGATGAGAAACGTGCCAAGTCCCATGCACAGCAGTGTCGCGATCAGCGTTGCCTTGCGGCCGATGCGGTCGCCGTAATGGCCGAAGATCGCCGCCCCGATCGGTCGCCCGACGAAGCCGATGAAATAGGTGCCAAACGCCAGGAGAGTGGCCGACAGCGGATCCTCTCTGGGGAAAAAGAGCTTGCCGAAGACCAGGCCCGCCGCAGTTCCATAGATGAAGAAGTCGTACCACTCGATCGCAGTGCCGACTGTCGATGCAATGACCGCCTTGCGTAGATTGGCGCTGTGTTCCGCTTCGGGCATCACGCCGTACGTCGTCGATGCGATCGCCATGGCCTTCCTCCTCTCGAGACTCGAAGCTCGATGGAACGGGTCTGTCTCGGCCCGTATTTGCCGCGGAACGATACGTCAAGAAGCGGCCCATGGCTAGTGCCGGGCTCTTTGCCGCCTCACGGAAACCGGCATGAATCACCCTGGTCAGAGATCATCGTGAAGGTAATGTCAGGATGGACCCAGTCTCGGCGTGATGCTGCATGTCGCCGAACTGACGGCTCACGACGGCGAGCGGCCGGCGGATCGTCTTCTTCGCTTCAATGTCGATCTTTGGCATACGTCCTCCTTCATCGTCCGGAAGTGCAGTGAAGCGGTTCGATGCGGCCGGACTGCGTCGTTCGGCAGTGCATCTGCGCGTAGCGGCCCGCTCGTACTCGTACACTCTTCTCAACTCGGGCACGAACAACAATCCTGCCAGGCGCAGGCGATCCAATTCGCGCGTTCCATCGGTCAGAATCGGCGTTGAAGAACGAGGCCGCGGGCCGCCATCCGCGCCCGTTGCAAGGG
>DATGGP010000052.1:0-14671 GCA_035308425.1 Casimicrobiaceae bacterium | reverse complement strand
GACGGAGATGGTGATGCCGGGGGACAACATCGCGATGACGGTGACCCTGATCGCGCCGATTGCGATGGAAGAGGGGTTGCGCTTCGCGATCCGTGAAGGCGGCCGGACCGTGGGCGCGGGTGTGGTGACGAAGATCATCGAATAAGGATTTAAAAGGCCAGTAGCTCAATTGGCAGAGCGGCGGTCTCCAAAACCGCAGGTTGGGGGTTCGATTCCCTCCTGGCCTGCCACTTCAGGTGACAGTTGTCAGTTGGCAGTTGACAGTTGCGCCGGTGTTTTCGGTGGCGCGACAGGTGTCGCGATCGAAATTGGTGTGAGAAAGGAAAGCGCAGGAGCAAGGTCAGCATTGGTTTAGTGTCGAAAGCGCGTAGTCGCGCCAGCGAAAGCGCCGCCGCGTCTGCCAACTGCCAACTGACAACTGTCAACTGACATGGATAAACTCAAAATCGCCCTCGCCATCGGCTGCATCGTGCTCGGCGTGTGGGCGTATTACTACTTCGCCGACGCGGCGAACGTGCTGCGCTTCCTGATGGTCGTCGGTGGTCTGCTCGCTGGCGCAGGCGTCGCATGGCTTTCCGAGCCCGGCAAACAGTTCTTTGTCTTCGCGCAGGACGCGTGGGCGGAAGCCGGTCGCGTCTCGTGGCCGACGCGGAAGGAAACGATTCAGACGACTGCCGTGGTTTTCGCGTTCGTCGTCGTAATGGCGCTGTTTCTGTTCGCCGTCGATTCCACGCTCGCGTGGCTCGTGAAAATGGTGACGGGGCGGGTCGAGTGATGGCCGACAAGAAATGGTACGTCGTGCATGCCTACTCGGGATTCGAGAAGAGCGTGCAGCGGACGCTGCTTGATCGCATCAAACGCTCGGAGTTGCAGGATCAGTTCGGACAGATCCTCGTGCCGGTCGAGGAAGTGGTCGAGATGAAGGGCGGCCAGAAGGCGATCTCGGAACGCAAGTTCTTCCCGGGTTACGTGCTCGTGGAGATGGAGATGACCGACGACACGTGGCACCTCGTAAAAAGCACGCCGAAGGTGACGGGCTTCGTTGGCGGCACCGCGAACCGGCCGACGCCGATCAGCCAGAAGGAAGTCGATGCCATCCTGCGCCAGGTGCAGGAAGGTGTCGAGAAGCCGCGGCCGAAGGTGCTCTTCGAGCTCGGCGAGGCGGTGCGCGTGAAGGAAGGTCCGTTCACCGACTTCCACGGCAACGTCGAGGACGTGAATTACGAGAAGAGCAAGCTGCGTGTGTCGGTAACGATCTTCGGACGGTCGACGCCGGTGGAGCTCGACTTCTCGCAGGTGGAAAAAGCATAGAGTCGAGCAGAGCATCGCGACGAAGTCGCGCAAATGCTCTGTTCGTGTGAGACGCTCTTCGTATTCTCGGCACAGGTTCTTATGGCAAAGAAAGTCGTCGGTTACATCAAGCTGCAGGTACCGGCCGGCAAGGCGAACCCGAGCCCGCCGATCGGCCCGGCGCTCGGCCAGCGCGGCTTGAACATCATGGAGTTCTGCAAGGCATTCAACGCGCAGACCCAAAGCGTGGAAGCGGGCCTTCCGATCCCGGTGATCATCACCGCCTACGCGGACAAGAGCTTCACGTTCGTGATGAAGACGCCGCCGGCGACAGTGCTGATCAAGAAGGCCTCGAAGGTCGAGAAGGGCAGCAGCAAGCCGAACGCGGATAAAGTGGGCAAGCTCACGCGCGCGCAGGCTGAAGAGATCGCAAAGACGAAGCAACCCGATCTCACGGCGGCCGATCTCGACGCTGCCGTGCGCACGATTGCCGGTAGCGCCCGCAGCATGGGCATCACCGTAGAAGGGGTGAAGTGATCATGGCCGAGCAGAAGGCTCCGCGTCTGTCGAAGCGCATGAACGCGGTGCGCGGCAAGATCAACCGCGCGAAGAGCTATCCGGTCGACGAAGCGCTTGCACTCGTCAAGCAAACGGCGACCGCCAAGTTCGACGAATCGGTCGATGTCGCGGTCAACCTCGGCGTCGACGCGAAAAAGTCCGACCAGACGGTTCGCGGCTCGGTCGTGCTGCCGGCCGGCACGGGGAAGAAGGTGCGCGTCGCCGTGTTCGCGCAGGGCGACAAGGCGAAAATTGCGCAGGACGCGGGCGCGGACATCGTCGGCTTCGACGATCTCGCCGCGCGGATCAAGGAAGGCTTCATGGACTTCGACGTCGTGATCGCTTCGCCCGATGCGATGCGCGTCGTCGGTCAGCTCGGCCAGATTCTCGGTCCGCGCGGACTGATGCCGAATCCGAAAGTCGGCACGGTGTCGGCCGATGTCGCGACGGCGGTGAAGAACGCGAAGGCCGGCCAGGTGCAATATCGCACCGACAAGGCCGGCATCGTCCAGTGCACGATCGGTCGCGCGTCGTTTTCGCCGGAACAGTTGAAGACGAATCTGACGGCGTTGATCGACGCGCTCAACAAGGCGAAGCCCGCGGGCATCAAGGGTGTGTACCTGCGCAAGGTGAGCGTGTCGAGCACGATGGGCGCCGGCGTGCGGGTGGATACCGCGGGACTTACGCAAACGGCGGCCAACGCGTAACACACAAGAGAAGGCCCGCGGCTTGGCGCAGCAAAGATACAAAGAGGGCGGTTGGTTTACTGACGACTGCCAACTGTCAACTGCCAACTGTCAACTGACAACTGATTTGAGGGCACGCGCGGCGCGGTAAACGCGTTGCACGGACCGTCAAAGACCGCAGGGGATAACACTTAATCGAAACTGGCCGGCTTGGCAGCAGATGCTGTTGCTGACATCTGATTGCTGAAAGCTGACAGCTGAAACCCGGCGCAGATGGTGCCCCTCGTACGGGACGTTCCTGGACGTGAGGTCACCGGTACCACGACAAGGGTGACTATGAGTCTCAACCTATCGGAAAAGCAGTCGGTGGTCGCGGAAGTCGCGAAAGAGGTCGCCGGCGCGCAAGCGATCGTCATGGCGGAGAACCGGGGCTTGCCGGTGGCCGCAATGACGCAGCTTCGCGCGAAGGCGCGCGCCTCGGGCGTGTACTTCCGGGTGGTCAAGAACACGCTCGTGCGCCGGGCGGTGGTCGATACGCCCTTCGCGAAGCTGTCCGACCGCATGGTCGGGCCGCTCGCCTACGGGATCGGCCGCGATCCGGTGGCCGTCGCGAAGGTGCTGAACGACTTCGCGAAGGTCAACGAGAAGTTCGTGATCGCCGGGGGCGCGATGCCCGGGCAGGTCATGTCCGCGCAGGAGATCGCGGCACTCGCCGCGCTGCCCTCCCGCGAGGAGCTTCTGGCCAGGCTCGTCGGCACGATGCAGGCCCCCATCGCCAAGCTCGTCCGGACGATGAACGAGGTGCCGGGCAAGTTCGTCCGCACCCTCGCCGCTGTCCGGGATGCGAAACCGGCTTGATTATTGAACTCCGCATACCCATCTCTACTCGTTACGTCAGGAGCGTCGCATGGCCGCTGTTCAAACTGAAATCCTCGACAAGATCGCATCGATGAGCGTCCTCGAGCTGTCCGAGCTCATCAAGGCGATGGAAGACAAGTTCGGCGTTTCGGCCGCCGCCGCTGTCGCGGTTGCGGCACCTGCCGCGGGCGCCGCCCCGGCCGCCGCCGCCGAAGAAAAGACCGAGTTCAACGTAATCCTGACCTCGTTCGGCGAGAACAAGGTCAACGTGATCAAGGCGGTTCGCGAGATCACGGGCCTCGGGCTCAAGGAAGCGAAGGACCTGGTCGACGGGGCGCCGAAGCCCGTCAAGGAAGGCATCCCGAAGGCCGACGCCGAAGCGGCCAGGAAGAAGCTGGAAGACGCCGGCGCCAAGGTGGAAGTGAAGTAAGCATAGAAAGCACAAAGTCGATCCCTCGGTTGTCCGAGCGAAGCGAGGGTCCGAGGGGTCGTGAGAAGGGGAAAGCGGCGTGCAGCCGCTTTCCACCGCCGGTGCGAAGCGCCGGCGGCTTCGTAGCTTTTATCGGCAGAGGTTGAAGCAAAGCGAGACTCACAGAGCTCGTTTCGCTTCGTCTTCTGAACCGACTGCAGAAGACGGGTTTGGTCGGACGTCGCCCGCAATGGTGACGTCGTCCGCCAGCGGCTGGTAGCGGCCAGCCACCAGGCCAGGGGCGCAATGCCCCCGGACAGTCAGGTTCAGGGGTCAGATTCGACTTTTCGTCGCGCACTTTGCGCAGCGGCCGGCTGCGAAAAGTCGAGTCTGACCCCACGCCACCACCAGCAGTCACCGACCCGGAGATTGGACGATCCCAATATGGCGACCACTCACGCTACACCGTACTCGTTCACTGAAAAGAAGCGCATTCGCAAGAGCTTTGCGAAGCGCGCGAGCGTCCTGCAGGTGCCGTTCCTGCTCGAGACGCAGCTCGCGTCCTACCGCGCCTTCCTGCAGGCCGATACGCCCGCGATGGAGCGCAAGAACGAAGGCCTGCAGGCCGCGTTCACTTCGATCTTTCCGATCTCGAGCCATTCGGGCAACGCGAGGCTCGAGTTCGTCAGCTATTCGCTTCTGCCGCCTGCATTCGACGTCGTCGAGTGCCAGCAGCGCGGCCTGACCTACTGCTCGGCGCTTCGAGCCAAGGTGCGCCTCGTGATCATGGATCGCGAAGCACCGAAGGACACGATCAAGGAAGTGAAGGAGCAGGAGGTCTACATGGGCGAGATGCCGCTCATGACCGACAACGGCTCCTTCATCATCAACGGCACCGAGCGCGTCATCGTCTCGCAGCTCCATCGCTCGCCGGGCGTGTTCTTCGAGCACGACCGCGGCAAGACGCATTCGTCGGGCAAGCTGCTCTTCTCCGCGCGCGTCATTCCGTATCGCGGGTCGTGGCTCGACTTCGAATTCGATCCGAAGGACTTCCTGTTCTTCCGCGTCGATCGCCGCCGCAAGATGCCGGTCACGTCGCTTTTGAAGGCGATCGGCCTCACGAACGAGGACATCCTGCGCGAGTTCTTCCTGTTCGATGCGTTCCATCTGACCGCGAAAGGCATTCAGCTCGAATTCGTGCCGGAGCGGCTGCGCGGCGAGATGGCGCGTTTCGACATCGCCGGCAAGGACGGCAAGGTGATCGTCGCCAAGGACAAGCGGATCACCGCGCGCAATCTGCGCGAGCTCTCGGAAGGAGGCGTCAAGCGGATCCTGGTGCCGGCCGACTATGTCGTCGGCCGCTCGCTCGCGACGAACGTCGTCGACAAGTCCACGGGCGAAATGCTGGCGAAGGCGAATGACGAAGTGACGGAAGACCTGCTCGCGAAGCTGTCGGCCGCGGGCATCGGCGAGATCAAGACGATCTACACGAACGACCTCGACATGGGTCCGTTCATCTCGCAGACGCTTCGCACCGACGACACCCCCGATCAATACGCGGCGAAGGTCGCGATCTATCGGATGATGCGTCCGGGCGAGCCGCCGACGGAGGACGCCGTCGAGGCGCTGTTCCACGGTCTCTTCTTCGCCGAGGAGCGTTACGACCTCTCCGCCGTCGGCCGGATGAAGTTCAACCGTCGCGTCGGCCGCGAGGAACTGAAGGGCCCCGGAACGCTCACGAACGATGACATCATCGCCGTCATCAAGATCCTCGTCGAATTGCGTAACGGCCGCGGCGAGGTCGACGATATCGACCACCTCGGCAATCGTCGCGTGCGCTCGGTCGGCGAGCTCGCGGAGAACCAGTTCCGCTCGGGCCTCGTGCGCGTCGAGCGCGCGGTGCGCGAGCGTCTCGGGCAAGCCGAGAGCGAGAACCTGCTGCCGCACGATCTCATCAACGCGAAGCCGATCTCGGCGGCGATCAAGGAGTTCTTCGGCTCGTCGCAGTTGTCGCAGTTCATGGACCAGACGAACCCGCTGTCCGAGATCACGCACAAGCGGCGCGTCTCGGCGCTCGGTCCCGGCGGCCTCACGCGCGAGCGCGCAGGCTTCGAGGTACGCGACGTGCATCCGACGCACTACGGTCGCGTGTGCCCGATCGAAACGCCGGAAGGCCCGAACATCGGCCTCATCAACTCGCTCGCGCTCTACGCGCGTACGAACGAGTACGGCTTTCTCGAAACGCCGTACCGCAAGGTCGTCAACGGCAAGGTGACGGACGAGATCCATTACCTGTCGGCGATCGAGGAAGGGCAGTACGTGATCGCGCAGGCGAATGCGAAGATCGACGAGAAGGGCATGCTCGCCGACGAGCTCGTGTCCTCGCGCAATCGCAACGAGTTCATGCTCTCGACGCGCGACAAGATCCAGTACATGGACGTGGCGCCCGCGCAGATCGTGTCGGTGGCCGCGTCGCTGATCCCGTTCCTCGAGCACGACGACGCAAACCGCGCGCTGATGGGCTCGAACATGCAGCGGCAGGCGGTGCCGTGCTTGCGTCCGGAGAAGCCGCTCGTGGGCACCGGTGTCGAGCGCACGGCGGCCGTCGACAGCGGCACGGCGGTGATGGCGAGGCGCGGCGGCAAGGTCGATTACGTCGATGCGAGCCGCATCGTCGTACGTGTCAACGACAGCGAAACGGCGGCGGGCGAAGTCGGCGTCGATATCTACAACCTGACGAAGTACAAGCGCAGCAACCAGAACACGAACATCAATCAGCGTCCGCTCGTCAAGATCGGCGACGTGATCGCGAAGGGCGACGTGATCGCCGACGGCGCGTCGACGGACATGGGCGAGCTCGCCCTTGGCCAGAACATGCTGGTCGCGTTCATGCCGTGGAACGGCTTCAACTACGAGGACTCGATCCTGATCAGCGAGAAGGTGGTCGGCGACGATCGCTACACGTCGATCCACATCGAGGAGCTGTCGATCCCCGCGCGCGATACGAAGCTCGGACCGGAGGAGATCACGCGCGACATCAGCTCGCTCGGCGAAGCGCAGCTCTCGCGTCTCGACGAGGCCGGCATCGTCTACATCGGCGCCGAAGTCGAAGCGGGCGACGTGCTCGTCGGCAAGGTGACGCCGAAAGGCGAGACGCAACTGACACCGGAAGAGAAGCTTCTCCGCGCGATCTTCGGCGAGAAGGCGTCGGACGTGAAGGACACGTCGCTTCGCGTTCCATCCGGCATTTCCGGCACGGTCATCGACGTGCAGGTCTTCACGCGCGAAGGCATCGAGCGCGACAAGCGCGCGACCCAGATCATCGAGGAAGAGCTCAAGAGCTATCGCAAGGACTTGAATGACCAGTTGCGCATCGTCGAGAACGACCAGTACGCGCGGCTCGAGCGGATGCTGATGAACAAGGTGGTCAATGGCGGTCCGAAGCGCATCGCGAAGGGCGCGAAGATCACGAAGGAATATCTGGACAGCGTGCCGCGCCATGACTGGTTCGACATCCGCCTCGCGGCGGAGGACGCGGCGCGCCAGCTCGAGGCGAGCAAGGAAGCATTTGCAGCGCTTCGCGTGCAATTCGACCAGATGTTCGAGCAGAAGAAGAAGAAGCTCACACAGGGTGACGAATTGCCGCCCGGCGTGCAGAAGATGGTCAAGGTCTACGTCGCGGTGAAGCGCCGCCTGCAGCCCGGCGACAAGATGGCGGGTCGTCACGGCAACAAGGGCGTCGTGTCGAAGATTGTGCCGGTCGAGGACATGCCGTACATGGCGGACGGAACGCCGGTCGACATCGTGCTGAATCCGCTCGGTGTGCCGTCGCGGATGAACGTTGGCCAAATCCTCGAGGTGCACCTGGGCTGGGCGGCGAAGGGTCTTGGCGCGCGCATCGACGAGATGCTGAAGGCCGAGCGAAAGAGCGCGGAGCTGCGCAAGTTCCTCGAGAAGATCTACAACGGCACCGGGCGCCGCGAGAATCTCGCATCGCTCGACGACAACGAGATCGAGCAACTCGCGCGGCATCTGACCGATGGCGTTCCGTTCGCGACGCCGGTGTTCGACGGCGCGACCGAAGACGAGATCAAGGCGATGCTGCAACTCGCCGGATTGTCGGCGAGCGGGCAAATGCAGCTCTTCGATGGGCGCATCGGCGAGCCGTTCGACCGGCCGGTCACCGTCGGCTATATGCACATGCTGAAGCTGCACCACCTCGTCGACGACAAGATGCATGCACGCTCGACCGGTCCGTACAGCCTCGTCACGCAGCAGCCGCTCGGCGGCAAGGCGCAGTTCGGCGGCCAGCGCTTCGGCGAGATGGAAGTGTGGGCGCTCGAAGCCTACGGCGCCGCGTACACGCTGCAGGAGATGCTGACGGTCAAGTCCGACGACGTGAACGGCCGAACCAAGGTCTACGAGAACATCGTCAAGGGCGAGCACCGGATCGAAGCGGGGATGCCGGAGTCGTTCAATGTTCTCGTCAAGGAGATTCGGTCGTTGGCGATAGACGTTGATATGGACCGCGACTAGGCGGCCGAAAGTGAAAGCCTACTTTCGGCCGAGTGAGTCAGCCGTGAATCGCGGGCAAAGCCCGACGATTGGCAACTACTTGGAAAATGCGCTCAGGGCGAATCGTCGCCTCGGCGGAACTCGGAGAGTTCAATGAAGGCATTGCTCGATCTGTTCAAGCAAGTCACCCAGGAAGAAGAATTCGACGCGATCAAGATCGGCCTCGCGTCGCCGGAGAAGATCCGGTCGTGGTCGTACGGCGAAGTGAAGAAGCCCGAGACGATCAACTATCGCACCTTCAAGCCGGAGCGCGACGGTCTCTTCTGCGCGAAGATCTTCGGGCCGGTGAAGGACTACGAGTGCCTGTGCGGCAAGTACAAGCGCCTGAAGCATCGCGGCGTCATTTGCGAGAAGTGCGGCGTCGAAGTGACGCTCGCGAAGGTTCGTCGCGAGCGGATGGGTCACATCGAGCTGGCTTCGCCGGTCGCGCACATCTGGTTCCTGAAGAGCCTGCCGTCGCGGATGGGGATGGTGCTCGACATGACGCTGCGCGACATCGAGCGCGTGCTCTACTTCGAAGCGTTCGTTGTCACTGAACCTGGACTCACGCCGCTCAATCGCGGCCAGCTTCTGACCGAGGACGACTACCTCGCGAAGCTCGAGCAGCACGGCGACGACTTCTCGGCGACGATGGGCGCCGAGGGCATCCGCGAGCTTCTGAAGTCGCTCGACGTCGTGCGCGAGATCGACAAGCTGCGCAAGGAGCTCGACGCGACCGGCTCGGATACGAAGATCAAGAAGATCGCGAAGCGGCTCAAGGTGCTCGAAGCGTTTCACAAGTCGGGCATCAAGCCCGAGTGGATGATCCTCGAAGTGCTACCGGTGCTGCCGCCCGAGCTGCGTCCGCTCGTTCCGCTCGACGGAGGACGTTTCGCGACTTCCGATCTGAACGACCTTTATCGGCGCGTCATCAACCGCAACAATCGGTTGAAGCGGCTCCTCGAGCTCAAGGCGCCCGACATCATCGTGCGCAACGAGAAGCGGATGCTGCAGGAGGCCGTCGATTCGCTGCTCGACAACGGCCGCCGCGGCAAGGCGATGACCGGCGCGAACAAGCGGCCGCTCAAGTCGCTCGCCGACATGATCAAGGGCAAGGGCGGGCGTTTCCGCCAGAACCTGCTTGGCAAGCGCGTCGACTACTCGGGCCGCTCGGTGATCGTCGTCGGTCCGCAGTTGAAGCTGCACCAGTGCGGCCTGCCGAAGCTGATGGCGCTCGAGCTTTTCAAGCCTTTCATCTTCAACAAGCTCGAAACGATGGGGCTGGCGACGACGATCAAGGCCGCGAAGAAGATGGTCGAAAGCCAGGAGCCGGTCGTCTGGGACATTCTCGAAGACGTCATTCGCGAACACCCGGTGCTTTTGAACCGCGCACCGACGCTGCATCGTCTCGGCATCCAGGCATTCGAGCCCGTGCTGATCGAAGGCAAGGCGATCCAGTTGCATCCGCTCGTTTGCACGGCGTTCAACGCCGACTTCGACGGCGACCAGATGGCTGTGCATGTGCCGCTGTCGCTCGAAGCGCAAATGGAAGCGCGCACGCTGATGCTCGCGTCGAACAACGTGCTTCTGCCGTCGAACGGCGAGCCGTGCATCGTGCCGTCGCAGGACATCGTGCTCGGACTGTACTACGCGACGCGCGAGAAGATCGGCGCGCAGGGCGATGGCGCCTTCTTCGCCGACGTGGCGGAAGCGGCGCGCGCGTACGAATCGCGTCAGGCCGACCTGCATGCGCGCGTGAAAGTGCGCATCAAGGAAGTCGACGTCAGGGACGGCGAGAAGGTCGAGAAGATCACGCGCTACGACACGACGATCGGTCGTGCGCTTCTGTCCGAGATCCTGCCGCCCGGGCTCCCGTTCAGCTACATCAACAAGCCGCTCAAGAAGAAGGAGATCTCGCGAATCATCAACGCGAGCTTCCGTCGCTGCGGGCTGCGCGAGACGGTGATCTTCGCCGACAAGCTGATGCAGGCGGGCTACAGCCTCGCGACACGCGGCGGCATCTCGTTCGCGGCCGACGACATGCTCGTGCCGGCCGAGAAGACGAAGATCATCGGCGACGCCGAAGCGCAGGTGAAGGAGATCGAGGCGCAGTACACGTCCGGCCTCGTCACGCAGGGCGAGCGCTACAACAAGGTGGTCGACATCTGGGGCCGCGCGGGCGACGACATCGCGAAGGCGATGATGGCGCAGCTCGGCACGATGGAAGTCACGGACCGCGACGGCAAGCCGGCCAAGCAGGATTCGTTCAACTCGATCTTCATGATGGCCGACTCCGGTGCGCGCGGCTCCGCCGCGCAGATTCGCCAGCTCGCGGGCATGCGCGGCCTGATGGCGAAGCCGGACGGCTCGATCATCGAGACGCCGATCACCGCGAACTTCCGCGAGGGCCTGAACGTGCTGCAGTACTTCATCAGCACGCACGGCGCGCGCAAGGGTCTTGCGGACACGGCGTTGAAGACGGCGAACTCAGGCTACTTGACGCGGCGTCTGGTCGACGTAACGCAGGATCTGGTCGTCACCGAAGAGGATTGCGAAACGCGCAACGGCGTGGCGATGAAGGCGCTCGTCGAAGGCGGTGAAGTCATCGAGCCGTTGCGCGAACGCATTCTCGGCCGCGTCGCCGCGTCGGACATCGTCAATCCGGAATCGCAGGAGACGCTGTTCGAGGCAGGCACGCTGCTCGGCGAAGACGAAGTCGAACGGATCGAAACGCTGGGCATCGACGAGGTCAAGGTGCGCACGCCGCTCACGTGCGACACGCGCTATGGCTTGTGCGCGGCATGCTACGGGCGCGATCTGGGCCGCGGTCATCTCGTGAACGTCGGCGAAGCGGTGGGCGTCATCGCTGCGCAGTCGATCGGCGAGCCCGGTACGCAGCTCACGATGCGCACGTTCCACATCGGTGGCGCGGCATCGCGGACGGCGGCGGCCTCGCAGGTCGAATCGAAGTCGGCCGGCACGGTTCGCTTCTCGCCGCTGATGCGCTACGTCACCAACGCGAAGGGCGAGCTGATCGTGATCGCGCGCTCGGGCGAAGTGATGATCCACGACGACAACGGCCGCGAGCGCGAGCGTCACAAGGTGCCGTACGGCGCGACGTTGCAGGTCAAGGATGGCGATACCGCGCGCGCGGGCAAGCTGCTCGCGCAATGGGATGCGACGAGCCGCCCCATCATCACCGAGTACGCGGGCACCGTGAAGTTCGAGAACGTCGAGGAAGGGGTGACGGTGGCGAAGCAGGTCGACGAAGTGACGGGGCTCTCGACGCTCGTCGTCATCGACCCGAAACGCCGCGCCGGCACGACGGCCAAGGGCGTGCGGCCACAGGTGAAGCTGCTCGATCAGAACAGCGAGGAGATCCGCATCGCGGGGTCCGATCTGCCGGTGAACATCACGTTCCAGCTTGGCTCGATCATCACGGTGAAGGACGGCCAGCAGGTGGCGGTCGGCGAAGTGCTGGCGCGCATTCCGCAGGAGACGTCGAAGACGCGCGACATCACGGGCGGTCTTCCGCGCGTGGCGGAGTTGTTCGAGGCGCGTGCACCGAAGGACGCCGGCACGCTCGCCGAGGTCACGGGCACGGTGTCGTTCGGCAAGGATACGAAGGGCAAGCAGCGCCTGGTCATCACCGACCTCGACGGCGTTGCCCACGAGTACCTGATCCCGAAAGACAAGCACGTCACCGCGCACGATGGCCAGGTCGTGAACAAGGGCGAAATGATCGTCGACGGTCCCGCGGATCCGCATGACATCCTGCGGCTCCTCGGTGTCGAGGCGCTCGCGCGCTACATCACCGACGAAGTGCAGGATGTCTACCGCCTGCAGGGCGTGAAGATCAACGACAAGCACATCGAGGTGATCGTGCGTCAGATGCTGCGCCGCGTGCAGGTGCAGGACCCGGGCGACACACGCTTCATCCAGGGCGAGCAGGTCGAGCGCTCGGATCTTCTGGACGAGAACGACAAGGTGCGAAGCGACGAGACGAAGCATCCGTCGACCTACGAGCACATGCTGCTCGGGATCACGAAGGCTTCGCTTTCGACCGATTCGTTCATCTCGGCGGCCTCGTTCCAGGAGACGACGCGTGTGCTGACCGAAGCGGCGATCATGGGCAAGCGCGACGATCTGCGTGGCTTGAAGGAGAACGTGATCGTCGGGCGACTCATTCCGGCGGGCACCGGACTCGCGTATCACAACGCGCGGCGTCGTCAGAAGCTGCTCGGGCCGGAGGCTGCTGCACTCGCCACCGGCGAGGAAACGGCAGCGCCCGCGCAGCAGACGACGGAGGTGTCGGCGAACGCGGCGTAAACGGTCCGTCAGCGCATCAAATCAAAACCGGCGAGCGATCGCCGGTTTTTGCAAAGCCTCGTGCGGGACCCCGCGATGCGGCGGATCATCCGCGATATCGCGCTGGTAACCGATTCGCTCGCGCAATACGATCCGAGATCGAACGAGGTGGAGTTGCTTTCCAGGGCGTATGCCAACCTCGTGCGCCTCGTGAGCCGAGATCTGAATCGTGAGGCGTCCCGCGCGCAGGTACGCGCGCATTCGCTGCGGCCTTGCTCGCGGCTCACCATCGGGCGGTACATGCAGAATGCGCGCGAGCACGCCCACGCCGGTGCCGAGAACGACGGCCAGGACGAGCGCGACGATGCGCGCGCGGCCCCGCTTCGGCCCGAGGTTCGCGGCGGCGCCCGATGATCAGGATGATCGGCGTTGCCATGACGAGCAGGTTCAGGAAGCCTTTGACGATTCGGCGACCCAGGTAGCAGCCTGCGCCGCGTTTCCGACATCGATCAGGTTGTCGACGCTCGCGCTCACGGAGCGGATGAAGAGCAATGCGACAACGATCGCGAGCGCCCCGAGGCTGAGACCGGTGAAGGCGCGGTGAAGGATTGGAATCCGATTGCCGCGAGGCGACGGACCGACAGCGATGCCGCGCGCGCCGGCGACGGCCGGCGTGGCGCCCGACAATGTAAGGGCAGGCTCGTGATCCACGGGTGTCGTCGCTCGCCGCGGCAGGATAGGCGATCGGTGGTGGGGCTGGCAATCGGCCGCCGACGAATCCCGCAAATCTCTGTGCGAAGTCGCGATGCGTGCCGCCTGCGCGCTATAATGGCGCCCGTCATTGGGGAGTAGCCGCCCGCGAGTTTCGCGGAGCTTGCGTCAACACGCTTGGCCGATCGGCCATGGCGCAAGCGGTTTCCTTTCAGGCCTGGCGAGACCTTTGACCGCGCTGCCTTCGCATGGCCGGAGAAGCAGTGCGGTCATCCGTCGATGCCGGCTTCGGAAACGCGCGTTTGGAAGCCTTCCTCGTTTCGACCGGCGTCGTCGCGCTCGCGGAGATCGGCGACAAGACGCAACTCCTCGCGTTCGTCCTCGCTGCGCGCTTTCGCAAGCCGCTGCCGATCATCCTCGGCATCCTGACGGCGACGCTCGCCAATCACGCGCTTGCCGGCGCGATCGGATCGTGGCTCACGTCGGTGGTCGGGCCTTCGACGCTTCGCATCGCGGTCGGCGTGTCGTTCATCGCGATGGCGATCTGGACGCTCGTACCCGATCGCTTCGACGAGGCGCGCGCGAAGTTGCCGCACGCGGGCGTCTTTTGGACGGCGCTCGTCGCGTTCTTCCTCGCTGAAATGGGCGACAAGACGCAGATCGCGACAATCGCGCTCGCCGCGCGCTACCACGCGTTCGCGACCGTTGTTGCCGGCACGACCCTCGGAATGATGATCGCCAACGTTCCCGCCGTGCTGGTCGGCGGCAGGCTTGGCCATCGCGTGCCGATTCGCCTGGTGCATGGCGTCGCCGCAGCGATTTTTCTGGCGCTCGGCATCGCGGCGCTCGCGGGCCTCGGTCCCGACATGGGCTCGATGATTCATTGAATCCAGAAGCCCGGTTGATACCATCTCATTCGCCGCGTCCCTTGTCCGCCATCGGGAGCTTCGATGCCCTTCGCTTTGTCGATCAATGGTCTCTCCAAGACGTATCCGAATGGCGTTCAGGCGCTTCGCGACGTCTCGCTCATGATCCCGACCGGCATGTTCGGGCTGCTGGGGCCCAACGGCGCCGGCAAGTCGACGCTGATGCGCACGCTTGCGACGCTGCAGGACGCGGACGCCGGCACGGCGAGGATTGGAGATATCGATGTCCTTCGCGACAAGGCGGCCGTGCGCGGCATGCTCGGCTATCTGCCGCAGGATTTCGGCGTTTATCCGAAGGTATCCGCGCTTGACCTGCTCGATCATCTCGCGCGGCTCAAGGGCATCGCCGACGCGCGCGAGCGACGCGACGT
>DATGGP010000051.1:0-106218 GCA_035308425.1 Casimicrobiaceae bacterium | reverse complement strand
GCAGGACATCGGCGGGTCGGCTTACAACCTCGCGCGCGGCGCCGTCATGGGTCCGCTGTCGGATGTGGCCGGGCTCGCCGCGATCCCGCTGCACGCCGCTGGCGCGATTGACACGCCGCCGATCGATGTAAAGAGCAAGGTCGCGCACGCCGGGGAATACACGCCGCAGACCGACACCGGACGCGCGCTCGAGAAATACAACCCGTTCGCGCTCGTCGGCCGCGGCGTCGAAGCGGTCGCCGGCGGGGCGGGTCGCGCCGTCGAGCGTTCAATGCCCAACTATCCGATCGCCGGCAGCATGCTCGGCTATGGCGTAAAGGGCGCAATCGAGCAGGCGCCGATGCTCGCCGGGGCGGCGCTCGGCAAGGGAGCGGCCGCGCGCACCGCCGCGAAGCAGGAAACGCTCGACGTCGCAAAGGGTGAGAACTCCGTCAAGGACGCGACGCGCGACGCTGCACAGGCAGCGGGGTACAAGACGCCGCCCGAGCACGGACTGAAAGCGGCCGTGTCGGGACTTGTCGGCAAGACGCGCGCCGAAAAGGCGCTGTCGGAGCACAACGAAGTCAATGCGACGCGACGACTCGGTGCAGAAGTCGGCGCGCCCGATGGTGCAGCGCTCTCCGAAGAGGAGTTCGACCGGCTGAAAGAGAACACGGGACGCTTCTACGACGAGGTGCCAAAGGCGCTCGGTCCGAGCGTCACCGTCACGACGCAATTCGATCAAGCGCTGCGCGGGACGCTTTCGCGCCTCGATTCGATGACCGATCAGGAAGGACTCGGTGGACCGAAGCGTGTCATTCGGGCATTCCTGAAAAAGACCGAGCGACCGACCGAAGCGCCCCCCGCCAAAGCGGGCCCGTCGATCATGAAAACGATTCAGGAAGCCTCGAAGCAACAGCCGGGGCCAGCGATCGGGCAGACGATAGAGCGCGCCGCCACCGACTCACCCAACAATGTGTTGCTCATGTCGCGGGAGAGTGGCGGCCGTCCCCTGATGGGCGACGTCAAGACGCCGCGACTTGGCGTCTCCGAGTTCGGTATCAAGGCGCCGCCGTCGTTCGACGTACCAACCGCGCATCAACCGACCCTGTCGACGAAACAGGTGATGTCGGACATTCAGCAGCTTCGCAAGCAGGCGAAAGCCGATTTCGCCCGCAAGGACAACGAACTCGGCACGACGCGGCTTGGCATCGCGAATCAACTTGAGGATCTGATCGAGTCGAACCTGACCCGCACCGGCAAGCAGGGGTTACTCGAAGCCTATCGCGCGGCGCGCGAGCGCTTCGCGAAAATCTATCTCCTCGAGCGGATCACGAACGACGCCACTGGCCGCGTAAGCCTTCAGAAACTCGCGTCGCTGTCCGATTCGCCCGCGTACAAGCGCATGCTAACCGGCGAGTTCAAAACGGCCGCTGACTTTGCGAAGACGTTTCGCAAGGGTGCGCAGCGCTCGACCGGCGAGGCGATTCCGCGCCTGACCGTGTTCGATGGCCTGTTCGGAATTGGAGCGCTATTTGCGGGCCACCCAGGTTACGCCGCAGCGGAGCTCGCGGCACGGCTCGGCATCCCCTACGCGGCGGAACGCGGACTGCTGCAGAACCGCACGCCGTCGTACATTGGGCGCCCGCCGCTCACCGGCAAGGCGCCGCCGCTTGGCCTGTTGACGCAAGGCGCGACCGATCAGATCGCGTCGCCGCCCCTGTGAGAGCTGCCGGAGCTGACACGCAACATCGGCCGATACCGTTGTAGCGTTGTAGCAGCGCGCACCGAATAAGCTGCGCCTAGCGATCGGCTGATCACTGTTGCGCGGCGTACAATCCGAGCCCCCGTTCTCCGTGGGGCTTCGGCCATGCGAAGCGCGATCGTGGTGACGCTGGCTCTCGTGGTCGCAACGTTGGCCATTGGCTGCAGCACTGTCGGGCCCGGCCTCGCCAATCATCCTCTCGACTGCGCGATGGGGATCGCTTGGGCGGATTGCCAGCCGGGGACGGCCGGCTACCGAAACGGCGGTGGGCAACAGACCAAAGCTCAGGAGCAACAGCAGCACGAAGACGCCATTAGAGCGCAGTTCGGCGACGTGGCCGCGCAGTGCAAGCACGAATTCGAGGCAGCGACCGAGCTGGATCCAATCCGCGGCAAGGTCGAGTTCTATCGAGACGACTGGGACGCTGCGCCGCCTTTTGCGATCGCAGTGCTCGACGTGTTTCCTGATTCAGAGGAGCGCGCCGCAATCTCTAAGTACGCAACGCTCCGCGACGCCTGCAATCGGCGCCGCGACGCGGTTTCGTACATCCCGGCGGGGTCATCTCGGTTACAGATCGCATCTCTGCAACAGCAACACGCGATCGTGCAGGATGCCGATGCGCAGGGTACTGACCTGCTCCTTGCTCTCTATCAGCAGAAACTTACCTACGGCGAATTTGCCAGGAAACGCTACGACATCACGCACAAGGCACTCGCGGCGGAAAGGCAGGTACAGCAGGCGGCCGCGGAACGCGATGAGCAGCGCCGCATCGAGGCGCAACGTCTTGCGCAACAGCAAGCCGCGAATGATCGGATCGCATGGGCAGCCTACCTACAGGCCCTCAATGCCCGCACGCCGCGCACGGTGCACCTCAACTGCACCTCGTACGCCTACGGCAACACGGTCAGCACCAACTGCAACTGACGGTACCCTACCCTTTCTGAAAGAGGGGCAACTGCTGCGCATTTCCGGACGGGGGTCGGCGCAAAAGAAGCACCCCGTCCGAGGGGCCCCGGGTGGTCCCAGAGTTGCGGCATCAGCGCACTTGCCTTTGAAACGGCGTATCGCGCGACGCGCGCAAATGAGCAGTGGCCACACCAGATTCGCCGACAAAGGGGGGACCCATCGCCCGAATCTGGCTACATAGTGGCTACATGAAGCACAAAGCCCGGCGCTCGGCCGGGCTAAGTACTTGATCCGTATGGTTGCGGGGGCAGGATTTGAACCTGCGACCTTCGGGTTATGAGCCCGACGAGCTGCCAGACTGCTCCACCCCGCGAAAGGACGATAATTATAGCAATTTCGTCAACCGCGGGTCAATCGCGCTACGCGGGCACCTTCTCTGTTTCCTTCACTTCGGAACGCTTGCGCTCGATCGCTTCGGTGGGCTTGGTGGCCGCCTGTTGGCGCGCTTCCTCGCTCGCCTTCACCTGCGCCTTGTGCAGTTCCTTCGCGCGCGCCTTCCAATGCCAACTGCTGAATTCGTAACACATGATCGGCTCCTTTCGATGCGGCGACTGTTGTCGCTTCGGGTTGTGCATCCATGCTACGCCGCTCGCAGAGCGGCCGCAACCGAGCGCGGCGACCCCAGCATCGCGACTACAACGACTCTGTCTCCGCTGCTTTCGGGCGCCACACCAGTAGCCGCGCCTCGATCTTCGTCACGATGAAATCCAGAATCAGCGCGAACACCGTCAACACGACAATTCCCGCGATGACCGTATTGATGTCGAACACACCCTCGGCCTGAAGGATGAGATAGCCGACACCTTTCGCCGAGCCGAGATATTCGCCGACTACGGCACCGACGAACGCCATCCCCACCGACGTGTGCAGGCTCGAGAACACCCACGACGTCGCGGACGGCAAATAGATCGCGCGCAGCAGTTGCCGCCGTGATGCGCCGAGCATTCGCGCATTGGCGAGCACGACCGGGCTCACCTCCTTCACGCCCTGGTAGACGTTGAAGAACACGATGAAGAACACGAGCGTGACGCCGAGCGCGACCTTCGACAGCACGCCGAGTCCGAACCATACCGCGAAGATCGGCGCCAGGATCACGCGCGGCATCGCATTGAGGGCCGTGATGTAAGGTTCGGATACGGCCGAAGCGGTGGGCGACAGCGCAAGCCACAGGCCAACCACAAGTCCGAGTACGCTGCCGATCGCGAACGCGAGCACGGTCTCCAACAATGTGATCGCGAGATGCGGGTAGATCTTGCCCGACACGAACCATTCGATCACGACCCTGATCACCTGCAGCGGGCGACCGAAGAAGAATGCGATCTTGTTCGCGTACGCTTCGTCGACGAGACCGGGTGTCGTCAATGCGTACCAGACGCCGAACAACACGGCGCCGATGACGATGTGCGAAAGCGCGAGCCGGGCTACGCCGATGCGCGCGTCACCGCTTGCCTTGCGCATAGCCCTTCAGCACTTCCGATTTCAGCACGTGCCAGATCGCCTCGTGCAACTCGACGAAGCGCGGCGACAGACGAATCTCGGCGACATCGCGCGGCCGCGGCAAGTCGATCGCAAACTCGCCGATCGGATGCGTCGCGGGTCCCGCCGACAAAACAACGACGCGATCCGAAAGCGCTATCGCCTCCTCGAGGTCGTGCGTGATGAAAAGCACCGACTTGCGGTTCGCCGACCACAATTCGAGCAGCTCGTTCTCCATCAATTGCCGCGTCTGGATGTCGAGGGCGGAGAACGGCTCGTCCATCAGGAGGATCTCGGGATCGAGGATCAGCATCTGCGCGAGCGCGACGCGCTTGCGCATCCCGCCGGAGAGCTGATGCGGATAGCGATTCTCGAAGCCGGCGAGACCGACGCGCGCGAGCCATTCGCGTCCGCGCGCCAGCGCGCTCGCCCTCGGCACGCCGCGAAACTCCAGGCCGGCGACGACGTTGTCGAGTGCGTTGCGCCATGGCATCAGCGCATCGGCCTGGAACATGTAGCCTGCGCGCGCGTTGATGCCGGCAAGCGGCGCGCCGGCGACGAGCGCGCGTCCCGACGACGGCGCGAGCAAACCCGCGGCCACGTTGAGTAGCGTTGATTTGCCACAGCCCGTGGGGCCGACGACCGAGACGAATTCGCCCGCGCCGACCACAAGCGAGGCATCGGCAACGGCAACGTAGCGCTCGCCGGGCATCTTGCCGGCGAAGGCGCAGCTGACCCGATCGAAGGCCAGCGCAGCGTCGGGTGCGCGGATAGCGTCGCGCGCCACCGTCGCCATCACTTGATGTTCTGCGCCGCCTTCTGCTGGAACGACATGTCGACCGTCTTCGCGAGGTCGATCGTCTTGCCCTTCATCGTCGGGTCGAACGTCAGCAGGTCGTGGGCAACGTGCTCGCCGGCTTCCTTCGAGATGAAGCCGTCGTGCTTGAACGAGTCGATGTTGTCCTCGAGCGCCTTCTTGTAGAGCGTCCGGTCGGTGTAGTAGTCCTTCGGCACGGTATCGACGATCTCGTCGATCGACGCGTGCTGAATGAAGCGGAGCGCGCGCACCATGGCGTTGACGACCGCCTGCGCGGTGCGTGGATTCTTCCGCACCCATTCCGGCGGCGCGTAGATGCAGCCGGCCGCGTAGGCGCCGCCATAGACCTCCTGCATGCCCTTCGCCGTGCGGGTGTCGACAACCGGCGTGACGGTGCCGTCGCTCACGAGCTGCGCGATGACTGGATCGAGGTTCGAGAGCGCGTCGATCTCGCCACGCTTCATGATCGCGACGGCACCGGCGCCGCCACCGACGCCGATGATCGACACCGAATCGGGCGGCAGGCCGGCCTTGGCGAGCAGGATGTTGACGAACATGTTCGTCGAAGATCCAGGCGCGGTCACGCCGATCTTCATCCCCTTCAAGTCGGCAGGCGATTTGTACGAAGCGGCCTTGGCCTTCGGCAGCGCGAGCACGATGCCCGAGTAACGCCCTTCGAGAACGAGCGCCTCGATCGCGTTGCCCTTCGCCTGCTGCGAGATCGTGTGCTCGTACGCGCCCGAGACGATGTCTACACTGCCGCCGAGCAGCGCCTGCAATGCCTTCGCGCCTCCGGGAAAGTCCGGAATATCGACATCGAGACCTTCCTGTTTGAAATAGCCCTTGCGCTCGGCGATCGTGAGCGGCAAGTAGTAGATCAAGGTTTTGCCGCCTACGCCGATCGTGATCTTCGACTTCTCGAGTCCCTGCGCGAACGTCGGCGCCGCAAGCGCCAACGCGGCGAGCGAGACTGCAATCCAAGCCGTCAAACGCCGCATGAATCGTCTCCCTGTTGTGAAAAAGGACGCTATTGTCCGGGGTCGCGCGGCGGCCCGTCAAACGCAGGCGGCGTGCGCGGTGCAGCGGTGCGGTTTCCTATCGTCCCCGCGCAACCCGCGCCTGCGCGACGATTCGCGCTCGGCCGTTGTCGCGCAGGCGCTTCAGGTGATCGGCGATCGCGGGGCCGATCGACATCACGGGCTCGGGCGCATGCATGTGCGCGAGGCGCTTGCGCGCTGCATCGAAGGCGAGCGCGAGATCATCGCCGCGGCGCATGCCGTCGTTGAAGAATGACTCACCGAACGACGACGTGCCGATGCCGCCGGTGCAGTCGCTCGCGCGCGCATTCGCCGACGATGACGCGATCACGGCCGTCTCGTCGTCCTGCAGCGCGTCGACCCACGCGCCCGCGTAGCACGTCGACACGACGATGATCCGCCAGCGAATGCCGGCGGCGTCGAGTAGTTCCTTGAGGCCCTGCGGCGAGAGACCGACGAGCTCGAGCGGCGGATTGACGGCGGCAAGCGTATGGTCGTGCCCGGAGCTGCCGACGAGGTACACCATCACGATATCGTCGTCGGTATCGATCAGGTCGCCGATTTCGAGCAGCACCTGGCGCAGGTGCGTGATCGTCGCGAACGGTCGCTCGGCAACGGTCAACGGACTGTTCACGAGCACGATCGACCGTCCCTTCGTGTGCCAGCGTTCGTCCATCACGCGCTGCGCGGCGTCGACGTCGGCGACGAATCCGGGCCGCCGCGCATCGGGCGCGAAGCCGACGAAATAGAGATCGGTGACCGCCGGCCGCTCGTCTTCGAGCTCGTCGAGCGCGCGGTCCATGATGAAATCCTGCGCGGCAAGCACGGGCTCGGAGGCGGGACTCATCGCGTCGCGCTCGGCCGTCACCGAGTTGTATTCCACCCACCACGGATCGAGCGGCCCGATCAGTGGCGCGAACCAGAGCGGCGCGACCACGAGCACGCCGCCGCCCACCGCGAAGATGCGCCGACGCGCGCCTTGCGATTGCGTGCACACGTACACGGCCCGTATCGCGACAACCAGCATCCACGCGAAGATCGCATCGTCGAACACGTGCCGCGCGACGTCGGACATCGCCACACCCAGTTGCGGAATATCGGGCAATGCATGGACGACCTGGATCGCGGGAAACGAGGCCAGGAGCACGACAGGCAGCGCGAGATAGATATCGCGCTCACGGCGAAGCGTCGCGATCACCGCGCTCGACAACGCGAGCAAGCCCAGCGCGAAAAGCTCACCATGAAGACCGACGAACGAGAAGCGCGAATCCGGCGCGGCACGACCCCAGTCGGTGTCGATGTCGATCGCTGCCGAAACGAGCACGATCAGCACGAGCTGCGCGGCCGATATCCGGAACGCGCTGCGGTCGACGCGCAGGAAAAGCGCGAGGCGAAGCCCGGAGAGCAGATTGCGCCCGAGATTGCCGAGCGCGTTTCGGAGCGCGTCGATCATTGGCGATCCGAATGCGCAGCGATGAAGTCGGCGACGCGCGACCCGTCGGCGGGGAGCACTGTGCAGTGCTGCGGCCGTGCTTCGAGGTCCGCATACGCCGCAGGACGCGGCGGCTCGACACCGAGCGCTTCGCGTATCGTTGTCGCAAACTTCGCTGGCAGCGCCGTCTCGAGACAGATCAGCGTCTCGCCCTTTTCGCGAAGCTCGCGCCCGACCTTGACACCGTCGGCGGTATGCGGATCGATCATGATGCCGTAGCGGCGATGCACGTCGCGGATCGTCGCGATCCGATCGGCGTGCGTGCTCTTCCCGGCAACGAATCCCGACGAAGCGACGTTCGACCACACGGGCGTGGCGGCGAGGTCGAAGCGCCCGTCATGCTCGAGGCGCTTCCAGAGCCCCCCAAGTCGTCCCGGATCGCGTCCGACGATGTCGAAGACGTAGCGCTCGAAATTCGAGGCCTTCGAAATGTCCATCGACGGCGACGACGTCGCGCGCGTCTCGGAAGCACCGCGCGGCCGGTAGGTGCCCGTCGAAAAAAATTCGTTCAGCACGTCGTTTTCGTTGGTCGCCACGATGAGTCGTGCGATCGGAAGTCCCATCCGTCGGGCGACATGGCCTGCAAGCACGTTACCGAAGTTGCCGGACGGGACGGCGAAGCTGGCCTTTTCATCGTCGCGTGAAGTCGCCGCGAAATAACCCTTGAAGTAATAGACGACCTGCGCGGCGATTCGTGCCCAGTTGATCGAATTCACCACACCGAGCGCATGTCGAGTCTTGAATGCACGATCGCCGGACAGCGCCTTCACGATGTCCTGACAGGCGTCGAACGTGCCCTCGATCGCCAGGTTGTGGATGTGCGGATCGTCGAGCGCGTACATCTGCGCCTGCTGGAATGCGCTCATTCTCCCTTTCGGCGAGAGCATGAACACCGCGATGTGTCGCTTGCCGAGCATTGCGTATTCGGCCGAGCTTCCGGTGTCGCCTGACGTCGCGCCGAGGATGTTGAGCCAGCCGCCGTCGCGCAGCGCGTACTCGAACAGGTTGCCGAGAAGCTGCAGCGCAATGTCCTTGAACGCAAGCGTCGGGCCATTCGATAGCCGCAGCAGATGAAGGCTCGGCTCGAGCGCAAGAAGCGGCGTGATCTCGTCGTTGCCGAAAAGTTGCGCTGTATACGTGCGCTCGACGATGTCGCGCAGATCGGGCTCGGGAATGTCGCCGATGAACCGGCGCAGGATCGAGAACGCCAAATCCCGATACGACTTGCCGCGAAGCGCGCGCAGCTCCTCTTCGCTGAATCGCGGATACGACTCCGGCACGGCGAGGCCGCCGTCGGGCGCTAGTCCTTCGAGCAGAATCGATCGAAACGCTTGCGGCGACTCGCGCCACGCGCCGCGCGTGCTGATGTAGTTCATTGATCGTTACCGGCTTACCCGCGCAAACGCACCGCTTGCGGAATGTAATGTTCAGCCGAGATCCTCGAGGCGAATGCGCACGACGCTGCCGCGCACCGTCGGAAGCGACTCGATCTTCGCAATAGCATCGACGACGCGGTGCTCGATCGACTTGTGGGTGAGCAGGATGATGTCTGTCTGGTCCTCGCCTTCGGTCGGCTCCTTCTGGATCATCGCGTCGATCGAAATCTCGCGGTCGGCGAGGATGCGCGTGATGTCGGCGAGCACGCCGGGCCGGTCGAGCACGCGCATCCGAAGGTAATAGCTCGTCTCGACGTCGCCGATCGCTAGGAACGGCAGATCGGTGAGCTGATCGGGCTGGAACGCGAGATGCGGCACGCGATGTTCGGGATCGGCGGTATGCATTCGCGTCACGTCGACGAGATCGGCGATCACCGCGCTCGCCGTCGGCTCCGCGCCGGCGCCCGCGCCGTAGTACATCGTCGCGCCGACCGCGTCGCCCTTGACGAGCACGGCATTCATCGCACCCTCGACGTTCGCGATCAGCCGCTTCGCGGGGATCAGCGTCGGATGCACGCGAAGCTCGATGCCGTTTCGTGCGCGACGCGTGATGCCGAGGAGCTTGATCCGATAGCCCAGTTCCTCCGCATAGCGAAGGTCCTCGCGCGTGAGCTTCGTGATGCCTTCGGCGTATGCCTTGTCGAATTGCATCGGCACGCCGAATGCGATCGCCGACATGATCGTGAGCTTGTGCGCGGAGTCGATGCCTTCGACGTCGAACGTCGGGTCGGTCTCGGCATAGCCGCGCGCCTGCGCTTCGGCGAGCGCCGTCGCGAACGACGCACTGCCGTCGCGCATCGTCGACAGGATGAAATTCGACGTGCCGTTGATGATGCCGGCGATCCATTCGATGCGGTTCGCCGAAAGACCCTCGCGAAGCGCCTTGATGATCGGCACGCCGCCGGCGACGGCGCCTTCGAACGCGACCATCACGCCCTTCGCATACGCGGCCGCGAAGATCTCGTTGCCGTATTGCGCCAGCAGCGCCTTGTTCGCGGTGACGACGTGCTTGCCGTGCGCGATCGCGTCGAGGATCAGCGAGCGCGCGGGCTCGATGCCGCCGATCAGCTCGCAGACGATGTCGACGTCGGGCCGGCGAACGACGATGCCCGGATCGTCGGTGAATTGCACGCCGGTGATGCCGCGCGTACCTTGGCGCGCCCGCTCCAGCGTGCGCGTGCCGATCCAGGTGATCCGGATCGGGCGGCCCGCGCGCCGGACGATCTCTTCATCGTTACGGCGAAGGACGTCCCAGGTGCCGCGGCCGACGGTGCCGAAGCCGACGAGGCCGACGTGGAGGGGTTTCAATGTGGTCCGTCGCTCTTGAACATCTGCTTGATCCCTCTGATCGCCTGCCGCGTGCGCGCCTCGTTCTCGATCATCGCGAAGCGCACATGCGTGTCGCCATATTCGCCGAACCCGATGCCCGGAGAGACCGACACCTTTGCCTTGGCCAGCAGCCGCTTGGCGAACTCGAGCGAGCCAAGGGATGCGTACGCCTCAGGAATCCTCGCCCACACGTACATCGACGCCTTCGGCACGTCGACCTTCCAGCCCGCCTCGTGCAATCCCTTGACGAGTACGTCGCGCCGGCGCTGGTAACGCTCGACGATCTCGGTCACGCAATCCTGCGGCCCTTCGAGCGCAGCGATGGCCGCCACCTGGAGCGGCGTGAACGTGCCGTAATCGTGATAGCCCTTGATCCGCGACAGCGCGTAGACGAGGTCGCGGTTGCCGACCATGAACCCGATCCGCCAGCCGGCCATGTTGTAGCTCTTCGACATCGTGAAGAACTCTACGGCGACGTCGCGCGCGTCCTCCACCTGCATGATCGACGGCGCACGCCAGCCGCCAAAGCAGATGTCGGCATACGCGAGGTCGTGCACGACGAAGATGCCATGCTCCTTTGCGAGCGCGACTATCTTCTCGAAGAACGGCAGCTCGACGCATTGCGCCGTCGGGTTCGCGGGGAAGTTGATGATCAGCATCTTCGGCTTCGGTACCGAGAGTTTGATCGTCTGCTCGAGCTCGGCGAAGAAATCGACATCGGGCGTGAGCCGCACCTGCCGAATGTCCGCGCCCGCGATGACGGGGCCGTAGATGTGGATCGGGTAGCTCGGATTCGGCACGAGCACGGTGTCGCCGCGCCCGAGGGTCGCGAGCGCGAGATGCGCGATCCCCTCCTTCGAGCCGATGGTGACGATCGCCTCGGTTTCCGGATCGAACGAGACGCCGTAGCGCCGGTCGTACCAATGACAAATCGCGCGACGAAGCCTGGGGATGCCCTTCGAGACCGAATAACCGTGCGTGTCGCCGCGTTGCACGGTCTCGACGAGCTTGTTCACGATGTGCGCAGGCGTTGCGCCGTCGGGGTTGCCCATGCCGAAGTCGATGATGTCCTCGCCGCGCCGGCGAGCTTCCATCTTGAGCTCGGTCGTGATGTTGAAAACGTACGGCGGCAGGCGCTCGATGCGCGCGAAGTGAGGCCTGGGATTGGCAGCCATGGAGGTCTTTCGTAAGCGCCCGGAGCCGTCCGAGCGACGAGAGATCGGGGAAGATTACAATCGTAAGCGAATACGCGTGATGGCCGCAATGCATCAGCTATACGCGCGTCATGCGGCGCGGATCATGCGCTGCGTTTCGCACAACACGGCCGCGAATCGGCCGCTCGAATCGTGAAATTCCACCTGCAAGCGCCCACCGCGAACATCGTGACCGGCTGCGGACCCGGCTGGGTGCGCGTTGGAGGCGACGAATACCGCGAGAACGTCGTCATCACCGCCGATGGCGTCAAGCCGGGATTCGCGCGACATGGCTTCGAGAGTCTGTCGGCGGAGGATTTCTCGGGCCTGCTCGAGTCATCGCCGGAGATCGTCCTGCTCGGCACCGGCTCGACACAGCGCTTCGTGCGTCCGGCAATCACGGCGCCGCTGCACAACGCCAACGTAGGACTCGAAGTGATGGACACGCGCGCGGCGTGCCGCACCTACAACATTCTGGTTGCCGAAGGTCGCCCCGTCACCGCGGCGCTGATCGTCGAGTGAAATCGGTGCCAGAGACGTATTACCGGTGCTGTCGAAATCGGTGCCAGAGATGTATTTCCCGGTGCTATCGACGCGGAATGACGACAGTCGTTCGGGAAATACATCTCTGGCACCGATTTCCGCGGCACCGATTTTCGCCTTCAGCACTCGATCGTATTGCGGCAGTAGCTCGTAAGCTCGCGCAGCACCGTCGAGTCACCTACCGGCGCGCGGGCGCGCTCGAGGTTGCCGTATTCGAGCGTGAGTTTCATCGCGTACTTCTCGAAGAACGGGCCGAACTGCTCGGCGCCGATTGCACCGAGCGCGTAAAGCTCGTCTTTCGCCGCATCGTGCTCGAGCGCGATGCACGCGAGTGGCTGCGGCGCGGGACCCGCGACCACCCGCGCGCCGGCCGAGGGATCGTAGACGCTGTGGTCGGCGCAGCAGTGGATGACGTTCCCCGATGAGGTTGCCGAGCGTCGTCGCTGGTAGCGGATGAACGAGACGTCCCGCGTCGGATAGGCGAGCTTGTGCGCGCAGATCGCGGAGAACGCGACGATATCGTGCGCCGGCCCGACGCCTCCGGGCGCGACGTACGGGTCGCCGTGCTCGCGCCGCATCGAAGGCGAAGGCGCGACCGGACGCGCGAGACGCAAGAGAAAGCACGGCGTCGCGGCGAACGGATACTGGAACACGTAGTTCGTCTCGGCGGTGATCGACGCATGTCGAATCGGCGCGCCGTGAATGTCGATCAAATGCGTTCGCGCATAGCGATGCACGACGGGGGCTTCGTCCGCGGCATTCGCTGCCCGGACCGTCGCGATGCCCGGGAGCAGCGAGCACGAGCCGAGAAACTGCCGGCGCTTCACCGAACAGACCTCAAACCGAGGCAAGCTCCCGCACGTGCGCGACCACGCTGCGGCCGAGCGCCTGGAGCGCGTACCCACCCTCGAGCGACGACACGACGCGTCCCTTCGCGTAACGCGCGGCGGCGTCGACCAGCTCGTGCGTCACCCACGCGTAATCGTCCTCGGTGAATTCGAGACCGGCGAGCGGGTCGTCGCGATGCGCATCGAATCCCGCCGACACGAGGATCAGCTCAGGCGAGTGCTTGTCCAAAGCCGGTAGCCAATGCTCGTTGACCGCCTCGCGGAATTTCGCGCTGCCGGCGCCCGGCGACAGCGGAATGTTGACCATGTTCGGCGCCGGATTGTCGATTCCCGAATACGGATAGAGCGGATACTGGAATGTCGAGACCATCAGCACGCGCGGCTCGTCGCTGAACATCTCCTCGGTCCCGTTGCCGTGATGCACGTCGAAGTCGACGATCGCGACCCTCGATAGGCCATGCGCCGCGAGCGCGTGAGCGGCGCCGACCGCCACGCTGTTGAAGACGCAAAAGCCCATCGCGCGACGGCTCTCGGCGTGATGGCCGGGCGGCCGGACCGCACAAAACGCGCGGTCGTGCTTCCCGGCGCACACCAGGTCGACCGCCTGGACCATCGCTCCGGCGGCATGCATCGCGGCCGACACGGAATAGGGGTTCAGCGCCGTATCCGGATCGAGATAGCGCAGGCCGCTCGAAGGCGACGCCGCCTGGATCGCCTCCACGTAGCGGCGATCGTGGACGCGTGAGAGCTGCTCGACGGTCGCGGCCGGCGCCTCGTAGCGCGTCAGGCGCCCTTCGAGGTCGGACGCTCTGACGTGATCCTCGATCGAGGTGAGTCGTTCCGGGCACTCGGGGTGGTCCGGGCCCATTTCGTGCTGCAGGCACGATGGGTGCGTGATAAAAGCGGTGGTGGTCACAAAGGCATCGCTTGAGAAACGTCGGATCGACGGCGGCTTGGGTGAGGCGGGGAACCACGAAACGCGGGCTTGCCTCTTGGAGTCTACCCCCGCGGAGCGTGCGTGGCGACCCTGCCGCGGATTCGGCACCGGCTGACAGCAACCATCGCCGGTCGGGTGCCGGTCGTCCGTTGCCGAGACCCTTCGGTCCGTTGCTGGCTGGCCTTTGCCGTCTTTTACCGCCCGTTGCCTGTTAATGCCCATTGCCGACCTCCCCCGACCCCCTGATCCCGATCCCCGACAATGACCGTTCGCGCCGCCACCGACACCACGCCGATCGCCCACCGGCTTGCCGTCGTCCTCTCGCAGCTTTCGCAGATCGTCGTCGGCAAGGAAGCGCCGCTCAAGCTGGCGCTCGCCTGCCTGCTCGCACGCGGGCACCTTCTGATCGAGGACATTCCCGGCGTCGGCAAGTCGACCCTCGCGCAGGCGCTCGCGACGACGCTCGGGCTCAAGTACGCGCGCATTCAGTTCACGAGCGACCTTCTCCCGGCCGACGTGCTCGGCGTGTCGATCTTCGACGAGCGCACGCAGGCGTTTCGCTTCCATGCCGGCCCGATCTTCCATTCGGTCGTGCTCGCCGACGAGATCAACCGCGCACCGCCCAAAACGCAGAGCGCGCTGCTCGAGGCGATGGAGGAGCGGCAGGTGTCGATCGATGGCGAGACGCGGGTGCTGCCGGAACCATTCTTCGTCATCGCGACGCAAAACCCGGTCGAGCAGATCGGCGCTTATCCGCTGCCCGAATCGCAGCTCGACCGGTTCCTCATCGCGATCGAGCTCGGTTATCCCGACGCGCAATCCGAACGCGAGTTGCTCGCGGGCGGCGATCGTCGCGGCAAGCTTGCCGATGTCGTTCCGCAAGCCGATGCGGCGACGCTCGGCGCATGGCAGCGCGAAACGATGGCGATCCATGTCGCTCCCGCGCTGCTCGATTACGTGCAGGCGCTCCTTGCCGCGTCGCGAGGTCATTTGCCCGGGCAAAGCGCCGGCGCGAGCGGGGAAGCGGCGAATCGCCGCGGATTGAGCCCGCGAGCGGGACTGATGCTGCTCGCCGCCTCGCGCGCGTGGGCGCTGATCGAAGGCCGCGCGATGGTCGTTCCCGAAGACGTGCAGGCGGTGTTCCCGGCTGTCGCGGGTCATCGGCTTGCCGGCGGCGCGCGCGCTGGCGCGCTTCAGGCGCAAACGCTGCTGCGTACCGTCGCGCTACCCTGAAGTCGTGATCGCCTCGCAGGCGGCGTCGCAAGGCGCGATCGCCCACGCGCTTTCCCGTCTTCGCCAGCGCGCGTTCCGCTTCGCGCCCGCCGATCGCGCGCCGGTCGTCCTGCGTCATTCGCGGATTTACATCCTGCCGACGCGCCGCGGGCTCGCCGTCATCGCGACGCTGATGCTGATGCTCCTGACATCGCTCAACTACGCGCTGTCGCTCGGGCTCGGCGTCACGTTCCTGCTCGGCGGATTGGTCGCGGCGGCGCTGCTGCACACGTTTCGCAATCTCGCGGGCATCGAGATCAAGCCGGTCGCGGCGAGCGACGGCTTTGCCGGCTCGCACATCGTCTTTTCGCTGTCGCTCGCGGCAGGCGCGATCGATCGACGATTGATCTCGATCGCTGCGAACGGCGTGAGCGTCACAAGCTCGCTCGCCGCGGGAGAGCTGTCGACAGTCGCGCTCGCCGTGCCCGTGGCGTCACGTGGACGGATAGCACTCGGGCGAGTGACGTTGTCGTCCATGTACCCGCTGGCGCTATGGCGGGGCTTCGCGTACGTGCACTTTCCGCTTCAGGGTATCGCGTATCCGGCGCCCGAGGCTTCGCCACCGCCGCTGCCGCACGGTGAGATGGGCTTCGACGCACGCGCGCGCGGACGCGGCGACGAAAGCGATCTCGCGGGCCTTCGCGATTATCAGCGCGGCGATCCGCTGCAGCGCGTCGCATGGAAGGCGGTCGCGCGCGGCGCCGGCTGGTTCTCGAAAGCATTCGAGGGCGCGACGGCCGGCGGACCGGTCGCGCTCGAATGGTCGCGATTGCCGCGCGATCTCGACGTCGAGGCGCGCCTGTCGCGCCTGTCCGCGTGGGTGCTCGCGGCCGAGCGTACGACGCGTCCGTTCGCGTTGTCGCTTCCCGGAGCATTATTGCCCGTTTCGTCGGGCGCCGAGCACCGCAGACGCGCGCTGAGCGCGCTCGCGCTCTATCCGGAAACGCCGCAATGAATCGCGCGCTCGGCGAACTCGTGCGCACAAAGCCGTCATGGACGAATGCGTTCACGATGCGTTCCCGCACCGCGGTTCCCGCGACACTGCTCGTTCCCGCACAGGTCGCGAGCCTCGGCATCCTGCTCGTCGCCGCGCAACTGCCGCAGGCCATTTACCTCCCGCTGTGGGTATCGCTGCTCGGCGTTGTGCTCGTTGCGTTGCGTTTCGCACTGTTGCGCGTCGAACGTGGAGGAGCGCGCACGACAAGCCGCATTCCTTCCTGGGCGCTTGCGCTGGTTGCGGTCGGCATCGCGTTCGCAATCCGCAAGTCGTATGGTTATTTCGTCGGCCGCGATCCGTGCGTCGCGTTCCTCTTCGTGCTGATCGGCATCAAGTTCCTCGAAGTGCGCACGCTGCGCGACGGCACGCTGCTCGTCTGCCTCGCCTTCTTCCTTCTCATCACGCCGTTCTTCTACAGCCAATCGATCGTCGCGGGCATCGTCGCGCTGCCCGCCGTGCTCGCGTCGGGCGCGGCCCTCGAATCGCTCGCCGGCGCGAACGCGACGCCGATCAGCGCAAGCGGCATTCGCGCAGCGTGGAAACGCACCGGAACGATGATCGCGCAAGGCCTGCCCATTGCCGCCGCGCTCTTCCTGCTGTTTCCACGGCTTGCGAGCCCGCTGTGGGGATTGCCGGCCGACCATGCCGCGGCGACGGGACTTTCCGACACGATGTCGCCAGGATCGATCAGCGAGCTCTCGCTCTCGGACGCAATCGCGTTTCGCGTCGACTTCGATGGCCCGCCTCCGCCATCACGCCTTCGCTACTGGCGCGGCCCGGTGCTGACGCTCTTCAACGGACGCGATTGGCGCGCGTTATCGCCGCGCTCGGGCGGGCGCCTCGTGCAGGGCGAAGGACCCATTGC
Source organism: Casimicrobiaceae bacterium (assembly GCA_035308425.1). Lineage (GTDB taxonomy): Bacteria > Pseudomonadota > Gammaproteobacteria > Burkholderiales > Casimicrobiaceae > VBCG01. The sequence goes on along the minus strand of DATGGP010000051.1, from coordinate 89,266 downwards.
ACGCTATGCGGTCACGCTCGAGCCGGACGATCATCCGTGGCTCTTCGCGCTCGACTTTCCATCGACGCTCCCGGTACTCGAGGGCGAAGGCATCGCGCGCGGCAGCGCGGGCGGACTCGCCGGCTATTCGCGCGAGCAGCAGCTCATCACGCGCGCGCCGGTCACGCAGACGCTTCGCTATACGCTCGAATCGCGTCTCGTCGACAGCTACCCGATTGCGTCGCCCTTCGAGGTACAGCAGAACGCGCGCATGCCGCCGGGCAATCCGCGCACGATCGCGTTCGCGAAATCGCTGCGCGAACAATATCCCGACGAGCGCCGCTACATCAGCGCGGTGCTCCAGTGGTTCCACAACGAGCCGTTCTTCTACACCCTGTCGCCACCGCTTCTGCAGGAAGGCGAACCCGTCGACGAGTTTCTCTTCGATACGCGGCGCGGTTTCTGCGAGCACTATGCGAGTGCATTCGTCGTGCTGCTGCGCGCGGCCGGAATACCGGCGCGCGTCGTCACCGGGTATCAGGGCGGCGAGATCAACCCGCGCGGCGGCTACATGATCGTGCGCCAGTCGGATGCGCATGCGTGGGCGGAGGCCGTCGTCGACGGCCAATGGATGCGGTTCGATCCAACGGCGGCCGTGGCGCCGTCGCGCATCGAGCGTGGCCTCTACGGATCGGTTCCGGCGAGCGATCCGGTGCCGCTGTTCGCGCGCGAGGATGGAGCCTTCCTCAAGAGCATTCTGCTCACGCTCGATGCGATCAACCATCGATGGCAGCGGAACGTAATCCAGTTCAATCGCGACCGCCAGCAGGCGCTATGGCGCGACTGGAAGCTCGACCGCTTCGCGCCGTGGCAAACGGTGACGACCGTCGCGGCCGGCGTGATCGCATGGGGTTTCGGCGTGCTCGCGTGGTTCGCCGTACGGCGAAAGCGCCGTGAGCGCGCGTTGACGCTTTGGGAAGATGCATGCCGGCGCCTTGCGCGAAGCGGCTTGCCCAGGCTCGATCACGAAGGTCCGCTCGCATTCGCGGAGCGCGCATCGCGGCGTTGGCCGCAATTCGAGATCGCGTTTCGCGCGATCGGCGAATCGTTCGCGACGCTGCGCTACGGGAACCTTGCCAATCGCGAAAGCGAGCGGCTCGCGCTTCTCGCAACGCTCGAGCGCGCGATCGAGGCGCTGCCGAGACCATCGAAGTTGCGCGCGATGGGCGCGCAAGCGTGATCGGATGCTGCGCGTTGCGGCTCGTCCCGGACTTTCCGATTTTGCGCGCAGGATCGGCCCTCGAATGTATTCGCGTTCGAGTTTCCCTCGCGACTTTGCGAGCTGCTGCGGAACTTGACACCCGAGCACATCGAATCGCTCGGCGAGCTTTGGATGTCGTCGCGCAGCGGTATCGAGCGATCTCGAAGCGCTGCGTTTCGCCCGCAAGGTTTTGGCCTCGCTCGTAGAACTGGCTCACGAGGCGTGGCAGCGAGACGCGTGTGTAATGCTGATTCGACGAGTGCGACGTTAGTCTGCGCGATTCAGCGCAGTTTGCCGAGTGCCGAAGGAGGCCTACGACGCCGGCGGCAAAAACTTGGTCGGGTCCATCGGCTTGCCGTGCCGGCGGATCTCGAAATGCAGCATCACGCGATCGGCATCGGTGCTGCCCATCTCGGCGATCTTCTGGCCGCGCGTCACCTGCTGTCCCTCCTTCACCAGGATGTCGCGGTTGTGTGCGTACGCCGACAGATACGTTGCGTTGTGCTTGATTATGATGAGCTTGCCGTAACCGCGCAGGCCGCTGCCCGCGTACACGACGCGTCCCGCGGCGCTCGCGCGCACGGGCTCGCCCGCAGTGCCCGCGATGTCGATGCCTTTCAGGTTAGCCGTCTCCGAAAATCCCGAAATGATCTTGCCCTTGGCGGGCCACGACCAGTCGAGCGCATCGGCATCGCCTGGCGACTGCGATCCATTCAGTGATGGATTTGACGACGCGGAAGGCGAACCGGACGCCGTCGATGGTGCACTCGACGGCGTGCGCGGCTGCGCCGTCGTTGGTGAATCTTTCGGCGGCGCACTCGAAGGCGGCGGTGGCGCAACCGCTTCAGGCGGCGCGGGCGCAGCGCTTGCAGCAAGATCGAGCTCGCGCACTGCCTGGTCCGAATACGGTTCCTTGATCGCCTTCGGCGAAGTCTTCAGCGTCGAGATAGCGCCTGGCGGCAACGGCGCAGGTGTCGGCGTGGCGGGCTCGGCTGCTGCGACAACCGGCGGCTGGCTTTGCGGCGACGTGCCTGGCTTGGGCCTGCTCTCGGCAATTGGCGGCGGCGGCGAGCGAAGCGGCGCCGTCGTCACACCCGGTGTAGTCGTTTCCTGCCCCTGATTCGGCGCAGTGGCGACATTGGGCGCTGTCCCGGGCGCCGTCAGCCGCAACACCTGTCCCGGATAGATGCGGTTGACGTTCTCGACGTTGTTCCACGCGGCGAGATCGCGGTAGTCGAGACCGGTATCGAGAGCGATCTGATGCAGCGTGTCGCCGCGCTTCACCGTATACGTCTGCGCAGCTCCGCCTTCAGTCGCAACGCCCGATGGTGTGCTCGACGCAGCGCCTCCACGTGGAACCTCGGTACGTCCCAGTGTGCGATCCTCGACCGGCGCGGGACGATGCGTCGCGCAGCCTGCAGCGACGAGCGCCACCGCCAGGAGCACGACGGAATTACGAAGCGAATGGTTGAGCGACAACGACGAAAACGAAGGCATCGAGGAAGCCGCGGGCGTCGCCCTCAATGGACCACCCTTCGCGCTTCGGGGCGAATTCGCCCTCGGGGCGGCCCGTCGGGCTCATGCGAGTCCCGGCAAAAGCGGTACGAATCTTACCGCATCGAAGACCTGCTCGCGGAAGCCGACGGGCGTCGTTTCGATCACCGTGAGTCGTTGCGCGCCACGTTCCGCGTCGTCGTTTCTCGCAAGCGGCAACACCAGGCGTCCTCCCGGCTCCAGATATCGAAGGAGCGGCGTTGGCACGTGCGTCGCGCCGGCAGCGACGATGATCGCGTCGACCTGAAGGTCCTCCCCGAGATCCGCGCTGCCGTCGCCATGAGCGAGGCGAACGTTGCGGATCTTGAGCGCCTGGAGGTTGCGCCTCGCCTTGTTCACCAGCGCCACGATGCGCTCGACCGTGTAGACGGTCTTCGCGAGCCTCGATAGCACCGCGGTCTGATAGCCGCAACCGGTCCCGATCTCCAGTACGCCGCCGAGATCGCGATTGTTTCGCGCGAGCTCGGTCATCCGCGCGACGACCCACGGTTGCGAGATCGTCTGGCCGCTGCCGATCGGCAGCGGCGAATCATCGTACGCGCGAATCGCGAGCGCCTCGTCGACGAAGATGTGCCGCGGAATGGCATTCATCGCCGCGAGCACGACCTCGTCGCGAATGCCTTCGCTTCGCAGGCGCTCGATCATTCGCGCGCGCGTGCGATCGGACGTCATGCCGATGCCGCTCGTGCCGCGCCCGCCTGCGCCCGCCGTCGCCATCACCGGTTCCCGGCGCTCGTCAGTGGCAAAGCCATGCGTCGACGCCCGCCATTTGCTCGCGATTGGTGAGATCGATCTGCAACGGCGTCACGGAGATGTAGCGATTGTCGACTGCATGAAAATCGGTCCCCTCGCCGGCGTCGGCAGCCGCACCCGCAGCGCCGACCCAGTACATGGTTTCACCGCGCGGGCTTTGCATCTTGACGACGTCTTCGGCCTTGTGCCTGCGTCCGAGGCGCGTGATTTGGTAGCCGCGAACGTCCTCGCGCGCGACGTCGGGCACGTTGACGTTCAGAAGCCAGGGTCCCGTCGGCTGCCGCTGCTGACGTTGCAGCAATTCGAGTGCCACGGCGGCAGCGGTCTCGAAATGGGCGGCCGTCTTCGATGCGAGCGACAGCGCGACCGACGGCACGCCGAGCAGAAAGCCTTCCGTCGCCGCGGCGACGGTGCCCGAATAAATCGTGTCGTCGCCCATGTTCGCGCCGAGGTTGATCCCGGACATGACCATGTCGGGCAACGTATCGAGCAGGCCGGTCACCGCGAGATGCACGCAGTCGGTCGGCGTGCCGTTGACGAACAGGAAGCCGTTCGGCGCACGACGCACCGACAGCGGTCGATCGAGCGTCAGCGAATTGGACGCGCCGCTTCTATCGCGCTCGGGCGCTACGACGATGATCTCGGCGTGCGGCGCGAGCGCCGCGGCGAGATGCTCGAGCCCCGGCGCGAAATAGCCGTCGTCGTTCGAAAGAAGGATCCGCATCGGCGCGATTCGCGCGTGCCCGGTTGCGAAGTGCATCGAATGGCGCGCGAGCCGCGGTGGGCGCGGATTATACCGCGCGCCACTCCCGATGATCCGAACGCGACGCGTTGCGTCGACGAACGTAGCGGGGCGATGGCGAGTTCCGAGCGGGACTGTTAGCATTGAGACCTGCGCTTCGCGTCTTTCGCTTTCTCGACGCGCTTGGCGCGGATGCCGATGGTCGCCGATTCCGCTCCCGCACCCGATAATCTCGAAAGCTTCGCGCGCCGCCTTCGCGCGACGGCGCTCGCCGAGCTCTTCGCACACCGTCCCGACCGCGCGAGCGCGCTGACCTTCGATTGGAACGACTGGCGCCTCGACATCTCGAAGGAGCGCGTCGACGAGCCGCTGCTCGACGCGCTGCTTCGTACCGCCGAAGCGGCGAACCTGCCCCATTGGATCGCCGCGCTTTTCGCGGGCGAGAAGATCAACGTCTCCGAGCATCGCCCGGTGCTCCACACGGCGCTTCGTGCGCCTGCATCGACGAGCGTCATCGTCGACGGCGTCGACGTCACGGCGGCAATGCGCGCGACGCGCGAACGGATGTCGACGATCACGTCCGCGATCCGCGAAGGTCGGCGCAAAGGCTCCACCGGACGACCGATTCGCTTCGTCGTCAACATCGGCATCGGTGGTTCGGACCTCGGTCCGAAGCTCGCCTGCGAAGCACTCGAGGCAAGCGATGACGTGCGCGGCGGCGCGCCGGGCGTCGCATTCGTTTCCAACGTCGATCCGGAGCATTTGTGGCGCGCGCTTTCCGACCGCGATCCGGCCGCGACGCTTTTCATCGTCACGTCGAAGACGTTCACCACACAGGAGACGCTCACGAATGCGCAAAGCGCGCGCGAATGGCTGCGTCGCGCGCTTGGCGAAGAACGAGATTTGTCGCCGCACTTTCTCGCCGTCACTTCGAACGTCGATGCCGCGGTTCGCTTCGGCATGCGCGCCGAAGATGTGTTGCCGATGTCCGAAGGCGTCGGCGGCCGCTATTCGCTGTGGTCGGCGGTCGGCCTCGTCATCGCGGTGCGTGCGGGTTGGCGCGCGTATTCCGATCTGCTCGACGGCGCGCAAGCGATGGACACGCATTTCCGGATGGCGCCGCTCGCGCGCAATCTTCCGGTGATCCTCGGCCTTCTCACGTACTGGAACGTGCGCTTCCTCGACCATCGGCAGCGCGTCGTCATTCCCTACGCCGAAGCGCTCGCCCGGCTTCCGGCGTACCTGCAACAGCTATCGCTCGAAAGCAACGGCAAGCGCGTGCGCCGCGACGGCACGCCTGTCGACGGCCCAACGGCGCCGGGATTGTGGGGCGACGTCGGCACGAACAGCCAGCATGCCTTCTTCCAGTGGCTGCACCAGGGAACACACGAGATTCCGGTCGAATTCATTGTGCCGGTGCGCGCACGCCATCCGCTTCGCAATCAGCAAAAGCTCCTCGTCGCGAACGCGCTCGCGCAAGCGCAGGCGCTGATGATCGGCCGCGGCGAGGACGAGCTTCGACGCGAGTTGTCGCAACGAGCACTGTCGGGGACCGACCTCGTTGCCGCGATCGCCGCGCGTGTATGCCCCGGCAACCGCGCGTCGACGACGCTTTTGATGCCGACGCTCGATGCGCGGAATCTGGGTGCATTGCTCGCGCTCTACGAGCACCGCACGTTCGTCGAGGGCGTGCTCTACGGCATCAATTCGTTCGACCAATGGGGCGTCGAGCTCGGAAAGACGCTCGCGAAGCCGATTGCCGCCGCGCTCGAAGACAATGCACCGCTGCCCGAAGGCACCGACGCATCGACGCGAGCGCTTGTAGTACACGCTCGCGAACTGTTCGACCGCACCTGACTCGCCAGACCGCCGGGTGTCGGCTCGCGCCTGGCGCGAGAACGATGGCCGCTATCATTCGCCGGCAGCCAATTGCCGAGGCGACGGTTATCGAATGGCGACCATTGCGGCAGCGGATCTGAGTAAAGCGACGTCGGGTCGAACTTCGATCGGCACGGTGGCTTCGCTGATCGCGGAGCACGCGCGCGCAACGCCGAAGGCGACCGCGATTCTCGCGCCGGATCGCGCATCGCTGACGTACGGGTCGTTAGCCCGCCACATCGACGACGTCGCGCACGCGCTTGCGCGCGCCGGCTTCGCGCGAGGCAGCCGGATCGCGATTGCGCTGCCGAGCGGCCCCGAATATGCGACCGCGTTGCTTGCCGTCGTGAGCTGCGCGACGTGCGTACCCCTCGATCCGCAATGCGATGCCGAGACATTTCGCTTCCTGTGCCAGCGCCTGCACGTCGACGCGATGATTGTCGACGCGCACACATCGCCCGCCATTCGAAGCACGGCTCACGAGCTCGGCGTGCCGCTCGTCATGCTCGTCGCAACACCGGATGGCCCGGCTGGAACGTTCGAGCTGCATTGCGAATCGACGCGTCTGCCAGTGCCGATCGCTCGTCCGGACGCCGACGACATCGCGCTCGTGCTGCACACGTCGGGAACCACCGGCAAACCGAAGGCGGTGCCACTGACGCAACGTCGCCTCTACGAGACGATGGTGCATCGGATCGAGGTCTTCGCGATGACACCCCGTGATCGCGCACTTTGCATCCGGCCGCTGTTCACATCCGCGGCGATCAACCGCAATCTGCTGCAGCCGCTGGCGGCCGGCGGGAGTGCCGTGTGCGTTGCGCGTTTCGATGCCGATCTGATGCCGGACTGGCTGGCGCAATTCGAGCCGACGTTCTATTCGGCCGGTCCGGCGACGCATCGAGCAGTGCTCGAAGCGATCGCGCGCCGCGGACGGGCACCCGATCATGTGCTGCGTTTCGTCGTGTCGAGCTCGATGGCAATTTCCGCCGAATTGCAGCAACAACTCGAAGCCACGCTCGGCGTGCCGGTGATTCAGACCTATGCAATGACCGAGTGCGGGACGATCGCGCAGGATCCGTTACCGCCAGGCATCAGGCGAAAAGGATCGGTGGGGAAGCCGACGCAGGGCGAGATTGCGATCCTCGGCGAGCAAGGCGAATTCCTGCCTTTCGGTGGCACCGGCGAGATCGTCGTGCGCGGCTTTCATGTGTTTTCGGGATACGAGGACGATGCGCAGGCAAATCGCGACGCGTTCTTCGGCGACTGGTTTCGCACCGGCGACGTCGGATATCTCGATCCCGACGGTTATCTGTACCTCACCGGGCGATTGAAGGAGATCATCAACCGCGGCGGCTTCAAGGTGCCGAGCGCGGAGGTGGATGCCGTGCTGACGCGCCATCCTGCCGTCGCCGAGGCCGCGACCGTCGGCATTGCCCATCCGACGCTCGGCGAAGACGTGGTCAGCGCGGTCGTCCTGCGCGACGGCACGACGACGACGCTTCTGCAACTGCGCGATTTCGCCTTCGAGTCGCTGGCCGCCTACAAGGTGCCGACCCGCATCGTCGCCGTCGACGCGATACCGAGATCGCCGCTTGGCAAGGCGCGACGCCGGGAGGTCGCACAAATGCTATCGACGGGCGCCCGGCCTGCGTACGAAGCGCCCCGCGACGGGCGCGAAGAAACGCTTGCGAAGCTCTTCGGCGAGATGCTCGGCGCCGAAGGCCTCGGTCGCGCCGACAATTTTTTCACGCTGGGCGGCGATTCGCTGCGCGGCGCGCAGCTCGTTGCACGCGTCAATCGGCTGTTCGGTTGCAGCGTTGGCGTCGCGAGTCTTTTTCGGCGACCGACGATTGGCGAATTCGCGAGCGAAATCGAGGGCGGCCACGCGAATGCGTACGCTTCGCCATCGATCGTCGCACTGCCGCGCGGCCGGCGCGTTCGCAAATGAATTCGACCGTGTCTCGCACGGCGGTTTGCGGCGTTGTCACGATGTTGCTGGTCGCCGGGGCCGCGATGCTATGGCCTGCCTTGGCAAAGGCCGAGACTTACCCGGAACGTCCGGTGCATTTGATCGTTCCCCAACCGCCGGGCGGCCACGCCGACGCGCTCGGACGCATCATCGGCGAGCGCCTGTCGGCGCTTCTGAGGCAGCCGATCATCATCGAAAACCGCGGCGGCGCCGCGGGAACGATCGGCACAGCGATCGTTGCACGCGCACCCGCGGACGGATTGACGCTATTGCTTGCGTCATCGTCGAACCTCCCGCTCGCTTCGTTGTTGATGAAGAACGTGCCGTACCGCGTGGAAGACTTCGCGCCGGTGGGAATGATCGGACGCATTTCCTACGCATTGGCAGTCCATCCGCGCGTGCCGGCGCGCACGATCGCCGAACTGGTCGCTTACGCGCGCGCCCATCCGGGCGAGCTCAATTACGCATCGACAGGCGTGGCGAGCACTTCGAACATCGTGTTCGAGACGCTGAAACGCGTCGAGCGCATCGACATCGTCCACATTCCGTTCAACGGTTCGGCAAAGGCCGTGAACGAGCTCGTGAGCGGCAGGGTCGACGTGATGATGACCGATCTCGCGCACCTGTTGCCGCTCGCGCAGCGCGGATCGCTGCGCCTGATCGCGATGGCCGGCTTGGCGCGATCCGCGCTCGCGCCCGATGTGGCGACAGTCGGCGAGCAGGGATATCCGAACCTCGCAATCGAGCCGTGGTATGGCATTGTCGTGCCGTCGGCGACGCCGCCATCGATCGTTGCCACGTTGAGCGATGCGCTGCGACGGATCGTGCGCTCGTCCGAGATGCGCGGCCGCCTCGATCGCCTCGGCATCGCACCGATCGAATCGACACCTGTTCAGTTCGCCGACCTCATTCGCGCCGAGGTCGGGATGTACCGCAACTTGATCGAACAGGCAGGGATCGAGTCGCCGAATTAGGCACGGGCCTCACGCGGCAACCGAAGGCTCGCACGTGCGCTCTGCATCAATGCGGATCGCGTCGACGGCGAACGCCTCGCGCAATCGCCCCGTCATCGCCAGCGCCACATGCTCGACGTTGGCCTGGGAGATCATCTCGCCGGAATCCTTTCCGGGAACCAGATCGCGGACAATCTCGCCGGACCACCAGCGCGACCATTCCTTCAGATCGCGCAGCTTGCGCCCACGCGCCGTTTCGATGATCGACATCACCTGCAGATCGCCCCGCAGCGGTAAGCGCTCATAACAGCGGAGTGCCGCGACGTTGCAGCGGTACACCTCGCGCGCGCCGATCTCGCGTCTCAGGTCGCCCGCGCTGCGCCTGCCGACACGGCGCAGCAGCGCGCCAAGCTTGCGTGCCACGTAACGGAGACGATCGGCGCCTCGCAGCGTCTCCATCTCGGCGCCATATAACGCGACGCGATCGACCGCGAGACGCGCGACGGCCAGCGTACGTCGCATCGCATTCGGCACACCGCGCGAATCGGTCGTATCTTCGCCTTCGAGGTTCGTCGGATCGAGCAGGCCGAGGTAGGCGACCGTTTCACCCTGCGCCATGACCTGCCGCGCGATCTCGTAGGCGACCGTCGCGCCGAAGCAGGCGCCCGCGAATGCGTAGGGACCGTGCGGCTGCACGACACGGATCTCGCGCAGGCAGTGCTCGGCGATCGCGTTGATAGACGCAAGCGGCTCACGCACGCCGTCGAGGCCGATCGATTGCAATCCATATACCGGCTGATCGGGGTCAAGCACGCGCACGAGCGGCGCGAAGCCGACGAGATTGCCCAGGACGCCAGGCACCACGTAAAGCGGCGGCAGCGACCCGCCGCGTGACATGACGACAAGGCTCGTGAAGTCGGGCGCCTGCGTGTCGCGGATGCGCTGCGCGAGCTCGCGCACCGTGGACGCCTCGAACAGCACGCCAAGCGGCAGCGAGCAGCCGAGATCGGCATCGATCCGCGAGAAGATGCGCGCGGCGAGCAGCGAGTGCCCGCCGAGGTCGAAGAAGTCGTCGTCGATGCCGACCTGCTCGACGCCGAGCGCCTGCACCCAGATCGCGCAAAGCGCTCGCTCGATTTCGTCGCGCGGCGCGACGTATGCCGTTACCGGCGCTGTCGCCGATGTGACCGGATCGGGCAGCGCACGATGATCGAGCTTGCCGTTCTCGGTAAGCGGCAACGCATCCACTTCAACGAAGCTTGCCGGCATCATGAACGACGGAAGGCGCGACGCGACGTGCTCGTGCAGCGCCCGCACCCCCAACCGAGGTTCGTCGCCCGTAGTAACGAAATAAGCGGTGAGTCCCATGTCGCCCGACGCCTGCCGCCGCGCCATGACGTGGCACGCGCGAATCGACGGATGGCTGCGAACCGCCGCTGCGACTTCGGCCGGCTCGATTCGGAACCCGCGTATCTTCACCTGCTCGTCGTTGCGGCCCAGGTATTCGACCGCACCGGCGGCGTTCCAGCGTCCGAGGTCACCCGTTTTGAACACGCGCCTGTCCGGATCCGCCGGATGCGCAACGAATCGTTCGGCAGTCTCGCTCGGAAGACCGAGATAGCCGCGTGCGACACCGCGACCGCCGATGCAAATCTCGCCGACGACCCCCTGTGGCACGAGCGCGCCATGCGCATCGACGATGACGATCTCCGCGCCGCACAGCGGCCGCCCGATCGGGATTTCGCAGCCGGCTTCTTCGGGCCGGACTTCGTGGAACGTTGCGAACGTGGTCGTCTCGGTCGGGCCGTACGCGTTGACGAGACGACCCGGCGGCGTCGCGCGCATCACCTCACCGACGCGCGAAGGATCGTGCGCTTCGCCACCGAACAACAGGGAGCGCAGGCTGCGAAAAGCGTGCGGATCCTCGGCGACAATCGCGTTGAAAAGCGACGTCGTCAGGAATATGCATGTAATTCGCTCGCGCTCGATCGAGCGCATGAAAGCCGCCGCCGACAGCACATCGTCGCGCGCCAGGATCGCAACGCATGCGCCGTTGAGCAACGCGCCCCATACCTCGAAGGTCGCTGCATCGAACGCGACGTTCGACACATGGCCGATGGTGTCGTCCGCCGATATCGCGACGAAGTTCTGCTTGCATGCGAGTCCGACGACGCTGTCGTGCGTCACCATCACGCCCTTCGGGCGCCCGGTGGAGCCCGACGTGTAGATGACATAGGCGAGATGCGCGGGTGCGACACCGCATGCCGGTGCATCGGTCGGCTGCGTCGCGAGCTCCGCCGCATCGCGATCGATGCAAAGCACGTGGCCGCCGAACGGCGGCAGCGCAGCGAGCCGCGCTTGCTGCGTCACGAGCACCGGCGGCTTCGCGTCGGCGAGCATCAGCGTCATCCGTTCGGCGGGATAGTCCGGATCGAGCGGCACGTATGCCCCGCCTGCCTTCAACACCGCGAGCATCGCGACGACGAGGTCGAGCGAGCGCGGGAGGCACAGCGCGACCGGCACGTCAGCGGTCACGTCAAGCGCGCGCAGCCGATGCGCGAGCTGATTCGCTCGCCAATCGAGCGCCCGGTACGTAAGCGATTGCGATCCCTCCACGACCGCCTTGGCATCGGGCGTCCGCGCGACCTGTGCCGCAAGCGTTTCGTGCACGCATGACGCCGGCAGCGTGACCTCGGGCCCGCGCCCCTGCGCGAGCAATTGCGCACGCTCGTCCGCCTCGAGCAGCGGCAAGCGCGCGATCGACACTTCCGGCGCCGCGACGATTGCTTCCAGAAGCACGCGGAAATGACGCGCGAAGCGCGCGATCGTCGTGGCATCGAACAGATCTGTTGCGTACTCGAAGTAACCGGCGATCTCGCCGTTGCGCTCTGTGAGCGAAACCGTCAGATCGAACTTCGTGCGCGCCGGGATTACGGCTTCCACGCGCGACACCGTCAGCCCCGGCAATCGCCACTCGGACTGCGGCGTGTTGTGCAGCACGATGGACACCTGAAACAGCGGGTGGCGCGACGAGTCGCGCTCGGGCGCGAGGTCCTCGACGAGCTTCTCGAACGGCACGTCCTGGTGCGCGTACGCCTCGAGCGCGCGTTCACGGACGCGCGCGAGATACCGGGTGAATGTCGGCGCGCCGCGCAGGTCGCCGCGCAGCACGAGCATGTTCACGAAGAATCCGATCAGCCCTTCCACTTCCGGCCGGCTGCGACCTGCGATGGGCGCACCGACGACGACGTCCTCCTGGCCGCTCAGGCGAGACAGCAGCACCTGGAACGTCGCGAGCAGCGTCATGAAGAGCGTCGCGCCCTCGCGACGCGACAGCACTTTGAGAGCGCGCGTCAAATCGGCGGACAACGCGAATGGAACGCGACCGCCGCGATAGCTCGGCGCAGACGGGCGCCGTCGGTCGGTCGGCAGCTCGAGCACCGGCAAATTCGATAACGCCTCCCGCCAATACGCGAGATGGCTCGCAAGCACTTCGCCCTGAAGCCACTGTCGCTGCCACACCGCATAGTCGGCATACTGAACCGGCAACGGCGCAAGCGGCGACGCCGTTCCGGCGCGATGCGCCGTGTACGACTGCGACAGCTCGCGCGTCAGCACGCCCATCGACCAACCGTCGGTGACGATGTGGTGCAGAGTCAACTGCAACCAGTGCTCGTGCGCGTCGAGCCGGTAAAGACGTGCCCGCCACAGCGGCCCGCATGCGGTATCGAATCCGTCGTTCGCTTCCGCGCGCGCCATCGCAAGGGCCGTGGCCGACCGCTCCCCGGGCGTCGCTCCGTCCACTGCTTCCACCTCGAGCTCGACCGGGCAGGACGGCGCCACGACCTGCATCGGCGTTCCATCCTCCTGCACGAAGTGCGTGCGCAATGACTCGTGACGCGAGACGACCTCGCCAAGCGCTCGCGACAGCGCCGCGACGTCGAGATCGCCCGTGAGGCGCAGCACCTGCATGACGTTGTACACGCCGCGCACCGGCAGCAACTGCTCGTGCAGCCATAACCGCTGCTGCGCATACGACGCCGGAAAGACGTCGCCACCCGCGTCGTCGCGCAGCGCCTGCGCGAATGCCGACAACGGGTGGGGCTCGCGACTCGATTCCCGTTTCATCGCGGCGATTGTCGCGCAAGACGCGTGTCGATGCGAGCCTGGGACGACGAGCCGGGACCGCGTTACGCCATGTCGGCTACAGACCCGCGACACGCCAGATCCGCCGGCGAAATCCGTCGCGATCCACAAGGCCAGCGGGCCCGGTTGTCGGGTCGATTTCGGCACGCGGCTGTATCGCCCCTATCATTGCGCGCTGAAAAGATGTCGAGCGTCTGGCGATCACATGCTACTTCAATCCGATCGGCTATCGGCGTCGGTTGGAGAACTACTCGCGTTTCGGCGTCGCCTTGGCGTTCCGCTCGTCGCGGCCGAGCTCGGCTACCGCGACGCGCTCGATCGTCCCGACGACGCCGCCGACGTGCTGATCAGGTTGCGCGGCGGCGATACGCTGTGGCAAAAGGAGCGGCTGCTGAATGTCGCGCTGCGCGAGCTACCGGCGGATTGCAGCGCCGGCGCGAGGGCTCGACTGCGATATCGTGTTCGACTGCGAGGACTGGGCCGAGCGCTCGCTGGCCGCCCTGGAGCGCTATCCGCTGCTGCAACCGTTTCACAGCGTTCGTGAGCCGGCGCCAGGTGATCCTGAAGAATCCTGCGCGAAGACGGCTGCCTGCTGTATCTCGGCCGGCAGGACTTCATGGTGAAGATCCGCGGCCATCGCGATGACATGCTGCACGTCGAGGATGTCGTGCGTAGCCAGCCTTCGGTGAAGCAGGCGGTCGTGGTCGACGTGCGTTCTACAGACGGCGATGCGGGCCTCGTCGCGTTCGTCGTTCCCGCTCCGGCCCCGCGTTCGATGCTCGGCTGCTGCGGCGTTCGCTTCGCACGCAGCTCTCGGATGCGATGATGCCATCGGCGTTCGCGATGCTCGATACAATGCCGACGACGCCGATAAACAAAATCGATCGCGAGGAGCTGCGAGCGCGCGCCTTGTCGGACCCATGAGACGCGCGGCGTTACCGGCGTGCCCGGCGTCGGGATCGATTTACGAAGCGCTCGCCGACATCCTGACGCGCGTCCTGGGTCTTCGCGTCGTCGAAGCGCACGACAACTTGTTCGATCTGGGCGCCAACTCGATCACCATCATCCAGATTGCTGCGCGAATCGAGCGGCGATTCGCGATCGACGTGCCATCGTCGGCCATATTCGATCGGCCGACGCTCGCCGAGCTCGCGGCGTATCTGCGCGAACGCCTGGGCGGAGACGCCGCGTGAACGCCGCCTGCGAACCGTGAACCGATGACCAAGCGCCGCGATACCCTCCACGAGCTTCTCGTCGATCGAGACGACGTGGACGCGCGATCGGTGGCGCTGCTCGGGCCTGATGCTTCTCCGATTCGTTACGGCGACCTCGCGCGGCGCATCCATGACATCGGCGCCTGGCTCGCGTCACAGGGCCTCGCGCGCGCACGCATCGCCATCGTCATGCCGAACGGCGTCGACATGGCGCAAGTCACGCTCGGCGTCGCCACTTACGGCATCTGCGCGCCGCTCGATCCTTCGCAATCCGAGCGTGAATGTCGCGACGCCTTCGCGCAGCTTCGCGTCGATGCGCTGATCGCGGGCGATGCCGCAGGCGAGAAGGCGCGAAGTGCCGCGCGCACGTGCGCAGTCCGCGTGCTCGGCGTGCCGATCGCAGCCGCGACGGGGTCGCCGCAAGCGACGCCCGCGCCGCCCGGACGCGACGACATCGCCCTGCTGCTGCGCACATCCGGAACCACGTCCACGGCGAAGTGCGTCGCGCTCACTCACGCGCAGTTATGCCGGTCGGCCGCCGACATCGCGACGACGCTGCGCCTGTCGCCCGCGGATCGTTGCCTAGGCATCATGCCGCTCTTCCACGTGCATGGCTTCGTCGCCGCGCTGCTCGCGTCGCTGCATGCGGGCGCGAGTGTTGTCTGCACGCCCGGTTTCGCCAGCGGGCGCTTCGTCGAATGGCTGAACGCGTTCGACCCGACGTGGTACACGGGCGTGCCGACGATGCATCAGGCAATCCTGGCCGAGGTCGAGGCCAGCGCAAGTCCGCCATTGCGTACGCGCTTGCGCTTCGTGCGCTCCTGCTCGGCCGCGCTTCCCCGAGCGATCGCCACGCGCCTCGAGCGAGCTTTCGACGCGCCGGTCATCGAAGCCTACGGCATGACGGAAGCAACGCATCAGATCACCAGCCAGACGCCCACGCCGATCGTCCGTCGCGACAACTCGGTCGGCGCTTCGACCGGTGCGAACGTCGCGATCATGGATGCAACCGGCCACGTGTTGCCGCGGCTCGCGCAAGGCGAGGTCGTCATCCGCGGCGAAACGGTGATCACCGCGTACGATGGTGGATCGCGGTCGGACGCGGACGCGTTCACGGCCGTGTGGTTACGCACCGGCGACGAGGGATGGCTCGACGAGGACGGCCGATTGCACCTCGCAGGCCGCATCAAGGAGTTGATCAACCGCGGCGGCGAAAAGATTTCACCTCGCGAAGTCGAGGATGCGTTGCTCGAGCAGGATGGCGTCGTGGAATGCGTCGCGTTCGCCGTTTCGCATCCGACGCTCGGCGAGGACGTGGCAGCGGCGGTCGTGCCGGCGGCGGGCGTGTGGCTCGACCCCGATGCGTTGCGCCATTCATTGTTCGGCCGGCTGTCGAACGCGAAGATTCCGAGCCGCATCGTGGTCGTCGATGGGTTGCCGAAAGGCCCGACGGGAAAAGTCGCGCGCACGCGGATGGCGGCAGAGCTCGCGACCGAACTGGCGACACCGTTCGTTGCGCCGGCCAACGACGTCGAGGCGGCGATCGCGGCGATGATGAGCGACTTGCTCGGCGCGGAACGCGTCGGCGCGGTCGACAACTTTTTCGCGCTCGGCGGCGATTCGCTCCGCGGCGCGCAGCTTCTTTCGCGCATGCACGCGCGCTTCGCGATCGCCCTGGCGCCCGCGATGTTGTTTCGGTGGCCGACACCGCGCGAGCTCGCGGCTAACATCGCGAAAGCGTGAACGAGCTTGCGTTCGCGCGTATCTCGCCGCGCGACCCGATCGATACGGAACGCGCGATCGATCGCCGCGTCGACGTCTGGGGGTGCGCGCTTCGCGCCGACGCCGACGAAATCGCGGCGTGGCACGACGAGCTTTCGGTCGAAGAGCGACAGCGCGCCACCCGCTTCGTGCGCGGGCACGATCGCGACCGCCACGTCATCGCGCACGGCATTTTGCGACATGTTCTCGCCCGCTATCGCGCGGTCGCGCCGCGCGAGCTGCGATTCGTCCAGTCGCCGCATGGCAAACCGGCGCTCGTATCGAGCGGATCGGCGCCGCGAATCGGCTTCAATCTGTCGCACGCCGGCGATGCCGCGCTGATCGCGATTGCCGAGAACGTCGAGGTGGGCGTCGACCTCGAACGGGAACGCGGCGACATCGATGCCGCCGGCATCGCCGCGCGCTTCTTCGACGAAGGCGAGCGCGCTGCCATTGCCGATGCGGCCGATCCCGTGCGCGCCTTTTTTCGACACTGGGTTGCGAAGGAGGCCGTGCTGAAGGCGCACGGCAGCGGCTTCGCGCTTCCACTCGACGGCTTCGCGATCCTTTTCGAGAGCGACGATGCGGCGAGCGTCGTGGCGCCGTCGCTACCGGATGTCCAACGCAGCCGCTGGCGGATTCACATGCTGAAAGTTCCGCTGGGATGGCAGGCGGCGGTGTGCGTACCGCAGGGGTTCCGCGTGCACGTTCGTACACCGGCGCTTGGCGAACGGATCGAGTGACGCGGTTTTCCGCGCCCGGCGACGCGCGTCAACGGCAATCGGTGGTCGGTACGCTACCTCGTTCCGGCGGCGCGACGCATCCGTCGCGTTCCGCGCGAACGGCCTGCGCGAGCGAGGTCACGGCAGCGGCGTAAAGCCGGCTCTTGTTGTATCGCATGATGACGTAGAAGTTCGGAAAAGCGATCCAGAGGCTTTGCGCATCTGCATCCGTGTCCGGCAATTCCTCGAGCGCGACGAGCCCCACCGGCTCGGGCGACATCGGATCGGGAAGGCGCTCGGCAGCCACGCCGTCGTCGTTCCAATCAGCGAGCGGCCTCCGCTCGCTAATGCCGCCATCGAGCTTCGCGAGCACCGCGTCGCGCTGCGAAGGCGCGATCATCGCCTTCGACCACACCGGCTGTCCGCGCACCCACCCGTGCTCGGCCAGGTAGTTCGCGATGCTGCCGATTGCATCGTCTCCGCTCGCCCACAAATCGATACGCCCGTCGCCGTCGTAATCCACCGCGTATTTCCGCACGTTGCCCGGCATGAATTGCGGCACGCCGAACGCGCCCGCGAACGATCCCTTCGGAACGAGCGGCGAGAACTTTTCGTCGCGCGCGAGCAGCAGGAACTGGCGCAACTCGCTGCGGAAGAACGCGGCGCGTCGCGGATAGTCGAACGCGAGCGTCGACAGCGCGTCGATGACGCGATATCGGCCGACGTTGCGGCCGTAGAACGTCTCGACACCGACGATCGCGACCACGATTTCGGGCGGCACGCCGAACTGCGCCCGGGCGCGTTCGAGCGCATCCCCGTGCGCCTGCCAGAACGCGACGCCGCCGTCGATCCGCTCGGACGTCAGGAACTGCGGTGCGTACTCGTACCACTTCGGCGGCGCGACGATCGGCCGATCCATCGCCTCGATGATTTTCGGTTGATAGCGAACGTCACGAAACCAGCGGATCAGCGCCTTGCGCGACATGTGCTCGTCGTGCACGAGCTCGTCGATGAACGCGCGCACGTCGGGGCGGCGCTCATAGCCGGATCCCTGCTCCGCAACCGTCGACGATCGATGCGCCTGTGCCTGCGGCGCAATGGCGACGAGGACGATCAGGAGCGTGGCGAGCGCGGCAATCAGTCGGTGCTGCGAAGTCATGGACGGCGTCGAAATCGGGCAATGGTATCGTCGCGCGCGCCGCAAGTCGACGCATGCGGCCGCCCTCGCGATGCAAAAGCTCTATCCGTTGCTTCGACCGCTGCTTTTCCGGCTCGATCCGGAAAGCGCGCACGC
Source organism: Casimicrobiaceae bacterium (assembly GCA_035308425.1). Taxonomy (GTDB): domain Bacteria; phylum Pseudomonadota; class Gammaproteobacteria; order Burkholderiales; family Casimicrobiaceae; genus VBCG01. The sequence continues at coordinate 71,040 of DATGGP010000051.1, read as the reverse complement.
GATCACGCTCGAGGCGCTCGATGCGCTTGCGAGAAGCGGACTCGCGCGTCCGGCGTCCTCCGATGCGTGCGCTTGGCCCGTGACGGCGATGGGCATCGCCTTCCCCAATCGCGTCGGTCTCGCCGCGGGACTCGACAAGAACGCGGCTCACCTGCGCGGGCTTGCGACGATCGGCTTCGGCTTTCTCGAAGCGGGAACGGTCACGCCGCGCGCGCAGCCCGGCAGCCCGCGCCCGCGCATGTTCCGCATTCCAAAGGCGCAGGCGCTCGTCAATCGCCTGGGCTTCAATAACGATGGCGTCGAGCGTTTCGTCGCGAACGTGCGGCACTCCGGCTATCGCGGCATTCTCGGCGTCAACATCGGCAGGAACTTCGATACGCCGAACGACCGCGCCGCCGACGATTACATCGCCTGCCTTCGCGCCGTGCACGCGATCGCGAGCTACGTGACGATCAATGTGTCGTCGCCGAATACGAAGGGATTGCGCGACCTGCAGGGCGAGGACGCGCTCGACGCGCTGCTCGCGCGCGTTTGCATCGAGCGCGACGACCTCGCGCAACGCCATGGCCGGCGCGTGCCGCTCGTTGTGAAGATCGCCCCCGATCTTTCCGGCGACGGGGTGCGCGCCGTCGCGAAGCTGCTGATCGGACATGGGATCGATGGCGCGATCGCTGCGAACACGACGCTTTCGCGCGAAGGTTTGGAAGGGTTGCCGCACGCCGAGGAAGCCGGTGGGCTCTCGGGCGCGCCCCTGCGCGATCGCGCGATGGCAACGCTACGCGTGCTCGCGGCCGCGCTCGACGGTGCGCTGCCGATCATCGCCGCCGGCGGCATCATGTCGGGCGATGACGCGAGCGCGCGCATCGATGCGGGCGCGACGCTCGTGCAGCTCTACACCGGCCTGATTTATCGCGGGCCGGCGCTCGTCGACGAGTGCGTGCGAGCCCTCACGAAGCGTTGATGCTCCCGGGGGGGCCGCCGCCTCGCGTCAGCCCAACGTGTAGCCCGCCTCGACGGGCGGAATGACCGGTGCCGGGTGCTGCTCCGTGCTCGGGTTGTTGGTCGAATCGCCACATCGAACGAACGAAGGCGGATTGTAGGTCGAGCGGTACCAGGCCGGCTTGTAGGCACCCGCGCCCCCGTTGCTCGTCGAAAACAGGCTGTCGGTCAGCGACGTGCCGGGCAGCTTCGCGGTGACCGTCGTCACGTCGTATGAACCGAAGGTCCAGACTTCGTTGTCCGACGTTTCCGTACCGGGCATCAACTGGAACAGCGAGTGAAACTGGTTGGCTTCGAGTGCGCTCGTGAACGGCGCGCGTTCGAGGGTGCTGTGCGCGCAACGGAATTTGGTCACATCCGCCGAGCTGAACAGCGTGACGAGATCAGGCTTGAGATTGACGAGCGGCCACGTGGCGGGAAGGAACGCACTGTAGACCGCCTGGCTCGTCGAGGCGTTGAGCGCTTCGACCACATGCGTCGTCGTGATATTCGTCTGCCACGGCCAGGCTCCGCTCTTGAGCTTGCCTTCGACCGCTGCCAGCTTTCCGGAATCGGCGACGAGGACCGCCTCGAGGTTCCCCAGTGCGTCCAGGTGTTGATCGAGCTCGCCCGACAACTCGATCGCGGTCGAGAATATCTGTTCCGACGGATCGCCTGCCGGCGTGCTCGCCGTCAGCTCGGTCGCGACTGCGGCGCTCGCAACGACGAGTCCGACCGCCGGTTCAGACCCCTCGATGAAGAGGCCCGACGTAGCTCCCGCGAGATCGAAAATGCTCGACCACGAAAGGCCCGTGTTGGCATTCGAGGGAGGCTTGACGCTCTGGTAAACGTCGTCCGCGATTTGCGCCACGATCACCGTGTCGGACGACTGCGTCTCGTCGAACGGCGAACTGAGGTTGGTTATGAAGGTTCGGATATCCGATACCGAATCGATCTCGGTCTCGAGTTGTGTCTGAATGGCGTCGAACTCGGCTTGCGTTGGAACCGTCGTGCAATAGTTCGCCAGCGTGCCCGGATACGGGACTCTGTCCGGATGCAGCGTGATGTCGAAGCTGGAATTTTGATAAGCCGAACGAACGTCGGGATAGGCGACGCCGATGCCCATCTGATCGGCGAAGTACGGCATCGCGCAGTTTCCCGCATAGGGCCACGGCGTCGGATCCTGGAAGACGATCGGGAACAGCTCGAGGTTGGAGCCGCCGACAGGATCGCCGGCGATCGGCGTGTAGCGGTCGCGCGCAAGCTCGCCGCGGCTGCGCCCGGGTTGCGCGAAGGCCATCGACTGCCCCATCGCCTGCGAGATCACGGGACTCGATTCGATTCCCCGGCCATGCCAAGGAAGGTTGCCGGCAACCCCGACGAGCGCGTACGGCTGCCCTTGCGTAATGGCCGGCCCGAACTTCTCCGGCGTTCCTCCGACCTGGTCGACGGTTTGCAGCAAGGGCGTCGCCGCGTCGAACGTGAGCTTGCCATTGCCGACGCTTTGCATGAGAACGACCACGCGATCGGATAGAAAGCCCGACGTCCCGGTGAAGAAATGACCCGACGCCGACGAGGGCGGCTGCGAATGCAGCAGGTTCTCGAGCGAAGCAGTGCTCGTGACCGTCTGGTGCGCGACCAGCTTCAATGTCACCCGATCGAGCGCCGAAGTCGGTGCAGTAGCGGCTGTTGGACGTCCAGCACTGCGACATCTGGTCGCCGACCCCCATGACCCAGCCGATAGGCAGTACCGCGCCGATTTCGCCCAGTGCCGCGTTGAGCGGCGCGTGAAGCGTCGAGTTCGAAAACGTCCCCGCGCTCGAGGGCATCGACACGAGCACCAGGCTTCCGCTGTCGAGGCCGCTCAGATAGGACTGAATCGGCACCACCCCGGTTGTGCTGAACGGCCATGCGGCATTGGCTTGGAAGCTCGAGCGTATTGCGGTCGAGAACCACAATCTGCAAATGCATGCCGTTGGCGGGATCCTGATAAAACTGACTGCCGATGCGCATGCCGCGGTGACCCTGGCCGTCGACGTCGATCGTGTTGACCGCCACCAGCGGCCCGGGCTCGGTCGCCGTAACGTCGAGCGTGGCCGTGGCGCTGCGGTTTCTTGAAGCGCACCGTAAGGCTGACACCGTAGACGCCGGGCGCATCGGCCTGAAACGACGTCTGGGCGGAATTGCGATCCGATAGATTCGCTTTGCTCAGCGCCGGTCGCCGAACCAGCCGCCAATCGAGATGGACCTTCTGGAGATTCACCCCGATCGACGCGAGGCGCACCGCATCGCCGACGTGCGCGGCGCGAAGGAGAGCAATCTTCGCGATCAGGTTTCCGGCGGTCGCCTGCGCTGACTGCGCGTGCGCCTGCTGCGCGCCGAGCGTCGCGATCGCAACTCCAACGATCGCGCGCCAGGCCTAACGGCAGGCATTTCCCGCTCGCGAATAAGCCCTCATTCTCGCTCGGCGTAAGTCGATGAATGATTGAACGCTCTCGCTTCCACCCTACTGCTTCGAGACACATCGCTTGCCCATGTTCGCGAGAATGAGGTCGCGATCGGTCGTCCCCGTGATTCCGTCGAAGTCGAAGTCATACCAGCTCGACGAGAGAGGCGGCGTCATCACAGGCTGCGTGGTGATCTTCGAGAACAGTGCCCAGTTCTTCAAGTCCTGCTCGTCGACGACTTTGTCCAGATTCCCATCTCCGGGACACTGCGTCTCGGAATTCAGAATCGTGGTCAGCGTCGCGGACAGGTTGTTGAAATTCGTCAACTGCTGCGACGTCAGCGCGGCCGGGCAGTTCACGGTCAGCACGCCGGTGAGGTCGTCGAACTGGTCCGCGCAAAGCGCTTTGTTCGCCGTGTCGAGCGCCGGCGGTACCGCCTCGTCGATCTGGTAGAACTCCGTCGTCGTGACAGGCTTGAAGTCGGGAGGAGCGGCGCAGTTGGGCTGGGCCAGCTTGACGAGCTTGTAGGTATCGTTTCGCACCGCCTGCTGCGAGTCCGGCACGAGTGTCAGATCCTTGAACGTTGTCGGGTCCGAATTCTTGAGCTCGCAGCAACTGTCGAATGCGGTCGTCCCAATATCCGGGGCGTCGCCGTACCACACGCCTCCCTCGAAATGGCAAATGCCCTTGGAGGAGAAGAGCTGCACACACGCCTGGGTTGGTCCGACCGTGATGATGCAAGGCTGTGGGGCCACGGGGTGAATGTTGTTGCCGATCTGCGTGAAGTTCGTCTGGCGAATTTCGGACTGGTTCGGATTGGTCAGGTAGGCGAGCATCGGCTGCGAGTCGAGCACGTGGCTCGATGGGACCGCCTTGCGCACGTCGACGCCGCCGAGTTCGCCGAACAGCTGGTAGAGGTCGGCGACGTTCACCATCGCGTTCACCACACGACCCGGTGAATTCACGAGCGGTCCCGCGATGATCAGCGGGACCCACACGCCGGTCTGATACACGTATCCCTTCGCGCGCGAGATCTCGAACGGCGGTTTGACACCCGGGCCGTATGTGCCGTTGTCGCCGATGATGATCACCATCGTGTCGGTCTTGTCCGGCTGGTAATTCAGGCTTCCGTCGGCGTTGTAGCTCGCGAGGCCGGTTTGCACGAGAAGACGCCCGATCTCGGCGTCCATGCTTTCGAGCATCTGGTTGCTCAGCAGATGGTAATTGGCAATTCCATCGCTGCCCGGGATGTTGGGCGTGCAGTCGACGTTGCTGAGATCCGTGGAACCGGAAGGAAGCAGCGAGCGCGGCGCCTGCTGGTATGGCGCGTGAATCTGCGGATAGGCCGCCGTGACCATCCACTTCTTGTTCCCCTTCCTGCCATTGATCCAGCTCACCGCGGAATCCGTCGTCACCTCGCCGATGTAGCGGCGCGTGCTCGGGTCGCCGCTGTCCGGCGTGATGATCTTCACGCTGCCATCCGGGTAGTTGATCACCCTCTGCCACGCATAGTAGGCATTCTGATTGTCGAATCGCAGCGTCATCGACAGCGGCTCACTGCAACTCTGATTCGGCACGAAGATGCCGCCCTGCTCGAGACACGCGCGTCCCGGCGTCGGGTTGGCTGACGTTGCCGACATGTCCTGGCACGTCTTGTTCAGGAAATGGCACGAACCTTCGTTGGCCCCGCCGTCCCCCGGTTTGATCGGATTGGGGACGAAGCCGCACGTATAGATCGTCAGGGGTTGGTTGCTGCTGTCGAGCAAGCCGCCCGCACTGGTGTCGATCGGATGCGGTGATCCATCGAGAAAGCCATCGAAGTAATCCCAGCCGAGCGCGTGCACCACGGCATCGCCGAACGGATTGTTCGTGTCGACGGCCAGGTGAAATTTGCCGAAATTCGCGCTGTCGTAGCCGCGCGTCTTGAGAAGCTTCGGTGTCGTGATCTCGAACGGCGACACCTGAGAATTCGCGAGATCGATGTTGAGAATCGCGCTGTTGACGTTCGTGCGCAGCGGCCATCTTCCCTCGAAGAACACGGCGCGGCTGGGAGAGCACTCCGGCATCGCCCATACGTTGCGAAACTTCACACCCGCATTGGCGATGGCATCGATGTTCGGTGTTCTGGCGGGATCCGCGCCGCCGTAACCGAACACGTGCATCTGGTCGATGCCGACATCGTCCATGATGATGAACAGGATGTTCGGATTGCGGCCGTTGCCGTTGCCGTTGCCATTACCGTTCGAGTTGCCGTTGCCATTGGCCGCGACAGCCACGCCGGTGCACGCGATCAAAACAAGCAACGCAACGATGCGTGACACATGTTGTAACAGCTTCACTTCGCACCTCCTTCGTTCCGATCCCGTACGCACGCGACCGGCCCCTCGAAACGTTGCTCCACTACTTGTTACGGTCAAGCCCACGCCAAAAGCAGATGGCATGCCCCGTGACGTAATCGCTTGTTCTCACGAGGAGATACTCAGGACAGAGACCGTCGCGAGGCGGCAATTGTAATTGTTGCCGACAGCGGCGGCGCTTGCAATCCGGCTCAAAGTCTGTGGAACACAACCGGAGGCGGAGACAGGATCATTGGCCGAGTGCGCGCAGCCGTTCCGCGTAATGGTCGGTTTGCCTGGCATGGCCTGCGTTCCGCTCGAGACCCACGAGCGCTTCTAGGATGTCGCGATCGGCGGGATGTGCGTTGCTCGCGGCTTCGAGCGTCGCGATGGCGGCCTTCGACTGACCGAACGAATTCTGCGCGACGCCGTAGACATACGCGAAGCGTGCGTTGCGAGGATCGAGCTTCGCCGCGTCGGCGAGCTCGCGCAAGGCTTCGTCCGGGCGTTTGGCGCGTACGAGCGAGAGTCCGAGCGCATGATGCAGCATCGCATCGCGCGGCAGTCGCGCAAGCGCCTGGCGAAGCGTCGCTACGGCGTGGGGTTCGTCGCCCGCGTCGCGATAAGCATCGGCGAGGTCCAGATATGCGCCGGCGAACATCGGATCGAGCGCGATGCTCGACTCGAGGTCCTTCACGCCTTGCGCGAAATCGCCGCGGCGAATCTCGAACGAGCCGAGCGCCGTGCGCGCTTCCGGCCGGTCGGCGTTGAAGCGCTGGCTCGCCACGAACTCCGCCGCGGCGGACGCGAACGCATCGCGCTGCGCCTCGGTCGCGCCATCGAGCTCGCCGGCGAGCATCTTCGCGGCCTCGATGCGCACGGCACGATAGGAATCGGTAAGGAGCGTCGCGCCGTATGCGAGCTGCGCTTGCGCCGGCGCACGGCCAAGCGCATCGAGCGCACCGAGCCGAACGAGCGGACTTGGGTCGCTCGTTGCCTGCGCGATCGCGTCGAGATTTGCGTGGCTTTGATTGGCGTCGAGACGCGCAAGCGCCGATGCGCGTGCGATCGCGGGGAGGTCCGTCGCACTCACGACGTCCCGCAAGGCGGCGCTGGCGCCGGGCACGCCTGCGTCCGCTGCAACGAACGGCGACGAATAGCGGTGAAGCGGATCGCGATTTTCACCCCACCAGGCCTTCACCTGCGCGACGGCCCATCGCGCATCCCGATCGCGGTGGCAGCCGTTGCATGCGTTCGGCAGATCGGTCCCAATGGAAAGATCGGGGCGCGGTGGTCGCAAGCCGTGATCGCGACGCGGATCGATCTGCATGTACGTGTTCGTCGGCATGTGGCAGTTGACGCACTGCGCGCCTGCGCTGCCGCTCGCATGATGATGATGTGCGTTGCTGTCGAATTTGCCGAGGTCATGGCACTGCCCGCACAGTGCATTCCCCTGCAGGCGAAGCTTGCCGCCGTGCGGCTCGTGGCAATCGCTGCACGTGACGCCGGCGGCGTACATCCTGCTCTGCAGAAACGATCCCCAGACATAGACTTCGTCGCGCTGCTGACCGTCTGCGTAATAGAGACCGGGCGTCAGCAACGCCGGAACGTAGTAATCGAGAAAACGCTTTCCCGCCGCGTAACCCGCCGCGATCGGCGCGCGGCGGGCATGACACTGCGCACAGACGTCGATTTCGCGCTCTTCCGTTCGCGGAACCGACCGCGTCGCCGTATCGCGATCCGCAGCACGGATCCAGTGCACGCCGCTTCGCTCGTCGAGCTTCGCGATCAGGCCGTCGTTCATGGCGGCCGAATGCGCTCCCTTCGTGCGACCGTTCGCCCATTCGATGTGCGACGAGCCGGGGCCATGACAGGCCTCGCATCCGACGCCGAGCTCGCTCCAGCGCGTTTGATACCGATTCGCCTGTGCGTCGTAGTTTTTCTCGAAGCCGGTGACATGGCATTCGCCACACATGAAGTTCCAGTTCTGCGCTGGACCCGTCCAATGCAACGGATCGCGATGATCGATCGCAGCGCCCGGATAGAGATGAAACCAGCGCTGACCGCCATTGCGCGCCGGCCGCGTATCCCAGGCGATCGACAACGCCTGCAGGCGGCCATCGGGGAACGGAATCAGATACTGCTGAAGCGGATCGACGCCGAACGTGTATGCGACCGCGTAGTCGGCAAGCGCACCGTTCGGGCCGTCGGTGCGAACGAAGAACTTGCCGTCGCGCTCGAGGAACCTCGATTCGACACCGCCGTAGCGAAACGCGGCGCCCGCGAAATTGCCCTCTACCGTGCGATCGCTCGCCGCTTGCATCGCCACCGCGTGCTGCGAAGTCTGCCAGGCAGCGAGGGGCGACTCGTGACATTGGCCGCATGCCGCGCTGCCCACGTATGACGCGTTCGCGTTCGTCCAGGACTGGCCGGCAGCAGTTGCCGGCGGCGGTGAGGATGTCGCGGCTTTCGGTTCATTCTCGCCCGCCGACGCGACGCGAGTCGCGGACTGATCGACGTGCCAGATCCACCACGCGAGCAGTGCGGCGCCGATCGCGGCCAGCGCTACCGACAATGCAATGGGCGCACGTCGGCTTCGCCGCTGTGGCGGAATCTGCGTGGGGACAGGCTGGTCCGGGTGTCGTCTGCCGCGGGGACGTTTTGACAAGGGACGCTCCGGGCTGCGCCAGGAATCGGCGCTACGAGCGCGGCATCCGTCGCGCGACCAGCATTCGCGCTTCGGCCTCGGCAACGACAACGCCCGCCTGGTTCTTCGCGGTGCCTTTCAACGTCACGATGCCGCCGTCATGCGCGGGCTTGTCGGCGAGCTCGGCAATCGTCCACGTCGACGCCAAGGTGTCGCCGGCGCGAACCGGCGCGACAAAGCGGGCGCGATGTTCGAGGTACGCGATCGCGGTACCGTGAAAGTACATGCCGACGGCGGCGCCCATGATCGACGAGGTCAGCATGCCGTGCAGGATCGGCGTGCCGAAGCGCGTCGTCTTCGCGAATTCGGCGTTCATGTGATGCGGATTGGTATCGCCGATGAGCCCGGCACCGAGAACGATGTGCGTCTCGGTCACCGTCAGCGCGCTCTCGAACGTATCGCCGACGTGCACGTCTTCGAACCACTTGCCGCTGCCGACGAGTCCGTTCATGCGTCCTCGACTCTGGTCATTGGACTACCCTCCGCGCTACGCGCTGACCTCGGGGCGGCGGCCCTTCGGGCTCACGGGGCTTCACTGCGCCGCCGCGCGCGAAGCGATGCAAGCTCCGCGAGACAGAGCTCGGTGAACGCCACGCCGCCCACGAGCGGCAGCACGAAGATGTTGACGAGCGGCACGAGCGACAGCGGTGACAGCGCGAGGCCGAGTCCCATGAGGCGCATGCGGCTTCGCACGACGATCGTCTCGATCTCGGCGCCGCTTGCGTGCTCGGCGAGCGCATCGTAGCGGAACATCCGCTGCGTGAGCCATGCGTTGAGCACGAGCGAGACGACGCCGTAGATCGGCGGAACGAACAAAAGCGGCAACGACACAATCCAAAGCGGCGCATAAATCAGGATCGCCTTCACGGCGTTTCCGAGGCTCGCCGCGAACGTTCCGCCCCGCATCGGGGTGAGCGACGGAAAATCGCGCGCCGCGACCGTTCGCACGATGACCGGCATCGAGAGCACGGCGACCGCGGTCAGCGCGCTTGCGAGCGCGAGTGCCGCGAACATCAGCACCGCCATGATGTCCGCGCCGGTTCGCGCGAGCCACGACGTGCTGTCCGATGCGCCGAAAAGTCCCGCGAGCCAGTGCGTCAACGGCGTCCACCCGGCGATCGCGATGGCTGTCCAGACGATCGCGGCGATCAAAAGCGGCAGGACGGCGAGCCCGATGATACGGGCGCTCGCGATGATCGGCAGCGCACGGCGCAGCGCCGCGAGGATGGCAACCAACTCAAACCGACGCGGTCTCGAGCTCGAAGCGGTCGGAAAGCTCGGACACGACGCTGGTCAGCGCGCGATCGATCAAAGGCTCCGCCTCGACGAGCCGCGCGCGGTTCGCGCGGAACTTCTCGGCAAGCTCCTCGGCGGTCATCGACAGCGCCTTTTGCCCCTGGCGATTGGTGAAGAGGTAGGTGCCGCGCAGCGGGCTGATCCATGCGAGCTTGGCGAACGAAAGCTGCGCGTCGGCGTCCTCGAATTCGACCCACATGCCGCGATCCATGCTGCGCGCGATTTCCAGGAACTCGTCCTCGACGACGGCCGGACCGGTGTCCGCCCTCGCCGGCTCGGCAGGCGTCATCGCGATCGCGAGCGCTTCCGCGCGTGCAGCCGCAGCGGCATCCCCCGACGCCTTCGCCACCACCGCTTCGGCGCGCGCGGCTTCCGCAACGGCAGCCGTCGGCGACACGACCGACGACAGCGACGGCTTCACCGCGGCGGCGTGCGCCTCCACGAGATTGGCCATGAACGCCTCGCGCTCGCCAGCCTGCCACTTTGACGACGGCGCGCCGATCGCAAGCCGCTTCAGGAGCGACGGCAGCATCGCGACGAGATGCTTGCGGTCCTCGGGCGTTTTCTTCGGCTGCACGCTCCACACCAGATCCTCGAGGGTCGCGACGCAGGAGCTCCACGCGTCGCTTTCGTCGCCGTCGCGGAGATAGATCGACTCGAGCGTCACCTGCCATTTCTCGCGCAGGAATTCGGCGAGGAAACGCGGGATCGGATAGCTTTCGATGCGACGCTCGACTTCGGATTTCGCGATGACGGTCGCGAGATCCTTGCGATCGCCCTCGTTGATCGCCTCGGCCTGCGACGAGAAGTTCTCCTCGGCCGTGCGCTCTTCGGAAGCGAGAAACGCCTCCAGCTCGCCGCGAAGCTCGTCGAAGATGGCCAGGTTCTCGCCGAAGCCGTCGATGATCCGGCGCACGATGCGCTCGATCGTCCGATAAAGCGGATCGTCCTGGCCCATCGCGGGCGACCAGCCGAGCCCCGCGGTCGCAAGCGCGTTGACGAGCAGTCGCGACGGATGCGACTTCTTCGCGAAGAACGCGCCGTCGAGCATCGCGACCTTCAGCACCGGAATCTGCAATCGCGCGAGCAGCGCCTTGATCCCGTCGGGAAGGTCGCGCGTCTCGAAGATGAAGTCGAAGAGCATCGCGACCATCTCGATGGTCATCGCCTCGAGCTGATTCGCGCGCTGGCCGAGCTGCGATTCCTGCAGGTCGCGGAGCACGTTGTGCGTGCCCTCGGGAATGCCCGAAAACGCGACCTGCATGCCTTCCACGTCGAACTGCGTGTGCCCTGCCTGCAGGCGCGTCAATCCCTCGCGCATTCCCGGCGTCGCGACGATCGGATTGCCGGGAATGTATCCGGAAGGGGTTGGCGGCAGCGGCGGGAACACCCGCGTCGGCGGCGGTGGATGCCCGGCAAGCGGGAAGCCGCCCCGCGATGCGGCGCGGCGGAACATCGCCATCACGTCGGTTTCGGGCGACGGCTGGAAGGCGCTCTGCGATCCGGCCTTCGACGCCTCCTGACTGCCCACGAAAGCGTGCTGGAACGAGCCCGGCCCCTGCAAGCCTTCCGACCTCTCGGACGCGACCCGTTTGCGTTGCGACGATGCGGTTCGCAATGCTTTCCCGCGCGACGTCGTCGGTGGCACGATGCGCAGGTTCCCGAGGTGGCGGTTCACGTCGCTGTAGATCGCCGCGATTTCAGAAAGCGGCGCCTGGTTGAGCTCCTTCAGGATCTGGAATTTGATCCGCGCGCTCGTCTTCAGCGTGTCGAGTGCCTCGGCGAACGCGCGGACGATCGTCGCGGGACCGAGCGGATTCGCCGTGTTCTCGAGCACCGACTTGCCGAGCAGATGACCGATGCCGCGATTGAGCGTGACGAGCTCCTCGTGGCACACGTTCTCGACGACGCGCACGATGTTGCCTACGACGACCGACTCGTCGATGATCGTGAGGTCGACGAGCGCGAGCTTGGTCGCATCGGCTTTCGAGAAATCGCTGCGTTCGTCGGCGCGACCCGACACCTGATCCTCGATCATCGTCCGCAGCCGCTTCTCGAAGTCGGTCATCAATCCGGCGCGCCCGACGATCAGCGCCTGCCGCGCGTCGAGGAAGAGTTGTTGCTCGTCGCGAACGTCCGACTTGCCCGCGCGATCCATCAGCATGTCGCACAGGCGATCGGTCAGCGCCGTGAACGACAGGATCAGGCGGTGAACGGCGATGTCCCGGCAGTCGGCGAGGATTTTCGCCAGTTCCCTCGGCACGGGGCGTCGAACGGGGGCGGTGTGGGTCGTCACGTTGGGCACAGCCTCTTAAGCCGGCGGCGGAAACGTGGGAGAACCCAGGGCCATGGGGCCGATGATGAGTGAGCGCGCGTTTTTGGACACTAGCACGGGGACGAATTGTATGCCACCGGGCTATGTGACCGGTCGTCGTCGGTCATGGCCCGCAAGCGCTTCCCACGCCTTCGCGACGCGCTTTTGCGACACCGGGACGGGCGTACGCAATTCCTGCGCGAAAAGCGACACCCGAAACTCCTCGATCAGCCAGCGAAACGCCTCGAGCTCGGGCGATATGCCTCCGGCGTGCTGCTCGGCGTCCGCGCGCTCGCGATAGCGCGTCCACCACGCCGCGACCTGCGCCGCGTGTCTGGCGTCGCGCTCCGGATTCGCGGGCGCGCGTTCGATCCTGCGCGCGAGCGCATCCAGATAACGCGGCAGATGACCGAGTTGCGGCCATGGCGTCGCGGCGACGAATCCGGGGTAGACGAGCGCGTCGCGCTGCGCCTTCGCTTCCGCTGCGAGCCTGCGCTGCGCAGGCGGCAGCGCCGCAATGCGTTTCGTCAGGCGATCATGTGAAGCGGCGATCGCCGCGACGTTGCGCATCGCCGCGTCGACGACCGCGGCAAGGCGTGCACGCGCGCGTTTCGCCTGCGCGACGAATGCGTCGCGATCGCGCGGCAATGCGTCGTCGCCGAGGTACGCGCGATCCGCAACGGCGGTGCGGAGATCGTCTTGAAGCGCCGTCAATGGAATCGTGGTGCGAAGCGTCGCGCCGATCGCATTCCAGGAGGCAGCGCCTTTCACCATTCGCGTCAGGCCATCGCCGAGATCGAAGTCGATCAGGCGTACGGTGCCCTTGCGCGTCGCCGACAACGCCGCCTGTTGCGTGTCGAGCAGGGTCAGCGCGACGGCGTCGCCTTCATCGACGAGCGCCGGATAGCCGGTCCGCCGCTGGCCGCCGCGGCGTATCGACAGCGTCTGCGGCAACTCGCCGAAATCCCAGCGTCGCGTGCCATGACGCTCGAACACTGGGCTCTCGGCGGCAAATTCGAGCCGCGCGGCATCGGCAAGCCGTTCGCGCACCGCGCGCAGATCGCGGCTCATCGCGAGCTCCTCGCCCGATGCATCGACAACGCGCAGATTGATCGACAAATGCTCGGGCAAGCCGATATCGTTCAGCGCGTGCGCAGGCGGCGCCTCGCCAAGACGCGCGCGAAGGAATGCGTGAAGCGCATCGGCGAACGACACATCGTGCGACGGCGCCTGCGCGAGAAACGCGGTGACCGTCTCGGGCAGCGGGATCAGGCGGTTTCGCCACGCCTTAGGCAACGCCTTCAGATAAAGCGTCACCTTGTCGCGGATCATGCCGGGCACGAGCCACGAGAGCGTCGCGTCGTCGATCTGATTCAGCAGCGCGAGCGGCACCGTGAGCGTCAGGCCGTCGAGCGGATGGCCCGGCGCGAAGCGGTACTCGAGCGGCAGCTTGTCGCCCGCAATCGAGAGCGCGTCGGGGAAGAGCTTTTCGGTTTCGGCGGCCGCGGCTTCGCGCATCAACGTGTCGCGCGACAGGAAAAGACGCTTCGGCTGCGCCCGCTCGTCGCGCCTTCGCCACTGCTCGAACGTCGCGCGCGAATGCACGTCGTCGGGAATACGCGCGTCGAAGAACGAGGCGATCGCTTCGTCGCCGACGAGGACGTCCTCGCGCCGCGTCTTCTGCTCGACCTTCGCGATCTCGTCTACCAGCGCGCGGTTGTGCGCGACGAACGGCGCCTCGACGCCGAGCTCGCCCGCGACCAGCGCCTCGCGAATGAAGACCTCCCGCGCCTGCGCGGGCGCGATCGCGCCGTAGACGACGGGACGGCGTGCGACGAGCGTCAATCCATAGAGCTTGACGCGTTCACTCGCGATCACCTCGCCGCGCGCCTTGTCCCAGTGCGCGTCGAAATGCTCGCGCGTGACGCGATCGCCGGCGACCGATTCGATCCACTCGGGCGCCACGCGCGCCGCGCAGCGCGCGAAGAGGCGTGTCGTCTGCGTAAGCTCGGCCGCGACCACCCATTTTGGGCCCTTCTTCGCGAGATCCGAGCCGGGATGCAGGAAGAACTGGATGCCGCGCGCGCCGTCGTATTGGCCGCCCGACGTCGCGGCCGGCTCGGACTTGACGCCGATGTTGCCGAGAAGGCCCGCGAGAAGCGCGCGATGGATGGATTCATAGGTTGCCGCGTCGATCGTCGCCGGCAGCGCACCACCGAGCTTCCAGCCCGCCTCCGTCAGCATCGCGACGAGCTGCGCATGCACGTCGCGCCATTCAGTCATGCGCAGGAACGAGACGAAATGCGCGCGGCACGCGTCGACTCGCTTGCGATGCGACAGCCCTTTGAGCGAACCGAAGAATTCCCACAACGCGAGAAGCGACAGAAAGTCGGAACGCGCGTCGCGAAATGCGAGATGCGCTTGGTCCGCGGCCTGCGCGTGCTCGAGCGGGCGCTCGCGAGGATCACGGACCGAGAGCGCGCTCGCGATCACCAGACCCTCGGCGACGCAGCCGTTGTGGCGCGCGGCAAGCACGATGCGGCCGACACGTGGGTCGACGGGCATGCGCGCGAGCTCCTTGCCGAGCGGCGTCAACGCGCGTGTGGCGTCGACCGCGCCAAGCTCCTGCAGCAACTGGTAGCCGTCGGCGATCGCGCGTGGTGAAGGTGAGTCGAGGAAAGGAAACGCGGCGACATCGCCAAGCCCGATCGCGGCCATTCGCAGAATCACCGACGCAAGCGAGCTTCGCAGGATCTCCGGGTCGGTGTACGCGGGGCGCGACGCGTAGTCGTCCTCGTCGTAGAGGCGTACGCAGAGCCCCTGCTGGACGCGTCCGCAACGACCGGCGCGCTGATCGGCGGAGGCGCGCGAGATCTTCTCGATCAGAAGCTGCGTCGTCTTGTTGCGCACCGAGTAGCGCGAGATCCGCGCAAGCCCGCTGTCGATGACATACCGGATGCCGGGCACGGTCAGCGACGTTTCGGCGACGTTCGTCGCAAGCACGACGCGACGTCCGCGCGATGGTGCGAAGACGCGCTGCTGCTCGTCGACGCTCAAGCGCGCATAAAGCGGCAGGACCTCGACCGCGCTCGCATACGGGCGCCGTGCAAGCGAGCGGCGAAGCACGTCGGCCGTTTCGCGAATTTCGCGCTCGCCGGGAAGAAACGCGAGGATGTCGCCCGGACCTTCGCGCCATAGTTCTTCGGCGGCCGAGACGATCGCCTCCTCGAGCTCCTGCTCGTCATCAGACTCCTCGCTTTGCGAGCGCAACGGCCGATAGGCGATCTCCACCGGATACGTTCGCCCGCTGACCACGATGATCGGCGCATCGCGGCCATCGAGCGCGAAATGACGCGCGAAGCGTTCGGCATCGATCGTCGCCGACGTGATGACGATCTTCAGATCCGCCCGCCGCTCGAGCAATCGCCGCAGGTAGCCGAGCAGGAAGTCGATGTTGAGGCTTCGCTCGTGCGCCTCGTCGACGAGGATCGTGTCGTAGCGGGCAAGCTCGGGATCGCTCTGCGTTTCGGCAAGCAGGATGCCGTCGGTCATCACCTTGATGTACGCGTCCGGCCGCGTGCGATCGGTGAACCGGACCTTGTAGCCGACCGCCTCGCCGAGCGGCGTCGAAAGCTCCTGCGCTATTCGTGCGGCGACCGCGCGCGCGGCGATTCTTCGCGGTTGCGTATGGCCGATCAGTCCGCGCTCGCCGCGTCCCGCGGCAAGGCAGATCTTCGGCAGTTGCGTCGTCTTGCCCGAGCCGGTTTCGCCGCAGACGATGACGACGCGATGGTCGCGAATCGCCTTCGCGATCTCGTCGGCGCGCCGCGAAACGGGCAGCTCCGGCGGATACGTGATTGCAGGCTTGGCGGCGCGGCGTTTGGGGCCGGAGACGAGTTTCCCTGGACGATCTTCGGATTTGGCCAGGCGTCTCGGGAAAGTCGTCTCCGACCCCACTTTGTTTACGAAAATTCCCTCGCGTTCGTTCGCGCGCGAAGGTAGCGCGTGAATACGACGGCGACCAGGATCGTCGCGACCGCCTCGATCGCGAACGACAAGGGCGCGAGCGATTGCGCGGCCTCGACGGCACCGCCGAGCAGCACGATCGTCGCCGCGAACGCAGGGACGAGCCGCGGATCGAAGCGCAGCAACATCAGAAGCACCGCCGATGCGATCGCGCCCGCGATCAATCCGCCGATCAGCGCCGGCGCGAGATTGGCGCGACCCTGCGCGAGCGCGACCGCGCATTCGAGCGCGAGCACGACCACGACGGCAAGCCACAGGCGCTGCGAGAACCCGCGCGTCAAGCGCGACACAACGTAGATCACGAAGAGCTCTGCACTCGCGAGGCCGATGAAGGCAAATCCCGAGAGCGCCGCGCCGCCGAGCGGCACGCCAAGCGATTTCCATGGGGCTGACGGCCATGTCGGTGCGTCGGGAATCGCCAGCGCGCCAAGCGCCGCCTGCAGGCCCACGACGAACACGCCGGCGGCAAGGGCCGCCACCGTGGCCGGCCATTGCCCGATACGATCGCGCGGCGGCTGCATCGTCGCGCCGAACGCGCCGACGCCTGCGCAAAGCGCGAGCAATAACGCGCCGACGAGCGACGACGCGACCGCGCCCAGCACCTTCATCGTGAGCTGCGAAGCGAGCGGCTCGGTCGTCGACAGGTTCATCGCGACGGTCGGCCACGCATTCGCAGCCGAACAGAGGGCAATGACGAGCGTCACCGCAAACACGACCGCGAGCGCGCGAGTGTCGACGCGATGGCGAATGTATCCGCGAATGCCGACGATCAGTGCCGCGAGCGCTGCCGCGATGAACACGACGATGCCGCCGAGTGCAACGACCGCGAGGCGATTGGCGATTTCCTGCTCGCTTCGCGTCCACGTCTCGGGCACGTGGACGAAACGTCCGGCGCCGGACACCTGGTCGCCGGCGATGCTGACCGCATAGCGCGCCTCGCCGCCGGCACCGACGACGATTCGCGGATCGCCGAAGGTGAACGACCAATCGGTGCGCGCGGGACGCTGCTCCTGGTCGGCAGCGACGAGCGTGAGCGGCGCCGCATCGACGTCGAAGCGCTTCTTCAACGCGCCTTGTGCAAGCGCGAGCGCCTGCTCCCGCGACAAATGCGCACCTGGTCGCGATTCGGGAAGCGTATGCGCGATGACGCGCGCGTGGCGATCGTTGTCGATGGAAACGCGCCACTCCTCCGCGCGCTCCACGATGTCGCCGCCGAACATCGCGTAGCGCACCTGCCACACCGGCGGCGACAGGATGGTTCCCACCAGGCGTTTGTACGCTTCGGGACCCGCCTCACGCCAGACGAACTTGTGCCACGTCCACTGTGCGGCGTCCTCGCTTGCAAGCCGCACCGTCGCGAAGCGATGCCATTGCGGACCGAGCGTGACGCCGAGCTTGGCAAGCGCCGCGTCGGCCGAAGCGATCGCATCGGCTCGGTTGATCGTCAACGGCGGCACATCGGCGCGAAACGGCGCGAAATACGCCCACGCGACGAGGCCGGCGATGCCGAGCGCCGGCAATGCGCGCTGGAACGCGTGCGACGCGCGTCCGATGGTCAAAGCCTTCGTATCCTGGACCGTTTCGGGCGCCTGCGTTCCGGGCGTCCATGCGCCGTTACGAAGCGACGCGGGTAGCTCGCGCCATGCGCCGCTCTGTACGCGGCGCAGGACGATCATCGCGAGCGGCACGAGCACTGCCGCGATCACGAGCGCTTGCTGTGCGCGCGCACCCGGCGCATCGACCAGAAAAAGCGGAATCGAGAAGAGCGACAGGTCGAACGTCGCGTGCAGCAGGATCGTCGTCAGAAGACCGAAGCGCAGAAAGATGAGCGCCCAGACGATCGACGGCAGCAGAAGCTCGAGCGGGCGCGAATACGCGGGAAACCCCGGATAGTTCGCATGGGCGCCGCCGAAGACGAACGCCTGCACGATCACCGCGATCGCGACGCCGAGCGTGCGATGCCCGTGACGTGCGCCGATCAGCGCGCCGAGGGAAAGCGGGATCGCGCGGAACGCGCACTCCTCCCAGAAGCCTGCCTGCAGTGAGAGCGCGATCGGAGAAAGGGCCGGCACGGCCGAGCCGAGGATGTTCGGATCCGTCAGCATCTCGGACGGTTGCCACCAGCCAAGCCAGCGATTGGTCGCGTAATAGAACGCGGCGATGAGCGCGAGCTCGATCGGCACGAAGAGGTAACCGCCGAACGTGCGCCCCGCAATCTGCGGCGACGCGGCGGCATTCTTCGACCATAGCCGCCAAAGCTGCGGCTGACGCGCAAACGCGCGCCGCGAAAGGCTTTCCGCCGCCATGAATACGAGCGCGTACGCGAGGCCTCCGCCGGCGAAGATCAGAAGCGCGAGTCCCGCGTGCTTGAGCCAGAACGTCGCCACCGTTTCGGTCGTGTCCGCGCCGAACCACGACGCGTCGACCGAAGCGAGCGACGCGCTCGCGAGCAACGCTCCGACGATCAGCCCGGCAACGATCGGTGGACGCCAGACAAGCCAATGCCTGCGCGCAAGCCACAAAACGCCGATCACGCATCCGCCGACGCCATAGACGAGTCCCGCGAACACCGTCGCGAGACTCGCGATCAGGTTGTTCGCGCTGCGCAGCGCCGCGAAGCGACGGCCGAACGACTCCGGAATGTGCACGTACGGAACGATGCCGACGAGCTCGTCGCCGGCAACGTTCAACGCAAGGCGGATGCGCGCCTCGCCGAGCGGTTCCGGCAATTCGTAGGTGAAGCTGTGATCGACGCGGCCGCTCGGCTGAGTTTGTTGAGACTGCTCGAGGAAGCGGTACGGCGAAAGATCGATGCCGAAATCGGTGCGTGCGCGCGACTCCGCGAGCGCACGCGCGCTCTGCGCGTCAAGCGCCTTGTGCGCGGCGTCGCGAACGTAGGTCTCGGGAAAACGACGCGCGAAGCCGACGAGCGTGCCATCGGGCGCGAAGCGCAGCGTGCTCTCGTCGATTTCGCCGAGCGTGAACAGCCGCACCTCCCAGTAGAAGGGCGCGTAGCGCTTGCCCTGCGTCAGGCGGGCGAACGCGTCCTTGCCGCCGCCTTCCAGCTCGACGTAGTTCTGCGTCGCCACGTCGTGCTCGAAGCGCGCCGCAGTGCGCGCACCTTCGGGGGCAAGCGAGAGCTTCGTCGCGAGGGTGCGCGCGGCCGCGATCGCCTGCGTTCGCGACATCGTCACGTCGAGATGGACGATCGGGATCGCGCGGGGAAAAAGCCGAGCGGCGACGGCGAGCGCGCAGAGCGCGACGACGGCGTAGGCGAGCCAGAACGCGGGCTTGCGCGTGATGCCGGTCAAGGACGGTTCACGTCGCTGTTCGAAGGCGCGACGATGAATCCCGCTTCAGCGAGGAGGCTTGCGGCGATGACCGGTCGCGATGTCCGCGGCAAGCGTTTCGGGCGAAGCGTCGGTGTGTTCATCGGCAGGATTGTACGTGCTCGCCTCGTTCCAGCCCGCTTCTCGACGACGACGATTGCCCGCTTTCTCTTGCCCGCTAGGCAAGATTGGACTAGACTTGGCGGACTTAGTCCCATTGATTTTTTGGCTTTTGGAAACACGTGCGCAAGATCAACATTCACGAAGCGAAGACCCATCTTTCCCGCCTCGTCGACGAAGCCGTCGCTGGCGAACCCTTTGTGATTGCAAAGGCGGGGAAGCCCCTCGTGAAAGTGGTTCGGCTCGATGCTCCGGCTGGCGCTCGCATCCGCCGGATCGGCTTCATGAAGGATCAATTGTCGGTACCCGATGATTTCGATCGCATGGGGAGCGCCGAAATCGAAGCGCTGTTCCTTGGCCGCAGTGCCGGCACGCGATCCATAAAACGACGGTGAGGGTGCTCCTCGACACGCATCTGCTGCTGTGGGCAGCCGGCGATTCGCGTCGACTGTCGGCCGATGCACGAGGCCTCATCGGCGATTCCGCCAACGAGCTGATCTTCAGCGCGGCGAGCTTGTGGGAAATCGTGATCAAGCGGGCGCTCGGGCGCAGCGATTTTCGCGTGGACCCGGGCGTCCTTCGACGCGGCATGATCGAGAACGGCTATGTCGAGCTGCCGATCGCCGGCGCACACACATTGGCTGTCGAGACAATGCCACCTATCCACACCGATCCGTTCGACCGCATCCTCGTCGCGCAGGCGACCGTCGAGGGCATTACGCTGCTCACGTCGGATGCGATCGTTGCCCGCTATCCGGGGCCGGTGCGCAGAGTGTGAGGCACGCCGTCAGTCACCGGCGGCTCCGAGAAGCACTTCTCGCAGGACGACGGCATCATCGTGCTGCTCGTCGCGCGCGCTGTAGACGAGCGTCACCGTCCGCTTCCTGGCCAGCGCACGGATGCGATCCAGCTCCTCTGCGTGTTGCCGCAACTCGGCTTTGTAACGCCGCTGAAACTCCGCCCAGCGTTTCGGATCGTGGCCGAACCATTCCCGCAATTCGGTGCTCGGCGCGATGTCCTTCATCCATTCGCCGAGATCGGCCTTCTCCTTGCTTGCGCCGCGTGGCCATAGGCGATCGATCAGAATCCGTACGCCGTCATCGGGCGATGCCGGCTCGTAAGCCCGCTTGACGCGCAGATGCGAGGCAGGGAAAGGCCGACTGTCATGGTCGTTCATCACCGATAATGGCACTCCACATCGTACGCAGGACGGGGGCTCATGCCGGACGGCAACGCACTTTCGGGATTTGCTCACGCGATTCAGCTCGCGATCGCTCCCGTGTTTCTCCTGACCGGCATTGCGAGTCTTCTCGGTGTGATCGCGAATCGGCTCGCACGCGTCATCGATCGCGGCCGCGTGCTCAAGCATTCGTGGGGCACGATGAACAAGGAAATGCGGAGTGCCGCGCGTCGCGAGCTCGACGTTCTCGAAGTGCGCCGGCGGCTTACGAGCTCGTCGATCACGTTCTGCACTGCCGCGGCGCTGCTCATCTGCCTCGTCATCGTCCTGCTGTTCATAGATGCGATGATGGCGATCAACATGCGCTGGCTCGCGGGGTCACTTTTCGTGCTGGCGATGCTGAGCGTGATCGGCGGACTGGCGTCTTTCCTGCGCGAGGTCTACCTCGCGACGCGCTCGATCAGCTTCGATCTAGCGGACCTCGAGGAGCGCGACCTGCCGTAGCCTTAACGGCGCCGGGCGGTCAGTCGATCGCCTTCACCATGTCCTCGACGACCTTCTTCGCGTCGCCGAACACCATCATCGTCTTGTCCATGTAGAAGAGCGGGTTGTCGAGGCCCGCGTACCCGGACGCCATCGAGCGCTTGTTGACGATGACGCTCTTCGCCTTGTACGCCTCGAGGATCGGCATCCCGTAGATCGGGCTGCCCTTCTGCTCGGCGAGCGGGTTCACCACGTCGTTCGCGCCGAGGATCAGCGCGACGTCGGCGGTGCCGAACTCGCTGTTGATGTCCTCCATCTCGAACACCTGGTCGTAGGGCACCTCGGCCTCGGCGAGCAGCACGTTCATGTGGCCCGGCATACGGCCGGCGACCGGATGGATCGCGTACTTGACGTCGACCCCTTTTTCGCGAAGCTTCGTCGCGAGCTCTTTCACGGCGTGCTGCGCGCGCGCGACCGCGAGACCGTAACCGGGCACGATGATGACGCCCTGCGCGTTCTCCATGATGAACGCCGCGTCGTCGGGGCTCCCCGACTTGACGCTCTTCTGCGTCGCTCCCTGCGCGACCGCGCCCGGCTCGGCGCCGAAGCCGCCGAGGATCACGTTGAGAAACGACCGGTTCATCGCCTTGCACATGATGTACGACAGGATCGCGCCGGAGCTTCCGACGAGCGATCCGGCGATGATCAGCATCGGATTGTTGAGCGAGAAGCCGATGCCGGCCGCCGCCCACCCTGAGTAGCTGTTAAGCATCGAGATCACGACGGGCATGTCGGCGCCGCCGATCGGAATGATGATCAGCAC
Source organism: Casimicrobiaceae bacterium (assembly GCA_035308425.1). Classification (GTDB taxonomy): domain Bacteria; phylum Pseudomonadota; class Gammaproteobacteria; order Burkholderiales; family Casimicrobiaceae; genus VBCG01. Next base: position 49,001 of record DATGGP010000051.1, on the reverse strand, counting down.
GCCGAGCAGGAACGCGATCGCGGTCATCACGATGTACGGGAGCCACTTGGCCTCGTCGGGCGCGAGGAAGAAGACGATGCCGAAGGCGATCATGACGATCGCGAGCGCGAGGTTCAGAAGGTGCTGACCCGTGAACACCACCGGCGCGCTGCGGATGCGCCCGGAGAGTTTGCCGAACGCGATCACCGATCCCGAGAAAGTGATCGCACCGATGAACGTGCCGATGAAGAGCTCGAGCCGGTTGCCGGATGGCAGCGGAACGTGCAGTCCGAACGCGGCAGGATTGTGGATTGCCGAAATCGCGATCAGGACCGCGGCGAACCCGACGAGCGAGTGGAATGCGGCGACGAGCTCCGGCATCTGCGTCATCTGCACGCGGCGCGCGATCACTGCGCCGATCACGCCGCCAACCACGATGCCGGCGAGGATCATGCCGATGTTCTTGGTGTTCGAGTAGACGAGCGCGAGCGTTACGATGACGGCGATCGCCATGCCGACGATGCCGAACAGGTTTCCCCGCCGCGCCGTCGACGGATGCGACAGCCCCTTGAGCGCGAGGATGAAGCACACCGACGCGACGAGGTACCACAGCGCGACCTGGTTTGCCGTCACCGGATTGCCTTCCGCGTTTCGGATCGCGCGAACGACATGGTGCTCAAGACTTCGATGCCGGCTTCGCGGCCGGCTCCCTGCGCTTGAACATCTCGAGCATGCGCTGCGTGACGAGGAAGCCGCCGAAGACATTCACCGACGCGAGCGCCACGGCGACGACGCCTACCCATCCGCCCCAGTCGAAGGCGATCGGACCCGCAGCGAGCATCGCACCGACGAGGATGATGCCGGAGATCGCGTTGGTGACGGACATGAGCGGCGTGTGGAGGGCGGGCGTGACGCTCCAGACGACGTGGTAGCCGACGAACACGGCCAACACGAAAACTATGAGATAGAAAACGATTGGGTCGACGCCCGTGGCCATTGCTTGCTCCAATTCTCTCCGTCGGTGCGGTGCGGGTGTCGGTGTTCCGGACCGCAGGCGCATTGGACCGTCAGCGCGGTCAACGTTTGCTGCTTGGTCTACTGCTCGTCGCGCCGACCTTCAACACATTGGCACCTCGAGCACAGCTTGCCTACCTCCAACCCATTGTTCCACGTCGAACTCATTGTCTTGCGTCGTGCGAATGCCGGTGGTCCGGCCCGCAGGCGCATTGCACCGTCAGCGCGGTCAACGCTTGCTGGCTTGGTCTCCTGCTCGTCGCGCCGACGTTCAACGCGCCTGCGCGCCGTTGCGATGCGCTTGGTGCCAAGTCGGCATCAATACCGTTTCCCTGATCCCTGATTTCTGATCACCGTTCCCTGACAACCACGTTCCCGTTTTCGCACACCATCGTCGCTTGCACGATCTCGTCGTCGCGCGGGATCGCGAATTCGCCCGTCTTCAGATTCAACGACAACGCCACGAAATTCAGCACGTTTCGCGCATAAAGCGCCGATGCATCGGCCGCGACCAGCGCAGGCAGGTTCATCAAGCCCACGATCGTCACGCCGTTGCGATCGACGACGCGCCCCGCTTCCGAACCCTCGACATTGCCGCCCTGCTCGACCGCCAGATCGACGATCACCGAACCGGGTTTCATCCGCGCGACGGTATCGGCTTTCACGAGCTTGGGTGCCGGGCGTCCGGGAATGAGCGCAGTCGTGATCACGATGTCCATCGCCGCGCAACGCTCGGCGATGATGCCGGCCTGCCGAGTCATCCACGAAGCGGGCATCGGCCGCGCATAGCCGCCAACGCCTTCGGCGATCTCGCGCTCCTCGTCGGTCTCGTAAGGCACGTCGACCCATTTCGCGCCCAGCGATTCGACCTGATCCTTGACCGAGGGCCGCACGTCGGACGCTTCGATCACCGCACCGAGCCGTTTCGCGGTTGCGATCGCCTGCAATCCCGCAACGCCGACGCCCAGCACCAGCACGCGCGCGGCCTTCACGGTGCCGGCCGCCGTCATGAGCATCGGCATGAAGCGCCCGTACTGATCGGCCGCGATGATCACCGCCTTGTATCCGGCGATGTTCGCCTGCGACGAAAGCACGTCCATCGATTGCGCACGCGAGATACGCGGCAGGCGTTCGAGCGCAAAGCCCGTCACACCGGCGCCGGCAAGCGCCTCGATGCCGGCCGCGTCGAATGGATCGAGCAATCCCACCAGTGCAGCGCCGCGCGACAGCGAGCCGACTTCATCGCGTCTTGCCGCGCGCACTTTGAGCACGAGATCGGCGGCAAGCGCCTCATGCACACCCGCGATGCGCGCACCGGCTGCCTGGTACGCGTCATCGGTGATGCTGCTCGCGACACCGGCGCCCGATTCGACGACGATTTCGTGCTTGCCGCTCGCGGCGAGCTTCTTCACCGTCTCAGGCGTCGCCGCGACGCGCGTCTCGCCTTGGCGCGTCTCGCGAGGAATGCCGATCAGCATGTTGTTGTTGGCGACCCTTGGATGGCGCGTTGGCTCCGGGCGCTATCGTGCCACAAACGCCGGCGTCATCGAAGGGGATCGTTGCAGGTTGCCGGCGCGACGACGAGTTCCTCGTCAAGCTGAAATGGGGCCAGCGCGTCCGGCTCACGATGAGGCTACGCCGCAATGGCAGATCGCGTCAGCGCCAAGCGTCAGTACAAACGTGTTTTGTGAAGTGCTTCCGCGCACTGGCCGCGTGGAAGAGCGATGCTTATTGGAGAAGATCGTCGATCCAGACGCGCGAGCAAAGCGTTGCACGTTCCGACACGGTAGTTCCATCGAAAACTGACCTCGTAATCCTGCGCGTCTCTGGGCACGAAGGCGAATGCAACGCGGCACGATTGGTCCACTTCCGATGCACTGAATATTCCGTAGAAGGGCTGGTTCGCTCGCACTCGGACCTCGGTCTTCTGTGCCTGGGAGAGGTCTGGATCCATGAGGATTCCAATCCGTTTGTGGCTCCGCGTGTACCAATGTGGGGAACGAGAGAACCTGGCAAGTTCCCGTTCTCCCGTCCGGCAGTCACTGTCGTCGTATTGGCGAAGTACCGTGATTCCCCTCGTTGCCTTCATTTCCATAACTGATGAAACGCGCTCTGGCGACGGGTCCGGTGTCCGGCTCCGTATCGTTGGCACGCCCACAAGGGGACAGCAACAGAGCGGCAAAAACTGCTATGACGGTTTCGCATACGCGCATGGTGTCGTCCTCTGCTTATTGCTCGACGGTGCCAGATGCGGCCTGACGGGCGATGGGCGTTTCGACGAACGATTCAGATCAACGCGGCGATCGCCTTGCCGACCGCGACGGTCCCCGCCTTGCCGCCGATGTCTCGCGTGCGCGGCGCAGCGGGATCGGCGAGCAGACGCTCGATGGCGCCCACCACATCGCGCGCGGCGTCGGCATGCCCGAGAAAGTCGAGCATGATCGCCGCCGACCAGATCTGACCGATCGGATTCGCCACACCTTGCCCCGCAATGTCGGGCGCGGAGCCGTGCACCGGTTCGAAAAGCGATGGCGCGCTGCGCTCGGGATTGATGTTGCCCGAAGGCGCAATGCCGATCGTGCCGCATACGGCGGGACCCAGATCGGAAAGAATGTCACCGAACAGATTGGAACCGACGACGACATCGAACATCTGCGGGCGCTGGACGAAATGCGCGGTCAGGATGTCGATGTGGAACTGGTCGGTGCGAATTCCCGGATAGCTCGTTGCCATTGCCCGAAACCGCTCATCCCAGTACGGCATCGTGATCGAGATGCCGTTCGACTTTGTCGCCGACGTCACGTGCCGCGCCGGACGCTTCGACGCGAGCTCGAATGCGTACTTCAGGATCCGGTCGACGCCCTTGCGCGTGAACACCGATTCCTGAACGACGATCTCGCGCTCCGTTCCATCGAACAGTCGCCCGCCGAGCGACGAGTACTCTCCCTCGGTGTTCTCGCGCACGACGATGAAATCGATGTCACCGGGCGCGTGACCCGCGAGCGGAGAGGCGATGCCCGGCATCAGGCGACACGGGCGCACGTTCGCGTACTGGTCGAAGCGGCGGCGAAACTGGATCAGCGATCCCCAAAGGGAGACGTGATCGGGCACCGTGGCCGGCCAACCGACCGCGCCGTAGAAGATCGCCTCGAACGGTGAGAGGGTCTCGAACCAGTCCTCCGGCATCATGCGCCCGGTCTTCGCGTAGTAATCGCAACTCCAGTCGAAGTGCGCGAGCTCGAGCGCGATTCCATGCTTCGCCGCGACTTTCTCGAGCACGCGAAGGCCTTCGGGCACGACTTCCTTGCCGATGCCGTCGCCCGGGATCACCGCGATCCGATGCATCTTTCTGTTCCTCCTCGCGTAGCTCGCGCGAATTGCGCGGGCTTTCAATGTTTCGATTATAGGAGCGCGGCTTATTGCGTCGCGCCCACTGCCTCATCCGTTCGACCGATAGCGTTCTCGTCGCGGCGCGTCTTAACGTCGGCGTGCGCACCGAACCAAAGGAAATCGCCATGAACGAACGACGCTACTGGATCGGAGTCGTCGCGCAGGACCAGGTCGAAACCGCAGTCAGACACGGCTTCGTGCAACTCCATTACGGCAATGCCGCGCCACTGTCGAGAATGCAACCCGGCGACGGCCTCGCTTTCTATTCGCCGCGCGAAAGCTTCCAGGGCGGTGCGCCACTGCAGGCTTTCACTGCGATCGGCCTCGTGGGCGACGGCGAAGTCTTCGAGGTGCCGCCCCCCGAGCCCGTGCCGGTCTATCGGCGCCGTGCCGCATGGCTCGACGCCACGGCGGCACCGATCAAGCCGCTGCTTTCGCAGCTTTCGTTCATTCGCAACAAGGAGCACTGGGGCGCGGCGTTCCGATACGGCGTGCTGCGCGTTCCGCGCGAGGATTTCGTCGCGATCGCCACGGCGATGGGACGAACCGCCGACGTCGATTTCGCATGACATCGAGCGCGACTTTCGCGGTGTCCGAAGCGGCTGCGCTATGATGGCCGCATGCCTGCAACTGACCTCTGCGAATGAAGCAGACGTTCCTCGATTTCGAGCAGCCGATCGCCGAGCTTGCGCAGAAGATCGACGAGCTCCGCTACGTTCACGAAGATTCGGCGGTCGACATCTCCGACGACATCGCCCGGCTCACGAAGAAGAGCCAGCAACTCACGAAGGATATCTACAGCAAGCTCACCTCCTGGCAGATCGCGCAGGTGGCGCGCCATCCGCAGCGCCCGTACACCCGCGACTACATCAACGGGATGTTTGCCGAGTTTCGCGAGCTGCACGGCGATCGCGCGTACGCCGACGATCCGGCGATCATCGGCGGGCTCGCCCGCTTCAACGGCAACCCGTGCATGGTGATCGGCCAGCAGAAGGGCCGCGACACCAAGGAGAAGATCCACCGCAACTTCGGCATGCCGCGCCCGGAGGGCTACCGCAAGGCGCTGCGACTGATGAAGCTCGCCGAGAAGTTCGGGCTGCCACTCTTCACGTTCGTCGACACCCCCGGCGCGTATCCAGGCATCGGCGCCGAGGAACGCGGCCAGTCGGAGGCGATCGGCCGCAATCTCTACGAAATGGCGGGGCTTCGCACGCCGATCATCGCCACGGTGATAGGCGAAGGCGGCTCGGGCGGCGCGCTCGCGATCGCCGTCGCGGACGTGACGTTGATGCTGCAATACGCTACCTATTCGGTGATCTCGCCCGAAGGCTGCGCGTCGATCCTGTGGAAGTCGGCCGAGCACGCATCGACGGCCGCCGAAACGCTTGGCATCACCGCACCGCGCCTGAAGCAACTCGGCCTGATCGACAAGGTCGTCAACGAACCGCCGGGCGGTGCGCATCGCGATCACGCGGCGATGATGATCACGCTCAAGAAGGCGCTTACCGAGGCGCTGCGCCAATTGCAGGAGCAAACCATCGAAGCGCTCCTCGAAGCGCGCGAAGACAAGATCCTCGCCTATGGCCGTTACAAGGAGATCGCGCCGGGCTGACGGCGACAGCATCGACGTTGTACGCGGCGCCGTCGTTACGCTATTGCGCGAAGCGCTGCCCGACGGTGGAACCGTTGCCGTTGCGCTGTCCGGCGGTCGCGATTCGGTCGCCCTCCTCGATGCGGCGGCGCACGGCGCAACCAGCGCGTCGGTGCGCCTCGTCGCTTTTCATGTGCATCACGGGCTCTCCGCGCATGCCGACGATTGGGCGCGATTATGCCGCGACGCGTGCGCTGCATGCGACATCCCGTTCGCGTTGGCTCGCGTCGAGGTCGAGGCCGCCTGTGATGGCATCGAAGCGTCGGCGCGCGCACGCCGATACGATGCGCTCGCGACGCTCGCGCGCGCGCATCGCGTCGACGCGGTGCTTCTCGCTCACCACGCCGACGACCAGGCGGAGACGATGCTGTTGCAACTCGCGCGCGGCGCTGGTCCGCACGGCCTCGCGGGGATGCCGGCGATTGCCTCGGGACGCGGCACCCTGTGGCTCCGCCCGTTCCTGGGTTTGTCGCGCGCGAAGCTCGACGCGTACGTTGCGCGACATGCACTGGCGTACGTCGACGACGACAGCAACGCGAACACGCGCTTCCGGCGAAACGCGTTGCGTGCGCACATGATTCCGGCATTGCGCGAAATCGCGCCCGGCTATCCGGGGACCCTCGCGCGAGCAGCGAACCTTCAGGCCGACGCGGCGGCGCTGCTCGACGAGCTCGCCGCGCTCGACGCAACCTCGGCATTCGATGGCAAAAACCTCGATGCAACAACGCTTGGCTCGTTATCGGAGGCGCGGGCCCGCAACCTGTTGCGCTGGTTCCTCCGTGAGCAGCGACTGCGCGCGCCATCCGCCGTGCGCCTCGCTCAAATGCTGTCGCAGCTTCGTCATGCACGGGGCGACGCAAGGATTTCGCTCGTTCACGATGGCGCCGAAGTCGGCGTGCATCGAGGTCGCATCGTCGTCCATCGCATTGCGCCGGCGCCGTACGCGCAACCCTGGTACGGTGGCGCCAGCGTCGATCTGCCCCACGGCACGCTGCATTTCGTCCCCACGTTGGGCAGCGGCATCGCGGCGCGTTGCCTCGCCTCCGCTGCGGTGACCATTCGCGCCGGCAAGCCCGGCGAACGACTCATGCGGAGCGCGCGCGGATCGCGTCGCTCGGTCGCCGAACTGCTGCGCGAGGCAGGCGTTCCGGGCTGGGCCCGGACGACCCTTCCCAGGCTCTATTGCGGCGATACGCTCGCGGCGGTGCCTTATCTCGGCGTCGATGCGGCGTTCGCCGCGCAGCCCGACGAGCGTGCGTTCAGGCTCGATTGGCGCCCGCGCTGAGCTGATCGAACCCCTGCGACAAGCCCGGCAGGCGCGTCGCATCAGGGATCGATTTGCGATGGCAACCGCCATCGAAGCATCACCGTGGAAGCAGTGCAGCGAATGCTAGACCGATGTTATAATTTTGAATTTGCTTGATTTTATTGAATCGGAGCCGAAATATGGCCGTTGAGCGCACCCTTTCGATCGTCAAGCCCGATGCCGTGGCAAAGAACGTGATCGGCGACATCTACGCGCGCTTCGAAAGGGCCGGGCTTCGGATCGCCGCGGCGCGCATGACATGGCTTTCCCGTCGTGACGCCGAAGGCTTCTATGCGGTGCATCGCGAGCGGCCGTTCTTTCGCGATCTCGTCGATTTCATGACGACCGGCCCGGTGATGATCCAGGTGCTCGAAGGCGAGAACGCCATCGCGAAGAATCGCGAACTGATGGGCGCGACCGACCCGAAGAAGGCCGCGCCGGGCACGATCCGCGCCGATTTCGCGCAGTCGATCGATGCGAACGCCGTCCATGGTTCCGATGCACCGGAAACCGCGGCGATGGAAATCGCCTATTTCTTCCCCGCGCACGCGATCTACGGACGGTAAACGCCGAAACGGGCGATGGTGAACCTGCTCGATCTCGATCCGCCGGCGCTCGCCGCATTTTTTGAGCAGCGCGGAGAAAAGCCGTTTCGCGCCCGGCAGGTGAGCCGCTGGGCGCATCAACGATTCGCGGACACCGTTGGCGCGATGACCGACCTCGCAAAGTCGCTGCGCGCCTCGCTCGAGGGCGACGTCGAGATTCGCGCGCCGCGCGTGCTGCGCGACACCGTCGCGAACGACGGCACGCGCAAATGGCTGCTCGATGCCGGCAACGGCAACGCGGTCGAGGCCGTCTACATTCCCGAGGACGACCGGGCAACGCTCTGCATCTCGTCGCAGGCCGGGTGCGCGCTCGACTGCGCGTTCTGCTCGACGGGCCGGCAGGGCTTCAATCGCAACCTCACCACCGGCGAGATCGTCGGCCAGTTGTGGCACGCGAATCGAACGCTGCTGGACGAAGGCATCACGGTGCCCTGGGTCACCGCCGGGCGCGCGCCCATCACCAACGTCGTGATGATGGGCATGGGCGAGCCCCTCGCGAACTTCGACAGCGTCGTCTCCGCGCTTCGCACGTTCCTCGACGACAACGCCTATGGCCTGTCGCGGCGCCGCGTCACCGTGTCGACGTCGGGGCTCGTTCCGTGGATCGATCGGCTTCGCGACGAATGCCCGGTCGCGCTCGCCGTCTCGTTGCACGCGCCCACCGACGCGTTGCGCGATCGCCTGGTCCCGGTCAATCGCAAGCACCCAATCGCGAGCCTGATGGCCGCGTGCCTGCGCTACCTCGAACGCGCGCCGCGCGATTTCGTGACATTCGAGTATGTGATGCTCGACGGCGTCAACGATCAGGCCGAGCATTCGGCCGCGCTGATCCACCTCGTTCGCGACGTGCCCTGCAAGGTCAACTTGATTCCGTTCAATCCGTTCGAGCACAGCGGTTTCGCGACGAGCCCGCGCGAGCGCATTCGCCGCTTCGCGGGCGCATTGCAGGATGCCGGAATCGTGGCGACAATTCGCAAGACGCGCGGCGACGAAATCGACGCGGCCTGCGGTCAGCTTGCGGGACAGGTGCTCGACCGCACCACGCATCGGCTGTCGACGCGCATCGCCCTCCCGCATTGAAGCTGACACGTCGCATGAAGCGCATCGCCACTCCGCTTCTCCCCGCGGTGGTGCTCGCGCTGGCGGCATGCGCTTCGAAGGGACCCACGCAACCGCCGGCCCAGATGCCCCAGGCGGATGCCACGCCGGTCAAGACGCAGGAAGCCACGCCGGCGCAGCGCGCAAAGATTCGCACCGAGTTGGCGGCCGGGTATTACGAGCGCGGGCGCATGGATATCGCGCTCGAGGAACTCGGCAACGCGAAGGCGCTCGACCCGACGTACCCGAAAATCTACGACATCTACGGTCTCGTCTATGCGATGCTCGGCGAGCGCGCGAAGGCCGAGGAGAATTTCCAGCAGGCGGTCTCGCTCGCGCCCGACGATTCCGACATCCGCGAAAACTGGGGCGCGTACCTTTGCGGCACGGGACGCGCGCGCGAGTCGCTACCCCAATTTACGCAGGTGCTGAAGGACCCGCTGTACAAGACGCCAGAGATCGCGCTCATCAATCTCGGGAAATGCAGCGCCGCCATCGGCGACACGAAGAATGCGGAGGAGTACCTGCGTCGCGCGCTGACCGTGTCGCCCGGCAACCCGATCGCCGCCTACAACCTCGCGCTGCTTGCCTACAAGGACCAGCGAATCGGCGAGGCGCGCGCATGGATGCGTCCAGTCATGCAGCAGGCATCGCCGCCGCCGCAGGCGCTTTATCTCGGGTTCTGCATCGAGCGCAAGCACGGGGATGTCGAGGCAGCGAAAGCCTACGCGTCGCAGCTCGCCAACCGCTGGCCCGAATCAACCGAGGCCAAGTCCGCCGCGGGGAATGTCTGCGAATGAAGCCGGTGCGCGCAGGAGCATGACGATGGCCGAACCGCTTCACGACGTTGCGCCGTCCGTCGGCCGCGGATCCACAACGACCGCCGGCGCGAAGCTGCGCAGCGCCCGCGAAGCCGCAGGCCTCACCGTCGACACCGTGGCGCAGCAGTTGAAGCTCGCGCCTCGGCAGGTGAAGGCGCTCGAGGACGACGACTGGTCGCGCCTGCCGGGACGCACGTTCGCGCGCGGCTTCGCGCGCAATTACGCGCGCTTCGTGCGGCTCGATCCCGACGCCTTGCTCGCGCTCATGCCCGCGCCCGAAGGCGAGCCCGCGCTGGAGCGCCCGGCGCTCGCCGCGTCGCGACGCCCGATCGGCGAAATGCCGCTTGATCGCGTCGCGAAGCCGTCGACGGCGCGCTTCGCGATTCCGCTCGTGCTGCTCGCGATCATCGCGGTCGTTGCCTATCGCCAGATCGCCCATCCCGACGTTCGTCTGTCGGCGCTCACGTCGCTGCTCCGGCCGCATACGGCAACGCCCGGCGCGGCCACGAACGACGCGGTGGCACCGACGAAGGCCGCCAAGGCGACAGCGTCCCCGAAACCGGTCGCCGAAACTTCCGCAGCCGCGCCCGCTCCGACTTCTACGCCGGCGAGTGCCGCCGCGGCGAACGTCACTGTGTTGTCCACACCGAATGCCGAACCCAGCGATGCGAGCGCTGGGAACGCGGCCAGCGCCGCCGCCGCGCCCGAACCCGCGCCGCCGCCCGCCACCGAAGCGCCGCTTGTGCTCACCTTCAAGGGCACGTCGTGGGCCGAAGTCAAGGACGCGAAGGGTCGCGTCGTGCTGCAGATGACGGGGGGCAGCGGTATGACGCAGACGGTCACGGCGCTGCCCCCGCTCGAGCTTTCGCTCGGCAATGCGCGCGAAGTGGGCGTCACGTTCCGCGGGCAAGCGCTCGACCTGTCGCCGTACACGCGCGGCAACGTCGCGCGGGTGTCGTTGCAATGAGGACGACGATCGAGCGGCCGGCCATCGCGCGACGGAAAAGTCGGCGCGTCGTGATCGGCGGCGTCGCCGTCGGCGGTGGCGCGCCGATCGTCGTGCAGTCGATGACGAACACCGACACCGCCGATGTCGCGGCGACCGTCGCGCAGGTGCGCGCGCTCGCGAACGCGGGTTCGGAGCTCGTGCGCGTCACCGTCAACACGTCCGAGGCCGCCGCCGCTGTTCCCGAAATCCGGGATCGTCTCGACGACATCGGGTGCACGGTCCCGCTGATCGGCGACTTTCATTTCAACGGCCACAAGCTCCTGACCGAAAACCCGGCGTGTGCACAAGCGCTCGCGAAGTTCCGCATCAATCCGGGCAACGTCGGCAAGGGCAGCAAGCGCGATTCGCAGTTCGCGACGCTCATCGAGCTTGCGATTCGATACGACAAGCCGGTGCGCATCGGCGTCAACTGGGGAAGCCTCGACCAGGCGCTTCTCGCGCGGATGATGGACGACAACGCGAAGAGCGGCGAGCCGGCCGACTCTGACGCGGTGATGCGTGAAGCGCTCGTCGCGTCCGCACTCGAAAGCGCGGCGCAAGCCGAAGCGCTCGGTCTGCGCGGCGAGCGGATCATCCTGTCGTGCAAGGTTTCCAACGTCCAGGATCTGATCGCCGTGTATTCCGAGCTCGCGCGCCGCTGCGACTATCCGCTGCATCTCGGCCTCACCGAAGCGGGCATGGGCACGAAGGGCATCGTCGCATCGACGGCGGCGATGGCGGTGCTATTGCAACAGGGCATCGGCGATACGCTGCGCGTGTCGCTCACGCCCGAGCCCGGAGGCGATCGCACGCGCGAGGTCGTCGTCGCGCAGGAGCTCCTCCAGACGATGGGCCTGCGCTCGTTCACGCCGATGGTCACCGCGTGTCCCGGCTGCGGCCGCACGACGAGCAGCTATTTCCAGGAGCTCGCCGGACACATCCAGTCGTTCCTGCGTACGTCGATGCCCGCATGGCGCGAGCGCTATCCCGGCGTCGAAGCCATGCATGTCGCGGTGATGGGCTGCGTCGTCAACGGCCCGGGCGAATCGAAGCTCGCGAACGTCGGCATCTCGCTGCCCGGCACCGGCGAAACGCCGGTCGCGCCCGTTTACGTCGACGGACAGAAGACGGTGACGCTCAAGGGCGAGCGCATCGCCGAGGATTTCGAGCGCATCGTCGTCGATTACGTGAAAGCCACCTACGGCGGCGAGCCGAGATCCGACGCGCTGGTTCCGCAGCACAAAACGATCCCGGTCAAGGCGTCGCATTCATCGCCTATCGGCGATGCGGCATCGCGCTGATTGCCGCCTGATTCGTTTCGCGAACGTTAGCAACGATGGCAGCAGCCCTGCAGGCGGTGCGTGGCATGAACGACGTGCTTCCCGACGAGGCGCTCGTGTGGCAGCGCTTCGACGACACCGCGCGCAACGTCTTCGAGCGCTACGGTTATCGCCATCTGCGCGTGCCGCTCGTCGAGCCGACGCCGCTTTACGTGCGAAGCATCGGCGAGCACACCGATGTCGTCGAGCGCGAGATGTACACGTTCGAGGACAAGCTCAATGGCGAGAGCCTGACGCTTCGCCCCGAGGCCACCGCGGGCATCGTGCGCGCGGCGATCGAGCACAACCTCCTTCACGACCGGCCGCTTCGCGTCTGGACCGGCGGGCCGATGTTTCGCCATGAACGGCCGCAGAAGGGCCGCTATCGACAGTTTCATCAGCTCGACGTCGAGGCGCTCGGCTTCTCGGGTCCCGATATCGACGCCGAGCAGATCGTCATGCTCGCAAGACTCTGGCATGCGCTTGGTCTCGATGGCGTCGCGCTTTCGATCAACTCGATCGGCGATGCGCCCGAGCGGCGCGTGCATCGCGAAGCGCTGATCGCGCATTTCGAGCGCCATGAGAGTGCGCTCGACGAGAACGCAAGACGGCGGCTGCACGCGAATCCGCTGCGCATCCTCGACAGCAAATACGCGCCGGCGCAGGAGGCCATCGCGGCGGCTCCACGCCTTCTCGATCATCTCGGCGACGCGTCGCGCGCGCACTTCGACGCGCTGCGCGCATTGCTCGACGAGGCGCGCATCGCGTACACGATCAACCCGCGCCTCGTACGCGGTCTCGACTACTACAATCGCACGGTTTTCGAATGGACGACCGACGCGCTCGGCGCGCAGGGCACCGTCGCCGGCGGCGGACGCTACGACGGCCTCTTCGAGGAGCTCGGCGGCAAGCCGACGCCGGCATGCGGTTTCGCGATCGGCGTCGAACGGATGATCCTTCTCCTGCAGGCGAAGACGGGCGAGCACGCGAGCGGCCTCGATGGCTACGTGGTGCACGCCGGTGAGCGCGCGGGTGCGATCGCGCGCCGCGTTGCCGAGACGCTTCGCGATCACGGCGCGGCGATCGTCGTGAACGCCGGCGGCGGCAGCTTCAAGTCGCAGATGAAGAAGGCCGATGCTAGCGGCGCGCGGCTTGCGATCATCGTCGGCGACGACGAGGCGGCGGCGGGCACCGTCGCGATCAAGCAGCTTCGCGAAGGCGGCGATCAGGTCGCCGTTCCGATCGTCGACGTCGTCGCGCGTTTCGCCGCGCTCAACACGACCAGGGACGAATATGCCTCTCTATGACCTCGAAGAACAGGACCAGATCGACGAGCTTAAGGCGTGGTGGACGCGCTATGGCGGCGCCATTACCGTCGCGCTCGTGCTCGGCCTGCTCGTCGTGGCCGGGATCCAGGGCTGGCGCTATTACACGGCGAAGCGCGCCGAGAGCGCGTCGACGCTCTACAGCGCGGTGAGCGAAGCGATCCGCACGAAGAACAGCGCGAAGGCGAAGGACGCGATCACCGAGCTCACGTCGAGCTACGCGAGCACGGCCTACGCGCCGCGCGCCGAGCTCCTCTACGCAAAGATGCTCTACGACGCCGGCGATCGCAACGGCGCGAAGGCGCAGCTTGCATGGGTCGTCGATCACGCATCCGAAGACGAGCTGCAGGCGGTCGCGCGCTATCGCCTCGCGCAGGTTCAGATCGACGAAAAGCAATACGACGCGGCGCTCGCGACGCTCGATGCCAAGCACCCGCCGGCGTTCGACGGACTTTATGCGGATCTCCGCGGCGACGCGCTTGCCGCCGCGGGCCGCCCCGCCGATGCGCGCACCGCGTACGAAACCGCGCTCGCGAAGCTCGATCCGAAGTCGGCTTATCGCAACTACGTGCAGGCGAAGCACGATGCGATTCCCGTCGCGCCGAAAGTGGCCGAGGCGGCGCCCGGCAGCGCACCGGCGCCGGCGAAATGATGCGAGTCGTTCGTGCCGCAGCGTGCGCGCTCGCCGTCGCCGCGATGTGCAGCGGATGCGCGAGTCTTTCGCAATCGCCGCTGACGTCGTGGATGACGTCGATCCCGACGCCGTCGTTCGCGTGGTTGACCGGCGGAAGCCACAAGCCGGGACCGTTGCCGCCCCTCACCGCGAAGATCACGCCGCGCATCGACTGGCAGCAAACCGTCGGCAAGTCGGCGCCGGGACTTTCGCCCGCGATCACTTCGTCGGCGATTTATGCCGCGGCGAGCGACGGCACGCTGATGCGGCTCGATCCCGCCACGGGACGCCTCGAATGGCGAATCAGCGCGGGGCAGCCGCTGTCGGCGGGACCCGGCGCGAGCGAATCGATCGTCGTCGTCGGTACGTCAAAAGGATACGTGCTCGCGTTCGACACGACGGGCAAGGCGCGCTGGACCGTGCAGGTGTCGAGCGAGATCATCGCGCCACCCCGGGTGTCCGACACCATCGCCGTCGTGTTCGCAGGCGACGGTCGCATCTACGGACTGTCGATCGCCGACGGCAAAACAGTGTGGGTCGATCCGCGCACGAATCCGCCGCTCACCGTGCGTAACGCGGCCGGCGGCGTCGTGTCGCGCGGCGGATTGTTCGTCGGCACGGCCGGCGGAAGATTGCTCGCGATCGACGCGAAGACGGGAACGATCGCCTGGGACGGTGCTGTTGCGACGCCCAAAGGTGCGACCGAGCTCGAACGAATCGCCGACATCACGAGTCGTCCCTACGTCGACGACAAGGAGGCGTGTGCCGTCGCCTATCAGGGACGCGTCGCATGCTTCGACGTCGTGCGCGGCGCGCTCATCTGGACGCGCGACGTATCGAGCCTCGCCGGCATGACGGCCGATGCGAACCGTGTGTACGTCGTCGACGACAAGGGCAGCGTGCAGGCATTCGACCGCAGCAACGGCGCGTCGATATGGAAGCAGGACGTGCTCGCGAAACGCCGCGTCGGCGGGCCGCAACTGATCGGCGACGAGCTCGGCGTCGTCGACGTCGAAGGCTATCTGCACATCCTGTCGCGTAGCGATGGCGCCTACGTCGGGCGCATCGCCACCGACGGCAGCGCGGCGACAGGACAGCCCGCGTTGCTCGGCGGCGGCATGCTGTGGCAGTCGGAAAACGGGACGGTGTATTGGGTGTCGGCGAAGTGAGGCGAGCGACTGGGGATTAGCCTAGTCGCCAGCCCCGAGTCCCCACCATGCTTCCAACAATCGCCCTCGTCGGCCGTCCCAACGTCGGCAAGTCGACGCTCTTCAATCGACTGACGAAGACGCGCAACGCGCTCGTCGCCGATTATCCGGGACTGACGCGCGATCGGCATTTCGGTCGCGCGAGCGTCGGCGGCCGCGAATTCATCGTCGTCGACACCGGGGGCTTCGAGCCGGTCGCGACCTCCGGCATACTGTTCGAGATGGCCAGGCAGACGCGGACCGCGATCGCGGAATCGGACGCCGTCATCTTCATCGTCGATGCGCGCGAAGGCGTGACGCCCCAGGATCAGGCGATCGCGTCGCTCTTGCGCAAATCCGCAAGGCCGGTGGTGCTCGCGGTCAACAAGGCCGAAGGACTCGCGCCGTCGCGCATCGCCGAATTCCACGAGCTCGCGCAAGGCGAGCCCTACGCGATCTCGGCGGCGCACGGCGAGAACGTGCACGACCTCATCGACATCGCGCTCGACCTCTGCCCGCCGCCGAAGGAAGACGAACAGAACGAGGACGAGGAAGCGCGGCGAATCGAGGTCGCGATCATCGGCCGCCCCAACGTCGGCAAATCGACGCTCGTCAATGCGCTGCTCGGTGAAGAGCGCGTGATCGCGTTCGACGAGCCCGGCACGACGCGCGATGCGATCCGTCTGCCTTTCGAACGCGGCGATCGCCGCTACACCTTGATCGATACTGCCGGCGTGCGACGACGCGGGCGCATCGATGAGGCGATCGAGAAGTTCTCGGTGATCAAGGCGCTGCAGGCGATCGAGGATTCGAACGTCGCGATCCTTCTGCTCGATGCCTGCGATGGCGTCACCGAGCAGGATGCGCATCTCGCTGGGCACGTGCTCGAGGCCGGGCGCGCGCTCGTCCTTGCCGTCAACAAGTGGGATGCCGCGGACGCCGAGCAACGCGCGAACGTGAAGCGCGACATCGAACGCAAGCTCGGCTTTCTCGCATTCGCCGACCGGCACTTCATTTCGGCGCGCGAGCGACGCGGTCTCGACGCGCTCCTTCGTGCGGTCGATCACGCATATGCGGCGGCGATGGCACGGCTGCCGACGCCCAAGCTCACGCGCGCGTTGCAGCAGGCGGTGACACGCCAACAGCCGCCGCGCGCCGGCTATGTCCGCCCGAAGCTACGCTATGCGCACCAGGGCGGGGTCAATCCGCCGCTCGTCGTCGTGCATGGCACCGCACTCGCGCACGTCCCCGACGCCTACCGCCGCTATCTGGAACATTTCTTCCGGGACACGTTCCAATTGCGGGGCACCCCCCTTAGGATACAATTCAAGACAGGCGTCAATCCCTACGCGGATTCCACCGCACGCCGCTAGCGAGGCTTCGACAAGCTCGCGAGGACCGCCCGCTCTCCGTGCGGGGAGCGAAAGATGCGGAAAAACAAGCGCGGAGCTCGAAGATGAGCAACAAAGGGCAAATGCTACAAGACCCGTTTCTCAACACACTGCGCAAGGAGCACGTTCAGGTGTCGATCTATCTCGTGAACGGCATCAAGCTCCAGGGGCAGATCGAATCGTTCGACCAGTACGTCGTGCTCCTGAAGAACACCGTCACGCAGATGGTGTACAAGCACGCGATCTCGACGGTCGTGCCGTCGCGGCCAGTCGCGATGCCTCATCAGAATCACCACGAAGCCGAAAGCTGACGAAGCCGGCGTGCCGGCAGCATGCCGCCGCGCATCGCCGATGCGCGGTGCGGCTTCGCATGCGTTAACGATGCCGGATGCTCGAACGTCCCGATAGCGGCGATCGCGCGCTCGTCGTCGCGCTCGACATCGGGCGCGGGAACGGCGCCGATCGCACAGGCGAGATCGAGGCGCTCGCGCAATCGGCGGGTGCCACCGTTGTCGGCAATCTGCGCGGGCGAAGACCGCGTCCCGATCCCGCGTTGTTCGCCGGCCGCGGCAAGGTCGACGAGATCGCGGCGCAACGCCGCGAAGCGAATGCCGACCTGGTGATCTTCGACCATGCGCTATCGGGCGTGCAGCAGCGCAATCTCGAGCAGGCGCTCGAATGCCGCGTCGTCGATCGCACGACGCTGATCCTCGACATCTTCGCGCAACGCGCGCGAAGCGCCGAAGGCAAATTGCAGGTCGAGCTCGCGCAGTTGAATCACATGGCGACGCGCCTCGTCGGCGGCTGGACACACCTCGAGCGACAGAAAGGCGGCATCGGCCTGCGCGGCCCGGGCGAGACGCAGCTCGAAACCGACCGTCGCCTGATCACGCAGCGCGTGAAGCTCCTGCGCGAACGCCTTGCGCGTGTCGCGCGAAGCCGCGCGACGCAGAATCGCGCGCGGCGCCGCGCGGATGTCGCGACGGTCGCGCTCGTCGGCTACACGAACGCGGGCAAGTCGACGCTCTTCAATCGCCTCACCGCTGCCAAGGTCTATGCGGCGAACAAGCTCTTCGCAACGCTCGATACGACGCTTCGGCGGGCGCGCATTCCTGGCGCATCGACGATCGTCCTCTCCGATACCGTCGGCTTCATCCGCGACCTGCCGCACGATCTCGTCGCGGCGTTTCGCGCGACGCTCACTGAGGCGGCCGACGCGGATCTCCTGCTGCACGTGATCGACGCGAGCGCGCAAAACCGCGACGGCCAGATCGACGCCGTCGACGCGCTGCTGCACGAGATCGGCGCCGGCGACGTGTCGCAGATACGCGTCTTCAACAAGTGCGATCTCGAGGGCGCGCCGGCGGGCGTCGAGCGCGATGCCTGTGGTACCATCGCGTCGGTCCGCGTGAGTGCGGTCACCGGCGCCGGCATCGCCGATTTGCGCGCTGCGCTGGCCGAACGCTTTCCGGCTTCGCCGACTCCTGATTCCGAAACGACAGACGCGCACGCCGGACAAGGCTCCTGAAGGGAAGCCTGCCGGTCGAGCAAGCGCGCCCGCGCTTGATACGCTTATGCAGAAAGCCCGAGTGGTATCGGTATGTCGCTGAACGATCCGCAGTGGGGCAAGCGGAGCAGCAACAGCGGACCGCCGGACCTCGACGAGATCTGGCGCAACGTCAATCGCCGGATGAACGAGCTTTTCGGACGCAGGCGCGAATCCGAAGGTGACGGCGGCGGCGGCGGCGGTGGCGGCATGCATCTGCCGATCGGCGGCATCGGGCTTCTGATCGTTCTCGTCGTCGTGATCTGGCTGGCGAGCGGCTTCTACATCGTCGACGAAGGCCGCCGCGGCGTCGTCACGCGCTTCGGCAAGTACACCGAGACGACGCTGCCCGGTCCGCGCTGGCACCTGCCGTTTCCGATCGAGGCGGTCGAACTCGTCGACTTCTCGCAGGTGAAGACGATCGAGGTCGGCTACCGCAACACGCCGAAGAACAAGATCGACAAGGAAGCGGTGATGCTGACCGATGACGAGAACATCATCGACATCCAGTTCGCCGTGCAATTCAACCTGAAGAGCGCCGAGGACTACGTCTTCAACAATCGCCGTCCCGACCAGATTGTCGCCTATGTCGCCGAGTCGGCAATCCGCGAGGTCGTGGGCAAGAACAAGATGGATTTCGTGCTCTACGAGGGACGCGAGCAGATCGCGAAGCAGACCGAGCAGCTCATGCAGCAGAACCTCGACCGTTACGGCACGGGTGTTTTTGTCCAGAAGGTGACGCTGCAGAACGTGCAACCACCCGACAAGGTGCAGGCGGCGTTCGACGATGCGGTGAAGGCAGGACAGGACCGCGAGCGATCGAAGAACGAGGGCCAGGCCTACGCGAACGACGTCGTGCCGCGCGCACGCGGCACGGCCGCGCGCCTGATCGAGGAAGCGAACGGCTACCAAGCCGAAGTCGTGCAGCGTGCGCAGGGTGACGCCGATCGCTTCAACAAGGTCCTCGTCGAATACCAGAAGGCACCAGGGGTCACGCGTGAGCGCCTTTATCTCGACGCGATGCAGACGGTGCTCTCCAATTCGAGCAAGGTGCTCGTCGATCAGAAAAGTGGGAGCCTTTTGTATCTGCCGCTCGAGAAGCTGATCCAGCAGTCGACGCAGGCGCCGTCGAATCCCGCGCCGGATGTGACCGTGTCACCACCGCGCGCGGTGCCGCCCCCCGATGGGTCGCTTTCGCTCGACCAGTCGCGCTCGCGCGATTCGCTGCGCAACCGGGAAGGCAGATGAGCACAGCACGCGTCGCCCCTCACCCCAACCCTCTCCCCTCCGGGGAGAGGGAGCCGAGCGCATGCGAGGGGGGTGAGGGAGATTGCACGACGAGCGCAGGTTAGCGATGAGAGTCTCGATGCCTCTGCTGGCGCTGCTCGTCGCGGTCCTCTTCGTCGCGTCGCAATCGATCTACACCGTCGACCAGCGCAAGTACGCGATCAAGTTCCAGTTGGGCGAGATCGTCGAGACGAAGACGAGCGCGGGACTCTACTTCAAGCTCCCGCTCGTGCAGAACGTCAAGTACTACGACAAGGTGAACCTGACGCTCGACAATCCCGAGCCGGATCGCGTGACGACATCGGAGAAGAAGCCGCTGCTCGTCGACTTCGTCGTGCTGTGGCGGATCATCGACGTCGGCCAGTACTACCGCTCCGTGCAGGGCGACGAGGAAGCGGCACGCCGCCGTCTTTCGCAAACCGTGCGCGCGAATCTCGCCGAGGAATTCAACAAGCACGACGTGCACGAGGCGATCTCGTCGGCGCGCGACAAGATCACCAGCGTCACGCAGCAGAAGGCGAACGCGGACGCGAAAGCGATCGGCGTCGAGGTGATCGACGTGCGCCTGCGTCGCGTCGAATTGCCGCCCGACGTCACCGGCCCCGTCTATCAGCGAATGGAATCGGAGCGCCGGCGCGTCGCGAATGAATTGCGCTCGCTCGGTGCCGCCGAATCGGAGAAGATTCGCGCCGACGCCGATCGACAGCGCACGGTGATCCTCGCCGATGCCTACAACCAGGCACAGCAGATCAAGGGCGCGGGCGATGCGAAGGCATCGGCGATCTACGCGCAGGCGTACACCCAGAATCCCGAGTTCTATTCGTTCTACCGCAGCCTCGAGGCGTACAAGTCGACGTTTCGCAACAAGAGCGACTTGATGGTGCTCGATCCGAGCTCCGAATTCTTCCAGTACTTCAAGGACCCGGGAACAGGCAAGGCGGCGTCGCGCGCGCCTTCCAGGTGAGCGCGGGGACTGCGTGCCCGACTCGCTTTGGACCGCGCTCGCGCTGCTGCTGATCCTCGAAGGCCTGCTGCCGTTCGCGGCACCGCGCATCTGGCGCGAAGGCTTTCGTCATCTGACCGAATTGACCGATGGGCAGCTTCGTTTCATCGGCATGATCGCGATCGGCATCGGCCTGCTCGGCCTTTATCTGGTCAGTTGACAGTTGGCAGTTGTCAGAGGCGGCAGCGCTGGATACGCTTCGGTGGCGCGCCGTTCAGGCGCGATCGCCGACTGTCGACTGATGCAACTGCCAACTGACAACTGACCACTGACAACTGATGCGCCGCTGGCTTCTCCCCGAAGCGATCGACGACGTGCTGCCTGGCGAGGCCGCGCAACTGGAGGCGCTGCGCAGGCGCCTGCTCGATCACTTCGCGGCGCGCGGTTACCGGCTCGTTCGTCCCCCGCTCGTCGAGCATCTCGAATCGCTTTTGACGGGAAGCGGACGCGACCTCGAGCTTCTGACGTTCAAGACCGTCGATCCGCAGTCCGGTCGCCTCGTCGGCATTCGCGCCGACATCACGCCGCAGGTCGCGCGCATCGATGCGCATCTTCTCAACGAAACGGCCGCGACGCGGCTTTGCTATGCGGGCAGCGTGCTTCGTGCCATCGCCGAGGGTCCGCGCGCGGCGCGCGAAGTGCTGCAGGTCGGCTGCGAGCTGTTCGGCGTGTCGGGGATCGAAGGCGATCGCGAAGTGATCGAGCTTCTGGTCTCCTCGCTTGTCGACGCCGGCCTTCGCGACCTTCATCTCGATCTCGGGCACATGGGGGTCTATCGCGCGCTCGCATGCGCCGTCGGCGTTGCCAGCAACGGCGACGACAGCGCGCTCTACGATGCGCTACGGACCAAGAACCTGGGTGAGGTGCGTGCGTTGACGCGCGACGTTGCGACGCCATGGCGCGAGGCGATCGAATCGCTTCCCGCGCTCTACGGTCCCGCGGAGGTCGTGTTGCGCGAGGCGCGCGAAAAGCTTTCCGGCATCGAAGCGATCGCCGACGCGCTTTCCTCGCTCGACGCCCTCGCGCGCGCGGCAGCCTCGCTCGGCGTCGCACTTCACATCGATCTCGCGGACCTGCGCGGCTATCATTATCACAATGGGGCGATATTCTCGGTGTTCACGGCCGGCGAGCCGAACGCGATCGCGAAGGGAGGCCGCTACGACGGCATAGGCAGGGCGTTCGGCCGTGCGCGCCCTGCGACCGGCTTCACGCTCGATCTTCGGCAGCTCGCGGGCGTGCTGGCGCGCGCCGAACCAAAGTAGGGCCAGAGACGAAACTCGATTTGCGCAAGACCAAGGTAAAGTCAGAGACGGCTTTTCGACCGTGCAGGAGTGGTTGACAGATGAGAAGGAAAGTCGTCTCTGACCCCGCGCGCAACGTCGTCGTCGTCGGCGCGCAGTGGGGCGACGAAGGCAAAGGCAAGGTCGTCGACTGGCTGACGCAGAGCGCGCAAGGCGTCGTGCGCTTCCAGGGCGGGCACAACGCCGGGCATACGCTCGTCATCGGCGGCCGCAAGACGGTGCTGCGGCTCATTCCGTCGGGTGTGCTGCGCGAAGGCGTCGCGATCCTGATCGGCAACGGCGTCGTGCTGTCGCCCTCCGCATTGATGCAGGAGATCGACGAGCTCGAGCGCGTCGGCGTCGACGTGCGCTCTCGCCTGATGATCTCGCCCGCGTGCCCGCTCGTGCTGCCGATCCATGTCGCGCTCGATCAGGCCCGCGAGGCATCGCTCGGCGACACGCTGAAAATCGGCACGACCGGGCGCGGCATCGGCCCCGCGTACGAGGACAAGGTCGCGCGGCGCGCGCTTCGCGTGCAGGACCTGCTCGAGCCCGCGCGCTTTTCCGAAAAACTCGAGCACCTGCTCGATCTCCACAACTTCACGCTCGTCCACTACCACAAATGCCCGCCCGTTGATTTCGCGCAGACGCGCGACGAAACGCTATCGGTCGGCGAGAAGATCGCGCCCATGGTCGGTGACGTCGCGGCCGCGATCCAGCGCGCGCGCACGCGCGGCGAATCGCTGCTCTTCGAGGGCGCGCAAGGCTCGCTCCTCGACGTCGATCACGGCACCTACCCGTACGTGACGAGCTCGAACTGCGTCGCGGGCGCAGTCGGCACGGGCGCCGGCATCGGCCCGAACATGATCGACTACGTGCTCGGTATCGTGAAGGCGTACACGACCCGTGTTGGCACGGGGCCCTTCCCCACCGAGCTCACCGACGAGGTCGGTGCGATGCTCGCCCAACGCGGCAACGAGTTCGGCTCGGTGACCGGCCGTCCACGCCGCTGCGGCTGGCTCGACGTTCCCGCGCTTCGTCGCGCGTTCGAGCTGTCAGGCGTCAACGGCCAATGCATCACGAAGCTCGACGTGCTCGACGGCATGCGCGAGATTCGCATCTGCACGCACTATCGCGTCGACGGCGAGCGTGTCGATCTGATTCCGAGCGGCGCCGATGCCGTCGCACGATGCGAGCCGGTCTACGAGACGCTGCCAGGATGGAGCGAGAGCACGCTCGGCGCGAAATCGTTCTCCGCGTTGCCCGACAATGCGCGCAGTTATTTGTCGCGAATCGAGCAATTGACCGGCATGCCGATCGCGATGGTGTCGACGGGCGCGGATCGCGACGAGACGATCCTCGTGCGCCATCCGTTCGCGCCATGATCCTCGAAGTCGATTGGCCGCGCTACAACCTGCTCGTCGAGCGCCTCGCGCTCGCCGTGTACGAATCGGGCTTTCGGTTCGATCAGATCATCTGCATCGCGCGCGGAGGGTTGCGCGTCGGCGACGTGCTGTCGCGCATTTTCGACCAGCCGCTCGCGATCCTGTCGACGCATTCGTACACGGCCGAAGGCGGCACGCTGCGCGGCGAGCTCGTCATCGCCGAGCACATGACGATGACGAAAGCCCGCCTCGGCGGTCGCGTGCTGCTCGTCGACGACATGGTCGATTCCGGCCATACGCTCGCCGCGGTCTTCGCCGAGCTGCCGCGACGCTTTCCCCACATCGTCGAACTGCGCACCGCGGTGCTGTGGTGGAAGGGGTGCTCGACGTTCAAGCCCGACTATTGGGTCGAGCACCTTCCCGACAGTCCCTGGATCCGTCAGCCGTTCGAGGTGTACGACGATCTCGACCCGGCGATGCTTGCCGCGCGCATCGGACGTTTGGCGTTGCCCACGTGAGTGCCGTGCGTGAGCCGATCACATTTGGCGAAAGCGATGCGCGAAGCGTTCGCTCACGGCCAGCGTTTCGTTGCGCGCCTTCAGCTTGACGCGCAGGTAGCCACGAAGGTCGCGCGAGACGCCGGACACGGCGTCGACGTTGACGATCGTGCCGCGGTGAATCTGCCAGAAATGGGCCGGATCGACGACGCGCAGGAGATCGCCGATGCCACGCCGGATCAGTGACTCGCGATCGGCCGACACCACCCGCGTGTACTTGTTGTCGGCCTGGAAATAGCAGATCTCGTCGGCGGTGATGAGCCGGATTTCGCCACTCTGGACCGCCGTGATGTAGCGCATGTACTCGCGTTTGGGCGCGAGATGCGTTTCCAGAAGACGCAGCAGCGACGCGAGGTCGGCCGGCGCCTCGCTCACGCGCGCCTTCAGCCGACGCACCGTCTGGTCGAGGCGCGATGAGGTGATCGGCTTCAGCACGTAGTCGATCGCGCCCGCCTCGAATGCGGCGATCGCGTACCGATCGTACGCGGTGACGAACACGACGTGCGCGCGGCCGCCCGCGCGCCGTGCGATCTCGAGACCGTTCGCGCCCGGCATCTGGATGTCGAGAAACATGACGTGCGGCGCGTGCTCCTCGAGCGCGCGAAGCGCGGCATCCCCGTCCTCGGCCTCGGCGACGATCGCAAGCTCCGGCCATACGACGGAGAGCGTCTCGCGCAATTCCTCGCGCAGGTTCGCCTCGTCCTCGGCGATGACCGCCTTAAAGCCGCTCATGCGGAATCGTGAGGCGAGCTGTCGTGAGTGCGTCGCGTTGCGACACAACCTCGAGCGATGCGCGCTCACCGTACAGTGCATCAAGACGCGCGCGAATTTCCTCGAGGATCGGTGCGCGCGCGAAGTCGCACGCACCCGCGCCGCGCGCCGTTACTTCGATGCACACGTTTCCGTCCGCAACGTGCGCGCCAAAGCCAAGCGAGCTTGACGTCTCGCCGGACGACGCCGGGTGCGCACCGATGTGCGCGGCGGATTGCCTGCCGATCGTGGACGCGACGCCGGCAAGCAGCGGCAACACGATCATCGACGGGATCGCCGCGTCCTCGATGCTTTCGTCGACGTCGACGTCGTCATCGAACGGCCGCCCGGACCGTAGATGGAGTATCGCCAGGTAGGCGCGCGCGCGCTCCGACTCCTTGCACAAGGTCGAGCGGGTCGCGCGCAAGTCGGGGAGCGCCGCGCGCAGATACGTGATGATCTCGTCGAGCAATCGCGCGCCGGTTTGCGGATCGTCGTCACACAGCGCACCGATGCGCCGAAGCGTGTCGAGCAGAAATGCCGGCTCGACCTGCGCCTGCACGCCCTGCAGATCCGCTTCGAGCGTCTTGCGCTGCAATTCGAGACGCTCGACCTCCGCCGCGTGCAGCGCCCTGCGCACGCGCAGTTCCCGGCGCCGCGAGAATGCCACCAGGGCGAGCGGCATCGCGAAGGCGATCGTTGCGGGCATGGTCTGGCTCATCGCCTTCCATGATTCCCAGGGAGAGTGCCGGAAAAGCGTGCATGCGGCCTCGGATTGCGGCTCGTAAGTGCAGCGAATCGGCCATTGGAATTGGGCACCGATCAGGAGCGCGATCGCGAGCGCGGCGAGTCGCTTGCGACCGGCAAGCGGAAAGCTGTCGGCGATCGCCAGGGCAAGCAGCACCGGGCCGAATTGCACGAGGTAGCGGACGAACCAGGTGAAAACCGCGAGCGGGTACTCGGCCGCCGTCGCGTGCGTGCCCAACCCGTTCAGGAAAATATCGGCCGGAAGCGAATGGATCGCGAAGCAGAAGGCGACGGCGAACAGCAGCGCGACGATGCGCCAATCGAGCGCGTTCAGGCAGCGGACGTCGCAACGCAGCACGCGCGGTATCCACCGTGCCCATTGCATCTTCCCCGCGGGAAAGCGATCGATATGCATCAACCGGCGACGGATGCTTCGGATTCGACGGATGCGGTGCGCGACAATGGCGTGCGCAAATCGATGTGCTCGATGGAAATGTCGAGCGGCGTCCGGATGACCGCACGTACGCCGCTCGGCGCGACGGGCATGAGCGAAAGTCGCCCAGCCTCGCCGAAGAGTGCCGCAAGCCTGCCTCGCATGTTGGCGAGCCCCACGCCGCTGCCGATCTTGTCGCTGATGCCGCGGCCGGTATCGAGGACGACGACTTCGAGGGAGCCGTCGCGTGCGCGCGCCTCGATCGCGATCGTTCCACCCGATCGCAGCGGATCGAGGCCATGCTTGATCGCGTTCTCGACGAGCGAGATCAGCATCATCGGTGGATACGCGTGCGCACGCAGCGCATCGGGCACATCGATCTTCACTTTCAGACGAGCGCCCATGCGCACCTGCTGCACTTCGAGGTAGGCTCGGACGAGATCGACCTCGCGACCCAGCGTAGCGGAGCGCTCGCGCATCTGCACGAGGGCCGATTCGAGATACGAAGCGAAACTCGCGAGCATCCGCCGCGCGACGACGGGTTCGGTGCGGTACAGCCGTCGCACGTGCGCGAGCGTATTGAACAGGAAATGCGGCTCGACCTGCGCCTGCAGCGCGCGGAGCCGCGCTTCCACCATCGCGGTTTCCAGCGAACGGCGCGCGATCTCCGTCGCGCGCAACGCCGCCTCCGACGCGCTCGCGCGGTGCACGCAATACCAGGCGGCGGCCGCGATGCCCCATGGCACGACATCCCGGCGCCAGAACACCAGGATCTTCCACAGCGGCTCGTCGTGGCTGTCGTGCATGATCAGAAACGGGGCGAGCGTCCCCACCACGACCGCGATGGCAAGGCGCACGGGAACGGGCAGGCGCGGACGCTCGAGATTCATGAGCGCCGTTCCGAGCACCACGACCAGAAGCGCTATGGTCGCCTGCGCCCACAGATCGAGGAGCACTGTCTCGCGGCTCGTCGCCTGGTCGCCGACGTCGCAAAATGCCGTGATCGCAACCCGCGATGAGCCAATTGCCGCGATGAGGCCGCCCAGCGCAACGAGTCGCCAGTCGAGCCCGCGGAGCCACCGCGGTTCGGCAAGCAACAGCGCCATGACGCGCGCGAACAATCCTGGCCGCGCCGGTGGCGGAGCGGTCGTGCCGGCAAGCGATTCCGGGTAGGGCAAGTGCGCTGGCGGTCGACGCATTCGCGAAAACCCTGCCACGCGAGGAACCCGGATTATTGCACCGCTCGCCTTCCCGGCGGTCCGCTTCCTGACGCCACCGACTTTCGCGCCCGCTCGGGCGGCTTTCGCGCCGTGCAGCCGCCTTTTCGTCGGATTTACGCGCCGCTCGTTCCGCGATGCCGTACCGTTCCCCTCGCGCGCGCCTGAGTGGCGCGATACAACAACGTCCTGGAGCAAGCGATGGCACGCATCAAGACGAGTCCATGCATTGCAGTTTCGGCAATCGTGCTCGCGCTTTCTTTCACGACCGCACATGCCGCGGACCCGAGCCGCGGACGCACGCTCTACACCACGACGTATGCATGCACGGACTGCCACGACGCGAATCCGACGCCCTTCACGGTCCCGCCCGCGTTCACCGCGGACGCTCTCCTCTCGGCGATCCGAACGGTGTCCGAAATGCGAAGCCGATACGCGTCGACGCTCGCGCAAAACCCGACCGATCTCGCCGACCTGTCCGCCTACCTTGCGTCGGTGGCGGGCGTTGCGACCGGCCCCGACATCGACCAGCAGGGATTGACCGGCTCGTGGTACGAGCCCGCATCGAGCGGCCAGGGCATCGAGCTCGAGATCTATCCGGACCTCGTCGCCCATGGCGTCGGGCTCGTCGACGGCGCCTGGTTCACGTTCGACGTCGCGCCCGCGGGCGGCGCCGATCACCAGCGGTGGTACACGTTCAACGGCAACGGCCAGAGCGGACAATCGAGCGCGAACGTCACGATCTTCCAGAACGTCGGCGGCAATTTCAACGCGCCGCCGGTCACGAACGCCACCGCGGTCGGCTCCGGCACGCTCACCTTCAGCGACTGCGTCAACGGCACCTTCTCGTACGCCTTCACCGACGGCAGCAATCGCAGCGGATCGCTCTCGATCACGCGGATCGTTCCGAACGTCACGTGCGTGGTGGGAACTGCGCCGACGCCAAACGCCGACTTCGGGCTGTCGGGTAACTGGTACGACCCGGCCACATCGGGACAGGGCTTCGTGTTCGAGGTGAATCCGCTCGCGCCGGTCGTGTTCTTCGCCTGGTACACGTACTCGCCGACCGGGCAGGCGGCGGGCGCCGCGGGGCAACGCTGGTTCACCGGCCAGGGCACGTTCACGGGCGGCACGCATACGGCGCCGCTGACGCTGTACGAAACCACGGGTGGCGTGTTCGACACGCCGACGCCGATGACGCAAGCGACCACGGCAGTCGGCACGGCGACGATCACGTTCGCAAGCTGCACGTCGGCGCAACTCACGTTCAACTTCACCGGCGGCAGCAGCGCGGGCCAGAGTGGAGCGATCGCGCTCAGTCGCGTCGGTCCGGTGCCGGCGGGATGCGCGATATAAGCGCGCACGCGCTGCGAACGACGCTCCTTCCCGGGCGGTTGCTGTGCTGTCTTTCCATGCTGCTGCTCGCGGCATGTGGCGGCGGCGGTTCCGGCGCACCGCCGGCGCCACCGATCTCGCTGACGGTGGCGCCAACGATGGCGAACGTGATGGTCGGTCAACAGATTCAGTTGAGCGCGACCGTCAAGGAACCCTCGGGTGCAGTGTTCGCAGCAGGCCCGGTGACATGGGCAAGCAGCAACATCATGATTGCGACGGTCGACGCAAACGGATTGGTCAAGGCGCTTGCGCTGGGTCAGGTAACGATCACGGCCGCGGCGTACGGGCAAGTCGCGGCGGCCACGATCGCGACCACCACGGGACTCCTGTTTCTATCGGTGAGTGCGGGCGCCCGACATACCTGCGGCGTGACCTCGGACCGCCTTGCCTATTGCTGGGGCGACAACAGCTCCGGCCAGCTCGGCAATGGCACGACCAACAACAGCGCGGCGCCTGTGCCGGTATCGGGAGAGCTGATCTTCGAGAACGTGAGCGCGGGCGACGATCACACCTGCGGCCTCGACTTGGAAGGCGTTACCTACTGCTGGGGCGACAACAGTTTCGGTCAACTTGGCGACGGCACGACGAATAGCAGTGCGGTGCCGGTGCCCGTATCGAGTGCGCCACGATTCGCGACCGTCAGCGCGGGCAGCCACCACAGTTGCGTGTCCAACGGAGCAAACGGCTACTGCTGGGGCGACAACAGCTCTGGGCAGCTTGGCAACGGTACCTTCATCAACAGCGCGGTCCCTGTCGAAACCGGCTTTCGATTCCTGAGCGCGGGCCAGGATCACACGTGCGGGATCGGGTTGGTAGGCGGCTTTCTTGCGATCCCCGAGATCTATTGCTGGGGAGACAACCGCTTCGGTGAGCTCGGTGACGGCACAACGACTGCCAGCGCAACGCCGGTGCCGGGAGGTCCCACCGCCTTTAGTGTCACCGCCGGCACCCACTACACGTGTAGCTGGCAGAGTTCCGGGCTATCGTATTGCTGGGGCAATAACGACGCGGGCCAGCTCGGAAATGGCACGACAATCAATAGTGCGATCCCTGTCGCCGTCGCAGGCGGGCTCGCATTCACGCTCGGCAGCGCAGGGGGCGAGCACACGTGCGGCGTGACTTCGGCAGGCGTTGCCTATTGCTGGGGCGACAACAGCTTTGGTCAACTGGGCGACGGCACGACGACGGCAACTACCAAACCCATCGCCGTTGCGGGCGGCCTCGTCTTCGCGACATCGAGTCCAGACGCTGAAGCTCCTTTTCGTCCCACCATGAGCGCAGGCGGTCGCCATACCTGCGGGATTACCAACAACCAGCCTGGCGGTCTACCGACAGCGGGCGCGGTGTACTGCTGGGGCGACAATAGTTACGGACAGTTGGGCAACGGCTGGACGACGACGAGCAACGTACCCGTCAACGTTGCCGGACCGCCTTGACAGGTGGAACCGGCAATTCTGCAGCCATCATTCGTTCGCCCCGCGAAGCTCAAGGCGCGTGTCTTGTCGCACGAGCCGGCGTGATGCCGAGCGCGGCCCGCTCGTGGCCAACGTACGATCAGACGTAGCTGCCGACGCTCGCCATCGTACGAAGCTCGTCAGTCTCGAGCTTCGGCCCGTCGAGTGTTACGCGCGCATCCTGTGTTTCGTTCGTGCGAAACCGCGCCATGATCGGCGCGAGCTCCGGCTTCACGTGCCTCTCGTCGTAGCCGTTGAAGAGATGACCGATAAGTCCGCGGCGCAGGTCGCTCGTGTTGAGCGCCCAGTCGGCGATCGGGAACGTGAGGTTCATGTTGAAGTGCATCATGATCCCCATGTTGTGATGCGCCTTGTGGTGCCGCCTGATCGTGTTGATGAACGGCATGTGCTGCACGAACGCGTTGTCATGCACATGGCAGCAGTAGTGGAACGTCTCGTAAGTCATGTAGTAGCCGACCATCGTCATGAATACGATGTAGCCCGCGTTCGCATTGACGATGAGCCCGGTCAGCAGTCCGAGAATCGTTCCGGCCACGCCGAGCACCATCAGCACGCGCCAGGGGAAGAACACGATGCGGAATTCGCGCGTGGTGTCGTGCGTCACGTCGTTGTCGGTGAAGTACTGGTGGTGCTGGCGAGTGTGGCGGTCGTAGATCGCGCGCAGCGCATAGACGTCGATCTTCCGGTGCATGACGTAGCGGTGCAGCGCCCATTCGCAGAAGTTCCCGCCGATGAACGTGGGCACGACGAACAGCCATTCCCACGTCGGATGTGAAAGGCGTGTCGCGCACCACGCGATCGCGGCGATGCCGGCCGCGTACATGACGCCGATGTGGACGAGTCCGTTGTAGAGCGGGCTGATGTTGGAGACGTACTGCTCGCGGAACCTGCGCTGGCGTTCGGTCATCATCGCTTTGCCCTCCTCGCTTGCACGCTGCTCGTGGTTGCTGATATATTAGTCGTCGATCAGGAGGACTGTCAATGAGCGCTGCCGGGCCGCCCCAATGCGCGAATCGCGCCCCCTCGGGGGGCAGCGAAGCAGCGAAGCTGCGAGCGTGGGGGGATCATACAAGCGGCGATCTCACCGACCGCCGGCCGGCCGAGCGGCTTTCGACCGACGTGCTGGTCGTGGGCGGAGGCGCGGCAGGCGTCGCAGCCGCCGTCACGGCCGCGCGCCAGGGCGTCGCCGTGACCCTCATCGAGCGCTACGGCTTCTGCGGCGGCGGGGCGGTGGCGGGCATGTCGGGAACCATCTGCGGCATGTACATGGCAAGCGAGTCACCCGACGCGCCGCCGCGGCGCCTCGTGCACGGATTCGCCGCCGAATTCGCGACGCGGATGCGCGCCGCCGGTGGGCTCACGCCGCCCGTGCGCTACGGCAGGACGTGGAGCCTCGTTCACGATCCGTTCAAGTGGCGAAGCGTCGCCGATGGACTGCTCGCGGAGGCTCGCGTGCGCGTGGTGTTCCATGCGCTCGCCACCGACGTGCTGGTCGAAGGCGGCGAACGCCTCGCGGGCATCCAGGCCCATGCGAAACAGGGAAAGATCGCGATCGAGGCGGCCGTCACGATCGACGCGAGCGGCGACGCCGACGTCGCCGCGATGGCGGGCTTTGGAACAACCGTGGGGCAAAACGGCGTCGTTCAGAACCCGACGATGATCTTCCGCCTGCAAGGTGTCGACGTACCGCGCTTCCTGGCCGCGCACGGCAACGACGCGATCATGGGCGACGCCGTGTCGCGCAAGATCGTCGAGGTCAACGGTGCAGGGACGTATCGGCTGCCGCGCGCGAAGGTGTTCCTGTTCGTCACGCCGCGCCCGGGCGAGCTGCTCTGCAACTGCACGCGCATCGTCGGCGCCGACGGACGCGAACTGAACAGCCTGTGCCATCGCGACTTCACCGAGGCGGAGATCGAGGGGCGCCGGCAGGTTCTCGAATACGCGCGCTTCTTCCGCGATCATCTCGCCGGTTGCGAACGAAGCTTCGTCAACGACACGGGCGTGCAGGTCGGTGTGCGGCAAAGCCGGCAGATCGACGGCGTGCGCACGCTCGCGAACGACGACGTCGTCAGCGGACGCAAGTGTTCGACCGGCATCGCGCGCTCGGCATGGCCGATCGAG
This sequence comes from Casimicrobiaceae bacterium, assembly GCA_035308425.1. Classification (GTDB taxonomy): domain Bacteria; phylum Pseudomonadota; class Gammaproteobacteria; order Burkholderiales; family Casimicrobiaceae; genus VBCG01. Next base: position 17,058 of record DATGGP010000051.1, on the reverse strand, counting down.
TTGCACGCCGGTGCGCGACCGCGTCTTGCGTGGCTTTGCGACGACTACTACGAGATTCCGTACGAATGCTTCGTGCCGCGCGAAGGCGACTCCTTGCTCGTCGCGGGGCGATGCCTGTCGGCCGAGCACGAGGCGATGGCGTCGGCGCGCGTCACCGCGCAATGCTTCGCCTACGGACACGCGATCGGCCATGCGGCAGTGCTCGCGATGCGCGAACGCATCGCACCGCGCGACATCGACGCTAAATCGCTGCGCGTGCTGCTGAATCGCGACGGCGCAGGCCTCGACGACGAGCCGCGAGTTGAGGCACTCGATACCGCCGCGCGGGCCGCCTTGCCGGCATAGCGCGAGAACATCGGAGGACGAACGCATGGAAGGCAAAGAGCGCAAGAAGCGGACGATCGGGGAGATCCGCGACTCGAAAAAAACTGGCGAGAAGATGGTTTACACGTCGGTGCCCGATTACACGTCGGCGCGCTGGGCGGAAATGGCAGGCATCGACGTGGCGGTCGTCGGTGACAGCCTCGCCATGGTCGCGCACGGCCATCCGAGCACGATTCCGGCGACGATGGACATGATGGTGATGCATGCATCGGCGGTGCGGCGCGGCGCGCCGAACACGTTCGTGCTCGGCTGCATGCCTTATCAGAGCTACAACACCGTCGATCGCGCGCTCGTCAACGCGACCCGCTTCATGCAGGAGGCGGCGTGCGATGCGGTCAAGCCGCAGGGCGGACGAGCGCAGGCCCACATCCTGAAAGCGCTTGTCGACGCCGGCATTCCGACGGCGTCGCATATCGGGCTTACACCGCACACGATCGCGATGTTCGGCGGGTTCAGGATCCAGGGACGCACCGCGGCCTCGGCCATGAACATCCTCGCGGACGCGCTCGCAATCCAGGACGCCGGCTGCTTCATGCTCGAATTCGAAGCGGTGCCCGCGAAGATCGCGAGCGTCATATCAAAACAGCTCGAAATCCCGACAATCGGCATCGGCGCCGGTGCCGGCTGCGACGGCCAGATCCTGCTTTCCTACGATCTCCTCGGCGTATTCACCGACTTCAAGCCCAAGTTCACGAAGCGCTACGCGAATCTCACCGAAGTCGCGGTCGATGGGCTGCGCCGATATGTGTCGGAAGTGAAGGAAGGCAAGTTTCCGGATGACGATCACAGCTACTCGGTCGACGAGCGCGAGTACGAGGCGTTTCTCGATCTGGTGCAACGGCGCAAGCATGCGTGACGGCAGAGGACGCGCGTCGATCGTCCGATCGCCCAGGTCCGGCGCGAAGACGACCTACGTCAATCGTCGAGCGCCAACCGGACGCGGCGAGACCTACGCTGCACCGGCGGAAGCCGCTTCACCCATCGACGAGCGCAGCCTCACCGATCGCGCGTATTCGATCCTCGAGGAAATGATCGTCACGCTGAGGCTGCCACCCGGCGGCGCGGTCTCCGAAGCGAGCCTCAGCAAAGCGCTCGAGATCGGCCGCACGCCGATCCGCGAGGCGCTCCAGCGCCTCGCGCGCGAACGACTCGTCACGATTCTGCCCCGGCGCGGCATCCTCGTGACGGAGATCAACGTCAAGAGCCAGCTTCGCCTGCTCGAGGTTCGACGCGAAGTGGAACGGCTCATCGCGCGAAGCGCCGCCAGGCGCGCGCTTCCCGACGAGCGCGCCCGTTTCGCCGAGATCGCGCGCATCTTCGAGCGTTCAGCGCGCACCAACGACGAGACGACGTTCATGCGAGTCGACCGCGAGTTCAACGAGCTTTGCTCGAGGGCCGCGCGCAACGAGTTCGGCGCCGGCGCAATGGCCTTGATGCACTCGCTTTCGCGCCGCTTCTGGTTTCTCCACTACCAGGAAGCCGCCGACATGCCGGCAACGGCCAAATTGCACGCGAACATCGCGCGCGCGATCGCCAAGGGCGACGAGCGCGCTGCCGCCCGCGCGCTCGACCGCCTGATCGACGAGATCGAGAAGTTCACGCGCGCAACGATCGTCGGTGTCGCATGAGCGATCACACGCGACATGGCCGCACGGCGACTCATCGTTCAACCTGAATCGTTACGAGGTTTGCCATGACACCGCAACAAGTATTGTCCCTTTCCCCGCGCGTTCTTTCGCAGCGCCAGCGCGAGCGCTATTTCGAGGATGGCTTCATCCTGCTCGAAGGCATCGTGCCAAAGGATTGGCTCGACAAGTTGCGCGCCGCCACCGACGAGCTCGTGGAGCGCAGTCGCGCGATTGCCCGATCCGACGCGGTGTTCGACCTCGAGCCCGATCACACGCCGGCCAATCCGCGGCTTCGCCGCGTGTCGAGCCCGGTCGACCAACATCCTGCCTTCTGGGATTACCTCGTGCAGTCGAAGATCGGCGACATCGTCGCCGATCTCGTCGGCCCTCACGTCAAATATCACCAGTCGAAGCTGAACTTCAAATGGGCGAAGGGCGGAGAAGAGGTCAAGTGGCACTACGACATTTCGTTCTGGCCGCACACGAACTATTCGCCGCTGACCGTCGGCACGTACCTGTACGACTGCGGGATGGACCAGGGCCCGGTCGGCTTCCTCCCGGGCAGCCATCGCTCGAAAATGCGCACGCAGTACGACGACACGGGGCGCTGGATCGGATGCCTGACCGACCGCGACGTGGCGTCGATCGATGCTCGCAGCGCGAAGTACATGGTGGGGCCCGCAGGCTCGGTGACGATCCACAACTGCCGCACGGTGCACGGATCGCCGGTCAACACGTCCGATCGCGGCCGCCCGCTCCTGCTCTACGTACTTTCGTCCGCCGACGCGTTTCCGTATACCGCCAATCCGATCCCTTCGCGACAATACGATGGCGCGATGATCCGTGGCGAGCGCGCACGCTACGCGCACATCGACGCCGAGCCGTGCGAGATCCCGCCCGATTGGTCGCACGGCTACACGTCGATCTTCGCGTTGCAGCAGAAGGAAGGGCGCGCCGCGGCGACAGCGATGTGAAGCCGGGGCGGCGGGGATTTGCGACAATGCCGCGCCGCATGGAGGCGGCACCGAGGGAGTACAACGAAGTCCGAACGGAGGAGAAATGAAGCTTGCGACAGCCATCATCGAATCGGCAATGGTTTCGATCGTGTCCGTAGCGTGGTTTGCCACGGCGCACGCGCAGGACGTGGTCAAGATCGGCGAGATCGAGGCGCAAACCGGCCCGCTGAACACCTATGGCTGGATGTCGTCGCAGGGAATGCGCATGGCGGTCGACGAGATCAACAAGGCCGGCGGATTCCAGGTCGGCGGCAAGACCTACAAGCTCGACTTGATCAACCCCGACACGCAAGGCAATCCGCAACAGGCGCTGATCCAGCTCAAGAAAATGCTCGAGGAAGACAAGGTCAAGTACGTGTTCGGCCCGTTCCTCACCAATATCTTCAAGGGCATCGAAGGTTATGCGAAGCAGCACAACGGCCAGTTCCTGCTGATGGGCGGCGCCACGCAGATCCACTACGAGCTCGGCAAACCCGGCAACGATTACCTGATGCGGACATGGAACTGGGATGCCGGGCCGAGCGGCTTCGGCACGCTGATGGTCGAGGACCTGCGCAAAAAAGGCGTAAAGAAGGTGGCGATGCTGATGCAGAACGACGCGTTCGGCCACGTCGCCGCGGACATCTATCGCGAAGCGTTCAAGAACGCGGGCATCGCATTCGAGGAGAACTGGTTCGAGCCGGGTACGAAGGACTATTCCGCGGTGCTTGCGAAGATCGGCGCAGGCAAGCCCGACTATCTGTTCCCGGGCTATACCGACGCCGTGCTCTACGACATCGTGCAGCAGGCGACGCAGCTCGGGCTTACGAAGTTCTGGCTCGTGCGCGGCTCGCTCGGCCCCGCGCTCAAGAACAAGGATTACATCGACGATTACATCGCCTACATTCCCAAGTACTTCGAGGAGGCCGAGAAGAGCGAGCCGAAGGTCGCGAAGTTCGTGGCTGCATACAAGGCGTTCTACAAGAAGGACTTTCCCTATGACCAGGCGCCGCTGTGCTCGTCGTCGTGCTACGACCACGTGTACATGCTGGTCGACGCGATGAAGCGCGCCGGCACCGTCGACGATGTCGCGAAGGTGAAGGCGGCGCTCGAAGGCTTCACCTACGACGGACTGTGGAAGATTCGTTACGACAACACTGGCGAGGAAATCTTCAACTTCGACATCGTCGACGTGCAGAAGGGCGGCAAGATCAGCGTGACGCACGAGCAGCCACGGTAGCGCCCCGGCGCATGCTGCAGCTCGTCGTCGGGCAGCTCCTGAATGGCGTCATCGTCGGAACTCTCTACGCGATCATCGCGCTCGGCGTCACGCTGACCTTCGGCATCACGGGCATCGTGAACTTCGCCCTCGGCGTATTCATGATGCTCGGTGCCTACGTCACGTGGTACTTGACCGATGGCATCGGCATCGCGTATCCGCTTGCCGTGCCACTCGCGGTAGCCTGCATCGCGCTGATCGGGCTCGCCGTCGATCAGTCGCTTTTCCGCTTCACGCGCAACAACCTGATCAACGGACTCATCGTCTCGATCGGGCTCATCTCGGTGATCGTCGCGATCGTGCTGATGATCTGGACGACGACGCCGCAGAACATGCATTACGTGCTGCCCGGCGTTCTGCGCCTGGGCGGCGTGGTGGTGCCGAAGATGAAGGCGGTCGTCTTCGTCGTGTTGCTGCTCGTGATCCTTTTCACCTACGGAGCGCTGACGCGCACGTGGGCGGGGCGCGCCGCCTACGCGTACGCGCAAAACGCGGAGGCCGCGGCGCTGATGGGCATTCGCACCGGCGTGCTGCAAGCCGGCGTTGCGGCGTACTCGGCCGCGCTCGCAGGCCTCGGTGGCGCGCTTTACGCGAGCCTCTATTCGATCACGCCGGAGATCGGAAGCTCATACATTCTCAAGGGCGTCGAGGCGGCGATCCTCGCCGGCATCGGCAGCGTGATGGGATCGTTTGCCGGCGGCATCATCATCGGCGTCGCCGAAGGCGTCGGGTCGATCTTCCTTCCTTCGGCGTACAACGACGCGTACGGGCTCGTGTTCCTCGTGCTGATCCTGCTTTTGCGGCCGGCGGGACTTTTCGCGCCGCGATGAAGTTTTTGCTCGCCATACCGCTGTTCTTCGTGCCGCTCGCTGTCCACGACAACGTGGTGCTCACGATCCTGATCTTCACGTACCTCGTCGGCATTCTCGCGGTCAGCTTCAACCTGATCTTCGGCTTCACCGGGCAACTCTCGCTGTTCCATGCGGCCGCGTTCGGCCTCTCCGCGTACGCGACGTACCTGTCGATGGTTCACCTGGGCGTTTCGTTCTGGGTGGGCGCGCTGATCGGCGTGCTGTTCGTCACGCTGATCTCGATCGCGATCGGCGCGATCTGCTTCCGGTTCAAGCTGCGCGAGCTCTATTTCGCTATCGTCACGCTCGCGTTTTCCGAGCTCATCCGGCTCGTGATCCTCAACTGGAACAGCTTCACGAACGGCTCGCTCGGCATCAATTTCACCTTGACACCGACGCTGTGGGTGCCGGGTCGCGGCGTCATCCCGGTCGCCGGGACGATCATGTGGTATTACCTGAGCCTCGCGGCCGTCGTCGCCGCGGTATTCGCGTATTCGCGGATCGTTCATTCGTGGATGGGACGCTGCTTCGCGTCGATTCGCCTGAACGACGCGCTCGCCGACACGCTCGGCATCAACGTGTTCCGCTACAAGCTCGTGTCGTTCGTCGCCGGCAATATCGGCGCCGCCGTGGCAGGCAGCCTGTATTCGTTCTACATCAGCTATATCGATCCCAATTATTTTTCGCTCGACCAGTCGCTCGCGATCATCGCGATGGCGCTGCTCGGCGGACGCGAGTTCGTCGCGGCGCCCATTGTCGGCGCGCTCGTGCTCACTGCGCTTCCGCACGTCATCAACGTGAACGCCGAGGCGCGACTCCTGATCTATGGATTGATCCTCATCCTCACCATTTTGCTCATGCCGCGAGGCATCGTCGGGTTGCTCGTGCGACGCCGCCATGCTGCTTGAAGTCCGTCACCTGACGAAGCGCTTCGGTGGTCTCACCGCGGTGTCGGACCTGTCGTTCGGTCTCGACGCCGGCGAGATCATCGGCGTCTTCGGTCCGAACGGCTCCGGCAAGACGACGCTCCTCAACCTTATCTCTGGCGTCTATACGCCCACGGCCGGCGAGCTCGTGTGGAAGGACGAGGCGCTCGTGGGCAGGAAGCCGCACGAGATCGCGGCGGCGGGCATCGTGAAGACGTTCCAGAATCCGCAACTTTTCGGCGAGCTGTCGGTGTTCGAGAACGTCGCGATCGCCGGGCACCTGCGGCTCAAGCGCCAGGCCGGTTGGCGCCGAGTCGCCACGCTGTTTCCTGTGCGCGCGAATGCCGACGACGACCTCGCTTCGCGTATCGATCACGTGCTGAGGCTCTGCCGCCTCGATGCGTTTCGCGATGTCCCCGCGGCGAGCCTGTCGTACGGCGGAGAAAAGATGCTCGGCGTCGCGCTCGCGCTGATGTGCGAACCCGTGCTTCTGCTGCTCGACGAGCCGGGAAGCGGGCTCGGACACGACGAGCTCCGAAACCTCGACGAAGTGCTGCGCGACCTGCGCGCGCATGGCACGACGCTTTGCGTGATCGATCATCGCGTCGGCTTCCTCGGCAAGCTCGCGGATCGGGCGATCGTCATTCATCACGGCGCGAAGATCGCCGAAGGGCGGCCCGATGACGTGCTCCGCGATCGCGCGGTGATCGAAGCTTATCTGGGTCGCGGCGATGCTTGAGCTTTCCGGCATCGACGTGCATTACGCGAAGAACCAGGTGCTGAAGCGCGTGGCGTTGGTCGTTGCCGATCGCGAGATCGTCGCGCTGATCGGCGCCAATGCGGCGGGCAAGACGACGACGCTGCGCACGATCATGGGGTTGAAGGCGCCAAGCGCAGGCACGATCGCCTTCGACGGCGCGATGCTGAACGGGACGACGACCGGCGAGCGCGTCGATCGCGGCCTCGGGCTCGTGCCCGAAGGACGCCAGGTGTTTCCCAAGTTCAGCGTCGCCGAAAACCTGCTGATGGGCGCCTACCATCGTCGCGATCGCAACAGGCTCGATCGCGATCTGGGTATGCTGTTCGACATGTTTCCCCGGCTCTCCGAGCGGCGCCGCCAGGCGGCCGGCTCGATGTCGGGCGGCGAGCAGCAGATGCTCGCGATCGCCCGCGGGTTGATGTCGAAACCGCGCTGTCTGCTGCTCGACGAGCCGACGCTCGGGCTCGCGCCGATCATCGTGCAGGAGATCGGCGCGGTGATCCGCCGACTCGCGTCCGACGGCATGACGATCCTGCTCGCGGAGCAGAATGCAGCGATGGCGCTCGCCGTCGCCGATCGCGCCTACGTGCTCGAAAGCGGGCGCGTATCGCTCGAAGGAACCGGCATGGCGCTGGCGCGCGACGAGGCGGTCCGGCGCAACTATCTTGGAACCTGATTCATGGTACTACCGCAATCGGAGATTTCGATGTCGAACGTTCTGACACCGTCGCAGATCGAGCGGTTTCACCGCGATGGCTGTGTCTTCCCGATACGTGTCATGTCGCAAAGAGACGCGGAAGAACTTCGCCGCAAGCTCGAAACATTCGAGTCGCAAAGCGGCGGTCCGCTCGCCGGCGATCTGCGCCACAAATCGCATCTTTTGTTCGCATGGCTCGGCGACCTCGTGCGTGCGACGCCGATCATCGATGCGATTGCCGATCTGTACGGACCTGATCTTCTATGCTGGACGACAAACTTTTTCATCAAGGAAGCGCGCAATCCAGCGTTCGTGTCGTGGCATCAGGATTCGACGTACTGGGGACTGTCGACGCCTGACGTGGTGACCGCGTGGGTCGCGCTCACGCCCAGCAACAAAGCGAACGGCGCGATGGAGTTCATACCCGGCACGCACCACGGCGACCAGATTCCTCACCGCGACACGTTCGCGCGCAACAACCTCCTTACGCGCGGCCAGGAGGTTGCCGTCGAGGTCGATCAGTCGAAAGCCGTCGTCATCGATCTGGCGCCGGGCGAGATGTCGCTTCATCACGTCCGCCTCGTGCACGGCTCGCCGCCGAATCCTTCACCGGATCGACGCATCGGCTTCGCGATCCGCTACATTCCGACGCATGTGCGCCAGCTCGAAGGCGAGGACAGCGCGACGCTCGTGCGCGGCGTCGACCGCTACGGCCATTTCGAGCACGAGCCGCGGCCCGCGCGCGACATGGACCCGGACTTCATCGCGCTGCACAAGCGCATCGCCGAGCGCAATGCGCGGATTCTGTATCGTGGAACAGGTGTCCAGAGTTACAACGATCCGAGGTCGCTGCCGGATCGTGCCGCCAACGCATCGTGACGCTCGGTTGCGGCGAACGGTGCCCGGAGTGCGGGGTCAGACACCACACTCCGTCGGGATGGTGCCCAGAAGAGGACTCGAACCTCCACAGTGTTGCCACCGCCAGGACCTGAACCTGGTGCGTCTACCAATTCCGCCATCTGGGCAGATGAAGCGAACCTTCAATTTTAAGTAATCGCGCCGATCCTTGTCAAAATCGATCCCGCTTCGCCGCCGTGCCGCCACTGCTCCGCGCGGTAGCACGCCGCGCGCACGGTCGAGCGCCGCGACAACGCTGCGGCCACGCAGCACGCGTCGCGACGACGCGGAAGGAGCGCCGACGTGCGAGGCGATATTGCGCGCGCTCGCCGACGCCGGCGTGCCGCTCGCGCCCTCGGAAGTCGCGTCGCGTCTTTCGATCGGTCGGCGCGATCAGCACCTGTTCGACGCGTGCGTCGAAACGCTCGAGCGCAACGGCGACATCCTCGTCAATCGCAAGGGCGAGCTTTGCATCGTCGCGAAGCTCGATCTCGTCCGCGGCACCGTGCAGGGCCATCCCGACGGCTACGGCTTTCTCGCGCGCGACGACGGCGGCGATGACCTGTTCCTGTCGCCGCGCGAGATGCACAAGGTGCTGCACGGCGATAGGGTCACCGCGAAACCTGTCGGCTTCGATCGACGCGGGCGTCCCGAAGCCGAGATCGTCGATGTTCTCGAACGCGCGAATCGCGAGATCGTCGGACGCATCCATGAGGAGCGCGGCCTGTGGTTCGTCGAAGCGGAGAACCGGCGCATCAATCAGGACGTGCTGATTCCTCCTGGCGATCGCGGCGGCGCGCAACCGGGACAGGTCGTCGTCGCGGAAATCGTCGAGCAGCCATCGGCGCACGGCGAAGCGGTCGGGCGCGTGAAGGAAGTCCTCGGCAGCGCGACCGATCCCGGCATCGAGATCGAGATCGCGCTTCGCAAGCACGATCTTCCGTTCGAATGGAGCAAAGCCGCGGCACGACAGGCGAAGCGGCTGCCGGCCGAAGTTCGTCCTGCCGACGTCAAGGGACGCACCGATCTCACGTCGCTTCCGCTCGTCACGATCGACGGCGAAAGCGCGAAGGATTTCGACGACGCCGTCTACTGCGAGCCCCACGGTCGCGGCTTCCGGCTCGTCGTCGCCATCGCCGACGTCGCGCATTACGTCCGGGATGGCGACGCGCTCGATCACGACGCGCGCGAGCGCGGCACGTCGGTCTACTTTCCCCGACGCGTGATCCCGATGCTGCCGGAGGAGCTCTCGAACGAGCTCTGCTCGCTCAAGCCCGACGTCGATCGGCTCTGCATGGCCTGCGACATGCGCATCGGCGCGCGAGGCACGGTCGACGCGTACGCGTTCTATCCAGCCGTGATGCATTCGCGCGCACGGCTCACGTACACGCAGGTCTATGCATGGCTGCGCGATCCCGCCAGTGCGAAGGGCTCGCCGCAAGCGACGCTGCTGCCGCATCTCGCGCAGCTTCACACGCTCTACAAGGTGCTCTTCGCCGCCCGCGAACGGCGCGGTGCGATCGATTTCGACACCGCCGAGCTCGCGCTCACGTTCGATCAGTACGGCAAGATTGCAGACATCGTGCCCGCGCCGCGCAACGACGCGCATCGACTGATCGAGGAATGCATGCTCGCGGCCAACGTCTGTGCGGCGAATTTTCTCGCCGAGCACGAACAAGCCGCGCTGTATCGCGTGCACGAGGGACCGCCGCCCGACAAGCTCGCGTCGCTGCGGGAATTCCTCGCCAGTTCCGCGCTCACGTTGACCGGCGGCGAGCATCCGACGGCGATGGATTACGCGGCGCTGATCGACCGCATCCGCGACCGTCCCGATTTCGCGCTGTTGCAGACGGTGCTTTTGCGCTCGCTCTCGCGCGCCGAATACAACCCGGACAACGTTGGCCATTTCGGCCTCGCGTACGAGGCGTACGCGCATTTCACGTCGCCGATCCGCCGCTATCCGGACCTCCTCGTGCATCGCGCGATCAAGGCGGTGCTCGCCGGAAAGCGCTACGAGCCCAGGGAAGCTGCCTGGGCCGAGCTGGGCGTGCATTGCTCGATGACCGAGCGCCGTGCCGACGACGCCTCGCGCGACGTGCTGCAATGGCTCAAGTGCCATTACATGCGCGAGAAGGTCGGCGAGACGTTCGCCGGCACGATCAGCGGCGTCGCGAGCTTCGGCATCTTCGTCACGCTCGACGGCCTCGACATCGACGGGCTCGTTCATGTCACCGAGCTTCCCCGCGATTACTTTCATTTCGACGTGGTGCGTCATGCGCTGATCGGCGAGCGTACCGGACGCACGTTCCAGCTCGCGGGCCGCGTGACGGTGAAGGTGGCGCGCGTCGATCTCGAGCGAGCGAAGATCGACTTCACGCTCGACGAGTCGGCGACGATCGGCAGCCTGGATTCGCTCGCACCGGGCCGGGCCGTTTCGCTCGAAGCCACGCCTGCGTCCTCGCCGAAACAGCTCGCGCGCGAAACGCGCGCGATGCGCATCGAGCGGGCGCGCAAGAGCCGACGCAGACCTTGATCGCGGATGCCGATCTCGTCGTCCAGGCGCCGCACGTGTTGCGCGAGGACATCGAGGTGCTGCAACTGATGACCGGCGCGTGCGGCGTCGAGCCGCTTTCGCGCGCATCGTGCGACGCGTACCGCCTGCACGAACCGGACAGCGTCGACGGCGTCGCGCAGGCGTGCGAGACAGCGGGCTACGACTTCGCGCTCGTGCCGCGCGCCCGCACGCTCGCTCGCGTCAGGTTCGTCGCAATGGACATGGATTCGACGCTGATCACGATCGAGTGCATCGACGAGATCGCGCGGCTTTGCGGCATCGGCGAGAAAGTGTCGGCGATCACGACGGCGGCGATGCGCGGAGAGATCGACTTCCGCGAGAGCCTCGCACGACGCGTCGCCCTGCTTGCCGGGACGCCGAGCGACGTTCTCGCGCGTGTCTACGACGAACGCCTGCGCCTGTCGCCGGGCGCCGAGCGCCTGTTCGATGCGCTCCGCGAAATCGGCGCGCAGACGCTCCTTGTCTCCGGCGGCTTCACGTTCTTCACCGGTCGTCTGTCCGCGCGCCTTCGCATCGACCATACGCTCTCGAACGTGCTCGACGTCGAAGATGGACGGCTGACCGGGCGATTGCGCGGTGGCATCGTCGACGCCGATGCGAAGGCGGCGCGCTTCGTGGAGCTCGCGCAACACTACGCAACCGACGGCATCAGCGTTGCGATCGGCGATGGCGCGAACGACCTTCCGATGCTCGCCGCAGCCGATGTCTCGATCGCTTATCACGCGAAACCGCGCGTACGTGCGGAAGCGATGCATGCGATCGGTCACTGCGGGCTCGATGCAGTGCTGAATCTGTTCGCCTGATCGCGTCACGACTCAAGCGCATGCGCATTCCCGTCCTCACCTACCATTCGATGCGTATCGACGGGAACGACTACGGGACGAACGACCACGTCGCGTTCGCCGAGGACCTTCGCACCGTGACCGCGCTCGGGTTTCGCATCGTGCCCGCGAGCCGCATCGTTCAATGGCTTTACGAGGAGGATCTATCGCCAGGCGACGATGCGAGGCTCGTCGCGTTCACGTTCGACGACGGCCCCGATTTCGATTTCCACGATCTTCCGCACCCGACGTGGGGCGTGCAGCGAAGCATGCTGAACGTCATGCGGGATTTCCATCGCGACGCAGGAACCGGCGCGCAACCGCAACTGCATGCGACGAGCTTCGTGATCGTTTCGCCGGAGGCGCGTCGCGAGCTCGACCGCACCTGCATGATCGGCCGCGACTGGTGGAGGGACGATTGGTGGACGGACGCGGTCGCGTCAGGCTTGATGTCGATCGCCAGCCATAGCTGGAACCACAACCATCCGTCGCTTCGCGAATGCGACGAAGCCGCGGCCACGTTTCGCTCGATCGACGGCTTGGTCGCCGCCGAGGAACAGATCGCGCGGGCAGCCGCATTTCTTCGCGCAAAGGTGCCAAACGATGGCGACGCGCTGTTCGCGTATCCGTACGGCGAGGCGAGCGATTACCTCGTCGACGACTATTTTCCGCGACACGGCGGGCGCCTCGGCATTCGCGGAGCGTTCGCGTGCGGCGGCGCGCCCGTCACGATGCAATCGAACCCCTGGCGCTTGCCGCGATACGTCTTCGGCCACGACTGGAAGACGCCGGACGATTTGATCGCGATGCTGCGATAGGCACGCGGTGCGTGCCCGATCGAAGCGTGAAACGGTTTCAGAACGGGCCGAGCGCCGCCACTCGATCGGTGATCGCTTCGCGTTCGCTGCGTGAAAGCCGTCCCGGCCAGAAGACGATCAGATGCTTGCGCCCGGTGTGCCGGAAGCCGGCGCGAAGATCGACCCGCTCGGCGCGCCTGTCGCCGACGTAGCCGAAGACCGCCTTCGCGTGCGATAACTCATCGAACGTGTGGCGCAGCATCTGCTCGGCGACGCCGCCCGCCGCCTTGAGAGCGGTCCTGCGTTCGGCGGGAAGGCGGCGGAACATCCGCTCGTCCATGCACATTCCGCCGCAGAGGTAGATGTCGTCGAACTTCGCGTAGTGAACGTAGCCGATCGTCCGCTCGGCATTCCCGATCGCGACGCGCGCGACGAAATGACGAGGCTCGAGCGGAGGATCGCAGCGGAAGGCGCGTCGAAACAGCGCGCCTGCGTACGCTTCGACCTCGTCGATTTCGACGATCCTGAACCAGCCCGCAAGCGACGCCGGAATTACGTAGCGCGGCCGCGTTCGGCGAATTCGCAACGCGTCGCCGAGCGCGCCTAGCCATGCCTGCATCAAACGGACGAAACGACTGAAACCGACGACATTTTCAACCCGCCTCGTCAATCCACGCCGCCTGGATCGCCTCGAGGACGCGCTCGCCGCCACGCTTCGGATCATCGTCGAAGCCTGGCAACGCCAGCACCCAGTTGTGCAGGTCGGTAAAACGAACCGTCGCGGGATCGACGTCCTCGTGCGCTTGCGCGAGCGCCACCGCGATGTCGTCGATGTCGGTCCACTTCATCGCGCCATCGGCCGTCGACTTCGATCGATCACACGTCCAGTCGTTCTTCGGACAAGGGTTTGCGTTCCTTCATGTTGAACCGACCCTGATAAATGGGACGCTCGCCGGTCGTCGGTCCCTGATACTGAACGAACAGGATCGTTCCTCCGTGCTCGGTGTGGAGCTCTTCCTCGACATGCGGATCGGGGTGATAGATCATCGTCCCGGTGCGATATTCGCGACCGTCGATCACGAACGTTCCATCGAGGATGTACCAGACCTGCGCGAAGTCGTGTCGATGCCGCGGGTGAAAAGCGCCCGCTTCGTAACGGACCAGTCCGGCGTTGGGCTCGGACGGCCGCTCGGGCCTCGGATGAAAAACCATCTTGCTCTGCTGCCCGGGGAAGCGAAGCGTGTCCCACGCCATGTCGTCGGGATGCCTGTATTCCGCCGCGTTGTCGCCCTGCTTCATGGAAGTCATCGTGGAGGTCCTTCGTCAGGATGAATCGTCAATAGAGTTTGCCGAACAGCGGCCCGCGCGCACCGCCGGGTGAAAGCCTATCACCGTTCCTTCGCGTAATTGATGGTATAGCGCGGGATCTCGACAACGAGGTTCGTCTCGTCGACGATCGCCTGGCACGAGAGGCGTGACACCGACGTCAATCCCCACGCGCGGTCGAGCAGGTCCTCCTCGTCCTCGGTCGGTTCCGGCAGCGAACCGAATCCTTCGCGCACGATGACGTGGCACGTCGTGCATGCGCACGACTTTTCGCACGCGTGCTCGACATCGAGACCGTGATCGAGCAGGTTGTCGAGCAGCGACGTGCCCGATTGGCCGTCGAACGTCTTCCCTTCCGGGCAGATCTCGGTGTGCGGAAGAACGACGATCCGCGGCATTTTTGGCTACAGCGTGTCGATGCGCCGGCCGGCAAGCGCGCGCGAGGCACCGCGATCCATCCGTCTCGCGGCGAACGTGTCGGTCGCGGCGGCGAGCGCGGAAATCGCGGCGGCGATCGCATCGCGATCGTCGCCTTCCAGCGCGCGTCGTGCATCGTGAAGCGCGCGGTCGATCGCGTCGCGCTCGCCCGAATCGAGCAATGCCGAATCCGACGCCAGCGCGCCTTCGGTGGCAGCGACGATCCGCTCGCCATCGACGCGCGCCTCGGCAAGCGCGCGCGCATTCGCGTCGTCGCGCGCGTGCGCGAACGAGTCTTCGAGCATCCGCGCGATCTCGGCGTCGGTGAGTCCGTACGATGGCTTCACGGACACGTTCGTTTCGACGCCGGTCGTCTGCTCGCGTGCCGATACCGACAAAAGGCCGTTGGCGTCGACGGCGAACGACACGCGAATCCGCGCCGCGCCGGCAACCATCGGCGGAATGCCGTGCAACTCGAAGCGCGCAAGGGAGCGACAATCAGCGACCTTCTCGCGCTCGCCTTGCACGACATGGAGCGACATCGCCGTCTGTCCATCGCGAAACGTCGTGAACTCCTGCGCGCGCACGACTGGAATCGTCGAGTTGCGAGACACGAGCTTTTCGACGAGACCTCCCATCGTCTCGAGCCCGAGCGAGAGCGGAATCACGTCGAGCAGCAACCAATCGTCGCTTTCGCGGTTACCGGCGAGCTTGTTCGCCTGGGTCGCGGCGCCGAGCGCGACGACCTCGTCGGGGTTCAGATCGACGAGCGGCGGCTTGCCGAAGAACTCTCCCACCGCGTCTCGAATCTGGGGCATGCGCGTCGCGCCGCCGACGAGCACGACGCCGTCGATGTCGCCGACCGCAAGTTTTGCGTCGCGAAGCGCGCGCCGCACCGGGCCGAGCGTCCTGGCGACGAGGTCGCGCGTGAGATCGGTGAACGTCTCGCGCGTCAGCGTCAATTCGAGTCTTGCGCCATTGGCAATTGTCGCGACGATGGGCGCCGCATCGCGGCCCGTCAGAACCTCCTTCGCCTCGCGGGCCTTCGCGAGAAGTCTTCGCGCATCGACAGGCGCAAGGGAATGCAAGCGCGAGACATCGTTCACGAACCGCACGATCGCGTGATCGAAATCGTCGCCGCCGAGCGCCGAATCGCCGTTGGTCGACAGCACCTCGAAGAGACCGCGCGCAAGCCGCAGGATCGAGATGTCGAACGTCCCGCCGCCCAGGTCGAACACCGCGTACGTCCCTTCGGAAGCCTTGTCGAGTCCGTACGCGATCGCCGCGGCGGTCGGCTCGTTGAGCAGGCGCAGCACGGGCAATCCTGCGAGCGCGGCCGCATCCTTCGTCGCCTGGCGCTGCGCATCGTCGAAATAGGCGGGCACGGTAACGACGGCGCCGTCGATCGCACCGCCAAGCGCTGCCTCGGCACGTACGCGCAGCACCCTCAGGATCTCGGCCGACACCTCGACGGGTGTCTTCTGGCCACGGCGCGTCGCAATGCGGAAGATCCCCTCGCCTTCGACGAAACGGTACGCATGACGATCGGTTACGACGTCGGTAAGCCCACGTCCCATCAACCGCTTCACCGATGCGATGGTATCGTGAGGATCGTCGGCGGCGTGCGCGAGCGCGTCGTAGCCGACGTCGATCGCATGCTCGGCGTAGCGCACCACGGAGGGCAGCAGCGGGCGCCCAATATCGTCGAGTAAAACCACTGCGGCGCCATCTTTCACTGTCGCGACGAGGGAATTGGTGGTGCCGAGATCGATCCCGACCGCGCGACGCGTCGCGCGCGACACCGGGGCCCGATCCGGCTCGGCGATCTGGAAGAGACGGGTGTGTTGCCCCCACGGTCGCGGCGGCGACGCTTCGCTGCCCCCACAGGGGGCGGAATTCGCGGCTCGGGGCGGCCCTTTGCCGCTCATGGCACCGTGATCGAAGCGCACGCTTCGTCGAGATCGTCTACCAGTTTCGCGAGAAACCGCCATTCGCGCACGCGCATCGCGGCATCGCGCGCATCGCCGCGATCGAGCAATCGCGCAACCTCCACGCCGAGCTCGCCGGCTTCGTCGCGCACCTCGTCGATCAACGCGCGGAGTGCCCGGACATCATGAATCGATTGCGCTTGCTCCGCGACCTCGCGTCGCTCGAGCTGGCGCGTCAAGAACTCGACCGACATGCTGGCTTGCGATGGCGACGCCGGGTCGATCCCGCGAAGCGACAACAGGTACTCGGCACGCGTGACCGGATCACGCAGCGTCTTGTAAGCCTCGTTCGCCCGCGCCGACGCCTGCAAGGCAAGGCGCTTCTGTGCATCGCCCTCGCCCGCGAAACGATCGGGATGAATCGCACGCTGCAGGTCGCGATACGCACGTTCGAGCATCGCTTCGTCGATCCCGAAGCGCACGGGAAGGCAGAAAAGCTCGAAGTGGTTGCGCGAGAAGTCGATCAATCGACGAGTGTGCCGAGTCAGAAGTTCCGACGATAAAGGAGCGGATGAAATCGGCCGTCAGGCAAGGCGGGAGGCCCGAGACCGTAGCTCGTGTTACGGCGAGGCCGAGTAACGCAGCATGGCGGCCCATTTCGCCGCGAACTATCGAGCGAATTTCTGACTCAGCACACTAGACGTTGAACGACTCGCCGCAACCGCACGAGTCGCGCACGTTCGGGTTCCTGAACTTGAACCCTTCGTTCAGGCCCTC
>DATGGP010000050.1:0-76486 GCA_035308425.1 Casimicrobiaceae bacterium | reverse complement strand
CACGTCGAGCGCGCGAACCTGACGATGCGCATGCACATGCGCCGATTCACGCGGCTGACCAATGGTCACTCGAAGAAGTTGGAGAATCACGCGCATGCGATAGCGCTCAATTTCATGTTCTACAACTTCTGTAAGGTCCATTCGACGATCCGTGTCACGCCTGCGATGGAAGCACGAATTGACGATCACGTGTGGTCTATGGAAGAAGTGGTGATGATGGCTGATACGAATTCGTAAACGCGTAACTCGGATGCCATCCGCGTAAATCTGCCCCGAAAGCGGCCCCTGTCCGCATTTTGCACAATTGCGCAACAGATGGATCGTTTTCTGATCGGCATTGCCCAACACTCGTTGACAGACGCCAGTGGCGGCGGTGGATAATATCGGCCTACCGGCCGCGCCAAGAGTTGACGCAAATGCGTGTCGAAAATTCTTACATCCGATCTACATTTGAAACCGTAAGCGATTGAATTTAATGGATGGTTCGGCCCTTGCTTGCCTAAATTCCCTTGGTTGGAAGGAATCTTGCAACCCGCTTACTCACTTCGGAGGCCAGCCAAATGGGATACCCTGTTGATCTAAAAAGCGACCGTTCGCTCATCCATGCGCTCGACGAAGCGAAATCGCAAAAGATGACGGCCAAGCAGCTCAAGGAGCAACGCGTCTCGTTCATTTACAGTTCGATGGACGACGGAAGCGGGGTGACGCGTGAAGGTATCCGCGCCGTCTTGGATCAACATGAGGGCGCCCTAGAGGCGTAGGAGTTGATTCTCCATGACATCATAGGTAGCGAACACAACCCCGTCTACCAAGCTCTCCAAGTATCGAACAACGCTCGCCAGTACGAATTTCTTCGATCGATTGTGGACGCCTCTATCAGCATAGGGCGTCCATTTTTATCTTCTCGTGTCATCAAGGCGCTCAATTTCCACGCGATAACCTGCCTGCACACGAGCGCCGGCGAATACCGCCCGTGTCCGGTCGGCGTTGGTAAGCACAAGCCTCCGCCTCATTACTTGGTGGATTCGTTGATGGACGATTTCGTGAACGTCGTCAACTGGAATTGGGAGAAAGCCGACCCGATCGCACTCGCCGCCTACGTGCTATGGCGTCTCAATCACATTCATCCATTTATCAACGGCAACGGGCGCACGGCAAGAGCTTCGTGCTATTTCGTGCTTTGCGTTAAGGCCGGCGGCTTACTTCCCGGAACAACGATCCTTCCGGAACTCATTAAACGCGAACGGCCATCCTACGTTGCTGCTCTCAAGACGGCGGATCGTTTGTCGGGAGTGGGCGACCCCACCTATCTCAACAATCTACATCACCTGTTGGAGCGCTTGGTACAAGAGCAATTGGGAAAACCGCCCCTCCTTCCGTAAAAGTTGTAACAAGCTCCCGCGATGTCACTTCCATTCAAGTTGTAACATAGCCACCGTTCAAAGTTGACCAGTACCGACCGATCGACCATTCGCGGGGCTTTCGAGCATCATTCATCGGCCCGCGCGAGTCCTTTTCAACGTACGTTCCGATGTCCGAGACAGCCGATTCCTCGCCCAGTTTCGAAGCCGCGCTCGCCGAGCTCGAGACGCTCGTCGCGCGCATGGAAAGCGGCGAGTTGCCGCTCGCCGAATCGCTTGCCGCGTACAAGCGGGGCGCCGAGCTGCTCGCGCGCTGCCAAGCAGCGCTCAAGGACGCGCAACAGCAGGTGCAGGTGCTCGAGCGCGGCGTCCTGCAGCCGTTCTCGGCCGACGAATCCGGCGATGCCTGATCCTTCGTTCGCCGACTGGTCGCGCGAGCGCCAGCAGCGCATCGAAGGCGTTCTCGAACGCGTCCTGCCGGGTTCCGATGCCGTCGCAACGCGGCTCGCGCAGGCGATGCGCTATGCAACGCTCGGTGGCGGCAAACGCGTTCGTGCCCTTCTGGTTTATGCGGCGTCCGAAGTCACGGGAGCCGATGCCGCGCATGCCGATTCGCGCGCGGCCGCTGTCGAGCTGATCCACGCCTATTCGCTCGTGCACGACGACCTCCCGTGCATGGACGACGACACGCTGCGCCGCGGCAAGCCGACGTGCCACGTCGCGTTCGATGTCGCGACGGCGCTTCTCGCCGGTGATGCACTGCAATCGCTCGCCTTCGGCGAGCTGGACGACGCCGTGGCCTGCCGCATTCTGGCCGATGCGATCGGCTGCGCGGGAATGGCCGGCGGTCAGCAACTCGACCTCGACGCCACCGGGCGGGCACTCGACGCCGATTCGCTTGCCCAACTCCATGCGATGAAGACCGGTGCGCTCATTCGCGGGGCCGTGCAACTCGGCGTGCGCTGCGGGCGGCCGCCGACGCCACGCGAAGCGGAGGCGCTCGATGCGTACGCGCGCGCGGCGGGCCTCGCGTTCCAGGTCGTCGACGACATCCTCGACGTCGAGGGGTCGAGCGCTTCTCTTGGCAAGACCGCCGGCAAGGACGCCGCGCAGCACAAGGTGACGTTCGTGACGCTGTACGGGCTCGATGGCGCGCGAAACCGCGCGCATGCGCTTCGCGCCGAGGCGCACGATGTCCTCGCATCGCTCCATGGGCGCGGTCGCCGCCTCGCCGAGCTCGCCGACTGGATCGTGTTGCGGACCCACTGAACGTCTGACCGCCGGCCTCCGACATGGACGACTATCCGCTCCTCGACAAGATCGAATCGCCCGCCGACCTGCGCAAGCTCCACCGCGGGCAATTGCCCCAGCTCGCGCGCGAGCTTCGCGCGTTTTTGCTGCGCTCGGTCTCGCAGACCGGCGGCCACCTGTCGTCGAATCTCGGCACGGTCGAGTTGACGATCGCGCTTCACTACGTATTCGACACGCCGCGTGACCGCATCGTCTGGGACGTGGGCCACCAGACCTACGGGCACAAGTGCCTGACGGGGCGGCGCGGGCAGATGGACAAGCTGCGCCAATGGGGCGGTCCTTCCGGTTTTCCGCGTCGCGTCGAGAGCGAATACGACACGTTCGGCACCGCACATTCGTCGACGTCAATCTCGGCGGCGCTCGGCATGGCGGCCGCGGCGAAGATGAACGGCGATTCGCGCAAGATCGTCGCCGTGATCGGCGATGGCGCCATGAGCGCCGGCATGGCGTTCGAAGCACTCAACAACGCCCAAGGCGCCAACGTGCTCGTGATCCTGAACGACAACGACATGTCGATCTCCGAGCCTGTCGGCGCGTTCAACAACTATCTCGCGAAGGTGCTCGCGTCGCGCTTCTACAACACGGTGCGCCGCGGCGGCAAGGAAGTGCTCGCGAAGCTGCCGCCGGTGCACGACTTCGCGCGCCGCGCCGAGACGCACG
The DNA here is from genome assembly GCA_035308425.1 of Casimicrobiaceae bacterium. Taxonomy (GTDB): domain Bacteria; phylum Pseudomonadota; class Gammaproteobacteria; order Burkholderiales; family Casimicrobiaceae; genus VBCG01. The sequence continues at coordinate 73,154 of DATGGP010000050.1, read as the reverse complement.
TCAAGGGCATGATGCTGCCCGGCACGCTGTTCGAGGAGTTCGGCTTCAATTACATCGGCCCGATCGACGGGCACAACGTCGACCTGCTGGTGCGTACGCTCGAAAGCGTGCGAAAGCTCAATGGGCCGCAGTTCCTGCACGTCGTCACGCGCAAGGGGTATGGCTACGCGCGCGCCGAAGCCGATCCCATTCTCTATCACGGCGTCACGAAATTCGACCCCGCCGTCGGCATCGTGCCGAAGAGCGGCGGCAAGCCGACGTACACGCAGATCTTCGGCCAGTGGCTTTGCGACATGGCGAAACACGACCGGCGACTCGTCGGCATTACGCCCGCGATGCGCGAAGGCTCGGGACTGGTCGAGTTCTCGCAGCGCTTTCCCGATCGTTATTTCGACGTCGGCATCGCCGAACAGCATGCGGTCACGTTCGCAGCGGGGCTGGCGTGCGAGGGCATGAAGCCGGTCGTCGCGATTTACTCCACGTTTTTGCAGCGCGCCTACGATCAGTTGATCCACGACGTCGTGCTGCAGAACCTGCCGGTGATGTTCGCGATCGACCGCGCGGGCGTCGTGGGCGCCGACGGTGCGACGCATATCGGCGCGTTCGACTTGACGTATCTGCGCTGCCTCCCGAACACGACGGTGATGGCGCCTGCCGACGAGAACGAAACGCGCCAGATGCTAACCACGGCGTTTCATCTCGATACGCCGGCCGCGGTTCGCTATCCACGCGGCAGCGGGCCGGGCGTCCAGATTCAGCCGGCGTTGACCACGTTGCCGATTGGCAAGGGCGAGGTGCGGCGCACCGCGAAGCGGCGCACTCATCGCATCGCGATCCTTGCCTTCGGGCCGCTGCTTTATCCGGCGCTCGCCGCGGCCGAGGAGCTCGATTGCACGGTCGCCAACATGCGCTTCGTCAAACCGATCGACGCCGAGCTCGTGCGCACGCTCGCGCGCGACCACGACGCGTTCGTCACCGTCGAGGAGAACGTCGTCGCGGGAGGGGCGGGCAGCGCGGTCGCCGAATTCCTCGCGGGCGAAAAAATCGCGCTGCCGATGCTGCAGCTCGGACTCCCCGATCGCTTCATCGACCATGGCGATCCCGCGCTCCTGCTCGCGCACGTCGGACTCGACGCGAAGGGCATCGCCGCGTCGATCCATGCGCGCTTCGCGCAACGCACGCCCGAGAGCTGGGCCAAGCCGGCGGCTTGAAGGGAAATCGGTGCCAGAGATCTATTTCCCTGACGCTGTCGCCGAAAGTCGAGGCGTTCGTTCGGGAAATACATCTCTGGCACCGATTTCCCATCTCTGGCACCGATTTTCCTGAAACACCGGCATCGTCCGGCGCATCCAATGGCACGGTTGAGAAACGCCGAAGGGGCCCGCGACGGGCCTGTGGCACACTTCTCCGGATCATGAACCGACCCGAAACGCCCGCTCACCTGATCCCCATCCCCGACGTGCAATCGACGCGCGACGAGCGCAAGCTCGCGATCGATCGCGTCGGCATCAAGGGCTTGCGCTATCCGCTGTCGTTCGCTGACGGCGAGGACGAAGTCCATGCGACCACCGCCACCTGCGCGGTCTACGTCGAGTTGCCCGAGGAGCAGAAGGGCACGCACATGTCGCGGCTCGTCGCGCTTTTCGAGGAGCGCGCCCTGCCAGGAGCTGCACCATTGTCGGTCGCGGGCCTGCGCGATTTCGTGTCGGCGCTGGTTGCACGCCTTCATGCGCCGGGCGGAAGCGTCGAGATCGAATTCCCGTTCTTCGTGCGCAAGATCGCGCCGGTTTCGGGTGTGGCGAGCTTGATCGACTACGATGTGCGCCTCACTGCCGAGCTTTCGCGCGGTCGATTCGCGAGCACCGTAAGCGTTCGCGCGCCGGTGACGTCGCTTTGCCCGTGCTCGAAGGAGATCTCCGAATACGGCGCGCACAACCAGCGCTCGCTCGTCACCATCACCGTTCGACCGCGCGAGACCGCAGGCATCGGCGAATTGCTGCGCATCGCCGAGGACGAGGCGTCGTGCGAGCTTTATGGCATCCTCAAGCGCGCCGACGAGAAGTACGTGACCGAGCGCGCGTACGACAACCCGCGCTTCGTCGAGGATCTCGTTCGCGGCGTCGCATCGCGGCTTGCGGCCGATCCGCGCTTCTCCGCGTACACGGTCGAAGCGGAGAACTTCGAGTCGATCCACAACCATTCGGCGTACGCACGAATTGCGCGCGGCTGGTAGCGCCCCGGTGTTCCGATGACGCGCTGGCCGACGCGGCAGCGCTTCAGTCGTCCGCCACGAAGCGGTAGCCCACGCCGGTCTCGGTGAGGAAGTGCTTGGGCCGCGCCGGCTCCCGCTCGAGCTTCTGGCGCAATCTCCCCATGTAGATGCGCAGGTAGTGGCTGTCGTCCGAATGTGACGGTCCCCAAACTTCGCGCAGCAGTTGCCGGTGCGTCAGCACCTGGCCCGGATGCGCGACGAGATGAGCGAGCAGCCGGAACTCGACGGGCGTCAGATGCAGTCGCTCGTTGTTGCGCACGACGCTGCGCGCCGCGAGATCGACGCGAACCTCGCCGAAGGCGCGCACGCTCGCCGAGCTCTCGGGCGTGCGCGCGCTTCGCCGCAGCATGGCGCGCACGCGCGCCAGCAGCTCGCCGGTCCCGAAAGGCTTCGTCAGATAGTCGTCCGCGCCGGCATCGAGCGCCTCGATCTTGTCCGTCTCGTCGACGCGCGCAGAAAGAACGAGGATCGGCACGTTGCTCCATCCGCGCACGTCGCGGATGAGATCGACGCCACTGCCGTCGGGCAGGCCGAGATCGACGATCAGCAGATCCGGCTTGCGCGTGCCCGCCTCGATCGCGCCGCGGCTTCGCGTCTCGGCCTGGTACACACGGTACCCTTCGGCTTCGAGCGAGATGCGCACGAAGCGGCGGATCTCCGCGTCGTCCTCGACGATCACGACTTGCGGGGCGGCGTTCATCGATTACGCCGGCGCGCTGGCATCGTGCTCGGCTTCGGGCTCGACCTCCGGCGGCGTTTCGGCGGGGAGCGTGAAGACGAAGCGGGCGCCGCCGCCCTGGCGATTTTCCACGTGAATGTGACCGCCATGCGCGCTGACGATCGCGCGGCAGATGGCGAGGCCAAGTCCTACGCCCGGGATCGACGACTCCGGCTCGCCGCGCATGAACTTGTCGAATATCGCCTGCTCCTTGCCCGGTGGCACACCGGGACCGCGATCCTCGATGGCGACCTCCACGAATCCACGCGCGAGGCGCGCATCGACGCGCACGGGGCTGCCGGCCGGCGTGTACTTCACGACGTTCTCGAGCAGGTTGACGAGGACTCTCGTGATCAGTACGCCGTCGCAGTGCACGAGCGGCACGTCGGACGCAAGTGCGATCTCGACGTGACGACCCGATAGCGGCGTGTCGAGCTCGGCGAGCGCGACGCCGATCAGTTCCTCGAGCGACTGCCAGTCCTTGCGCAGTTCCGTGCGCCGAGTCTCGAGACGCGCCATTTCGAGAAGCTGGTTGACGAGCTTCGCGGTACGGCGCGCCTGCTCGCTGATCGCCGCCGCTTGCGCACCGGCGTCATCGATCAATTGGCGCGACAGCCTGTCGGCGAGGCCGACGAGGGACGTCAGCGGCGTACGCAGATCGTGCGAAAGCGCCGCCAACACCGAATTGCGCAGCCGCTCCGACTCCATCTCGACGAGCGTATTCTGCGCGACGGTCACGAAGTGCACGCGTTCGAACGCGATCGCGATCAGCGCCGCGCACGTCTCGAGCAGCCGACGCTGTTCGGGAATCAACAACTGGCCGGCGTCGGCCGGTTCCACCACGAGCACGCCGCGTGTACGAACGGGTGCACGAAGCGGCAGGTACAGCTTGCCGGCGGCGGGCAGCGTATCGGTGCCGATGCCCGCGGCCTCGGCGTGGTCGACGCACCAGCGGGCGATCGCCATGTCGACGTCGAACTCCTTCGCGCCGGTCTCGACCGGCCGCAGCGTTTCGTCCTCGTCCAGCAGCAGGACGGCGACCTTGCCGCGTATCGCGTCGGTGACGAAACGCTCGCCGATCTCCGATACCTGCTCGGGCGCGAGCGCGGCGGACAGATCGCGCGCCATCTCGAACAGCCGGCGGGCGCGCTCCTCGCCCTGCGACGCGAAGCGTGCCTGGTAGCGAAGGCGCGCCGTCAGCTGACCCACGATCAATCCGACGATCAGCATGACGGCGAACGTGACCAGATACTGCGCGTCGGAGACCGCGAACGTGAATTGGGGCGGCACGAAGAAGAAATCGAACACGAGCACGTTGACGATCGCGGCGACGACCGCCGGTCCCCGCCCGAACATCAGCGCCGCGCCGACCACCGCGAGCATGAACAGCATCACGATGTTCGACAGCTCGAAGCGGCCCTGCAGCGGGAAGGCGAAGATCGCCACCACGGCGGAAAGCGCGAGTGCGCCCGCATAGTGGTGCCAGGCGCGATCCTCGGCGAACATGGGCGCTCGCTCGCCCGAATCGGGCGCAATCGCATCGCGCGCGACGAGCACGACGTCGAGATCGGGCGCGAGCCGGTTGACCCGCATCGCGGGGGCCCGCAGCCAGATGTCGCGAAGCGATCCGCGCCGCTGCGCATGCCCGAGCACGAGCTTTCCGAGATTGTGCGATCGCGCATAGTTGACGAGCGCCGCGATCGGATCGGTGGCGCCGACGCTCGCCGCTTGCGCACCGAGCTCCTGCGCGAGCTTGAGCGTTGCGAGAATCCGTCGCCGGCGTGCCTCGGGAAGCCGCGCGAGCGCCGGTGTCTCGACGAACACCGCATGCCAGCGCGCACCGAGCGCCGAGGCAAGACGCGCCGCCGAGCGAATGACCGCCTCGTTGCCGAGGTCGGGACCGACGCCGACGAGAAGTGCGTCGCGTGTCTTCCACACTGGCGCACCGGCGACGTGCTCGACCCGGTAGGTCCGCATCTGCGTATCGACGCGATCCGCGGTGCGCCGCAGCGCGAGCTCGCGCAGCGCGAGCAGGTTTCCCTTGCGGAAGAAATTGTCGACGGCGCGCAGCGCCTGCTCCGGAAAGTAGACTTTCCCTTCCTTGAACCTCTGCAGCAGGTCATCCGGGGTCAGGTCGACGAGCACGACTTCATCGCTCTCGTCGAACACCTGGTCGGGCAAAGTTTCCCGAACCTTGACGCCGGTGATGCCGGCGACGATGTCGTTCAGGCTGTCGAGGTGCTGGACGTTGAGCGTCGTGTAGACCTCGATACCTGCGCCGAGCAGCTCCAGCACGTCCTGGTATCGCTTGGGATGCCGCGATCCCGGCGCGTTGGTGTGCGCGAACTCGTCGATGAGCAGAATCGACGGGTTGCGCGCCAGTGCCGCGTCGATGTCGAATTCCTGCAGAACGTGGCCCTTGTATTCGACCCGCTTGCGCGGCAGCACCTCGAGGTCTTCGAGGAGGCGCGACGTTTCGCCGCGGCCGTGGGTCTCGACGATGCCGACGACGACGTCGCAGCCGCTTCGTCGCAGCCGCTGCGCCTCGACCAGCATCGCGTAGGTCTTGCCGACGCCCGGCGAAGCGCCGAAGAAGATCTTCAGCCGCCCGCGCGAGGCGCGCGCCTGCTCCTCCTCGACTCGCGAGAGCAGGGCGGCGGGATCGGGGCGGTGATCGTCGCCACCGTCAATCATCCGGCCAGTTTATCCAACGCGAGGTTGAGCTGCAGCACGTTGACGGTCGGCTCGCCGAGGAAGCCGAACTGGCGGGGACGGGTGTATTGCGCGACGAGCGCACGCATGCGCTCCGGCGATAGGCCGCGCGCCTTCGCGACGCGCCCGACCTGATACTCGGCCGCGGCCGGGCTGATGTGCGGATCGAGTCCACTCGCCGACGCGGTGACGAGATCGACCGGCACGGGCGCCGAGTTGCCCGGATCCGCGTCGCGCAGCGCCTTGATGCGACCGCGAACGGCGTCGCTCAGCGCCGGGTTCGTCGGACCCAGATTGGAGCCCGACGAATTGCTCGCGTTGTACGGGTAAGGCGAGGTTGCCGAAGGCCGCGACCAGAAGTGCTTCGGATCGCTGAACGGCTGTCCGATCAGCGCCGAGCCGATCGGCTTGCCGCCCGATGCGATCAGGCTGCCGTTCGCCTGGTCCGCCATCGCGAACTGCGCGATGCCGGTGACGAGTGCGGGATAGGCGAGTCCCGTGACAATCGTGAACAGGACAAGCAGGACGACCGCGGGTCGAAATTGTGCCGACATGGCGTATCTCCGAATCGAATCAGGCGAGGTGAAGGAGCTCGAGAAGCATGTCGATGATCTTGATGCCGACGAAGGGCGCGATGATGCCGCCGATGCCGTAGATCAGCATGTTGTCGCGCAGCAACCGCGCCGCGCCGACCGCCCGGTACCGCACGCCCTTCAGCGCGAGCGGAACGAGCGCGATGATGACGAGCGCGTTGAAGATGACCGCCGACAGGATGGCGCTGGCCGGCGTCGCGAGATGCATGACGTTCAGGACGCCGAGCTGCGGATAGGTCGTCGCGAACGCCGCCGGAATGATCGCGAAGTACTTGGCGACGTCGTTCGCGATCGAGAACGTGGTGAGCGAGCCGCGCGTGATCAGCAATTGCTTGCCGGTCTCGACGACCTCGATCAGCTTGGTCGGGTTGCTGTCGAGGTCGACCATGTTGCCCGCTTCCTTCGCTGCCTGCGTCCCGGTGTTCATCGCCACGGCGACGTCGGCTTGCGCGAGCGCGGGTGCGTCGTTCGTGCCATCGCCGGTCATCGCGACGAGGCGTCCCTCGGCTTGCGTGTCGCGGATCAGCCGCAGCTTGGCCTCCGGCGTCGCTTCGGCCAGAAAGTCGTCGACGCCGGCTTCCGCGGCGATCGCCGCGGCGGTGAGCCGATTGTCGCCGGTGATCATGACCGTCTTGATGCCCATGCGCCGCAACTGCGCGAAGCGCTCCTTTATGCCGCCCTTGACGATGTCCTTGAGCTCGATGACGCCGAGCACGCGCGCACCGTCGGCCACGACCAGCGGCGTGCTGCCCCGACGCGCGACGGTTTCCACGGCGGACGCGACTTCGCGCGGAAACGTGCCGCCCTTGCCTTCGACGAGCGCGCGGATCGCGTCCGCGGCGCCCTTGCGTATTTCGCGCCCGTCCAGGTTGACACCGCTCATCCTCGTGTGCGCGGAGAACGGAACGAACGTGGCTCCGAGCGACTGGATGTCGCGCTCTCGCAAGCCGTACCTTTCCTTCGCGAGGATCACGATGCTGCGCCCTTCCGGCGTGCCGTCGGGCAGCGAGCTCAACTGGGCGGCATCGGCGAGCTCGCGCTCCTGCACGCCCGGCGCGGGGACGAACTCGGCCGCCTGGCGATTGCCGAGCGTGATCGTTCCGGTCTTGTCGAGCAGCAGCACGTCGACGTCGCCCGCCGCTTCCACGGCGCGGCCGGACATGGCGATGACGTTGGCGCGCAGCATCCGGCCGATGCCGGCGAGGCCGATGGCGGACAGCAGTCCGCCGATCGTCGTCGGGATCAGGCAGACCAGGAGCGCCACGAGCACGGTGATGGTCACCGGATTGCCGGTCCTGGCAACCTCGACCGCGTAGATCGAGAACGGCAGCAGCGTCACGGTCGTGAGAAGGAACACGATCGTCAGCTTGACGAGCAGGATCGACAGTGCGATCTCGTTGGGCGTCTTCTGGCGTCGCGCGGTCTCGATCATCGCGATCATCCGATCGAGGAACGCCTGGCCCGGGTCGACGGTAACCCGCACGACCAGCCAGTCGGACAGCACGCGGGTGCCTCCGGTCACCGAGCAGAAATCACCGCCGGACTCGCGAATGACCGGCGCCGATTCCCCGGTGATCGCCGACTCGTCGACCGATGCCACGCCTTCGATCACTTCGCCGTCGGACGCGATGTAGTCGCCCGCGTCGACGACGAAGAGATCGCCTTTGCGCAGCGCCGCCGAACTGACGAGCGTATGTCGCGAGCGGTCTGTCGCAACGAGCTTCTTCGCCATCACGTCGCGCTTCGCGGAGCGCAGCGCATCCGCTTGCGCCTTGCTGCGCCCCTCGGCGATCGCCTCGGCGAAATTCGCGAACAGCACGGTGAACCACAGCCACACCGTGATGGCGAAGATGAATCCCGCCGGCGCTTCGCCCTGTCCGGACAACGCCTGGATCCAGAGTACGGTCGTCAGCAGACTTCCGGCCCAGACGCAGAACATCACCGGGTTGCGCCACTGGTGCTGCGGAAGCAGCTTGACGAGCGAATCCCGCAGCGCCTGGCGGAATATCCGAGGCGTGACCAGCACCCGGTGCAGCGAGGCGGCGGCGGCGTGATGGGGCGGATGTACGACTGCGTCCATGGCATCGACCTCGCGTGGGGCGGACTACTTGGCGCCGACCATGACCAGCTGCTCGACCACCGGCCCGAGCGCGAGCGCCGGGAAGAAGCTGAGTGCGCCGATGATGATCACCGTTCCGATCAACACGCCGACGAATAGCGGCGTATGAGTCGGCAGGGTTCCGACGCTCACCGGAACTTTCTTTTTCGTCGCCATGGAGCCCGCAATCGCGAGAACGGGCACGATGATCCAGTAGCGTGCGAAGAACATGACGATGCCGAGCGCCGTGTTGTAGAACGGCGTGTTGGCGCTGATTCCGGCGAATGCGCTGCCGTTGTTGCCGCTCGCGGACGAGAACGCGTACAGGATCTCGGAGAAGCCGTGCATGGCCGGATTCGCCACGCCCGCCTTGCCGGCGTCCGCCATGACGCCGATGCCCGTGCCGACGAGTGCGGTGAAAATCGGCACGAGGACCGCGATCGAGGCCATCTTCATCTCGTACGACTCGATCTTCTTGCCGAGGTATTCGGGCGTTCGCCCGATCATGAGGCCGGCGACGAACACGGCGATGATCACGAACATCAGCATGCCGTACAGGCCCGACCCCACGCCCCCGTAAATCACCTCGCCTAGCTGGATCAGCCACAATGGCACGAGGCCGCCGAGCGGGGTGAACGAGTCGTGCATCGAATTCACCGACCCGTTCGAGGCGGCTGTCGTGGCGGTGGCCCAGAGGGCCGAGTTGACGACGCCGAAGCGCGTTTCCTTGCCTTCCATGTTCCCCCCGGCCTGCAGCGCGCTGGCCGTCTCGTCGACGCCGGCCTTGGCGAGCAGCGGGTTGCCCGATTGCTCCGCGCCGACGCAGACGGCAAGAAGCGCGACGAACACGATCGTCATCGCGGCGAGCAGCGCCCAGCCCTGCCGCGTATCGCCGATCATGCGACCGAACGTGTAGCAGAGGGCGGCGCCGATCAGGTTGATCGCGAGCAGCTCCAGGAAATTGGAGAGCGGCGTCGAATTCTCGAAGGGATGCGCGGAGTTCGCGTTGAAGAACCCGCCGCCGTTCGTGCCGAGCTGCTTGATCGCGACTTGGGACGCCGCGGGCCCGACAGCGATGACCTGCTCCTTCTGCGTCGCTTTCTGCGTGACCGGAATGCCCTTCTCGTCTTTGATCGGCTGGCCGGCCGCGTCGAGCTTCGGATTGTCGTATTCCACCGGCTCCACGAGCGGGACGCTCGTGTACGACGAAAAAGTCTGCACGACGCCCTGCGACACGAGCACGAGCGAGAAGACGAACGCGAGCGGCAGCAGGATGTAGACCGTCGTGCGCGTCGTGTCGACCCAGAAACTGCCCAACGTCGCGGCCTTCTGCCGCGCGAGGCCGCGAATCAGCGCGACGACGACGGCCATGCCGGTCGCAGCGGACAGGAAGTTTTGCACCGTCAACGCGGCCATTTGCGTCAGGTAGCTCATCGTGCTTTCGCCGCCGTAGCCTTGCCAATTCGTGTTCGTCATGAAGCTGATGGCGGTGTTGAACGACGAGTCGGGGGAAACGGCGGCGAAGTTCTGCGGATCGAGCGGCAAGAACGCCTGCAGCCGCTGCATGCCGTAGACGACGAGGCCGCCGACCAGGTTGAAGAGCAGCATCGCGATCGCATACTCGGTCCAGCGCATCTCGCGTGTCGGATCGACGCCGGCCGCGCGATAGAGCAGCCGCTCGAAGCGGGCGCCGAAGCGAACGACGCCGCCCTTCCCTTCGTATACGTCGGCCATGTATGCGCCCAACGGCTTCGCGAGCGCCACCAGCACGACGACGTAGAAGACGAGCTGAAGATAGCCGTTCGCGGTCATCAGAATTTCTCCGGGAACAGGAGCGCGGCGACGAGATAAACGAGGATCGCCACGGCCAGCACGCTCGAAAGCAGATAGACCCAGGTCATGGGCGACCCCGAAGGCGATCGAGCGCGTGGACGAGCGCAACGGTCAGCGCACAGCAGCCGATCAGCAGGGCGATGTAGAGCACATCCATCGGCGTCTCCATTCGGGAACCGGAAGGCATGTCCAATCGAAATCGCGGCACGCGTGGTTGGCGAAGGTCGAGAGCACCATCGCTCATCGCTCCAGCCATTCGGCGAGCCGTCGAGACGCAAGATCGTACGTGGCGGCGCGTAGAGACGGCGCAAATGTTCGGTCCGATGGCGTAAACGCGCCGTAAACGATATGTCGGGCAGGCGCCGCCTTTCCCGGGCTCGGCCGGGCGCGAACCCGCGGTGACGCGCGTCGACCGACGATCGGTTCAGAACGTCTTTTTCACGTAGACGACGCCGCGATCCTTCGCCGTGTTGTATCTACCAGGATCGGTGTAGAAGGCTGCCTTCGCGTTGTTGCCCGTGTAGTACGCACCGATCTCGATGGCCTTGAAAACGCCCTCGGGCACGGTGTAGGAAGCGCCGAGCTTCCAGTCGTCGTACGACGCTTTCGAATCTCCACTGCCGTCGTGACGAACGTCGAGGTGGCCGTAATGGCCGACGAGCGCGAAACCGGTGTCGGATACGGGATAGGTGGCCGACCAGTCGAGATACCAGGTGCCGTCGGTCTTCTGGCCGCTTGGCCGAATGCCGAAGTAATCGGTGGCGACCGTGTAGGAAGCCTTCGCGCTCATCCACTTCCAGCCGATCGCGCCGTAGACCTCCCACGTGTCGACGTCCACGACGTTCGGGTTGCGCGACCCGGGGTAGTAGTAATAGAGCGTGCCGGCGTCGTAGCTCCAGTCGTTGCTGCCCGGAAAATTCGCCTTGTAGCCGCCGTACAGGTCCCATTCCAGGCTGCCGTGCGAATAAAGCCCGAAATCGGACAGCCAGCTGATGTTCGACCCCCACGTGCCCAGATAGAAGCCGCTCGCATGCGTGTAATCGAAGCCGCCTTGCACCGCCGGCTTGCCTCCCGTCTGCGCGATGCCGCGAAAGATGTATTCGCTGAACAGGCCGACGTTGGCAGCAAGGGTGTAGTCGCGGGCGGCGGGAGCGGTCGCCGGTGCCTGCCCAATGGCGGCACCGCCGATCGATGCGAACGCGACGAAGGCGAAGCACGATCGCGGGCCAAAGCGTAAGCACATGGAAGTTCTCCTTCGCTTGAAGCGGGCCGGCCGGTGCCGGAGGCGATGTGAACGAACGCGGCGACATTAGCGGGATTCATGAAAACGACGCATCAATTTCGCCGGCGAGGATGTAAACGACGCGGCAACGGAGCGTCGCGCGTGCAATGCATCGCGCACGGTGCCCGCTCATCCGCATCAGCGGGATCGCTGTGCAATTGCTCGCGCTGGTGGTGTCCGCGTTCCCGGACCACGTTCCGGGATCCCGAACGCAGCAACGCACGCCGCCCTGATCCGCGATGCGTTCGCAAAGCGTTCGCACCCGTTGAAACGGAATGCGCCCGCGTTCCCGCGGAACGGGCACGGCCGACGAGTGCCGGCGGCTACCGGTGCTCGAGGTGCGTTTGTGCGACGCGCGGCGTCGCTGCGACGACGTACGCGTCGCCGACTCGATCGCCCGGACATCGGCGCCGCGCGCGAGAGCGGACCGGACCCGCCGCGCAGGCGAAATCGGCGGTCCCCGGCAGGGGAGGCACGTCAATACGCATGGTCGGCCGAAGGAAAGGCGCTGCTCTTCACCGCCGAGACGTACTCCGCGACCGCCTGCTCGACGATGTTGCCGCCCGTCATGAAATCGCGCACGAAGCGCGGACGCCGGCCGGGAAAGATGCCGAGCAGGTCGTAGAGGACGAGGAACTGTCCCGAGCAGCCCGGCCCCGCCCCGATGCCGATCGTGGGAACTGGAAGCTCGGCCGTGAGGCGCGCGGCGAGCGCGTGGACCGATTGGGGCTGGAGGCCGACATGGCCGCAGACCGGGATGTTCCGGGTGACGTGGATTCGACGGTCGGGGCGAGCCATTCGCCGCCTTCGAGCTTCACCATCTGCGCGCCCGCCGCGATCAGCCGGGCCGCGTTGGCGTAGGCACGCTCAACGACTTTCCTAGAACGGCATGTCGGCGATGACGAGCGCCGACATGGCGCCTCGCGCGACGCATGTCGTGTGGTAGACGGCGTCGTCCATCGTCACCCGCATCCCGCCGGCTGAAGCCGCCAGTATCGCCGATCCGCGGCCCGCGCCTCGCATGGGAAGCGATCGAAGTGGCGTTTGCTGCACGAACGCCTAGAATCGCGAATTCTCTGCAATCGGCATCACGAGTGGATGAGATGATCAGTCCGGCGGGCACCGGCACGGCGACCGTCGCGGCGCAGGAACGAAGCGCGTTCCCGAAGCAGTCGACGTGGGGCATGGCGCTGCTTGCCCTCGGCGTCGTCTACGGCGACATCGGTACGAGCCCGCTCTACGCGGCGAAGGAAACGTTCAGTCCGTCGCACGGGATTGCGTTCACGGCCGAGAACATCGTGGGCGGGGTGTCGACGATCTTCTGGACGCTGATGATCGTCGTGTCGCTCAAGTACGTGACGCTCGTGCTGCGTGCGGACAATCGCGGCGAGGGCGGCATCATGGCGCTCCTCGCGCTCGCGCTGCGTTCGGTCGGCGGGCGGCCGACGCTCGTGAAGGCGCTGCGCACCGTCGGCGTGTTCGGCGCTGCGCTCTTCTACGGCGACGCGGTGCTCACCCCGGCGATCTCGGTGCTCTCCGCGGTCGAGGGACTCGAGGTCGCAACGACGAGGTTCACGCCGTACATCGTGCCCATCGCCGCGGGCATCCTGTTCGCGCTGTTCGCGATCCAGCGGCACGGCACCGGGGCGGTCGGTCTGCTGTTCGGCCCGATCTGCGCGATCTGGTTCGTATCGCTCGGGGTCGTAGGCGTATGGAACATCACGAATGCGCCGGTCATCCTCGCGGCGCTCAACCCGGCGCACGCGCTTACGTTCGTGACGGCGCACGGCATCGCCTCTTTTCTCGTGCTGGGCTCGGTGCTGCTGGCGATCACCGGCGCCGAGGCGCTGTACGCGGACATGGGGCACTTCGGCAAGCGTGCGATCCGCGTTGCCTGGTTCGGCCTCGTCGCACCCGCGCTCGTCCTGAACTACTTCGGCCAGGGCGCGCTCCTGATCGCCAAGCCCTCCGCGCTGCAGAACCCGTTCTTTTTCGCCTATCCGTCGTGGGCGCTTTACCCGATGATCGGGCTCGCCACGGCCGCGACGGTGATCGCATCGCAGGCGACGATCTCGGGCGCGTACTCGATGACGCAACAGGCGATCCAGCTCGGCTACCTGCCGCGGATGGCGATCCAGCATACGTCGGCGAGGACGATCGGGCAGATATACGCGCCGGCGGTCAACTGGACGCTGCTCGTCATCGTGCTCGTCGCAGTCGTCGGGTTCGGTTCCTCGTCGCGTCTTGCCAGCGCCTACGGCGTGGCCGTGATGGGAACGATGCTCGTGACGACCATCCTCACGTTCTTCGTGATCCGCTACGGGTGGGGTTACCCATTGCTGCTTTGCCTCGTCGTGACCGCATTCTTCGCGACGATCGACTTCACCTTGCTGGCCGCCGCGCTGCACAAGGTTTTCGACGGCGGCTGGCTGCCGCTGGTGCTTGCGACCGTCGTCTTCTCGATCATGGTGACGTGGCGCCGTGGGCGCGAGCTCCTGATCGAGCAGCTACGCCAATCGTCGGTCCCGCTGCGCCCGTTCCTCGATTCGCTGTTCGTCGAGCCGCCGGCGACCGTTCCCGGCACCGCCGTGTTTCCGACGTCGTCGCCCGATGCGACGCCCGTGGCATTGCTGCACAGCCTCAAGCATTACAAGGTCCTCCACGAGCGCAACATCTTCCTGACCGTCGAGTTCCAGGATCAGCCGTGGATGGTCGACAAGGACGACTGCGTCCATTGCGAGGACCTCGGACATGGCTGCTGGCGCGTGACGATGAATTGCGGATTCATGGACCTTCCGGACATCGGCCGCGCCCTTGCGCGCTGCCGGGCATATGGGCTGACGCTCGACGAGATGGAGCTTTCCTACTTCCTGTCGCGCGAGAAAGTCGTGCCCGGAGGAAGCGACAGGGGAATGGCGAGATGGCGCGACCGGATCTTCGCCGCGATGGCGCGCAACGCGGGCAGCGTCAGCGACTACTTCAACATCCCGACGAATCGGGTCGTCGAACTGGGGACCCGAGTCGAGATCTGACGCACCGCGTCTATACGAAAAATTTATGCGCCTCGCGCTACAGTGGACGATGTCCCGCAGACAGGCATTCCTGGGCTACGCGTCGGCGCTTGCTGGCGTGCTCGCATGCACGCTCGCCGGATTCGCGATGCGACCGCGCTTCGACCTCGTCAACATCGCGATGATCTACCTGCTCGCGGTCGTGACGGTCGCGGCACGCTTCCCGCGCGGGCCGGCGATTGCCGCAGCGCTGCTTTCCGTGGCGGCGTTCGACTGGCTCTTCGTTCCGCCGCGCGGCCACTTTACGGTGGACGACGCGCAGTACGTCCTGACGTTCGCGATCATGGTCGCCGTCGCGCTGCTCATCTCGCATCTGGTGGAACGCGCCCGCCGCCAGGCCGACGCGCGAGCGCGCGCCGAGACGGCCGCGGACACCGAGCGCATGCGCAGCACGCTCCTCGCATCGATTCCGCACGAGCTGCGCACGCCGCTCGCCGTGATGGCCGGCGCATCCTCGAAGCTGGCCGAGCAGGGCGTTCCCGATGCCACGCGCCGGGCGCTCGCGAACATCGTCTCCGAGCAGGCGCGCGAGATGTCCACGCACGTCGCGGAGATGCTCGCGATGGCCGGGCTCGAGCCGGGAGCGCTGCGCCTCGAGCGCCATGGCGCTTCGCTGTCCAGCGTGGTCTCGAACGTGCTGCTGAGGCTGCAGGCGCCGCTCGCTGCCCATCGCGTCATCGTGGACCTGCAACGCGAGCTCACGGATGTCAGCATCGACGCGCCGCTCGTGGAGCAGGCGCTTTCGAACCTGCTCGAGAACTGCGCGGCATGCACTCCCGCGGGCACCGTCGTGCGCGTGCGCGGCGAGCGCCGCGGCAACGAGGTCGTCGTGAGCGTCGAGGACTACGCGGATCGCGCTTCCCGCGCCGACCTCGCCCGGCTCGCCGCGGCGTTCGAGCGCGGGGTCGTCGAAGGCGCGATCGATGACGGGCTCGGCCTCGCCACGGCCCGCGCGATCGTGCGTCTGCACGGCGGGAACGCGTGGGTCGAGCGTATGCCGGCGGGCGGCACGGCCTTTCGCTTCACGCTGCCCGTCGTGGCGGCTCCTGCGCCAGCGCCGGTGTCGTCGATGCCGGCTGGTACCATCTAGCGCGCCGTCCTGCCGCGGAGCGCCGCTCGCGCGACGGCGCGTCGATGTCCGGGTGTCACTTTCATGCGACCCGTCGCCGTCTTCCGGTTCAGCCCGACCGAGGGCCCGGCGCATTTTGCGCAGTGGCTCGACGATGCCGGGCTCGCCTGGCGCTTGATTGCCTTCGACGAAGGCGATCATGTGCCCGAAGATCCGCGCGCCTTCGCGGGCATCGGAATGATGGGGGGGCCGATGAGCGTGAACGACGCGCTTGCATGGATCGATCCGCTGTCGCGCCTTCTTCGTGATGCCGTCGCGCACGACGTTCCGGTGATCGGTCATTGCCTCGGCGGCCAGTTGCTAGCGCAGGCGCTCGGCGCGCGCGTTCGGCGTGCCGCGACGCCGGAAATCGGCTGGCTCGACGTCGAAGCGACGGACGTTCCCGCACGCGATGCGTGGTTCGGCGGTCGCGCGCGCTTCACGCCGTTCCAGTGGCATTACGACGTGTTCGATCTTCCGAACGGCGCGACGCGCGTCCTGACCAACGGCTTCAATCCCGAGCAGGCGTACGTCGTCAACGATATCCACATCGGCTTCCAGTGCCACATCGAGATGACGGAGGGCCTGGTGCTGACGTGGTGCGCGAGCGGGGCCGACGAGATCGCTGCGCCGGGCACGCCGGCGCGCCAGTCGCGCGACGAGATCGTTCGCGACCTCGGGTCGCGAATCCGCGCATTGAAATCGATCGCCGACGACGTCTACGCGCGCTGGGCGAAAGGATTGCGCGGCTGATGGGTTCGATCCGCGCGCTTCCCGATCTTCTCATCAATCAGATCGCCGCCGGTGAGGTTGTCGAGCGACCGGCCGCGGCACTGAAGGAGTTGCTCGAAAATGCGCTGGATGCCGGTGCGACGTCGATCGACGTCGACGTGGCGGCCGGCGGCATCAAGCGTCTTCGCGTCGCCGACAACGGCGCCGGCATCGAGCGCGAGGACCTGCCGCTCGCGATCGCACGCCACGCGACGTCGAAGATCATGTCGATCGTGGATCTCGAAGCAATCGCGACGCTCGGATTTCGCGGCGAGGCGCTGGCATCGATCGCCGCCGTGTCGCGGATGGGGATCGCGTCGCGCGCGAAGGACAGGCCGCACGCATGGCGCATCGAGGCCGAGGGCGGAACCGTCGGTCCCGTGGCGCCCGCCGCGCTCGCGAGCGGCACGACGGTCACCGTCGAGGAGCTCTATTTCAATACGCCCGCGCGGCGCAAGTTTCTGCGCACGGAGGGAACCGAATGGGCGCATTGCGGCGAGGCGTTTCGCCGCATCGCGCTCGCGCGCGACGATGTCGCGTTCACGCTGACGCACAACGGCCGGGCGCTGCATCGGCTTGCGCCGGCGGGACGCCGCGCGCGCGTCGAAGCGCTGCTCGGTGATGCGTTCGTCCTCCATGCCGCGCTTGTCGACGCGGAAGCGGCCCAGCTTCGGCTCGTAGGCTTCGCCGTGCGCCCTGCCTACGCCGCGGAAGGACCGACGAACCAGTATCTGTTCGTCAACGGTCGGCACGTACGCGATCGGATGCTGTCGCATGCGCTGCGAGAAGCGTATCGCGACATCCTGCACCACGAACGCCAGCCGGCGTTCGCGTTGTGGCTGACGCTCGATCCTCGCCGTGTCGACGTGAACGTGCATCCGCAGAAGACGGAAGTGCGATTTCGCGACGCGAGCGCGATCCATCAATTCGTGCGGCATGCGGTCGAGCGCGCGCTTGCCGCCACCGCGGCCGAGCAACCGGCGGTGTCGGCGGCGGAACGGCTTGGCGTCGTCGCTGCCCATCTGCCGCCGCTCGTGCCGGCGACGGATGCGACTTCTGTCGAGCGTAACGCTCATGCTTTCGTCACGCAGCACGCGATGCCGCTCGATGCGAACGAGCCGGCGGCGTTCTATCGCCGTCTGTTCGGCGAGCGCACGTCCGCTGACGCCATTCTCGCCGAAGACGATCCCCATCCACTCGGCTTCGCGGTCGCGCAACTTCACGGCATCTACGTGCTGGCGCAAAACCGTGCGGGCCTCGTGCTCGTCGACATGCACGCCGCGCACGAGCGGATCGTCTATGAACGGCTCAAGCAAGCATTCGATACGCGCGTGCCGGTGCAGCCGCTGCTCGTTCCGGCGACGTTTGCCGCCGAGGCGCTCGAAATGGCCGCGGCCACCGAACATCGCGACGCGCTCGGTACGCTCGGCTTCGACGTGTCGCCGCTCGGTCCGGCGACGCTCGCCGTCCGTGGCATTCCCGCGCCGCTCAAGGATGCGGATGCGGCGGCGCTGGCGCGCGCCGTGCTGCACGACATCCGCGAGTACGGCGGCTCGCGCGCGCTCGACGCGCGGCGCGACGAGTTGCTCGCCACGATGGCATGCCATGCGGCGGTGCGCGCGCATCGAACCTTGACGATCGCGGAGATGAACGGGCTGTTGCGCGAGATGGAAGCGACCGAGCGCGCGGGCCAGTGCAATCACGGGCGACCGACGTGGTTTCAGTTGACGCTCGCCGATCTCGACCGCCTCTTCCTGCGGGGACGGTAGGGTCAGAGACGACACTCGCGGCCGCGGCCTGGCATTGCACCGACTGTTCGCGAGTGTCGTCTCTGCTATTGGTTTTGTTTCCGACAGAATGACTCCCTGCATCCTGCTGATCGGTCCCACCGCGGTCGGCAAGTCGCGCATCGCGCAGGCACTCGCGCAACGCTTCGACGGCGAGATCGTGAGCGCCGACTCGGCGCAGGTCTATCGCGGCATGGACATCGGCACGGCGAAGCCGGACGCGGCCGCGCGTGCCGCGATTCCGCATCATCTGGTCGACGTGATCGATCCGACCGGTGCGTATTCGGCCGCGCGTTTTCGCGCCGATGCCGCAGAGGCGATCGAAGCGATCCGTGACCGTGGCCGCCTGCCGATCGTCGTTGGTGGCACGATGCTCTACGTCAAGGCGCTGCGCGAAGGCCTGAGCGCGCTTCCATCCGCCAATCATGCGATCCGTGCGGCAATCGACGCGCGCGCGGCGCATGTCGGGTGGCCGGCCATGCATGACGACCTCGCGCGCATCGATGCCGAAGCGGCCAGGCGCCTTGCGCCCACCGACGCTCAGCGGATCCAGCGCGCGCTCGAAGTCCATGCGCTGACCGGTCGCCCGCTCTCGGCACTTCAGGGGGCGCGCGATGCTCACCGAACGATCGATCCGACGATCGTGATTGCGCTCGCACCCGCCGATCGTGCACGCCTGCACGCGGCGATCGCTCGCCGCTTCGACGCGATGCTCGACGCCGGATTGGTGGACGAGGTTCGCGGCCTTCGCGCGCGCTTCGCGCTTCGTCCCGACACGCCGTCGATGCGCGCGGTCGGATATCGCCAGGCATTCGCCTATCTCGACGGGCGGATCGATCGCGCCGAGCTTCGCGAGCGCGGCATCGCCGCGACGCGTCAGCTCGCGAAGCGCCAGATCACCTGGCTACGCGCGATGAATGTCGAGACGATCGACTGCTATGCGTCCGACATCGGTGCAAGCGTCACGGCGCGCGTCGCGCACGCCATCGGCGGCGACGACGCTGCAGCACGCGTTTCAAGCTGACGCTTGCCGCCGGTCGCGACGTGGGCGTAGATTCCGCGAGCGCGGTCGAGACGAGGGTGCGCGCGATTGTGGTAAAGGGGGAATCGATGAGCATTGCCATCACGCCGGCCGTTGCGGCCCGTAACGTCGAAGGCGCACGTGCCGAGGCTGCACGGATCAACATCGAAGGCCGGCTCGAGCGCCTGCCGATGACCGCCTATCAAAAGCGTGTCTTCGTCATTGTCGCGACGGCATGGCTTGCCGACCAGGTGGACGTTGCGCTCCTCGTGTTCCTTATCGGCGCCATTACCCGGGACTTCCAGCTCACGCATATCGAGATCGGTTATCTCGCGTCGATGACGTTTCTGGGTCAACTCGTCGGCAACATCGTCTTCGGGTCGTCGTCCGATCTTTTCGGTCGTCGCACGACGTTCCAGGCAACGATGATCCTGTGGGGCGTGGCGAGTTTCCTCGCGGCAGGCGCGTGGGGCCTCGCTTCGCTCATGGTGTTTCGGTTTCTGATCGGCGCCGGCGTTGGCGGGGAGGCGCCGGTTGCGCAGGCGATTCTCTCCGAGGTGATTCCCGCCGGCGAGCGCGGCAAGTACATCGCGTTCATGGAGGGTTTCTGGGCAGTGGGCTTCGTGCTGTCGGGTCTCATCAGCTACACGCTGCTTCCGGTCGCAGGCTGGCGTTGGGTCTTCGTCGTCGTCGGATTGCTCGCGGTGGTCGTGTTCTGGGTGCGGCGGAGCCTGCCCGAATCGCCGCGCTGGCTCGCCGATCATGGACGCTTCGAGGAAGCCGACGCGGCGATGTCGCGCATCGAGGCTGAAGTCACGAGCCGCTTCGGCGGGGAGCTGCCGCCACCGAAGCCGTTCATCGAGGACGCCGTGCAGGAGACACGCAATCCGATGGCGGTGCTGTTCCAGCGAAGTCACCTGAAGCGCAACGTCATGCTGTTCAGCATGTGGTTCTTCGCGTTGCTCGGTTTCTACGGTCTCAACTCGTGGATCGCCGTGATGCTCGAGGCGCAAGGGCTCTCGGTCGTCAAGTCGGTCGGATTCGTCACGCTGATCGCGGTCGGCGGCATTCCCGGCTTCTACGTCGCCGCCCGCTTGCTCGAAAAGATCGGCCGCAAGCCAACGACGGCGATTTTCCTCGTCATGAGCGCTGTCATGGCATTCGCTTACGGCCAGGCACCGAATTTCGTCATGCTGTTCGTCTTGGGCTTCTTCATGCAGTTCTTCATGTTCGGCATGTGGAGTTGTCTCTATGCGTACACGCCCGAGCTGTATCCGACGCGGTGCCGGTCGACCGGTGCTGGCGTCGCGTCGGCGTTTGGTCGCGTCGGCGCGATCGCGGGACCGATCGTCGTCGGTTACATCATCAACATGGTAGGTCAGGTTGGCGTCTTCACGCTCGGTGCGGGCAGCTTCGGGCTCGCCGCGTTGATGGTGCTCGTGCTCGGCATCGAGACGCGCGGCAAAATCCTCGAGGAGATCTCGCAAATCGCGCACGCGACGAAGTGACGGACGCGAGCCGCGATGCGGGTGCCGCCTGATTACAATCACCGCATTCCTTGCCTGATTTTCCCGAAGGAGGCCGCATGGCTGCACGCGTTCTCGTCCGCGCCGCATTCACATTGCTGGCTGCCGCAGCGTTTACCATCGCGCACGCACAGCAAACGGCGATCTGCTACAACTGCCCGCCCGAATGGGCCGATTGGGGCACCGAGCTAAGGGCGATCAAGGACAAGCTCGGTATCACCGTGCCGCAGGACAACAAGAATTCCGGCCAATCGCTTGCGCAGCTCGTCGCCGAGAAGGCGAGCCCGGTCGCCGACTTCACGTACCTCGGCGTCACATTCGGCATCCAGGCGAAGAACGACGGCGTGACGGCGCCCTACAAGCCGGCGCACTGGAACGAGATTCCCGCAGGGTTGAAGGATCCCAACGGTTACTGGTTCACGATCCATTCCGGCACGCTTGGGCTCATGGTCAACGTCGATGCACTGCATGGCAAGCCGGTGCCGAAGTCGTGGAAGGACCTGTTGAAGCCGGAATACAAAGGCATGGTTGGCTATCTCGACCCCGCGAGCGCTTTTGTCGGTTACGTGGGCGCCGTCGCGATCAACAACGCGCTCGGCGGCTCGCTCGACGACTTCTCGCCGGCGATCGACTACTTCAAGAAGATGAAAGCGAACGATCCGATCGTGCCGAAGCAGACGTCATACGCGCGCGTACTCTCCGGCGAGATTCCGATCCTGATCGACTTCGACTTCAACGCGTATCGCGGCAAGTACAAGGACAAGGCGAACATCGCGTTCGTGATTCCCGCAGAAGGGACGGTCGTCGTTCCCTACGTGATGGCGCTGGTGAAGAACGGACCGCATCCGGAGAACGCGAAGAAGGTGCTGGATTTCACGCTGTCCGATGAAGGCCAGGCGATCTGGGCGAATGCGTTCCTGCGGCCGGTGCGCGCCGAAGCGATGTCGAAGGAAGCGCAGTCGCGCTTTCTCCCGGCGTCGGACTACGCGCGCGCGAAGCCGGTCGACTTCGCAAAGATGGCCGCGGCGCAGAAGCCGTTCACCGAGCGGTATCTGAAGGAAGCGCAGTAGCGGCCGCTCGCGACGCGATGTCCAGGGCGAACGCTCGCTTCGCGCTGCTCGCCCTCCCGGCGCTCGTCGTGTTCCTCGCCTTCTGGCTCCTGCCGATGGCGCGCCTCGTCGCGGTCGGCGCAAGCGGACCGCGCGGCGCCGCGGCGTACGCGGCGATCGTCACCGATCACAATTACCTGGTAAGTCTCGTGTCGACAGTCGTGCTGTCGCTCGTCGTCACGTTCGCCACGCTCGTCGTGTCCGGCATGTCGGGGATGTTCCTGCAGCGCAACCGATTCCCCGGTCGCGACGCGCTCGTGTCGCTGCTGACGTTCCCGCTTGCGTTCCCGGGCGTCGTCGTCGGCTTCATGGTGATCATGCTCGCAGGGCGCCAAGGGCTGATCGGAAAGATCACCGACACCCTGTTCGGCGTGAATATCGTCTTCGCCTATTCGATCGCCGGCCTTTTTCTCGGCTACCTCTACTTTTCGATTCCGCGCGTGATCCTGACCGTGATGGCGGCGGTCGACAAGCTCGATTGGGCGCTCGAGGAAGCCGCCCGGTCGCTCGGCGCGAGCGGTTGGCAGGTGCTTCGCGACGTGATCCTGCCCGGTCTTCGTCCGGCGCTCATCTCGTCGGGCGCGATCTGCTTCGCGACGAGCATGGGCGCCTTCGGTACCGCGTTCACGCTCGCGACGAACATCAACGTGCTGCCGATCACGATCTACACCGAATTCACGAACTATGCGAACTTTTCGATCGCCGCGGCGCTGTCGATCATGCTCGGCCTCATCACGTGGGCGGCGCTCGCGCTCGCGCGGACGCTCGCCGGATCGACGGTCGCGGCGGCGGCATGACGCGAGGTCGCTCGGTCCGTTTCGTCGCGCAGCTTCTCTTCACGCTTGGCGTCTGCGCGTTTCTCGTCGTGCCGGTCGTGATGTCCGTGCTCGCGGGCGTCACGGAGAACTACTTCACCGGCATCAGGAGCGGCCTGACGCTGCGCTGGGTCGGCCAGGTATGGTCGCTCTATGCCGGGACGATTGTCCTGTCGCTGCAGATCGCGCTGGCGTGTCTCGTGGCGGCGCTCGTGCTCGGCGTACCGATCGCCTACGTGCTCGCCCGAAGGCCGAGTCGCGTGACGCGCCTATTCGAGGAAATGCTCGTCCTGCCCGTCGCCGTGCCGGGGCTTGCGACCGGGCTCGCGCTGATCCTCCTCTACGGAGAATGGCGCGGCTTTCGCGCGAGCTGGCTTTTCATCCTCGTCGGCCACGTGGTGTTCACGCTGCCGTTCATGGTGCGATCGGTGCTTGCAGTGATGGCTGCGATCGACCTCGCCGCGCTGGAGGAAGCCGCGGCGAGCCTCGGCGCGAGCTTCGTGTCGCGTTTCTTCGGCGTGATCGTTCCCAATGCGCGCTACGGCATTCTCGCCGGCGCGCTGATGGTCGTCACGCTGTCGATCGGCGAGTTCAACATCACGTGGATGCTGCATACGCCGCTCACGAAAACGATCCCCGTCGGGCTCGCCGATTCGTACGCGTCGATGCGCCTTGAGATCGGCTCGGCGTACACGATCGTGTTCTTCGTGATGATCGTCCCGCTGCTCGTCGCGATGCAATGGCTCGCACGCGAACGCTCGCCAACCAAGACAACCCGCCATGGACGATAACGCGGCAAGCGTGCGGCTGTCGCACTGCGCGAAAACGTTCGCCGACGGCACGCGCGCGCTTTTGCCGCTCGACCTCGACATCGCAGCCGGCGAAACGATCGTGTTTCTCGGTCCCTCGGGATGCGGCAAGACGACGCTGCTTCGGATCATCGCGGGGCTGACCGAGCCCGACGCGGGCGGCCGCGTCTTCTTCGGTGGCGACGACGTGACGGCGCGCCCGATCGAGCGGCGCAATGTAGGCATGGTGTTCCAGAGCTACGCGCTCTTTCCCAACATGAGCGTGATCGACAACGTCGCGTATGGGTTGCGCGTGCGCGGCATTGCTTTCGCCGAACGCCGTGTGCACGCATTGCGCCTGCTCGGGATGATGCAGCTCGAAGGCTTCGGCGATCGGCGCGTCGACCAGCTCTCCGGGGGGCAGCGCCAGCGCGTCGCGCTCGCCCGTGCGCTCGCCGTGAAGCCGCGCTTGCTGCTGCTCGACGAGCCGTTGACCGCGCTCGACGCGAAGCTTCGCGAAGATCTTCGCATCGAGATCGATCGCCTGCTGCGCTCGCTCGGCGTGACGAGCGTCTACGTCACGCACGACCAGGCCGAGGCGATGGCCCTCGGCGATCGCATCGCGGTGATGTCGCACGGCCGCGTCGAGCAGATCGGAACGCCGCAGGACATCTATTACCGTCCTGCATCGGGTTTCGTCGCCGATTTCATCGGCACGATGAATCGCGTCACCGGCGTGCGAGAGAACGACGTACTGCACGTGCCGGGCGGCGCGCTGGCGCTGCCAGCCGGCGTCACGAGCGCAGGCGACGTCATGTTTCGCCCGGAAGATGCGCGCATTGTCGACGCCCGTTCGGCAGCGCTTCGCGGACGCATCATTTCGGCCTTCTTTCTAGGCAACCTGACGCGTATCGTCGTCGAGCTCGGCGCCGGTCAATCGATCATCATCGACACGGTATTGCGGCGCACGTTCGCGAAGGACGAGACGATCGGCATCGACGTCGATCCCGATGCGCTCGTCGTGCTGGAAGGCCGCAATCCTTCAGCCAACGTCGTTTGAGAGAAGCCCCTTACCATGCTCCTCTGCCAGATCAGCGATCTGCACATCAAGATGCCAGGCGCATTGTCGTATGGCGTCGTCGATACCGCCGAAGCGCTTCGGCGCTGCGTCGATCACATCCTCGCAATGCCCCAGCGACCCGACGCCATCGTCGCCACGGGCGACCTCACCGATTTCGGCCGGGCGGACGAATACGCGCACTTGCGCACGTTGCTCGCGCCGCTTCCGATGCCGGTGTACCTGATGCCCGGCAATCACGACGACGGCGATGCGCTTCGCGCGGCGTTTCCCGATCACGCGTATCTTCGCCAGACGTCGCCGTATGTCCAGTTCGCGATCGATGCCGGGCCGCTACGCGTGCTGGCGCTCGACACGACCGTGCCCGGTGAAAGCGGCGGCGCGCTCGACGCCGATCGTCTCGGCTGGCTCGATGCGTGCCTTGACGAAGCGCGCGGACGTCCGGTCGTCATCCTGATGCACCATCCGCCGTTTTCGACCGGCATCGGCCACATGGACGAAATCGGCCTCGCCGATTCGCGTCAGCTCGAAGCGATCGTGCGCCGCCACCCGAACGTCGAGCGCATCTTGTGCGGCCATCTGCACCGGCCGATCGAAGTGCGCTTCGCCGGCACGATCGCGCAGACGTGCCCGAGTCCCGCGCACCAGGTCGTGCTCGATCTCGCGCCGGATGCGGCGAACGCGTTCGCGCTCGAACCGCCCGGCTTCCGACTGCATCTATGGAATCCGTCGTTCGGCCTGGTAACGCACACCGCGTTCATCGGCCGCTTCGATGGCCCGTATCCGTTCCACGACGAAGCGGGCGTCCTGATCGATTGACGGCGCACGCGACGGTGCCGACGCGCGAGATTTGACGCGTCGCCCCTTTGTTCGCCATGATGCACGCCCGGCCGCCCGAACGAGGCGGCCCCGCGAGGAGGAGTGATGCGTTCACGTGCAAAGATCGTTGTCGCGGCGCTTGTCGGCGCGTTCGTCGTTGCCGCGCCGATTCATGCGAAGACGTTCCGCTGGGCGAGCCAGGGCGACATCCTGACGTTCGACCCGTACGCGCAGAACGAGAGCTTCAACAATACATTCAACAGCTACGTCTACGAGTCGCTGGTGCAGTACGACAAGAAGTTCAACATCGTGCCGCAGCTCGCGACGAAGTGGGAGGAAGTGAGCCCCACGCAATGGCGCTTCCATCTGCGTCCCAACGTCAAGTTCCAGGAGGGCGAGCCGCTCACGGCCGACGACGTCGTCTTCTCGGTGCGTCGGCAGATGTCGAAGCGATCGATGACGAAGGCGTACCTCGCCGGCGTCACCGACGCGAAAAAGGTCGACGACCTGACCGTCGACATCATCACCGCCGGACCGGCGCCGGTGCTTCTGCGGCAGTTGACCGACGTTCGCATCATGAGCAAGGCATGGTGCGAGAAGCACAATGTCGTCGAGGTCCAGGATTACCTCGCGAAGGAAGAGACGTACGCCGTCGGACATGCGAACGGCACCGGCCCGTACATCTTGAAATCCCGCGAGCCGGACGTGAAGACCGTGCTCGAAGCGAACCCCAACTGGTGGGGCAAGATGGAGGGCAACGTCACCGAGATCATCTACACGCCGATCAAGGCGGCGGCGACGCGCACCGCGGCGCTGCTATCCGGCGAGATCGACTTCGTGCTCGATCCGCCGCTGCAGGACTTGCCGAAGCTCAAGTCCGATCCCAATCTCAAGGTCATCGAAGGCGAGGAGAACCGGACGATCTTCATCGGCATGGATCAGAAGCGCGACGAGCTTTTGTACTCGAACGTCAAGGGCAAGAATCCGTTCAAGGATCTGCGCGTTCGACAGGCGCTCTACTCGGGCATCGATATCGAGGCGATCAAACGGACGCTGATGCGCGGCTTGTCCATTCCGACCGGCGAGCTCATCACGCCGCAGGTGTACGGGTATTTCCCGGCGGCGAACAAGCGGCCGCCGTATGATGTCGCGAAGGCGAAAGCGCTTTTGAAGGAAGCCGGCTATCCGAACGGGTTCGAGGTCACGCTCGACTGCCCGAACGACCGTTACATCAACGATGCGCTGATCTGCCAGGCGCTGGCGTCGATGTGGGCGAAGATCGGGCTCAAGGTCAATTTGAACGCGATGCCGAAGGCGCAATACTTCGCGAAGATCAACAAGACGGACACCAGTCTTTACATGCTGGGCTGGGCGGTCGCGACCTTCGACGCGCAGGATGCGCTGTACTCGCTCGTGCACACGCGCGACAACAAGGGCGGCGGCGAATACAACGACGGCTCGTACAGCAATGCGAAGATGGACGAGCTGATCGACAAGATGCAGGTCGAGCCCGACGTGAAGAAGCGCCTCGAGATGATCCACGAGGCGTTGATGCTGCATACGCAGGATGTCGCCCACATCATGCTGCACCAGCAGATCATCCCGTGGGCGATGCGCAAGAACGTCACCGTCACGCACAGCGCGGACAATCGGCTCCGCATGTGGTGGGTGCACGTGAACGACGTGGTCGCGGGCAAGTGACGCGATGAAGCATGCGCCGGGGCGGCACCCGCCGCCCCGGTACGCTTTTTTGTAAGTCGGCGATGGCGGCGTTCGTTCTGAGGCGCCTGCTCCAGGCGATCGTCGTGATGCTCGTCGTCGCGCTGGTCGCGTTCTCACTCTTCCAGTACGTCGGCGATCCGGTGCAGTTGCTGCTCGGCCAGTTCGCCACGCCCGCCGATCGCATTCGCCTGACCCACGAGCTCGGGCTCGATCGACCCTTTTACGTCCAGTTCTATCGTTTCGTCGCCAACGCGGTGCACGGGCAGTTCGGCGTGTCGATCCGCATCGGTAAGCCCGTCTCGGTGCTGCTCGCGCAGCGAATTCCGGCGACGCTCGAACTGAGTCTCAGCGCGGCGCTGCTCGCGCTCGTCGTGGGCATTCCGGCCGGCGTCTACTCGGGGCTTCGGCCCAATTCGTGGCTGTCGCGCGCCGCGCTTTCGCTGTCGCTGCTCGGCGTGTCGTTGCCGACGTTTCTGATCGGCATCCTGCTGATCCTGGTCTTCGCGGTGAAACTCGGCTGGCTTCCGGCGTTCGGACGCGGCGATGTCGTCGCGCTCGGCTGGTGGACGACGGGCTTTCTGACGCCGAGCGGGTTGCGCTCGCTGATCCTGCCGACAATCACGCTGGGCCTGTTCCAGCTCACGCTGATCATGCGGCTCGTTCGCTCCGAAATGCTCGAAGTGCTTCGCACCGATTACATCAAGTTCGCGCGAGCGCGCGGCTTGCGCGACCGGGCGATCAACTTCGGCCACGCGCTGAAGAACACGCTCGTGCCCGTCATCACGATCACCGGGTTGCAATTGGGCTCGATCATCGCGTTCTCGATCATCACCGAGCAGGTGTTCCAGTGGCCCGGGATGGGTCTCCTGTTCATTCAGGCGGTGAGCTACGTCGACATTCCGGTGATGGCGGCCTACCTCTGTCTGATCGCGCTCGTGTTCGTGACGATCAATCTGATCGTCGATTTGCTCTATTACGTCGTCGATCCGCGGCTTCGCGTCGAGCGACCTGGACGCGGGATGCATTGACGTGGCGAACGGCTTCACCACCGCGCTGCGCCAGTCGTGGGACAGCGATCTGGCGTACAGCTTTCGCACGTCGCCGTACGCGATCGCCGCGGCCGTCGTGTTCCTGCTTTGTGTCGGCAGCGCGGTGTTCGCGCCGTGGGTGGCGCCGCATAACCCGTTCGACCTCGGCCAGCTCGATCTTTCCAATTCGCTGAAGCCACCGGCTTGGCTTGCGGGCGGCGATCCCGCGTTTCCGCTCGGCACCGACGATCAGGGGCGCGACATTCTTTCGACGATTCTGTTCGGCGCGCGCATCTCGCTCGCCGTTGGCATCTGCTCGGTGTTGTTGTCGATGGCGCTCGGCGTTGCCCTCGGCCTTCTCGCGGGTTACGTCGGCGGCACTATCGACGCGTTCATCATGCGCGTGGCCGACGTGCAGCTCTCGTTCCCCGCGATCCTGATCGCGCTCCTTGTCGACGGCGTCGCGCGCGCGCTGATCCCTGGCGCGCACGAGAGCATGGCGTTCTACGTGCTGGTGCTGTCGATCGGCGTGTCGGGCTGGGTGCAGTACGCGCGCACGGTGCGCGGGTCGACGCTCGTCGAGAAGAACAAGGAGTACGTGCAGGCGGCGCGCCTATTCGGCATTCATCCGCTCGCGATCATGGCGCGCCACGTGCTGCCAAACGTCGTCGGGCCTGTGCTCGTGATCGCAACGATCCATATCGCGACGGCAATCATCACCGAAGCGACGCTGTCGTTCCTCGGCGTCGGCGTGCCGCCGACGCAGCCGTCGCTCGGAACGCTGATCCGCATCGGCAACGACTTCCTGTTTTCCGGCGAGTGGTGGGTGACGCTCTTTCCAGGCATTGCGCTCGTCATCATGGTCCTCGCGATCAACCTGCTCGGCGACTGGCTGCGCGATGCGCTGAATCCAAGGCTGCGGACGTGAGATGAAGGTCGCGGCCTCCTCCCCTAACCCCAACCCTCCCCCCGTCGGGGAGAGTGAGCCGAGCGACAGCGAGGTGGGTGAGGGGAAGGGTGCGCGGCCGCTCCTGGACGTTCGCCACCTGCGCGTCGAATTCCCCACGCGCCGCGGCGTTCTCACCGCCGTCGACGACGTCTCGTTCGCGATCGCGCCGGGCGAGGTGCTCGGCGTCGTCGGCGAATCGGGCGCGGGCAAGTCGCTGACCGGCGCGGCGATCATCGGCCTGCTCGAGCCGCCCGGTCGCATTGCCGCCGGCGAGGTCCTGCTCGATGGTGCGCGCATCGATACGCTCTCGCCCGACGCGATGCGCAAGGTTCGTGGACGACGCATCGGCGCGATCTTCCAGGATCCACTCGCGTCGCTCGATCCGCTCTACTCCATCGGCCGCCAGTTGACCGAGACGATACGCACGCACCTTCCGATGAGCGAGTCGTCCGCGCGCGAGCGCGCGGTCGCGCTTCTGCACGAGGTCGGCATCCCGGCCGCGGAGCGCAGGATCGATCACTTTCCGCATCAGTTCTCGGGCGGCATGCGCCAGCGCGTCGTCATCGCGCTCGCGCTCGCGGCAAACCCGAAGCTCATCATTGCCGACGAGCCGACGACCGCCCTCGATGTGTCGATCCAGGCGCAGATCATCGCGCTGCTTCGCGGGCTCTGCCGCGATCACGGGACGGCCGTGATGCTGATCACGCACGACATGGGCGTGATCGCCGAAACCGCCGATCGCGTCGCCGTGATGTACGCGGGCCGCATCGTCGAGATCGGTCCCGTCGCCGACGTGATCCGCGCGCCGAAGCATCCGTACACGATCGGTCTCATGGGATCGATTCCGAGCATTGCCGGCGATCGCGATCGCCTCGTGCAGATCGACGGCAGCATGCCGAGGCTCACCGCGATTCCCGCCGGCTGCCCGTTTCACCCGCGCTGCGATCGCGCCTTCGATCGGTGCCTCCGCGAGCGGCCCGATCTGCTCGATGCGGGCTCCTCGCGCGCCGCGTGCTGGCTGCACGTCGTGCATCCGACAGGGCGCGCGAGATGTTGCTAAGCGTCGCGCATGCGACGAAGGTGTTCGACGTTTCGCAGGGATGGCTCGCGCGCCTGCTCGGTCGCCGACAGCGCGTATTGCTGCACGCCGTCGAGGACGTGAGCTTCGACATCGCGCGCGGCGAGACGCTCGGGCTCGTCGGCGAATCGGGCTGCGGCAAGTCGACGCTTGCCCGGCTGATCGTCGGCCTCTATCCGCTGACGTCGGGATCGATCACCTACGCAGGCATGGACGTCGCGGCCCTCGCTCACGGCGGCGGACCGCGCACGTTGCGACGAAAATTGCAGATGATCTTCCAGGACCCGTACGCGAGCCTCAATCCGCGCTGGCGCGTCGCCGACATCGTCGCCGAGCCGATCCGCGCCCAGCGACTCGCGACGGGTTCGCGTGCGATTGCGGCCCGCGTCGATGCGCTGCTCGCGCAAGTCGGATTGTCGGCGGCCGACGGCCACAAGTATCCGCATCAATTCTCAGGCGGACAGCGGCAACGGATCTCGATCGCGCGCGCGCTCGCAAGCGAACCGGAGTTTCTCGTCTGCGACGAGCCCACGTCCGCGCTCGACGTATCGGTGCAGGCGCAGGTGCTGAACCTGATGCGCGACCTGCAGCGCCAGCTTTCGCTCACCTACCTTTTCATCTCGCACAACCTCGCGGTCGTGCATCACGTGGCCGATCGCGTCGGCGTCATGTATCTCGGACGCATCGTGGAGCTCGCCGACAAGGCGACGCTGTTCTCGCATCCGCGCCATCCGTACACGCGAATGCTGCTCGACGCGATCCCCGACCTGTCGAAGAGTGGCGCAGCGCGCGTTCCGGTGGCCGGCGAAGTGCCGAACCCGCTGTCACCGCCTTCGGGATGCGCGTTCCATCCGCGATGCCCGTTCGCGAACGATCGTTGTCGGCGCGAGGTGCCGGCGCTCGAGCCGACGCGGGAGGGCGGCGTGGTTGCGTGCCACGGCGTCGCCGAGGGGCGCATCGACGCCGCCGCTCGTGCCAGGAGCGTGTCGGAAGAAATTTAGAACGCAGCGTCGAACTTGGCAGCGGGAACCTCATTTGCACAAGGTACCCGGCGCGACGAATACTTCGCGTGTGATGGCCTTCATCTGCGCAACGCCGTTGACGGTGTACGCGAATACAGCGTTCGCCCCGTCGCTGAACGTGAATGTGGCGCTCCCGACGGGCGTTCGCACGACCGCCGCCGGGTCGAACGGCACCGCGTCGAATGCAGGTCCGGTGGTCCGATAGAGCATGCCGGTGAATACCGATCCTCCGCTGCTGGTCGCGGTGACCGACAACCACAGCGGCGTGCCGTCGAGATCGTAGGTGAACCAGGTAGCGAAGATGACGTCGCCTTGCTGGGTGAGATTGATTCCCCAGCCTGATTCAGACCCCGGCGGTGCGGCCCACCACAGGTCCTGGTAGTTGGTCGCGGCTGCGAAGTTCGCTGCTCCCACGGATGCGCAGATGGGCATCGGCGACGCGTACGCTTCACGCGTCAGCGTCTTCATCCGCGACACCCCGTTCACCGTGTAAGCGAACTGCGCATCGTTGACGTCGGAAAAGGTGAGGCTCCCGGTCCCAACCGCGGCGCGCGTCACCAGCGCAGGATCGAACGGCATCGCCGAGAACGGCGGGCCGTGTGTCTGGTAGAGCGTGCCTGAGTAGGTCCCCGGCGCAACCTTGCTCGCCGTCATCGACAGCCACCACGCCTTCCGCGTGTTGTCGTACGTGAACCACGTGGCAAAGATCACGTCGCCCTGATGTGCGAAGTTGATCCCCCAGCCCGACTCGGAGCCCGCCGGCGCGGCCCACCATAGTCCCTGAAAGTTCGCAAGCATGTCGAAGAGCGCCTGCCACGAAGCCGAGTGCGTAGCGTCCTGTCGCACCAAGGCGAACCCCATCCCGCCTTCGATCACCCAATCGACGACGAAAGGGAGACCGGCGTCGAGAAATGCCTGCGCGGCGATTTGCGTACGTGATCCGGCATCTGCGAATTGCGTCTCGGAGAATCCGAACTCCCCGATCAGCAGCGGCCGCGCGCCAACGCCGGGGAAACTTTGAATGTAGGCGACGTCGTCAAGTATGAATTGACGAAGGCCGGGCGTCGTCGGATGGTTGATCGTGTCATACGAAGAATACGAGATGAAGTCGCTTTGGACCTTGGGAATGACGCTGTTCAGCATCGATGGGGTTCCGCTCTTCACACGCTGCAGAAGATTGAATTCCACCGCATATTGGACCTGGACGCCCGCGATACCGCGTGCCTGCGCTCGCGCCTGCGACACGCCCGTGTACCGCGCGTTCAACCAGTCGATCGAGGCTTGGATCTGGGTGCTGGTAGGGACATAGGCCGGGTCATAGGACCCATCGGTGAACCAGTCGCCTTCCCAATTCTTGATGATAAAAGTCTTCCCGGTGCCCTGGTAGGTCTGCAACAGGTACAGGGCGAAGTCATGGATCTCCGCCGTCTCCTTGGCGACCATGTCGGCAGTGAACGGGCCGTGCGGATTGATGCTCGCCCAGGAGTTCCAGGTGCTGAAGCTGAGCGTCATGAGGACGTACGTCTTGAAGGGCATCGCGAACACCTGCCGGAAAGCAGGTGTTTTGGCGAGATCGGTGAGACTGTTGATCGGTGCGGGTCCGAAATCCTCTCCTGGATAATCGGCCGACGTGTAGCGCGAAGACATCGCCAGCGAGATAACGGCGGCGCCCAAGTTTTGAATCTGCTGCGCGCCGTCCACGAGCGGAGATTGGGCGCTCACCGTGTAGGTCGCGCCCCAGTGGTAGATCCCAAGGCCCTGCTTGGCGAGTGTCGATGCCGCGGCTGCGATCCTGGGCAACAAGCATCCGAGAAGCAGGAAAATTCCCGCCGCGGCAACGTGTGCGCTTCGCCTCATGACGTGAAGACCGGGTATGTCTATCGACGCCCGTTGCTTCAGTTATTGACGTCCAGCACCGCGGCGAAGTGAAACGACCCGTTGCATCCATTTCCCGTCCCCCCCGTCCAGTGGCCTTCGATTCCCTGGCCGGTCGGGTGCAACCCGTCGATCGTCGTAACGTGAGCGTTGCCACCGCAATCGGCCTCCCCATTGAGTTGATAGAGCCGGCCGAGGTGCGTGAGCGGTCCGGACACGGTGCAGGCGAGGCCGCTATGCGCGGGGTCGGTGAACGTGAACGTCAGCGTGGCAGAAGCGTCACCGATCTGCGCGACCGCCAGGTTGGCGGTGGCGCGGAAGGCCGGGTCGTTGCGTGTCGGATCGGTGCATCCCGAGATCGCGCCGGCCACCGATGCCGAGTAGCTGCCCGAGAGCACGTACGCGGTCAGCGTCTCGCGTTCGATTGACTTCACGACGGTCCCGGCGCCGTTCACCGTGTACGTTAGCGTGGCGTGATAGACGTCGATCGGCTTGAACGAGGCGGTGCCCGCGGCAGCGATGTTGTATCCCTGCCAGGGATTGGGAAAGTAGGTACCCGTGGTCGCGAAGAGCGAGCCGGTGTAGTTGCCCGTGCCGTCATCGTTAAGGAGCGCCGTGTACCAGATCGGTTTCCCATCCGGCCCGTAGATGAAGAATGCCAGGAACTGCGTCGTGTTGCTCTGCACGAGGAAGACGCCCCATCCGGGCTCGGACGGCACGAAGTAGACGTCGGTGTATTCGCGAGCGTCGGCGCGCAAGGCGGCGAACATGACCAATGCGACGAGAACGAAGCGTTTCAACATGGCAGCCTCCCTTGCGTGGAATTGGGTGTGGTCTAAGCGTGGTCTAAGCGGGATAACGACGAGGCCTACGACCGGCTATGCGTTGCGTGCTGTCCGCTCAGCCGCCGGGCACGGCTGCACGGGTCGGCTTCAATATCCGTTGCTCCGATTTCGTCGCGCCAACGATCTCGATCCCTATGCGGCCCTGGACGGTTTCCAGCGGTAAGGCGACGCTGAAGTCGACGAGGCCCGGCAATCCAGACGCCGTCAACCGGCCCACGAGCTCGATCACCCAGAAGTCGGGCATTTCGCGATAAGACAAAGGTTCGAGCGTCACGCGAAGATCTATCCAGGGCTTGATCCCCGACACCAGCAGGAATCGGCCGCTGCCGAATCGCGTCGCCTCACGAACTTCGACCCAATCGAAGTCGACCCGCCGACATGTCTTCGCACAGGGTAGCGACTCGAAGGCACCGTCCAGCGGTCCCATTGCGCGCTTACGTTCGATGCAATCCTGACAAGCCTGATAGACGTCATGCGTGGTGTGCGGGACTATTATTTGAGATCCACCAGCGTCCCGAACAGAGGCGCGGGGTATCCAAACGGTTGCAACGGCGTCCAGGGGCCATTGCCCGATGAGCGACGGCGACCCGATCACGCAGGAAGCGCTCGCGGCCGAGCTCGACCGGATCTGCGAGAGCCCTGCCTTTCGCCACTCGCTGCGGCATCAGCAGTTCCTGCGTCATCTGCTCGAATGCAAGGTCGCGGGCAGGTTTGGCGCGCTGCGGGAAATCGCGCTCGGCGTCGATTTCTTTCATCGTCCCGCAAGCACCTACGATCCGAAAGGCGATCCAGTGGTGCGTGTCGAAGCCGGCCGCTTGCGCCGGCGCCTCGATCGGTACTACCACGGTGAGGGCGCAGCGGCAGCATTCGAAATCCTGCTCGACAAGGGAAGCTACGTGCCGGTGCTCCGTAAACGCGCGGCAGCCGCCGTGGCGATCGGCGCGCAACCTGCGGTGGCCGTCCTTCCTCTTCCGCCAGCGACATCCGCGGCGAACGACTTGCGCTCCGCCGCCGGCTTGGCCGACGAGATAGCGCGGACGTTGTCACGGCTGCCACGCATACGGGTTTTCGGACCGGAATCGTCGATCGCCGCCGACGTGGCCGCCTCGACCGTCGAAGAGGCGAAGCGCCTCGGCGTCGATTGGATCGTGCGCGGACGATGGCCCGACGATTCGCCACGCACGCTGTCGCTCGAACTCATCGGCACTGCCGGCAGCCGCGAGCTTTTCGCGCTGCGCATCGACACCGCTACGGCGGACGCGCTCGCCGTCCATCACGGCATCCGAACGCAGATGCTGCACCACTTCGCGCCGCTGCTGGCAGCGATCGACGACGGACACGAGCGCGGGGACAGCCCGGCGCGTCACGTTGCGACGACGCGCGACCTCGTCGCGTTCGATCTCTACCAGCGTGCCCGCTACCTGCTGAAGCAGCGCGACCAGTCGTTGCTTTCGAAGGCGATCGAGTACCTGCAGGAAGCGGTTCGTGCGGATCCCGGCTTCAGCCTCGCTTGGGCGGAGCTCGCGGCTGCTTATGTCCGGCGGCGCCAACTCGTATTCGACGCCGCGCAACGCGATCCCGGTCCGGCAAGGCAGGCGGCCGAGCGAGCCATCGAACTCGACCCGGATGCGGGGCCCGCGTACGCGATCCTCGCCGGGCTCGCGTACGCGGCCGACTTCGATTGGGGCGCCGCCGCCAGCTTGTTCCAGCGCGCCCTCGTCGCCGCGCCGCACCACGCAGCCGTTCGCTGCGCCTTCGCGACTTTCCTCATGTACAGCGCGCGCTTCGACGAGTCGTTGCGTGAATTCGACGTGGTCCAGGTGCTCGATCCGCTCGACCCGGCAATCCGGTGCCACAAGGGGGCGTTGTATTTCTACTGGCGCCGGTTCGAGCGGGCTGAAACGCTTCTTGCGCAAGCGATCGAAATGAACCCGCAGGACGTGTACGCGCGGTTGCTGCTGGCCGACACCTATGCGCAGTCGGGCCGTTCCGAGGAGTGCCTGGAAGCGTCACGACAACTCGTCGCGATCGCACCGAATTACGCCAATTCACATGTCTACGAGGCGCGCGCCCTGCAATTGCTTGGACGCGAGGATGAGGCGACAGCGATCATGGTTCGCGCACGCTCCAGGTTCGATCACACCGCCATCAGCGAATACGAGGAGGCGATGCTCCACGTCGCTCGTGGCGACACCGAGAGCGCGCTGGACTGCCTCGAGCGGTATGGCCTTCGCAGGGCGAACGGCGCCCACTGCATCGTGATAGACCCCACGTTCACAGTGCTGCATCGCGATCCGCGTTGGCACTCGATGCTCGAACGTGTCGGGTTGCCCGATTTCTCGTTGCGCGCCTGACTATCGCGCCTCTCACGCAGCGAGCGCGTTGAACGCGACGTGATTGCGGCCGGCGCGTCGCGCGGCGAACATCGCGGCATTGGCGGCGGCGATAACCCCGGCAGAATCGTCGGCATCCTCGGGGAACAGGGCAACGCCGATCGACATGCCGATCGGCGTGTCCGCGAGCGGCGCCTGCGCGGGATCGTTCAACGCGTCGCGAAGGCGTTGCGCGATCACCGAAAGCTCGCGCGTGTCGTCGGCGTTCGCGGTCGCGAGCGCGAACTCGCTTGCGCCCAGGCGTGCGAACACTTCGCCTTCGCGCGCGGTCGCGCGAAAACGCCGCGCGACTTCGACGAGGAGCGCTTCGGCCGCCTGGCCGCCATGCAACTCCGCGACCGCCGCGCAACCGCCGACGTCGATGAAGAGCACGCCGACGTGCGCACGATCGCGACGCGCATTCGCGATTGCGAACGAAAGCCACTCCGAGAAGAAGCGACGATTCGGCAAGCCGGTGAGCGGATCGTGGTTGCGCTCGGCGACGAGTCGCGCGACGAGCCGTGCGCGGTCGCGTCGCTGCCACTGCAACGTCGCGATAGCGGCTCCGATCAGCATGACGGTCAATGCCGCGAACATCGCCCCGCGCGCTTCGAGCACTTCGAAGCGGCGCTGCGCGATCGCACGGCGCGCGCGAACGTCCGAAAGCCAGTCGTCGACGCGATTTGTCAGCGCTGTGCGATCATCATTGCGCGCTGCGTCGTCGATTGTCGACGACAGTTTCGACTGCACATGCACCTCGCGCAGCGCGTCATCGACCCGAAGATCGTCGGCCACGTACGCACCTGCGCTCCAGACGACGAACGCTGCGACGAAGGCGAGCGCGACGATCGCCGCGGCGAAGGCCGCGACAATGCGTCTTTCAGTCGAAAATCTCGGCATCATTCATGTCGAGCGGAAGCTTCCGGCGCCCGATAAAGCAACGTCCGGGCCAATGGGTTGTACCGCACTAAAATGCACGTTTTCGCTTCGAGAAACCGCGCCTTCGCCAACGACGGGAAGGCGTCAATGCGACGCCGCCATGAACGCCCGCACGCTCTACGACAAACTGTTCGACAGCCACCTCGTGCGCGAGGAGCAGGATGGCACCGCGCTCCTCTACATAGATCGCCATCTCGTCCATGAGGTGACGAGCCCGCAGGCGTACGAAGGACTGCGCCTCGCCGGTCGAACGCCCTGGCGCGTCGAATCGATCGTCGCGACGGCCGACCACAACACGCCGACCACGCACTGGGACGAGGGCATTCGCGACGCGATCTCGCGCACGCAGGTCGACGCGCTCGACGACAACATCCATCGCTTCGGCGCGAAAGCTTACTTTCCGTTCCGCGACCGGCGACAGGGGATCGTGCACGTGATCGGTCCCGAGAACGGGGCGACGTTGCCGGGAATGACCGTCGTCTGCGGCGATTCGCACACGAGCACGCACGGCGCGTTCGCGGCGCTCGCGTTCGGCATCGGCACCTCCGAAGTCGAGCACGTCCTCGCGACGCAGTGCCTGCTCACGAAGAAGGCGAAGTCGATGCTGATTCGCGCCGACGGCCGTCTCGCGGCCGGCGTGACGCCCAAGGATCTCGTTCTCTCGATCATCGGTCGCATCGGCACCGCGGGCGGCACCGGGCACGCAATCGAGTTCGGCGGCGAAGCGGTGCGCGCGTTGTCGATGGAAGGCCGGATGACGATGTGCAACATGTCGATCGAAGCGGGCGCGCGCGCCGGCATGGTCGGCGTCGACGAGCGCACGATCGATTACCTGAAAGGACGCGCGTTCGCGCCGAAAGGCGTCGTGTGGTCGCGCGCGATCGCGTACTGGCGCACGCTCGTCAGCGACGACGGCGCGAAATTCGACAAGACGCACGTCGTCGACGCGGCGGCGATCAAGCCGCAGGTGACGTGGGGCACGTCACCCGAGATGGTGGCGTCGATCGACGAGCGCGTGCCCGACCCCGATCGCGAGCGCAACGCCGAACGCCGCGATGGCATGGTGCGTGCGCTCGAATACATGGGCCTGTCGCCGAACGTGCCGATCACCGACATCCGCATCGACAAGGTATTCATCGGCTCGTGCACGAATTCGCGGATCGAGGATTTGCGCGACGCCGCGAACGTCGTGCGCGGACGCCGAATCGCCAACAACGTGCGGCTCGCGATGGTGGTGCCCGGATCGGGCCTCGTGAAGGCGCAGGCCGAGGCGGAGGGGTTGGATCGCACCTTTCGCGATGCAGGCTTCGAGTGGCGTGAGCCGGGTTGCTCGATGTGCATCGCGATGAACGACGATCGCCTGGAGCCGGGCGAACGCTGCGCATCGACGTCCAACCGCAATTTCGAGGGCCGCCAGGGCGCAGGCGGCCGCACGCATCTCGTCAGCCCGGCGATGGCGGCCGCCGCCGCGCTCGCCGGGCATTTCGTCGACGTGCGTCGACTTTCATAACCGATGCAACCGTTCACCGTCCACACGGGGATCGTCGCGCCGCTCGATCGTGCGAACGTCGACACCGACGCGATCATCCCCAAGCAATTCCTGAAGTCGATTCGCCGCTCGGGCTTCGGCGTCAACCTGTTCGACGCGTGGCGCTACACCGATCCCGGCGAACCGGGCAAGGATCCCGCGACGCGGCATCCGAATCCCGACTTCGTGCTGAACGCGCCGCGCTACAAGGACGCATCGGTCCTGCTCGCGCGGCGCAACTTCGGCTGCGGCAGCTCGCGCGAGCACGCGCCGTGGGCGCTCGCCGATTACGGCTTTCGCGCGCTGATCGCGCCGTCGTTCGCCGACATCTTCGAAAACAACTGCTTTAAGAACGGGCTTTTGCCGATCGTTCTTCGCGACGCCGAGGTCGACCGATTGTTCGCCGACGTCGCGGCGTTCCCTCGCTTCGCACTCACGATCGATCTCGACGCGCAGAGCGTCGCAAGCGCGAACGCCGCGATCGCGTTCCGCTTCGAGGTCGACCCGTTTCGCAAGCAATGCCTTTTGAACGGCTGGGACGACATCGGCTTCACGCTGCGCCACGCGGACGAGATTCGCGCGTTCGAGGCGCGACACCTCGCCGAGCAGCCGTGGCTGTGATGGAAGGTCCCCCCACGCTTGCGGCTTGCGCCGCTGCGCTGCCCCCGGTGGTGGCGCAATGCGCGGCTTGGGGCGGCCCGGCGCCGCACGTATTCCGTTGAAGATCGCGCTTCTTGCAGGCGACGGCATCGGACCCGAGGTGATGCGCGAAGCGGAGCGCGTGCTCGATGCGCTCGCGCTCGAAGGGCTCCCGATCGAGAAGTCGCACGCACCGATCGGTGGCGCCGGCTACGACAGTGCCCGCCAGCCGCTGCCCGAGGCGACGCTCGACGCCGCGAAATCCGCCGACGCGGTGCTGCTGGGCGCCGTCGGCGCGCCGAAGTACGACACGCTTCCGCGCGAGTTGCGCCCCGAGCGCGGCATTCTCGGATTGCGCAAGGCGCTCGGACTCTTCGCCAACCTGCGCCCCGCGCTGCTTTATCCCGAGCTCGCCGCGTCGTCGACGCTCAAGCGCGATGTCGTCGACGGTCTCGATCTCGTCATCGTTCGCGAGCTGACCGGAGACGTCTACTTCGGCGAGCCACGCGGGCGCCGCACGACCCAGGCGGGCGAACGGGAAGGCTTCGATACGATGCGTTATGCCGAAGGCGAAATCGCCCGCATCGCGCGCGTCGGCTTCGAAACGGCGCGAAAGCGCAGCCGGAAATTGGTCTCCGTCGACAAGGCGAACGTGCTCGACACGTCGATCCTGTGGCGCGAGGTCGTCACCGAGGTCGCGCGGGATTACCGCGACGTCGCGCTTTCGCACATGTACGTCGACAACGCGGCGATGCAGCTCGTGCGCAGCCCGAAGAGCTTCGACGTGATCGTCACGGGCAACCTGTTTGGCGACATCCTCTCCGACGAAGCATCGATGCTCGCGGGTTCCATCGGCATGCTGCCTTCGGCATCGCTCGACGCGAACGGCAAGGGACTCTACGAGCCGATTCATGGCTCGGCGCCGGACATCGCGGGGCAGGATCGCGCGAATCCGCTGGCGATGATCCTGTCGGCCGCGATGATGTTCCGGCACACGTTCGCGCGCGACGACATCGCGCAGCGGATCGAGCAGGCAGTGCGGGCGGCGTTGCGGAGCGGGCTTCGCACACCCGACATCGCGGCGCATGGCGAGCAGGTTGCTGGCACGCGGGCGATGGGCGACGCGGTCCTTGCCGCGCTTTCGGCACGATGAGCGACGGCGCGAGGCGGCATGCGCGTAACATCGGTATGGCGGTACGCGAGGATCGGCGCGGGCGCAGCACGCACTGGCGCGTGCGTCAACGGACGCGCCGGGCGAGTGTGATGGGTTGATGAACGAAGGGCAGGGAAACGCAATGCGTGTTGGATTCGTCGGTTGGCGTGGAATGGTCGGGTCGGTGCTCATGGAGCGCATGAAGGCGGAGCACGACTTCGACGATATCGAGCCGGTCTTCTTCTCAACGTCGAGCGTCGGTGGCAAGGGCCCCGCGATCGGCAAGCCCGCGGGAACGCTTCGCGATGCCAATTCGCCGAAGGCGTTCCTGGGCTGCGATGCGATCGTCACGTGCCAGGGCGGCGACTGGACGAGCGCGATGTATCCCAAGCTCCGCGCCGCCGGCTTCGACGGCTACTTCGTCGATGCGGCGTCGACGCTTCGCATGCGTGACGACGCGATCATCATCCTCGATACGGTCAACCGCGCGGCGATCGACCGGGCGATTCGCGACGGTCTGCGCAATTTCATCGGTGGCAATTGCACGGTGAGCCTGATGCTGATGGCGCTCGCGGGGCTTTTGCGCCACGGGCTGATCGAGTGGATGACGTGCATGACCTACCAGGCCGCGTCGGGCGCCGGCGCGCAGAACATGCGCGAGCTCCTGCAGCAGATGGGCGAGGCGCACCTCGCTGCGAAGTCGCTGCTCGAGGATCCCGAATCGTCGATTCTCGACATCGATCGCAAGGTGGCAGGCATCCTGCGCGACGAGCGTTTCCCGACCGAGCATTTCGGCGTTCCGCTTGCCGGCAGCCTGATCCCGTGGATCGACAAGGACCTCGGCAACGGGGTGAGCCGCGAGGAATGGAAGGGCGGCGCGGAAACGAATAAGATCCTGGGCCTGGCCGAGGATGCGATTCCGGTGGAGTCGATCTGCGTACGCGTCGGAGCGATGCGTTGTCACTCGCAGGCGCTGACGATCAAGCTCACGCGCGATGTCCCGCTCGCCGAGGTCGAGCATCTGCTCGCCGACGCGCACGAGTGGGTGCGGGTCATTCCGAACACGCGCGACGCCAGCATTCGCTCGCTTACCCCAGCCGCCGTCACCGGCAAGCTCGACATCCCGATCGGGCGGCTGCGCAAGCTCGCCATGGGCGGCGAATATCTCGGCGCCTTCACCTGCGGCGACCAGCTCCTGTGGGGTGCGGCCGAGCCGTTGCGCCGGATGCTCCGCATCCTGCAAACCGCCAGCGTCCCTGCCTGATCGCATTGCGCGGTTTTCTGCGGCACGACAGTTGCATGCGGGTTGCCAGCTTGTCGATTGACCGTGCGGCGTGCTTATCCTGCGCGTTACGCGGGATTTTGAACAGCTTTATGCAAGCCCCGCAGCGTCGTTTCGGCGACGCGGAACGGCACTTCGCGCGCGCGGCGGATGCAAATGCAACAGCGCGCACGCGGGTGCCGCGCTACCATAGCTTGTGGCGCGGCGCCGCTTTCCGCGCTAGAGTTTGCGCCGCGTTAGCACATCGGCATGAACCTTGTTGCGCGACGTTTCGGTCCTTGCGGAAAACTCCATCTAATACCGTGGTTTACCTTGCGGCCCCCAATGCGGGATGTTAAGTTAGCCGCGAGCTAACCGCCAATCCGGAAGAGGTTCGGCATGCGCGCAAAACCCATTTTCACGTACAGCCTCGTGGCCGGCGCGCTCGCGTTCCAGAGCCAGGCGCTGGCGCTCGGGCTTGGCAAGCTCACCGTTGAATCCGCGCTCGGGCAGCCGCTGTCCGCGCGGATCGACCTCACATCCGTGTCGAAGGAGGAGCTCGATTCGCTTCGCGCGCGCGTCGCCGATCCGAGCCTTTATCAGCAGAACAACCTCACCTACCAGGCGACGCTTTCGCGTGCGCAGGTATCGGTGCAGCAAAGCGGCGGGACGCCCTATCTCGAGGTGACCTCGCCGGTGGCCGTGCAGGAGCCCTACCTCGATCTGCTGATCGAGATCGACTGGGCGTCAGGCCGGGTGGTCCGCGAGTACACGTTCCTGCTCGATCCGCCGGGCATGCCGATGGCTGCCGCGGCACAGCCGGTGGCGCCCCCGCGTGCTGCAACGCCGGCACGAACGAGCGCGGCGCCCGCGGCGCGCGCGCCCACGCCGACGAGCACGGGCAATGCCGCTGCGCCTGCGTCTGGCGCAGGCGCCCCCGCTGGCGCTGGCGGCGATCAGTACACGGTGCGTCGCGGCGACACGCTGCAAAAGATCGCAACGCAGTACAAGCCCGCCGACGTGACGCTCGAGCAGATGCTTGCAGCCCTTTACACACGCAACCAGTCGGCATTCGAGGGCGAGAACATGAATCGCCTGCGTGCCGGCGCGATCCTCACCATTCCGAGCACATCCGACGCGCAGGCCACGCCTGCCGACACCGCGACGAATATCGTGCACATGCAGGCCGCCGACTGGCGTTCCTACCGTGACCGCATCGCCTCGGCCGCGCCTGCGGCAGGCGCCGGGGGAACGCGGGAAGCGAGCGGGCGCATCGGTGCGGCGGTCGAGGAACGAACGCCTTCCGCGGCGCCCGGCTCCGACAAGCTCCGCGTATCGCGCGAAGCGGGCACGGGCAAAGGCGGCGGCGCCGCCGAGGATGCCATCGCGCGCGATCAACAGTTGAAGGACGCGCAGACGCGCATTGCGGCGCTCGAGAAGACGATCACCGAATTGCAGCGCGCCGTCGAGCTCAAGAATCAGACGCTCGCGCAACTGCAGACGCAATCCGAAACTGCCAAGGGCGGCAAGGCCGAAGCGCCGGCACCTGCGAGTGCGCCGGCATCGTCGACCCCCGCGGCGCCGAGCACCACCGAGAGCAACGCCCAGGCACCGGCTCCCGCCGCGGCGGTGACTTCAGCAACGTCGGCGGCCGCGCCGGCGCCGGCCGAAGCCAAGCCGGCCGAAGCGTCGCCTCCGTCGCCCGCACCGGCGAACGCCCCGCCCAAGGCCGCTGCCAAAGCGGCGCCCAAGACCGAGCCGCCCGGATTCTTCGCCGATCTTTTCGGCGGCACACCGAACTGGGCGCTTGGCGTTGCTGCCCTCGCGATCATCGGCGGCATCGCCGGCATCGTCGCCGCGCGTCGCCGCCGCGGCACGAAATTCGAGGACAGCATCATCTCGGGCACCGATATCAAGACCAACACGGTGTTCGGATCGACGGGCGGAGGCGTCGTCAACACGGGCGACAACTCGCTCGCGAGCGACTTCAGCCGCGAGGGCCTCGGCAACATCGACACCGACGAGGTCGACCCGATCGCCGAAGCCGAGGTGTATCTCGCGTATGGCCGCGATGCGCAGGCCGAGGAAATACTGAAGGATGCGCTCAAGAAGGACCCGCAGCGCCAGGAGATCTATCTCAAGCTGCTCGAAATCCATTCGCAGCACAACAAGCCGCAGGCGTTCGAGACGGTGGCCTCGGAGCTTTTCGCGGTGAGCCACGGCCAGGGCGACGTCTGGCACAAGGCGGTCACGCTCGGCCGCCAGCTCGATCCGCACAACCCGATGTTCCAGGATGCGGCCGCAGCGCCTGCGCAAGCAGGTGCAACGGCAGCCGCTTCGCCTGCAGCGGCGGCGCCCGCGATACCGCCGCGAGC
This sequence comes from Casimicrobiaceae bacterium, assembly GCA_035308425.1. Taxonomy (GTDB): domain Bacteria; phylum Pseudomonadota; class Gammaproteobacteria; order Burkholderiales; family Casimicrobiaceae; genus VBCG01. The sequence goes on along the minus strand of DATGGP010000050.1, from coordinate 28,967 downwards.
GCCGCTTCACGCGCCCGCATTCAACGACGGCGACATCTCGATCGCGCCAACGACGAGCGGCACGAAGACGCCCGCGGATATCCTCGCCGGTGCCGAGGACGCGCTCGCACGCAGTCCCGCGACGCCCGTGGCCGTCGCATCCGCCGTGCAGACCTCGAAAGAGCACGGCGCAGCGATGGTCGGCGCGCTGGCCGGCGCGGCCGCCGCGAAAGCGGAAGAAGAGACGCATTCGACGCTCGAGTTCGAACATGTCGCGAACGAGCTGACGACACGCGTCGACACGCCGGCCGAGCAGCCACGCTTCGACCTCGACTTCAACCTCGACGACACCGATCACCTGGCGCCAGTCAAGCAGGCCGAGCCTTCGACCGAGCCTTCGCACGCGGCATCGTCGAGCGCCAGCAAGCCGTCGCTCGATCTCGACAATCTCGACCTGTCGTTCGACGCGGACCGTCCGGCGTTCGAGGATTCGACGCCGTCGGTGCTCGACGGGCAATGGCACGACGCGGCGACGAAGCTCGATCTCGCGAAGGCGTATCAGGAGATGGGCGACGTCGATGGCGCGCGCGAGATCCTGCAGGAAGTGCTGCACGAAGGCGACGACCAGCAGAAGTCCGAAGCGCAGTCGCTGCTGTCGAAGCTGACCGCGTAGCGACGCGGATCGCGCGTGGCGCGCCGCGCGCTCGCCCTGGAATACGACGGCCGCTTCTTTTGCGGCTTCCAGTCGCAGCCGTCGGGCGAAAGCGTGCAGGATGCGCTCGAGCGCGCGCTCGAAGCGATTACGGCCACGAAGCTTCGCGTCGTCGCCGCCGGTCGCACCGATGCCGGCGTGCACGCGACGTTGCAGATCGTTCATTTCGACGCTGAGGTCGAACGACCCGCGAATGCATGGGTCCGCGGCGTCAACGCGCACCTGCCGCCTTCGGCCGCCGTGCTGTGGTGCTTGGACGTGTCTTGCGAATTCCACGCGCGATTCGGCGCGTCCGCACGTCACTACACGTATCTGCTGCAGAATCGGCCGGAGCGGCCCGGACTTTGGGCCGGTCGCGTCGGCTGGCATCACGCCGCGCTCGACGATGACGCGATGCGCGAAGCCGCGCGGGCGCTTTCCGGCACGCACGATTTCTCGTCGTTTCGCGCGGCGGAGTGCCAGGCGCGATCGCCAGTCAGGACGCTTCATCGACTCGACATAGCGCGCATCGGCACGCTCGTGCGCTTCGATTTCACGGCCGACGCGTTCCTGCATCACATGATCCGCAACATCATCGGAGCGCTTGTCGAGGTCGGGGCAGGCAAGCGGTCGCCTTCGTGGGTCGCGGAGCTGCTCGGTGCAGCGGACCGCACGCGCGGCGCGCCGACGTTTGCGCCGGACGGGCTTTACTTCACCGGCGCGGATTACGATGCGCGCTTCGCGCTGCCGGTAACGAGGCGCGGAGTTGCGGCGATGCTTCCATGACCGATCGTCTCCCTCACCGTACGCGCATCAAGATCTGCGGCATCACGCGCGTCGAGGACGCGAAGGCTGCTGCGGATGCGGGCGCCGATGCGATCGGCCTCAACTTCTGGCCGGGCACGCCGCGCGTGGTCACGCATGCGCAGGCGCGAGCGATCGTCGCCGCATTGCCGCCTTACGTTTGCGTCGTCGGGCTTTTCGTCGATCCGAAGCCCGACGCGGTGCGCGAGGCGCTCGCCAACGTGCCCATCGATCTTCTGCAATTTCATGGTCGCGAGACGCCGGAATTCTGCCGGCTGTTCGGCCGCCGCTACGTGAAGGCGATCGCAGTTAAGGACGGGGTCGGCTTGCTAGAATCCTCGTTTCCATACGATGATGCCGCGGGGTTGCTGTTCGACGCCTTCCGCGAGGGCGATCTCCCCGGAGGCACCGGCTTCGCGTTCGACTGGAACCGGCTTACCGCCGATGTGCGGGCGCGGTTCGCGTCGCGATTGATCGTTTCCGGCGGCCTCACAGCCGACAACGTCGGGCGAGCGATCCGTGCGGTCGCGCCATGGGGCGTCGATGTATCGTCCGGCGTCGAGGAGCGCGACGCGAACGGCGCGCCGAGGCGCGGCTTCAAGGACGCCGCGCGCATCCGGGCGTTCGTGCAAGGAGTGCGCAATGCAGATGGCTGAAGCTTCGCGACTGCGTGACCTGCCTGACGAGCGAGGCCACTTCGGTCCCTACGGCGGCGTGTTCGTCGCCGAGACGCTGATTGCCGCCCTCGACGAGCTCGGGACGCAATACGCGCGCTATCGCGACGATGCCGACTTTCTCGCCGAGTTTCACAGCGAGCTTTCGCATTACGTCGGGCGCCCCTCGCCGGTCTATCACGCGAAGCGCTGGTCGCAGCAACTGGGCGGCGCGCAAATCTGGCTCAAGCGCGAGGATCTCAACCACACCGGCGCGCACAAGATCAACAACTGCATCGGCCAGGCGCTGCTCGCAAGGCGTCTGCGCAAGCGGCGCGTGATCGCCGAGACAGGCGCGGGCCAGCATGGCGTTGCGACGGCCACCGTCGCGGCGCGCTTCGGCATGGAATGCGTCGTCTACATGGGTTCCGAGGACGTGCACCGGCAAGCGCAGAACGTCTATCGGATGAATCTGCTCGGCGCGAAAGTGGTGCCGGTCGACTCGGGATCGAAGACGCTCAAGGATGCGCTGAACGAAGCGATGCGCGACTGGGTGACGAATGTCGATACGACGTTCTACATCATCGGCACCGTCGCGGGACCGCATCCGTATCCGATGCTCGTGCGTGATTTCCAGAGCGTCATCGGCCGCGAGTGCCTGGCGCAGATGCCGGAAGCCGCGGGACGCGATCCCGATATCGTCATCGCGTGCGTCGGGGGCGGCAGCAATGCAATGGGCATCTTCCACGCCTACGTGCCGAATTCGAACGTGAAGCTGATCGGCGTCGAAGCGGCCGGCGAAGGCATCGAGACCGGGCGCCACGCCGCATCGCTTTGCGCGGGACGCCCGGGCGTGCTGCACGGCAACCGCACGTATCTGCTGCAGGACGCGAACGGTCAGATCAGGCAGACGCACTCGATCTCGGCCGGTCTCGATTATCCCGGCGTCGGACCCGAGCATGCGTGGCTCAAGGACACCGGCCGCGCGCAGTACGTGACGATCACCGACGACGAGGCGCTGGCGGCGTTTCATACGTGCTGCCGCATCGAAGGCATCATTCCCGCACTCGAATCGGCGCATGCGCTTGCGTACGCAACGAAGCTCGCGCCGACGCTATCGAGCGAAGCGATCCTGCTCGTGAATCTTTCGGGACGCGGCGACAAGGACATGGCGACGGTGGCGGAGCGCGGAGCATGCCCCTCACCCCAGCCCTCTCCCCGTTGGGAAGAGGGAGCCGAGCGGAAGCGAGGCGGGTGAGGGGATGAATCGCATCGACGCCGTCTTCGCCGCTCAGCGCGCCGCCGGCCGTACGGTCCTGATTCCGTACGTCACCGCTGGCGATCCGTCGCTCGAGGTCACCGATCGAATGCTCGATGCGCTCGCCGACGCGGGCGCCGATTTGATCGAGCTCGGCGTGCCGTTCTCCGATCCGATGGCCGACGGGCCGGTCGTTCAGCGCGCCTCCGAACGCGCGTTGGCGCAAGGGGTCGGCCTGTCCGACGTGCTTGCGCTCGTCGCGCGATTTCGCACGCGCAATGCGCGGATGCCGATCGTGCTCATGGGTTATGCGAATCCGATCGAGGCGATGGGCATCGCGGCATTCGTCGATCGCGCGAACGATGCGGGCGTCGACGGTGTGATCGTCGTCGACTACCCGCCCGAGGAATCGGGGGAGCTCGCCGAGCTTTTGCGTGCGCGCGGGATCGCGCCGATCTTCCTGATCGCGCCGACGACGCCGCGTTCGCGGATCGAACGCATCGCGGCGCTCGGACAAGGTTACGTGTACTACGTCTCGCTCAAGGGCGTCACGGGCGCCGGCCATCTCGATACGCGCGACGTCGCGCAAAAGGTCGACGAGATACGCAGGCATCTTGCGCTGCCCGTCGGCGTCGGCTTCGGCATTCGCGACGCGGAAAGTGCGCGCGCGATTGCCGAGCATGCGGAAGCGGTCGTCATCGGCAGCCGCATCATTGCCGAGATCGAGCAGGGCAGCGCGGCCGAGGCGCCGGCGCGGGCCGCAGCGTTCGTATCGATGATCCGTCGCGCGCTCGATACGCGATCGACGGCATGCGCCGCGTGACGGTTGGTTGCCAGTGCAGGGTCAGGCACCAGACTGAGCCTCGATGAGCTGGCTGACGAAGCTCCTGCCGCCCCGCATCAAGAGCGTCCCCGGCGCGCGCAAGACGCCGGTTCCCGAAGGCCTGTGGGTCAAATGCGGATCGTGCGAAGCGACGCTCTACCGCACCGATCTCGAGAAGAATCTCTTCGTTTGCCCGAAGTGCAATTTTCACGATCGCATCGACGCGCGCGAGCGCATCGAGCAACTTCTCGATGCCGAAGGTCGCTTCGAGATCGGTCTCGAAGTCGTGCCGGTCGACAGCCTGAAATTCAAGGACACGAGAAAATATTCGGAACGCCTCGAAGTTGCGCTCGAGGAAACCGGCGAGACCGACGCGCTCGTCGTCATGCAGGGCAGCGTCAGGAGCGTGCCGCTGGTGCTCGCGGCGTTCGAGTTCAACTTCATGGGCGGGTCGATGGGCTCGGTCGTCGGCGAGCGGTTCGTGCGCGGCGTGCGCGTCGCGTACGAGAACAAGCTGCCGTTCGTGTGCGTGTCCGCGTCCGGCGGCGCGCGCATGCAGGAAGGGGTCAATTCGCTGTTCCAGATGGCGAAGACAACCGCAGTCCTGCAGGAGCTATCGCGCGCGAAGCTGCCGTTCGTGTCGATCCTGACCGACCCGACGATGGGCGGCGTTTCCGCGTCGTTCGCATTCGTTGCCGATCTGGTGCTCGCCGAGCCGGGTGCGCTGATCGGTTTCGCCGGCCCGCGCGTCATCGAGCAGACGGTGCGCGAAAAGCTTCCGGAAGGATTCCAGCGCGCCGAGTTCCTGCTCGACAAGGGCGCGCTCGACATGATCGTCGATCGGCGCAACCTGAAGGACGAGCTCGCGCGACTGCTCGCGATGCTGACCCGCCAGCCGCCGCCGGCGGCCTGATCGCGTCGCACACGCTTCGCGTCATTGCGGTTCGGCAAGACAAGCGACATGAAGCGCACGCTCGACGAGTGGCTTGCCTTCATCGCCACGCTTCATCCGAGCGCGATCGCGATGGGACTCGAGCGCGTCGCTGCCGTCGCTTCCCGCATGGCGATCCGCATCGACTGTCCCGTGGTCACCGTCGCCGGAACCAATGGCAAGGGCTCGACGTGCGCGATGCTCGAAGCTATATACCGGCATGCCGGCTTTCGTACCGGGCTTTACACGTCGCCGCATCTTCTGCGCTTCAACGAGCGCGTGCGCATCGGCGGCGACGAGGTGAGCGACGAGGCGCTCGTCGGTGCGTTCGAGGCGGTGGAAGCGGCGCGCGCCCCACGCGTCACCCCTCACCCGCCTCGCTCGCGCTCGGCTCCCTCTCCCCAGAGCGGAGAGGGTAGGGGTGAGGGGCCGATCCCGCTTACCTATTTCGAGTTCACCACGCTCGCCGCGCTTCGTCTCTTCGCCGACGCACGCCTCGACGTGCTGATTCTCGAAGTGGGGCTCGGCGGCCGACTCGATGCGGTAAACATCCTCGATTGCGACGTCGCGATCGTGACGACGGTCGACATCGATCACGTCGAGTTCCTGGGCGCAACGCGCGAAGCGATCGGGCGCGAGAAGGCGGGCGTCTTTCGCGCGGGCCGTCCCGCGATTTGCGCCGACACCGATCCGCCTCACTCGCTCGTCGAACATGCGACGGCGGCCGGCGCCATGCTCTGGCGAATCGGCGTCGAGTTCCGCTACGTCACCGAAGGCACGCACTGGCGCTACGAGGGACCGCGCGGCGCGCGCTATGGCTTGCCATTTCCGGCGCTTCGCGGCGCCTATCAACTCGCAAATGCAGCGACCGCACTCGCCGCGGTCGACGCACTGCACGAGCGCCTGCCGGTTGCCGCGAACGCCGTTCGCGCGGGGCTCGTGCATGTGGAACTGCCCGGGCGGCTGCAAGTCGTGCCCGGCCGTCCCGCGATCGTGCTCGACGTCGCGCACAACGCGCAGGCCGCGCGCAACCTCGCCGTCGCGCTCGGCGCCATGGGAGCGTTCGCGCATACGTTTGCCGTCTTCGGCATGCTCGCGGACAAGGACATCGATGCGGTCACGAAGACGCTAGCGCCGCGCATCGATCGCTGGTACGTCGCGCCGCTTCCCGGGCCGCGCGGCGCGTCGGCCGCGCGCATTGCCGCCGCGCTTGCCGTCGCCGGTGTGGCAACGGAACACGTTGCGACGTTCGATGGCATCGCGCAGGCGTTCGCTGTCGCGTGCAACGATGCGAACGACACTGATAGAATCGCGGCCTTCGGTTCGTTTCTCACCGTCGCGGCGGTGCTCGACGAGTTGCGCGCACGGCGATGAGCGGACCTATCGCGATGCAGGAGTTGGCCGATCTCAACGTCGACGAGTTGCGCAGACGCGCACGTCGGCGTCTTGTCGGCGCCGTCGTGCTGGCGCTCGGCGTCGCGGTTGTCGTGCCGATGCTGCTCGAAACCGAGCAGAAGCCGCTCGGCGACGACGTGTCCGTCAAGATTCCACCCGTCGACAGCGGAAAGTTCGTCAATCGCCTGAACGACGGCGCCGCCAAGGGCGAGGCGAACGCGAAGAGCGACGACGCGAAGCCTGCGACGCAGCCTGCGCCCGCTACGGGTAATGCATCCGAGCCATCGCGCAAGTACGACACGCGTGTGCCGGACGACGCCAACGGCAAGCCGTCGGAGAACGCGCCGGCCCCTGCGCCGATCGCACCGGCGCCGTCATCGTCGACAGCTTCGATTTCGACGCAACCCGAATCCTTGCCGTCACCCGTCGCTGCGCCTGCACCGGCAACCGACACCGCAAGGGTCGCGCACGCGGCCGATAGCGCGAAGTCCGCACATGCGCCGAGCGCGCCTGCACAGCATGAAGGATTCGCCGTCCAGCTCGCGGCGTTCGCCGACGACCGCGGCGCCAACTCGCTGGCCGGCCGCTTGAAGCGCGCCGGATACGCCGCATATACCGAACCTCTGAAGACCAGCAAGGGCACGCTTTGGCGCGTGCGCGTGGGCCCCTATTCGTCGCGCGAGGAGGCGCAAGCCGCGCGCGACAAGCTTCGCAACGAAGGTCAGAGCGGCATTGTCGCTCCCGTCAAATAAGCCCGCCGGACGGCGGCCGCCTCGCGACGTTCCGGCGACCTCCGTTCATGACGACGTTCGACTGGGTGGTCACAGGCATCGTGGCATTGTCGACGCTGTTCGCGTTCGCGCGCGGCGTGATCCGCGAGCTCGTCGCGCTGGTTGCGTGGGTGGTCGGCATCGTGGTCGCGCTGGCATTGACACCCGCTGTCGGCGCGCTGTTGCCGAACATCGTCGAATATCCGGCCGTGCGCTACATCGTGGCCTTCGCGCTGATCCTGATCGCGGCGCTCCTGCTCGGTGCAGTCGTTGCATGGCCGCTGTCGAAGGGGGTGCGCGCGGCGGGCCTGGGCTTCGTCGATCGTTTTCTCGGCGGCATCTTCGGGCTCGCGCGCGGGATCGTGCTGATGCTCGCGCTCGTGTTCGTCGCCGGCTTGACCGCCATTCCGAAAACGTCGTGGTGGCAACATTCGGCGCTCGTGCCTCCGCTCGTCGCGGGCGTGTATGCGCTGCGACCGCATCTGCCGGCGGATCTCGCCGGACGGCTGGACTATTCGCCGCATGACAAGTCAGAAGTGAAAAGACAGAAGACCGCAAAGGCAAGTCGGCACCGTGACACGTGCCGCGCCACCGAAAACGCCGATGCAACTGACAACTGTCAACTGACAACTGTCACCTGACATGTGCGGCATCCTCGGCGCCGTCGCCCACACACCCGTCAATCAGCTCCTCTACGACGGGCTGCTCCTGCTGCAGCATCGCGGGCAGGACGCGGCCGGCATCGTCACGTGCGAAGGACCCGTATTCCACACGTACAAGGGTCCCGGCTACGTGCGCGACGTGTTCCGCACGCGCAACATGCGCGAGCTCTCGGGCACCACCGGCATCGCGCATTGCCGCTATCCGACGGCGGGATCGGCGTATTCCGATCTCGAATCGCAGCCGTTCTACGTGAACTCGCCGTTCGGCGTGACGCTGGGTCACAACGGCAATCTGACGAATAGCGAGGCGCTGAAGCGCGAGCTGTGGGAGCTCGACTTCCGCCACGTCAACACCAATTCCGACAGCGAGGTGCTGCTGAACGTGCTCGCGCTCGAGCTCGAGCGCGCCGCGCAACATCACCGGCTCGATCCCGACGCCGTGTTTCGCGCCGTCGCGGGTGTGCATCGGCGTTGTCGCGGCGCATATGCGGTCGTCGCGATGATCGCGGGCTACGGCATGCTCGCGTTCCGCGATCCGTACGGCATCCGTCCATTGATCGTCGGGGTGAGCGAGGCGATGGCCGGCCGCGAATATCTCGTCGCCTCCGAATCGGTCGCGCTCGAGCCGCTCGGCTTCTCCGTCCTGCGCGATGTCGACCCCGGCGAAGCGATCTTCGTCGACCAGGCGGGCACGTTCCATTCGCGGCAGTGCGCTGCGCGCCCGTCGCTTCATCCCTGCATCTTCGAGTACGTCTATCTCGCGCGGCCCGATTCGGTGATCGACGGCACGTCGGTGTACGAGGCACGCCTTCGGATGGGCGCCGCGCTTGCGCAAAAGATCCGCGGCATCGATGCGGCGCGCGACGTCGACGTCGTGATCCCGATTCCCGATTCGAGCCGTCCCTACGCGCTCGAGCTCGCGAATCGGCTCGGCAAGACGTATCGCGAGGGCTTCGTCAAAAATCGCTACGTCGGGCGCACGTTCATCATGCCGGGGCAGGCGTTGCGCAAGAAGAGCGTGCGCCAGAAGCTCAATCCGATCGGCATGGAGTTCAAGGACAAGGTCGTGCTGCTCGTCGACGACTCGATCGTGCGCGGGACGACATCGCGCGAGATCGTGCAGATGGCGCGCGACGCCGGCGCTCGCAAGGTTTACTTCGCATCGGCGAGCCCGCCCGTGCGCTTTCCGAACGTCTACGGCATCGACATGCCGAACCAGGACGAGCTCGTCGCCACCGGCCGGACGGAAGCCGGGATCGCGCGCGAGATCGGCGCCGATCTGCTCGTCTATCAGGATCTCGATGCATTGAAGGACGCGGTGCGTGAGGGGAATCCGCGGCTCCACGATTTCGAGGCGTCGTGCTTCGACGGCAAGTACATCACCGGCGACATTACGCCCGATTACCTGTCGCATCTTGCCGCGCATCGCGACGAGAAGCGCGACACCGTCGACCTGCTCGAGGAGACGAAGCTCGAGGTGGCATCGGGAGAGCTGGCCGGCGACTGATGGTCGCGCCGGCAAAGCGCAAACGCGCCCGCCTTCGCCGACTCGCGCGCGCCGAGTTGCCGGTCGACGCAGAGGATCTCGCGCACTTTCTCATCGGCAAGTACCTCGTGCGCGACGACGAGCACGGGCGCGCGAGTGGCCGCATCGTCGAGAACGAAACGTATCACCAGGACGATCCCGCGGCGCACACGCATCGCGGCGAAACGCCGCGCAACCGCTCGATGTTTCTCGAGCGCGGTCACGCGTACGTCTATTTCATCTACGGCATGTGGTACGCGGTGAACATCACCGCCGACGTACGCGGCGTCGGCGCGGGGGTGCTGCTGCGCGCGCTCGTGCCATGCGATGGCGTTGCCCTGATGCAATCGCGGCGCGGAAGCGTTCGGTTGACCGATCTTGCACGCGGTCCGGGACGCCTGACCACGGCGCTTGCGATCGATCGAAGGCTCGACGGCACCGATCTCACGCGTCGCGGGCCGCTATGGCTCGCGACCGACGATTCCCGTGCGCCTCCGATCGGCGTGACAACGCGCATCGGCCTTCGCAAGGAAGCGCACCGGCCATTGCGCTTCTTTTCGCGCGCGCCGGATGATCTGCCCTACGTGAGCGGGCCGCGAGCGGCGTTGGCTGGATCGCGAGTTCTGCTATAATGTTGTTGCGCCGATTTGAGCTTCAGCTTGCGGGCGCTTAGATAAATTCCGCTAAAGCGAGGTTCGCTCCAGCCCGAGGATATCGGGCGGGGCACACGAAACCCGTCCGGCGGAAGCTCGACGGGTTTTTTGTTCGGGAAATGCCATGAACGACAGCAGCCATGCGCGCGGCTTCACGACCGCGATTCTCCATAGCGACCGCGATTCGCCGATCGAGCACGGCGCGCTCCACAAGCCGCTGCACGTGTCGGTGGCGTACGGCTACAAGGACGCGGCCGACTTGGTCGCCGTGTTCCAGGGCAGGCAATCGGGTTACGCCTACGGTCGCCAAGGCAACCCGACCACGGCGGCGCTGGAAGCGAAGATCACCGCGATGGAGCGCGGCGTTGCGACGTGTTGCTTCGCCACCGGCATGGCGGCGATCGAGGCGACCTTGCTCGCGCTGCTTCGCGGCGGCGATCACATCGTGTCGAGCTCGTTCGTCTTCGGCAACACGAACAGCCTCTTCAACACGCTCGCCGACCACGGCACGCCGGTCACGTTCGTCGATGCGACGAGCGTCGACAACGTCGAGCGTGCGCTCAGCCCGCGGACGAAGCTCGTATTCGTCGAGACGATCGCGAATCCACGCACGCAGGTGGCGGATCTCGCCCGCATTGGGGAGCTCTGTCGCGCGCGCGGGCTGATCTACTTCGTCGACAACACGATGACTTCGCCATGGCTCTTCCGGCCGATCGACGTCGATGCGAGCCTCGTCATCAACGCGCTCACCAAGTACATCGGCGGCCACGGCAATGCGCTGGGCGGCGCCGTCACCGACACCGGTCGCTACGACTGGAAGCGCTTTCCGAACATCGCCGAACCCTACAAGGCGCAGAAGCCGCTGCTTTGGGCGATCACGCAGATCCGCAAGAAGGGCCTGCGCGACGGCGGCGGCACGCTGTCGCCCGAACAGGCGCATCACATCGCGGTTGGCGCCGAGACGCTGGCGCTGCGGATGGACCGCCAGTGCGCGAATGCGCAGGCGCTTGCGAAGTATCTGTCATCGCATCCGAAGGTCGATGCCGTGCACTTTCCCGGGCTTGCGTCGCATCCTCAGCACGAGCGTACGCAGGCGCTGTTCCGCGGGCCGGGCGCGCTCTTCTCGTTCGAGCTCACGCGCGGCATCGACGTATTGGCGTTCCTCGATCGCCTGCGCATCGTGGTGCTATCGTCGAACCTCGGCGACAACCGGACGCTCGCCATTCCCGTCGCAGAGACCATCTTCTGGGAGATGGGCGCGGCGCGCCGCGCGGAGATGGACATCGCCGATTCGCTCGTGCGCGTGTCGGTCGGCATCGAGGATCCGGACGACCTGATCGAGGATTTTCGGCAGGCGCTCGGGTAGCATTGCAAAAGGTGCATACTTCGCATCCTTCACGGAGGCCCCGCCATGGCCAATCGCGACAAGCAGCGCAAGGAACCGAAGAAACCGAAGCAGAAGAAGCCGCCGAAGGCCTGATCCCGCGTGGTTTTCGATCGGCGCGGCGGCGCCCGCGCAGCGTTCAGCCGGTGATCTGCCGGCTGCGGGAGCCCGTCTCGTCGATTTCGACGTAGTGCCCCAGATCGTCCCAGTCGGCGAGGACGATGCGCTCGCGCGGCGTGCCATCGACGATCGTCTCATGACGCGCCGGTCGATGCGTATGTCCGTGGACGATCCGTGATACGCCGAACGTCCGAAACGCGTTCGTGACCGCCTCGGCGTTGACGTCGAGGATCGCTTCGGGCTTGCGCGACGTTGCCGCGCGACTGCTGCCGCGCAGCGTCAAGCCGATCAGCCGACGCACGAAGTAGGGCAGGCTCATCAGCCGCCGGTGCGTGCGCGGATCGCGCGACCACGCGCGAAAGCGCTGATACGCGTCGTCGTCGGTGCAGAACTCGTCGCCGTGCGTGGCGAGCGTGCGCGTTCCGCACACGTCGACGATCGTCTGCTCGCCAAGCAGCGTTGCGCCGGCCGCCCCGGCGAACGCTTCGCCGAGCAGGAAGTCGCGATTGCCGCGCGCGATGTGAAGCGGAACACCGGCGTCGGTGATCCCGCGCATCGACAGGACGACCGCATGCGCGAACGGCTCCTTGCGCTGATCGTCGCCGAGCCACGCGTCGAACAGGTCGCCCATCACGTAAACCGCCGCGGCATTTCGCGCAGGCCCGCGCGCGAACGCGTGAAAGGCGGCGAGCGTCGCCGTTCGATCGGGCGCGAGATGCAGATCGGAGAGGAAAAGCGTCGGCTTCACGAAGGAGCCCGCTCGAATTCCGACGCGAGCCGGCGGACGAGGCTTGCTACTCCACGACCTCCGCGCGCTCGATCACGACGTCGGTGCTCGGAACGTTCTCGTGAAAGCCCGAGCGGCCGGTCGGCACGCCGGCGATCTCGTCGACGACGTCGCTGCCGCGCACGACGCGACCGAACACACAGTACCCGTAGCCTTGTGGACTCGCACCCTTGTAATCCAGAAAGGCGTTGTCGGCGAGGTTGACGAAGAATTGCGCGGTCGCCGAATGCGGGTCTGATGTGCGCGCCATCGCGACCGTGTAGCGCGCATTGCGAACGCCGTTCGCCGCTTCGTTCGCCACTGGCTTGCGTGTCGGTTTCTGCTTCATGCCCGGCGCGAAGCCGCCGCCCTGAATCATGAATCCGGGAATCACGCGATGGAACAGCGTGCCGTCGTAATGACCGTCGCGCACGTATTCGAGGAAATTGGCGACCGTCGCCGGCGAGTTTTCGGCGTCGAGCGCGAGCGCGATGACGCCGTGATTCGTGTGCAATACGACGCCGGTCATGATCGAATCCTCTTCTCCGTCGCGTTGAAGCCTATTTCGCGGGCTCGATCACTTTCGCGACCGAGATAAACACCGGCTCGGTGGTGAGCGAGCGCGGATCGACCGGCGGAGCGCCGGGCGGGAGCTTGCGTCCTCCCTTCGGCATCTTCGCGATCTTGTTCACGACGTCCATGCCTGAGATCACCTTGCCGAACACCGTGTAGCCGATGCCCGCCGGATCGGGCGAGCGGAAATCGAGCGGCTTGTTGACGGCGACGTTGATGAAGAACTGGTCCATCGCCGAATCGGGATTGGACGTGCGCGCCATCGCGATCGTGCCCGGCACGTTGTGCAGCCCGGCTTTCGCGCTCATTTCCGCTTCGTTGACGATCGGCGGCCGCGTCGGCCTCGGGCTGAAATCGGCCGTGTATGCGCCGCCCTGGATCATGAAGCCGTCGATGACGCGGTGGAATTGCGTGCCGTTGTAGTGACCGTCGCGCACGTAGCGCAGAAAGTTCGCGACGGTCTTCGGCGCCGCATCGGGATAGAGCTCCAGCGTGATCGCGCCCGCGGTCGTGTCGAGTTCGACTTCCGGATTCGCGGCGAGTGAAGCGGTCGCGTGCAGCGCGAAGGCGAGCGCGGGAATCAAGGTCAGGCGACGCAACATCTCGATCATGCTCCTTCTCACTTGGAAGCCGCCGACGTTTCGCGAATCAGCTTGAGCTTCGCCGCGGCCGTATGGTTGCGCTTGTCGAGTGCCACCGTCTTCTCGTATTCGACCTCGGCGAGGCGCGCGTAGACGTCGCCCAGGTTCTCGTGCGCGACGGCGTAGTCGGGCGCGGCCTGCACCGCGCGTTCCAGCTCGTCGCGGGCCTGAGCGTATTCGCCCTTCTTCGCATAGAGCACCGCGAGGTTGTTGCGCGGCTCCGGCAATTCGGGAAAATCGGCGAGCAGCGCGAGAAAGACGTCGATCGCCTGGTCGGTCTTGCCTTCGTCGGTCAAGGCGAGGCCCTTGACGAAGCGCGCCTTCGGCTCACGCGGGTGCTCGGCGATGATCGTGTCGAGCTTCGCGATCGCGTCCGCGTATTGCTTCTTGTCGAGAAGCGTCTGCGCGTCGTGCAGTGTCTTCTCGTAGATCTTGCGCTCGGCGTCGGCCATCTGCCGCGGGTCCTGCACGGGCGCCGGCGCTTGCGCGAGCGACGGCATCGCGATCATCGCGAACAGGAAGAGCACAACAAGACGACGCAACATCGGAAGGGACATGTCGGTCAGGGAGCGTTGCCTGATGGATTCTAGCGCAGGGCACTCGCCGGCAACGCTTCGCGCAGCCGCGCCGCGGTCGTGTCGATCAGATGACGCGCGATCGACATCGGGCTCGGCAGGTCCGGCAGAGCATCGACGTCGAACCAGCGCACGTCGGCAATCTCGGAGGCGTCCGGCGTGAGGTCGCCGCCGGCGTATTGCGCGGTGAACGCGATCATCAGCGAGTGGGGAAACGACCACGACTGGCTCGCGAAGTAGCGAAGATCGCGAACCGCCACGCCGACTTCCTCGCGCACCTCGCGATGGATGCAGTCCTCGATCGACTCGCCCGCCTCGACGAAGCCGGCGAGCGCGCTGTACACCGCACCGGCAAAGCGGTGGGATCGCGCGAGGAGGAGCTCGTGTCCGCGGGTCACTAGCACCATCATCGCCGGCGACACGCGCGGATATGCGACGTAGCCGCACACCGGACATTGCTTCGCGCGCTCGTCGTCACGATCGCGCGTCGGCGAACCGCAGCGGCCGCAATAGCGATGGGTGCGCTCCCACTCGACGACCTGGAAGGCGCGCGCGGCGACGGCGAGCAGCGGCTCCGGGAGACGCGGGAACAGCGAGCGAAGGCCCGCGAACGCATACTGCATGGGCGCGGCGGCGTCGTCGGGCAGGAGGATCGCAATGCAGTCGGCGCCATCGAGCCGCCCGATGTAGTGACGAATGCCGTCGATTTCCGCGCGTGAGAGCTCGCCGGCGGTCGGCACGGCGGGCGCATGCTCGTCACCGCGAACGAGCAGCTTCGTGCCGGAGAACGCGAACGCGAGCGACGTGTCGGTGACGATTCCCGACGCCAGGGGCGAAGGCGCGAAGCCTTCGGGCGTTCGCATCATCGCCGTCAGGCCGACAGCGTGAGCGGCAGCACGCGAAGGCGTTTGCCCGTCGCGGCGGCGATCGCATTCGCGACGGCCGGTGCGATCGGTGGCACGCCCGGCTCGCCGACGCCGGTCGGCTTGTCGGTCGACGGGACGATATGCACCTCGACCGGCGGCATCTCGTTGATGCGCAGCACGCGATAGTCGTGGAAGTTCGATTGCACGACACCGCCGTCCTTGATCGTGATCGCGCCGAACAGCGCGGCCGACAATCCGTAGCCGATGCCGCCTTCCATCTGCGCGCGCACGTTGTCGGGATTGACGGCGAGCCCGCAGTTGACCGCACACACGACGCGATCGACGTGAAATGTATTGTCCTCGCGCACGGTAACTTCGGCGACCTGTGCCACAGCGGTGTTGAACGATTCGTGCACCGCGATGCCGCGTGCCCGCTTTTCTCCCGTCTTTCCAGGCGCAAGCGGCGTTCTCCAGCCAGCCTTCTCTGCGACAAGGGCGAGCACCGACAAATGCTTTGGCTTTTGTGCTAGAAGCGCCTTGCGAAACACCACCGGATCCCTGCTCGCCGCGACGGCAAGCTCGTCGATGAACGTCTCGACCGAATACGCGGTGTGCGTCGAGCCGACCGAGCGCCACCATTGCACCGGAACGCCGATCAGCGCCGAATGCAGGTCGACCTGAAGATCGGCGATCGCGTACGGAATCGTCGTCGCGCCCTCGACGGACGTCGGATCGACGCCGTTCTTCACCATCGCTTCGAACGGCGATCCATCCAGAATCGACTGGCCGATGAGCCGATGCTGCCACCCGGTGACATTGCCTTGCGCGTCGAGGCCGGCGCGCAACACGTGCTGATACGCCGGACGGAAATAGCCGGCGCGCATGTCGTCCTCGCGCGTCCAGACGAGCTTCACCGGAGTGCCGGGCTTGCCGATGGCCTTCGCGATCGACGCGGCCTCGACGAGATAGTCGGACTGCGGATTGGCGCGTCGGCCGAAACTCCCGCCGGCGAACAGTTGGTGAATCTCGACCTGCTCGGGCGCAAGGCCGACGAGCTTCGCGATCGCTTGCTGGTCCGCGGTCTGAAACTGCTCGCCGTTCCAGACTTCGCAACGATTCGCGTCGAGGCGCACGACGCAGTTCATCGGTTCCATCGCCGCGTGCGCGAGGTAGGGGAATTCGTAGGTCGCTTCGAACGTTCGCGCGGCCTTTGCAATCGCCGCTGCCGCATCCCCATCGTTTCGCGCGATCGTCCCCGGCGTACCGGCGAGGCGCTTGAATTCCGCCGCGATATCGGCCGACGAGTGTTTGAAGCCGCTGTCGGCGTCCCATTCGACCTTCAACGCATCCCGGCCTTTTTTCGCGGTCCAGAAATTGGTGGCGACGACCGCGACGCCGGTCGGAATCTCGACGACATAGCGCACGCCGGCGATATGCGAAACGCTCGCGGAATCGACGTGCGCGACCTTCGCACCGAAGCGCGGCGCGCGCGCGACGACGGCAGTCAGCATGTCGGGAAGCTTCACATCCTGCGTGTAGATCGCTGTGCCGGTTGACTTCGCTTTCGAGTCGGTACGCGGCGCGCCCTTGCCGATGTAGACGAAGTCCTTCGCCTCCTTGAGCGATAGCGACGCCGGAATCGGCTGCTTCGCCGCGCTCGCCGCCAGCTCGCCGAAGGTCGCTTTCTTCGCGCCTGCGGACACGACGCCGTTTCGCACGCTGATCACTTCGGGCTTCACGTCGAAGCGCTGCGCGGCGGCGGTGACGAGCATCGCGCGCGCGGCGGCGCCTGCCTGTCGATATTGCTCGAACGAATTCGCGAGCGCCGTCGAACCGCCCGTGCCCTGCATGCTTCCCCAGAACAGGTTGTTGTAGCGCCTGGCGTCCGCCGGTGCGCCTTCGACGCGCACCTGCGACCACGCGGCATCCAGCTCTTCGGCGACGAGCATCGGCAGCCCCGTGTACGTGCCTTGGCCGAGCTCGACGTGCTTGACGATCACCGTGACCGTATTGTCGGGTGCGATGCGCAGGAAAGCGTTCGGCTCGAATGCAGTCGCGGCGCTCGCCGATTTGCGCGCCTGCGCCATGGCGTCGACATCGAAGATCGCGAGCGTGAGGCCGGCGCCGAGCGCGGCGGTCGTCTTCAGGAATGCACGCCGGCTGATCGTCGAAGCCGGTGTCTCCTGCATGCGCAACGGATTCATCACGGCTCTCCTTTACGCGGCAAGCTTCGTCGCAGCCTGCTTGATCGCGGCGCGGATGCGCACGTAGGTGGCGCACCGGCAGATGTTGCCGGCCATCGCTTCGTCGATATCGGCGTCGCTCGGATGCCGCTTTTTCGCGAGCAGCGCAGCCGCCGACATGATCTGTCCCGACTGGCAATAGCCGCATTGCGGCACGTCGAGCGCCTGCCACGCGGCTTGCAGCGCCTTGCCTTCCTTGCTCGTGAGCCCCTCGATCGTCGTGACGTCGGCGCCTTGTCGAATCGACGACAGTGGCGTCTGGCACGAGCGCGTCGGCTGTCCCTCGATGTGCACGGTGCATGCGCCGCAAAGCGCCATTCCGCACCCGTACTTCGTTCCGGTGAGGTTGAGCGAATCGCGCAGGATCCATAGAAGCGGCGTGTCGCCGGGCACGCTCGACGCGACATCGACGCGCTGCTTGTTGACGTAGAACACAGGCATGGTGGCCCCTGACGAAGATCGAAATCAGCAATGTTAGTGCGAAGGGCCGCCCCGAGCTACTGACTGCAACACTTGGCCGCTTATAATAAGTGCTCAAATCGAGTGATCACGAGCGACAGTCATGGAACCCGAACAGATCAATGCCATCAGCAACGCCCTCGCAGACCTGCGGGAGCGTACCGCGAAGCTTCGGAGGTATCTTTGACTTCGACGTCAAGGCGGCGCGGCTCGCAAGCGTAGACCGCGAGCTCGAAGACCCGAAGATCTGGGACGACCCGGCGCGCGCGCAGGCGCTCGGCAAGGAGAAAAAGACCCTCGACGGCGTCGTGCATGCGCTCACCCATCTTTCGCGTGCCATCGACGACAGCAGCGATCTCTACGCCCTCGCGCGCGAGGAAGCCGACGACGCGACGCTCCTCGCGATCGAGGGCGACGTCGACAAGCTCGAGCGGCGCGTCGCCGACCTCGAATTCCGGCGCATGTTTCACGATCCGCTCGACCCCGGCAATGCATTCCTCGACATCCAGGCCGGCAGCGGTGGCACGGAAGCGCAGGACTGGGCGGCAATGCTGTTGCGGATGTACCTACGCTATTGCGAGCGCAAGGGCTACCGCGTCGAAATACTCGAGGAGTCGCCGGGCGAAGTCGCGGGCATCAAGAGCGCGTCGATCAAGGTCGACGGCGACTACGCGTACGGGTACCTCCGCACCGAAAGCGGCGTGCACCGGCTCGTGCGCAAGAGCCCGTTCGACGCGAACGCGCGGCGCCACACGTCGTTCGCGAGCGTGTTCGTGTACCCGGAAGTCGACGAATCGATCGAGGTCGAGATCAATCCGGCCGATTTGCGCATCGACACCTATCGCTCGTCCGGCGCGGGCGGCCAGCACGTCAACAAGACCGACTCGGCCGTGCGCATTACGCATCTGCCGACGAACATCGTCGTGCAATGCCAGACCGATCGCTCGCAGCATCGCAACCGAGCGGAGGCGTTCGCGATGCTCAAATCGAAACTCTACGAGCTCGAGGTTCGCAAGCGGCAGGAGGAGCAGGCGAAGCTCGAGGATTCGAAGACCGACATCGGCTGGGGCCAGCAGATCCGCTCGTACGTGCTCGATCAATCGCGGATCAAGGACCTGCGCACGAACCACGAGGTCGGCAACACGCAGGCGGTGCTCGACGGCGATCTCGACGACTTCATCGAGGCGAGCCTGAAGCAAGGGGTTTAACGCGCCGTAGCGGCCGGTTGCGTGTATCGCCTCATACACCTTACAATACACATTAGGAGGTGTATATGCGCACGAATATCGTTTTGGACGACAAGCTGGTCAAGGAAGCGTTTCGCGTGTCCGACGCGAAGACGAAGCGCGAGCTCGTCGACCTCGCGCTACGCGAGTTCGTCGCAACGCGCAAGCGCCGCGACCTGCGCGATCTCTATGGGCGCGGGGGCTTGCGGGACGACTATGACTACAAGGCGTTGCGCGAAGGGAAGTGACTGTGATCCTGGTCGATACGTCGGTCTGGATCGACTTCATTCGCCCTCGCTCGACCAATGCTGTCGATCGCCTGCGCGCGGCGCTCGACCATGGCATCGAGGCTGCCGTCACGCCGCTGATCTATCAGGAAGTCCTGCAGGGCGCCCGAGACGAGCAGGCGTTCCGCGACTACCGCACGTTTCTGTCGACGCAGCCCTTTCTGCACTCCACCGACGCCGTGGCAACGCACGAAGGTGCCGCTCGCCTGTACTTCGAGTGTCGGCGCATCGGGCTGACGATTCGATCCAGCGTCGATTGCCTGATCGCGCAAACCGCCGTCGAGCACGGCGTTCCTCTGCTTCACGACAATCGTGACTTCGAGCGTATCGCAACCGTTGCACCCAAGCTCGAGTTCGCCTGAATGAACAAGCCTGCCGACCCGCCTGTTCAAGGCGACGAGAACCAGATCATCGGCGAGCGCCGAGCGAAGCTCGCCGCCCTGCGCGCCGCGGGTAGCGCGTATCCGAACGACTTCCGGCGCACCGCGCTCGCCGCCGATCTCCACGCCGCGCACGACACGTCAGACAACGCGGCGCTGGAGGCGCAGCGCATCGAAGTGGCGGTCGCGGGCCGCATGATTTTGAAGCGCGTCATGGGCAAGGCATGTTTCGCGACGCTGCAGGACATGTCCGGTCGCATCCAGCTCTACGTCACGCTCGACGGCGTCGGCGAAGCGACGCTCGACGCATTCAAACACTGGGATTTGGGCGACATCGTCGGCGCGGGCGGAACGCTCTTCAGGACGAAAACCGGCGAGCTGTCGGTGAGATGCGATCGTGTGCGCCTGTTGACGAAGGCGCTTCGTCCGCTGCCCGAGAAGTTTCACGGGATGACGGACCAGGAGCAGCGTTACCGGCAGCGCCACGTCGATCTCATCACCAATCCGCATGCACGCGATGTGTTCGTCAAGCGCTCGCGCATCGTGCAGGCGATCCGCGAGTTCTTCGTCGCGCGGGGCTTCCTAGAGGTCGAGACGCCGATGATGCATCCGATCCCCGGCGGCGCCGCGGCGCGGCCGTTCGCGACGCACCACAACGCCCTCGACATGCCGCTTTACCTTCGCATCGCGCCGGAGCTCTACCTGAAGCGGCTCGTGATCGGCGGCTTGGAGCGCGTGTTCGAGATCAATCGCAGCTTTCGCAACGAGGGGATCTCGACCCGGCACAACCCCGAGTTCACGATGCTCGAGTTCTACGAGGCGTACGCGGATTATCGCGACCTGATGAACCTGACCGAGGTGCTGCTGCGCGAGGTCGCGCAACGCGTCGTCGGCACGACGACGATCGTCTACCAGGGGGAGACGATCGATTTGTCGCCGCCGTTTCCGCGGTTGACGATGGCCGAAGCGATCCGCCGTTACAACGCCGAGTACGAAATCATCGACCTCGCCGACCCCGCAGCGCTTCGGCGCGCGCTCGCGCCGTTCGAGGTCGACATGTTCGACAGCGACGGCGTTGGCCTGCTCCAGCTCAAGCTCTTCGAGGCGACGACCGAGGAGAAGCTCGTGCAGCCGACGTTCATCGTCGCGCATCCGACCGACGTGTCGCCGCTCGCGCGCGCGAACGACGCCAATCCCGCGATCACCGATCGCTTCGAGCTCTTCATCGCACGCCGCGAGATCGCCAACGGATTTTCCGAGCTCAACGATCCCGAGGACCAAGCGGCGCGCTTCATGGCGCAGGCGAACGCGCGCCAGGCCGGCGACGAGGAGGCGATGTACTACGACGCCGACTATGTTCGAGCGCTCGAATACGGGCTGCCGCCAACGGCCGGCGAAGGAATCGGCATCGACCGGGTCGTGATGCTGCTCACCGATACTTCATCGATCCGCGACGTGATCCTGTTTCCGCAGCTCAAGGCGGAGGCTTAGGTACGCCGCGGATTGGCCCTCTGCCTGTCACGTCGCGGAGTCAGGCTGTCGGTTTCTCGGGGTCGGCAATTTTGCGTACGCAGCCCGGCCCTCGAAAGGGGCCGGCACGGCCGCTATTCGGGCGCTGCATCGATCAAAAGGATGATACCGATGAGCGGCGGTGCTCGTTAGCATTTTCGCTAACGTTGCCTTTTTGCTCCATGTCACGCGCCCCCGGCTCTGCCCGAGTTCTCGCGACCAATGTCGTGCGCCTCGGCCATAGCATGGATCGGAAGCGTCGCCCGCGTCCTTGTGAAGCCAAACCACTTTGTAGGCGCTGGTGCGCGATCTCGTTGCCGCACGAACCGCCGCCGGATTGAGCCAGGCCGACGTCGCCGCGGATGTCGACCACGAAGAGCGCCGTGTCCCGACTTGAAAGCGGCCTGAGCACGTATCCAACATTGCGGACCATCGAAAGATATGCACTCGCCGTGAGCGCGGTCGTCGAGATCCGCTTGCGTGCCAGGCGATAGGCGACGCTCAGGCAAGTAAATCGTCCGGCTGAAGATACCCCATACAGGTATATCATCCCACTGGATGGACACCGCTTTCGCGATCCCGCCGGCACGCGGTGGGAAAGCTGAGATCGACCTCGCGCTCGAAGGCATGACTTGCGCGGCCTGCGCGGCGCGCATCGAAAAAACGCTGAACCGGGTTCCGGGCGTCGAGGCACATGTCAATTTCGCGACCGAATCGGCGCGCGTGCGCTACGCGCCTTCGCAGGCCAACGCCGATGCGCTCGTTGCAGCGGTCAAGCGCGCCGGCTATGCCGCGCGCGTCAGGCGCGACGAGGACGAGGAGCGCGCACGCGAATCGGTCCGTCGCGATGCTTCGCATCGGGCGCTTCGCCGCGACCTGCTGCTTGCCGTCGCACTGACCGTCCCGCTCATCGCACAAATGATCGCGATGCTGATATCCGGCAGCGCCACCGACGAGTTCCTGCCCCGCTGGCTGCAACTCGCGCTCGCCACACCGGTGCAATTCGTCGCGGGCCGACGCTTCTATGTCGGCGCCTGGCGTGCGCTTCGCGGCGGCGGTGCCAACATGGACGTGCTGATCGCGCTCGGCACGTCGATCGCATGGGTTTCGAGCGCCGTCGTCACGCTCGCGGGGCTCCACGGCCATGTGTATTTCGAGGCGTCCGCGACAATCGTCACGCTCGTCCTGCTCGGCAAGCTGCTCGAATCGCGCGCACGGGCGGGGACTTCAGCCGCCATCCAGAGTCTGCTGCGCTTGGCGCCCGCGATCGCGCACGTCGAGCGTGACGGCAGCGAGATCGACGTGCCGCTCGCGAGCGTCGTGGTCGGCGACCACTTTCGCGTCCGCGCAGGCGAAGCGATACCCGTCGACGGTATCGTCGTCGAGGGCCGCGCGTCGGCCAACGAAAGCATGCTGACCGGCGAGAGCCGGCCGATCACGAAAGCGACCGGCGATCGCGTCTACGCGGGCGCCCTCGACCTCGACGGACTTCTGCGCTGCGAAGCCACCTGCGTCGGCGAGGCGACGCTGCTCGCGGGTATCGTGCGACGCGTGCGCGAAGCGCAGGGATCGAAGGCGCCGATCCAGCGAGTCGCCGATCGCGTCGCTGGAATCTTCGTGCCGATCGTCGTCGCCATCGCGGCCGTCACGTTTGTCGCGACGTGGTGGCTTGCCGCCGATCCCGCGAGCGGGCTCGTCAACGCGGTCGCCGTGCTCGTGATCGCATGTCCCTGCGCGCTGGGCCTCGCGACACCGACAGCCATCATCGTCGGTACGGGTCGGGCGGCGCAGTTCGGCGCGCTCATCCGCAATGCCGTTGCGCTCGAGCACGCGGGGCAGCTGACGACGCTCGTCGTCGACAAGACCGGCACGGTGACCGAGGGCGCGCCGGCGGTTACGCGCATCGATGCGTCGAGCAATGCCTCAGCGAACCACGTGCTTGCGTGCGCCGCCGCCCTCGAGCAAGGCGCGCTGCACCCGCTCGCACGCGCGATCGTCGACGCCGCGCGACAACGCCAACTCGTGTTGCCGAACGTGACCGATCTCGTCGTGCTGCCCGGCGAAGGTGCGGAAGGGACGATCGGTGGCGCGCTACCGCACCGCGCGCTCGTCGGCTCACCGGCCTTCCTGTCGCGTCGCCGCGTGCAGATCACGCGGGAAGCGCTGACAGCGGCACAGGCATCTGGCGAAAGCATCGTCGGCGTCGCAGTGGATGGGACGCTTGCCGGCATCGTGATGCTCGCCGACCGTGTGCGGCGGACGTCGAAGGCGGCGCTCGCTCGTGCGACGCGCGAAGGCATCGACGTCGTGCTGCTCTCCGGCGATACCGAAGCGACCGTCGCCAGCGTATCGCGGGAAGCGGGCATCGTGGCCTTCCGTGCCGGCGTGACACCCGCCGGCAAGGCCGACGAGATTCGACGTTTGCAGGCAGCCGGCAACATCGTCGGCATGGTCGGCGACGGCATCAACGACGCGCCTGCGCTCGCCACGGCCGACGTGAGCTTCGCGATTGGCGCGGGGTCGGCGGTCGCTATCGAAGCGGCAGACGTCACCGTCGTTCGCGACGACCTCGGTGCAGTCGTCGACGCGATCCTGCTCTCTCGCGCAACGCGAAGAACGATCCGTCAGAACCTGTTCTTCGCATTCGTCTACAACGTGCTCGGCATCCCGCTTGCGGCGCTCGGATTTCTGAGCCCGGTGATCGCCGCCGCGGCCATGGCGGCGAGCTCCGTCTCGGTCGTCGGCAACGCGCTTCGCTTACGCCGCTTTCGCGCGACGGCATGAACCTGAGGAGTGTTTTATGCAATCGGCACGAATCGACATTCGGGGCATGACGTGCGAGGGCTGCGTCGCCAGCGTGACGCGCGTCCTATCGGCGCTGCCCGGCGTTCGCGACGTGAAGGTCGCACTCGATCCAGGCTCCGCGATGGTGAGCTTCGATCCGTCGCGAACCGGCGTCGAAGCGATGAAGAAGGCGATCGAGGACGCGGGCTATGACGTCGTCAGCTAGGCCGGTGGCCGCCAAAGCGCCTGCGCGAAAGTCGACCCATCGCGCGCACCCCATCGTGCCGCGCGATCGGCACGAGGGCCTGGTGCTCGCGAAGCGCCTCAATCGCATCGAGGGACAGGTTCGCGGCATCGCGCGGATGATCGATGAGGATCGCTACTGCATCGACATCCTGACGCAGGTCGCCGCCGTGCAGTCGGCGCTCGACGGGCTCGCGCGAAAGGTGCTCGAGCATCATCTGCACGGTTGCGTCGCCCGCGCGATCAAGTCGGGTGACGGCGCGTCCGCGATCGACGAGGCGCTCGCGGTCATTCGCCGCTTCGGCCGCTGAGCCTGCTTGGCGCGTCAACGCGTCGCCGGCGCGGTGGCGTTGTGATCGATCCAGATGACGAAGGCGTCCATGAATTTCTTCATGAGCTCACGCGTCGAGTCCTTCGCGAAATTGCCCTGCGCGTCGAAAAGCTCCGCGGCGCCGCCGATGTAGGCCTCGGGCTGTTGCAGCGCCGGCATGTTGAGGAATACGAGCGATTGGCGAAGGGCGTGGTTCGCGCCAAAGCCGCCGATCGCGCCGGGCGACACGCTGACGATCGCGCACGGCTTCCCGTTCCAGGCGCTTTTGCCGTACGGGCGCGACGCGATGTCGATCGCATTTTTCAGAACACCCGGCACCGAACGGTTGTACTCGGGCGTGACGAACAGCACGGCCTGCACCTTCTCGATGCGTGCTTTGAATGCGACCGATGCGGCCGGCGGGTGCGCGTCGTCGTCCTGGTTGTAGAGCGGCAGGTCGCGGATCTCGACGATCTGGCAATGAAGCGATGGCGGCGCCATTCTGCAAAGCGCGTTCGCCATCTTGCGGTTGTACGAATCCTTGCGCAGGCTTCCGACCAGCACCGCGACGTTCCATTCCTGGCTCATGATCGCGCGCTCCTGTTGTGTTGGACAATGGCGAGCGAGGCGCCGGTCCCGCTTCGCATCGCGATACGAGGGATCGCGCACGTGGAAAGTTCCGGCGGAGATCGAGCGAGCCGATCAGCGTCGAGTGTCATAATTCAACCGTCGGGGTGTAGCGCAGCCCGGTAGCGCGCTTGCTTTGGGAGCAAGATGTCGGAGGTTCGAATCCTCTCACCCCGACCAAATCCAACGTGTACGCGCCGGAGAAATCGGAAACGATTTACACCGGATCCAGCGTAAACAGCTCCTGCGGTCGCGCAACGCCCTTCGTCGCGTAGCGGCCAAGGCTCACCAATCGCTCGCGTGCCTGCCCCGCCGCTTTCGCGAACGCGGACGACACGATCACCATCTGGTCGAGCGAACCGCATAGCGCCTCGATGCGCGCCGCTTCGTTGACCGCCGGGCCAAGCACGGTGAAATCGAGACGCCTTGTGCTCCCGACGTTGCCGTACAGCAACTCGCCGAGGTGCAGCGCGAGGTATGCGCCGGTCACGGGCTGCGAGGCGGCCGCGCGCCGGGGCGTTGAGCTCCGCGATGCGCCGCGTCTGCTCCGCCGCGGCATCGAGCGCACGCCCGCAGGCGCGCGTTCTGTCGTCATCGGGAAAGATCGCGAGGATGCCGTCACCGATGAACTTCAGCACGTGGCCGCCGTGCATTTCGATCGCCGCCACCTGCGCCTCGGCGTAACGTTGAGAAGCACGAGCAGCGCGTTTGGGATCGACGCTGTCGGCGATCCGCGTGAAGCCGATGAGGTCGCTATACCAGACGACCGCGACGATCGGCGTCGCACGCCCGCGGACGATGTTGCCTGCGAGCACGCGCACGGCCGCATCGCCGAGATAGGTCGTGATCGCGGTGCGCGCGGTGCGGTGCATCGTATGGAGCATGAAGACCAGCGCGAGCGTCGGCAGCAAGCGCGCGATCGAGCAGCGGAAATTCGCCGCGCTCGTAGCGTTCGTCGAGGCGCCTGTGCAGCCTTGACTGTCCTCCTTCGACCAACGCATAGAACGGGCTGCGAATCCACGACTCGTTGACGACCTGGTCCTCGGCGCGCGCGAACACTTCCTCGACGCCTCCCTCGCCGCGGTTCCAGCGCACGCCGCGTGCGTCGTACGTGGGATCGAGCAGGTCGAACGCGATGGATGCCCGCACCAGCGACAATGCCTGCGCGTCGAGCCGCCCGCAAAGGCCGGTCAGGATCTCGATCTCGCTTTCGCCGGCGAGTGCGTGCGCGACGATCCAATCGCGAATGTCCATGCTCATCCGCGCGCCCGAGCGTCGCCTCGGCGGGCGGATCGGTCGCGGCGACGCTCACCCGGATGTCCGCGAATGCGGTGCCGTATGCGTAAAGCAGCACGAACGACAACACGGCTGCAGCCATGCGTTTCATCGACGATCACCACTAGAGCGCTCGCTCGCGATGTTACTGCAACCGTCGCCTGCGCTACGATACGACGATGGACGCGAAGGATCGAATCGATCTCGACCGCTATCTCGCCCGCATCGGGTGGAATGGCGCGGCGCCGGCAACGCTTTCGACATTGAGCGGGCTCCTGCGTGCGCACATGCGCAGCATCCCGTTCGAGAACATCGACGTGCTGCTCGACCGCGAGGTGCGGCTCGACATCGAGGGCCTGCAGCGCAAGCTCGTCGATGCGCGCCGTGGCGGCTATTGCTTCGAGCACGCGACACTTTTCGCAGCAGCGCTCGAGGCGCTTGGATTTGCGCCGTCGCGCCATGCGGCGCGCGTCGTGCTGATTTCGCCGCGCACCGAGATGCCGCGCACGCACATGTTCCTCACCGTTCCGCTTGCCGAAGGGACGTTCGTCGTCGATCCTGGCTTCGGCAGTCTCGCGCCGGAGAAGCCGCTGCCGTTGCATGAAGAGGCGCCGGCCGCGAACGCCTCGCACTGGATGGCGCGCGATGGCGCGTGGTGGGTGCTCCGCGCGCGTAACGACGGCAAGATCGTCGACTGCTGGGTATCGACGCTCGAAGTGGAGAACGCGATCGATTTCGTCGTCGCCAATCACTACACGGCGACCCATCCGGCGTCGTCGTTTCGACAGCGGCTGATGCTGCGCGCGCTGACCGACGGCGGACGGGTCAGCGTGATGAATCGTGACGTGACGTTTCGCACCGACGACACGGTTCGTTCGGCCACGCTCGCGGACCGCGCCGCGCTGCGATTGCTCCTCGCCGAGCACTTCGGCTGCGATTTGCCTGAGGTCTTGTCGCTGCGCGTGTCTTCGATCGAGGGTTGGCAATGAATGCGATGTCATGCGCCGACATTCTCGCGGGCCGAGCGCCGGCGGATGCGCCGGTCACGCTTCGCGGCTGGGTACGCACGCGCCGCGACTCGAAGGCCGGCATCTCGTTCGTGCATGTGTCGGATGGCTCCTGCTTCCATCCGGTGCAGGCGGTCGTCCCGAGCTCGCTTCCCAACTACGAGAGCGAGGTGTTGCACCTGACGGCCGGATGCGCGATCGAAGTGACGGGCACCATCGTGCCTTCGCCGGCGAAGGGACAACCGTACGAGATGCAGGCGAATGTGTTGAAGGTCATCGGCTGGGTCGAGGATCCCGACACGTACCCGATCCAACCGAAGCCGCACACGCTCGAATTCCTGCGCGACGTCGCGCATCTTCGTCCACGAACGAACGTGATCGGCGCGGCGAGCCGCGTTCGCGACACGATCGCGTTCGCGATCCATCGCTTTTTCCACGAACACGGCTTCTTCTGGATCAACACGCCGATCATCACGTCGTCGGACGCCGAAGGCGCGGGCGAGCTTTTTCGCGTGTCGACGCTCGACCTCGCGAACCTGCCGCGCACGCCGCAAGGCGGTGTGGATTACGCGCAGGATTTCTTCGGACGCGAGACGTTCCTGACCGTGTCGGGACAGCTCAACGTCGAGAGCTATTGCCTCGCGCTCTCCAAGGTGTATACGTTCGGGCCGACGTTTCGCGCCGAGAACTCGAACACGAGCCGGCACCTCGCCGAATTCTGGATGATCGAGCCCGAGATCGCGTTCGCCGATCTCGGGGACGATGCGACACTCGCGGAGTCGCTGCTCAAGCGCATCTTCCGCACCGTGCTCGACGAGCGTGCCGACGACATGGCGTTCTTCGAGCAGCGGATCGAGAAGGGCGTGATCGCCAAGCTATCCGGCATCGTCGAATCCGAGTTCGTGCGCATGGATTACGCGGAAGCGATTCGCGTGCTTTCGCAGGCGAAGCAGGAGTGGGAATTTCCGGTCGCGTTCGGGATGGATCTGCAATCCGAGCACGAGCGGTATCTCTCGGAAACATACGCGAAGAAGCCGGTGATCGTGATGAACTATCCGAAGGCGATCAAGGCGTTCTATATGCGGGTCAACGACGACGGCCTCACGGTTGCGGCGATGGACGTGCTTGCGCCGGGCATCGGTGAAATCATCGGCGGCAGCCAGCGCGAGGAGCGCCTCGACGTACTCGATGCCCGCATCGGCGAGGCCGGCCTCGACAAGGAACATTACGGCTGGTATCGCGACCTGCGCCGCTACGGCACGGTGCCCCACGCCGGCTTCGGGCTGGGCTTCGAGCGCACGCTGGCTTACGTCACCGGGCTCGCCAATGTGCGCGACGCCATACCGTTCCCGCGCACGCCGGGGAATGCAAGGTATTGAGACGCCGCCTGGTCCGCGTGGCCGTTGGGGCCGCTTCACACACTTGCTTCGAGGAGACGACATCATGAGGATCGGCCGCATTGGCCGCGATGATGATGCTGAGTGCGACGGGAGTGCGCGCCGAGGATGCTCGGCCTTATAAAGCAGGCAACCGCCGCCTCGAAGCGTC
>DATGGP010000049.1:0-33079 GCA_035308425.1 Casimicrobiaceae bacterium | reverse complement strand
AAGAAGCCGCGCGAGATGCTCGGCAAGGATTGGTACGAAGCTGCCTACGCAGATGGTCGCAATGTCACGACAGAGCAGGCAATGAGCGAGACGATTGCCTGGCTGGAGCACGACGGCGAGGTGTAGCTCGTGACCGAAATCATGATCAACAAGGACGGCGGCGCCACCTTCTACGTGAACGGCAACACGTGGTTCAGGCCGGCGTATGGCGCAAACGGAGTCTCATACACTGTCGTTCCGACTCCCTGACGCGGCGGCGGGCGATCGTCCTGGGTACGCAGGCAATGAACGTTAAACGTCCGCTCTTGCTCGCGGCGATTGGGCGCTTCGGGTCGATAGCGCCACCGAACGACTGCTTTCGGCAACGCTTCGCCCTCGACGCACGGGGTTACGAAGTACAACGCTTCCGTTGCACGCCGACGTGCGAAGCACCGAGGCGGAGCACGGAGTAGCCAGGTCCCGGGTTGACCTGAGCCAGCAATTGCGCGACTCAGCGTGGCCAAGAGCCACTTCTGACATGTATGGTCGCGTTCGCCCCACCGTTTTTGCGCTGGCGATTCCCGGCGAAGTCGCGATGACGAGGTTTTCCGAACGCTCCAGCGCGGCGACCGGTCGTGATCGGCATGACCCGTCATCGCGAAAGATCGGCTGGGATTTGTTTCCAGGCCGCAGAAGTCCACGTTCGGTCGCTCGCGACCGAACGCTGCGCGCGAATCCCATGGTCGGCGATTGCGGCGTACTCCGGCAGCCACGCGAGACGTCCTACTCGCTGCTCCGGACGTCCAGGTTCGACCGGACGATCGATTCGAGCGCGGCCGCGACGACGGGCTTGACCAAGTGACGATCGAACCCCGCTTCGCGGGCGCGACGCCGATCTTCATCTTGTCCGTAGCCTGTCAGCGCGACCAGCACAACGGGTCGTCCGTGCTCTGACGAGCGTATTCGCCTGGCCACTTCGTAGCCGCTGATTCCGGGAAGTCCGATGTCGAGCAGGACGACGTCGGGGCGATATTCGAGTGCGGTGGCAACGGCGGACAAACCGTCGTAAACCGTGCGAACGTCGTGGCCCGCGGCACTCAAGAGTGCTGCGATCGTATCTGCCATATCGCGGTTGTCATCGACAATGAGCACACGTCGCCTGACTGACGCCACGCTTGGTTGCCAGGTCGTGGGTGATTCGTTGACTGCCTGTTTTGCATCCAGCGCGGGCAGGAGAACGATGAATTCGCTGCCGGTTCCCGGGCCGTCGCTTCGCGCCGCGACGCTGCCTCCATGCAAAGCTACCAGTTTCCGAACGATCGTAAGACCGATGCCCAGACCACCCTCCGTACGAGCGAGCGAACGCTCTCCTTGAACGAAGAGGTCGAATACGTTGGGTAGCAGATCGGCAGGTATGCCGATCCCCGTGTCCTCGACGCGCAGCACTGCCCAATCGCCGTCCTGTCTGACGCCCACCGTGATGCGCCCGCCATCGGCGGTGTACTTGATCGCGTTGTTGACGAGGTTCAATACGATCTGTGACAAGCGGGTGAGGTCGCCGTCGACGAGCAGATGCTCTTGTGACGTTTCTACATCGAGAACCTGATGTTTACACTCCGCAGCTGGACGGCACGACTCGACTGCGCGCAGCACGGCGGCGTTTAACTCGACCGCCTCCTTCTTGAGCTCGATCTTGCCGCTGGTTATCCGGGCGACGTCCAGAAGGTCGTCCACCAGCCGCGTCAATTGGGTCACCTGGCGGTCGATGACGTTGCGCGACCACTCCTTCGTCGATTCGTCGGCCGATCGAATGCCGATCAAAGTCAGCGCGTTGCGTATCGGCGCCAACGGATTGCGCAGCTCGTGTCCGAGCATCGCCAGAAACTCGTTCGTCCGACGCTCGCGCTGTTCCATCGATTCGATTCGCTTGGGTTGCGTCATATCGCGTGTCACTTTGGCGAAACCACGAAACTCGCCGACGTGGTCGTGGAGTGCGGTGACGACGACGTTCGCCCAAAAGCTGGTCCCGTCCTTGCGTACGCGCCAGCCCTCGTCCTCGAAACGGCCCTGCGCTTTGGCAAGGGCCAGTGCTTGCTGGGGACGATTGCATTCGATCCCTTCCGGCGTATAGAAGCGAGACACGTGCTGGCCGATGATCTCGTCGGCCGCGTAGCCCTTGATTCTTTCCGCGCCTTTGTTCCAGCTCACGATCCGGCCGTCCGGATCCAGCATGTAAATCGCGTAATCCTGAATGCCTTCCACCAACAGGCGGAAGGTCTCTTCGCTTCGCTTGAGCTCCCATGTTCGCTCGAGAACCCGCTGCTCCAGTTCGTCGCGGCTTGCTCGTAAAGCCGCCATCGCGCGACCGCGTTCCTCGACTATCGCGCTGATGGACAGGCCGGTTGCGGCCACTGCACTGATGAAAAGGAGCAGCTGCAGGAGCGAAGCGTCGACCGAATGCGACGCGAGCGGCCCATGACCGGAGACCGTAAAGCCGACGGCCATCGTGGACAAAACGGCGATCGTCAGGGTGACTTCGCGCTGGTCGAACCGTAGCGCTGCCCAGTTGACGAGCGGCAACGTCAGCAACAGAAGCAGCGGCGCGAAAACGTGGTTCGTGAGGTCGCTCCCAAATGCGATGTACCCGATCAGCAGGAGGATGACCGCGAACGCGATGAGCTCTCGCTTGCGCCGCGCGGTCCAGGCCGTCGGAGAAGCGACAGTTCGCGTGAGAATGAGCGGCGCAATTACGATCATTCCCGTCGTATCGCCTTGCCACCAGGTCCACCAGGCCGTGGCAATTGCGGTGGGGGGAAGTCCCGCGACGATCGCGATCGCAAACGTACCGATCGTCGCGGCGATGGTCGACCCCGCAGCGGCCACCACGACGAATTTGAATACGTCTTCGCCGCGCCGAAAGTGGCGAGGCACGCCGATGTAACGCTGGATGAGTGCGGCAGCGGCAAGTGCCTCCAGGACATTGCCACTGCCGATCATGACCGCGGCTACAAGGGATGACTGGACGGTGAGGTTGGCGAGCGCCGCCCCGATCCATATTCCCGGCGAGATGCGGCGGCCGTAAAGCAGGACAGCGGCGAGCGCGATGCCCGAAGGCGGCCAGGCGGACGTTGCGTAGCCTGGCGGAATCGCGGCCAGCAGCGAAACTTTCGCGACGAGAAAATAAAGAACCGCGAGCGCCGTCGCTCGTGCGAAGCAGCGGAGCGCCGACGCCATCGGCACACGGAGTACGTGGGACTCTCCCGAGACCCGCCACTCGCCCTCAGTCATCGATCGCCGTTGTTTCGCTCCCCGCCGCCCGTCACGCGCGCATGAGCCGATTGCAAAGAATCGACAAAGCATCCATGTCGCGCGAGCCTTCTCCGCACGTACGTGCCTCGGCCGTTCGAACCGGGCGCGAGGAGCAGCACCCGCCAGTGCTTCGATGCGCTCCATTCAACCACTGCTAGCGTGGGGCGACAAGGGAGAACCGCTCTATCAACCGAATCATTGCCGGCAGGTATGGGCCGTGCCGCAGTTCGGCACATCTCGTGCACACGCACGGCACGGCGTACGCGGTCAGAGCCGCGCGGCTTAAGACGTCTGTTCGCGTGCGGGCTGTTGACTTCAGATCGCACGCGACAGCGTTTCCCGGGTGATGCAAAGCGGATTTCTCGCGTTAGCAAAGGGCGCCTGGTTTCGCGTCTCCGGCTCGGGGCCAGAGCGCGTTGATCAGGTCCGTGTGCGCGTTGTCATCGGTCGATGTCGACTACACCGGACAACGGACCCGACCAACATCGTCCGAACGAACAGCGTGGCAAGGTACTTGCTGGGTAAGTGCTCTGCACCTAGCGAAAAACCATCATGGATGAAGAAATGAGCGTCCAACGTCGAACATTCGCGGCATTGCGCATGATCGCGCTCGCATTGTTTGCGCTGGTTCCCGGCGCAGCATCGGCGACCACCGTGGGCGGAAAGATCGCGGCCGATCTTCAAACGGTAGTGTCACAGTCCATCGCGCCGACGGTGAGCTGGGCAAAAATTCTCAACGGCAAGCTGCTCGTGCGCGTGATCGTGTCCTCGAACAGCACCGATACGTCACTCACGCTTTTGCGGCAGTACCTGCTCTCGATCGGCGGCTCGGTCTACTACAACTACCCATCGATCGGCGCGGTCGCCGCCATGGTGCCGGCATCGAAGTTGTCGGAACTTGCGTCGCGCAGCGACGTGACGTCCATTTCGCCGAACCGCCTCGTCACTCGCACGGCGAGCACGCTGCAGCTCACGACCGGAGCATCGGGGACTCCGGTCCCGTACAAGGGCACGATCAACGGTAGCGGCATCGGCATCGCGATCGTGGATTCGGGCATCGATTGGAATCATCAAAGCATCGGAACGAGCCCGTTCGGCATCAAGGGACCGACCCGCGTACGGCAGGAAGTGGATTTCGTGCAGACAGGGGACAGCCTCTTCGACGACGCGTGGAACGGAGGCCTCGACGTTTCCGGCACGGTATCGGCTGTGCTCGATGGAACCAAGTTCACCAGCACGCTGCAGCAACTGCAGCAGCCGAGCGAGACACGTCCTGATCCTTACGGACATGGAACGTTCGTCGCCTCGATCGCTTCAGGCAACGCGTCGTACCAATCGCCGGACACGACAGGCATTGCGCCAAACGCGAGCCTCTTCGACGTACGTGTCCTCGATGACGACGGCGTCGGGAACGTGGCCGATGTCATCGCGGGCATCGACTGGGTGATCCAGCACGCGAGCGCGCTGCATATCCGGGTGATGAACCTGAGCCTCGCTGCCGGTTCGACGGAGTCGTACATCACCGACCCGCTCGCGCGCGCGGCGCGTGCCGCGGTTGCCAACAACATCGTCGTCGTCGTGGCGGCGGGCAACGCCGGGCTTACTTCGGATGGTCATGAGGTGTACGGCGCCGTCGGATCGCCCGGTCACGATCCTTCGGTCATCACCGTCGGCGCCGCGAACCTGCATTCGACCACGATCCGAAGCGACGACACGGTGACGGGATTCAGCTCGCGTGGACCCACGCGCGGCCGGACGGTTCTGGCGGACGGAACCGCATGGGTCGACAACCTGCTGAAGCCCGATCTCGTCGCACCGGGAAACCGGCTGGTCGGGGCGCTCTCCGCGGATATCTTCGGCACGCGCGCGAGCTGGAACGAACTCGTGACGACCTATCCGCAACTCGCCCAGGTGCCGGGTGCGACGCAGTTGCCTAACCGCACGCTGATGCAGCTGAGCGGCACGTCCGTCGCGGCGCCCGTCGTTGCCGGCGCCGTCGCGCTGATGCTCCAGGTGAATCCCGGCCTGACACCGCCGCTCGTCAAGGCCATCCTGCAATACACCGCGCAACCGCTTTCGAACGCGAACCTGCTCGAGCAGGGCGCGGGTCTTCTCAACGTCGATGGCGCCCTTCGCCTTGCGGCGGCCCTTCGCACGGACATCGGACCCGCGCTTGCAGCGGGAACGCTGCACTCCGGCGACACGATCCTCGCTGCCGGGCACACTCTTCCGTCGCCGCGCTCGACGATTGCGGGCCAAACCTTCAACTGGAGCGGACTGATCGTCGCGGGCGGTAACTACCTGCTTTCGGGCAATGCGCTCTTCACGCGCTTCCAGCCGATCTACGACCCGCGGATCAACTGGACGCGCAACGTCGTGCTCAAGACCACCATCGGCTACTGGCCGTTCACGTCGGTCCCCAAGTCGATCACCGAAAGCCGGGTCGCGAGCCAGAACCTCACGACGCCGGGCGTGGTGTGGCTCGACGGCTCGTTCTCGAGCTTCGCCAACGGGCCGCTGACATCCACGGCCGTCCTCTCCGCGTACGCCGCGAACGGGGGTTACACGATGCCGGACGGCTTCGTGCTGAGCAACGGCTTCATCCTGAGCGAAGGCTTCATCCTCAGCGAAGGGTTCATCTTGAGCGAGGGTTTCATTCTCAGCGAGGGCTTCATCCTCAGCGAAGGCTTCATTTTGAGCGAAGGCTTCCTGCTGAGCGAATCGGTGAACGACCCCGCATCGGCGATGGATCCGAGCGCGACCGGCGCGCCGTAACGCGCGAAGCAAGCTTTCCAGCGCGGTACACGGCATGCACGCTCATGCGTTCCAAGGGCGCCCGACCTGGTGGTGGCGCTTCCACGCGCTGCACCTGCATGACTACAATCGCGGCGCAGCCGCGATGTGGCTGGGACTCGCGCTGCTCGGCGGTGCGACGCTCATGGCTTCGTGCGCGACGACCCTCGCGCGGGACGCGGGCGTGCTGTGGCAAATCGCAGGCTGGATCGCGATCGTCGCGGTCGCCGCCTGGTTCCCGATCCAAATTCCGCGCAGCAAGCACTCGATCGCGACCGGTGACGTCGTCATCTTCCTTCTGCTAGCGCAGTACGGAACCGGGCCCGCAGTGCTCGCGGCGTCGATCGAAGGTCTGGTCGGCGCGGTTCGCAGCTCCAAGAGGCTATCGAGCCGCATCGCCAGCGCGTCGACGGCCGCGCTCGGCATGACATTGAGCGGAGTCACCTTCGGCATCGCGCAATCGTGGCTCGAGCCGGTGCTCTCCCATGCCGCGGCGCATGTGGCAGCGCTGTCCGCGGCGGCGATGCTCCATTATGCGATCAGCACGATGATGCTGATGCACATCGTCTATCTCAAGCGGGGCGTGCCGTTGACGGTCGGCGACTGGTTCGGCAGTACGAGTTGGGTGGCGACGCTCTACCTCGTGTCCGCGGTGTTCGCGGGCCTGCTTTCGCTGACGGGTGAGGAGTTCGGGCGCGCCGCGCCCACCGTCGGCATCCTCGTGATGGGCCTGTCGCTTGCTTTGCTGCGCGTCCATTTCCGCCGCCAGATCGCCGAGCACGAAGCGCAGGAGGCACGCGTGACCGCTGCCGAGCTCGAGGCGGCGCAAACTCAGAAGCGCTTCCATGCGGCGTTTACGCAGGCGTCGATCGGGATGGCGATCGTTTCGCCAGCCGGCACGATCATTCAGTTCAACAGCGCATTGAAGGCGCTGCTCGGTTACGATGATTCGCGCGTACGAAACCGGCCGTTTTGCGAGCTGCTGCATCCGAGCGATGCGTCGCTGCTCGAGCCACGGATCGCGAGCGTCAGGTGGCCCGCATCAGAGACGTTCTCGATCGAGCTCCGCTGCATTGCCGAAGGACAGCGCGAAATCTGGGTATCCCTCCACTGCGCGCCTTTCGACGACGATGCCACCGGCAGCGGTCTGATCTTCCAGCTACACGACATCACGTCGCGACGGCGTGCCGAAGGCGCCCTGCATCATATTGCCTACCACGACAGCCTGACCGACCTCGCCAATCGCAACTGCTTCCAGGAGCGGCTTCGCGTCGCGCTCGAACGAAGCCGCAAGCAGCCCGGATCGACGTTCGCGGTGATGTACCTCGATCTCGATCGTTTCAAGATGGTGAACGACAGTCTCGGCCATCCCGCCGGCGACGAGCTCCTGAAGGAGGTGGCCGCGCGGCTTCGGGAATGCGTCGGCCCGGCGGACCTCGTCGCGCGACTCGGCGGCGACGAGTTCGCGATCCTTGTCGAGAATTCGCCGTCGCGCGAATCGGTGGCAGTGTTCGGCGATCGGCTCCTCGACGTGCTGCGCGCGCCGACGCGCATCGCAGGGACGGAAATCCGGCCGCTGGCGAGCATCGGCGTCACGTTCAGCGAGCTGGGTTACGCGGAGCCCGAGACGATTTTGCGCGACGCAGACATCGCGATGTACAAGGCGAAGGCGGACGGCAAGGGTCGGATCACGCTCTTCGATGCGGCGCTTCACGCCGAGCTCGCGAACCGCCTCGAGCTTGAAGCGGACCTGCCGCGCGCCATCACGGGCGGGGAGCTCGCGCTTGCGTTTCAGCCACTCTACGAGCTCGAGCCTCGGCGTCTCGTCGGATTCGAGGCGCTCGCGCGCTGGCCCCATTCGCGTCGCGGTGCCGTCAGTCCGGGCGTATTCATTCCGCTCGCCGAGGAGACGGGCAGCATCGAAGCGCTGACGGCGTGGGCGATCGACGAGGCGGTGCGCGTGCTCGCCTCGTGGCGTCACGCGATGCCCGAGGCCGGCGACGTCGTGATGCATGTGAACGTTTCGGGCAAGGATCTGTCGCGCGGCACACTGGTGCCGCATGTGCGCGATGTCCTGCGACATCATTGCGTGCCACCCCATCTGTTGGTACTCGAGATCACCGAGAGCACGTTGATGGAGCAGCGCGAGAAGGCGCTTTACGCGCTCGGCGAATTGCGGGACCTCGGGGTCGGTTTAGGCATTGACGACTTCGGCACGGGGTATTCTTCGCTCGCGTACCTCAGCACCTTGCCATTCGACTGCATGAAGATCGATCGCTCCTTCGTCGTCGGAATGCAGCGAAGCGCGCAGAACGTGGAGATCGTCCGTACCGTGCTCTCGCTCGGTCGCGCCCTCAACAAGCATGTCATCGCGGAGGGCATCGAGACGCACGATCAGCTGATGCGGCTGGTCGAGCTCGGCACGCCGATCGGCCAGGGCTATCTGCTCGGCCGGCCGGTTGATGCGGTCGCCGCCGCACGGATCGTGCGCGAGCAGAGGAGCGAGGCGCTCGCCCCCGTGTAGTCCCCCATCCTCGCTCTCTCCGAGTCGGCGCGGACACGTCGAGAAGGGGAAGGGCTTGGCCGATACACGTCAAACATCGACGAAGCCCGTGTCGATGTGGCGAAAGGCGCCCGGCAGAGTACCGACGATTCGAAAGCCCAGCGCCTGCCAAAGCCGCGTCCCCGGCGTTCGTCGAAACGACGAAGTTGAATTGGTCGCGCGAAAGCCGAAGCCTCGCGCCTCGGCGAGCGCGTTGCTTATCGCGCGACCGACTCCGACACCATGAAGGCCGCGTTGGCGACGTGCGATCCAAGCCAACGCGTGGTTCCGTTTGAGTATGCAGGTGCCCGAGATGCCGCCATGTTGGCCGACGCGAGTAACATGCGAACGTCTTTCGTGATGCGACACTATCCGGGCAAGTCCGACCTGCGAGGCGCGATCACGGCGAGCAGTCAGCAAGCCGCCGACGCCGGCGCTAAAATCCTTTACGACGGCGGCAATGCCGCCGACGCCGCAATCGCATCCGCCCTCGCGACTTGTGTCGCCGATCCGAGCAACGTCGGTCTCGGTGGTTATGGCGGCTATATGCTCGTCCAGCAGCGCAACGAACGCGCGCGCTGCATCCAGTTTCCGTTGTGCGCGCCATCGAACTGCTCGCCGCAAACGCTCGCAGTCGACTATCCCGAGTCAGGTCCTGACTGCTCGTCGCTGCCGAACGTGGTAGGCGGACTTGGGCGCGCATGGCGCGAGTTCGGCCATCTTCCGTGGTCGGCGCTCGTTCAGCGAGCGATCGATCTCGCGCGGGACGGCGTCCAGGCGAGTGCGCAAACGCGACGTGCGCTCGAACTGTGCCGCGACTATCCGTTCGTTCGCGAATGCTTCGTTTTCAACGAAGACATCACACGCCTCGGGTTCCGCCAGCCGCTCCTCACGCGCACGCTCGAAATGCTGGCCGAGCGGGGACCCGCATGGTTCTACGAAGGGCCGATTGCCGACGCCGCCGTGCGCGCTTCGCGTGAAGTCGCGATTCCGCTCGATGATTGGCGTCGCCAGGATGAAGTCGTCGAAGTGGTCGATGCGCCGGTCTTCGATTGCGGCCCTGTGCGGGTGCAGGCCGCGGCACTCGGCCTGAGCGGCTCCGCCTGTCTGTTCGCGATGTGCGCCGCCGCCGCGCGAATTGGAGAACGCTTCGGTTTCGATGCGCCGAACGCGATCGCCGAGCTCGCACGCGCGATGGCGTCGATCTGGCAGTATCGCTTCACGACTTCGGGCGGAAACGACATTTCGCAAGCGACGGTCGGCGATTGGGTGGCTCGCGCACTCGCTTTCGAGGCCGCGCAAGAGACGTCTCTCGGACTTTCGCACACAGCGCATTTGAACGCGGTCGACAGCGACGGCATGATGGTCGCGCTCACGTTCACGCACGGCCCGGTCGAGTTCGGTGGTCGCTGGGCAATTCCCGGCACTGGCATCATCATGAACGGCGGCATGCACAACTTTTCGCGCGGCGCCATGGTCAATCGCAACGGAAGATGGCTCGGCATCAGCAACATGACGCCAACGATCGCAACGGACGAATCGGGAAATCGCCTTGCGCTCGGCTGTCCGGGTGCGCGCAGGATTCCGTCGAACATCGCGATGGTGATCGCCTGGCATTACCTCGCCGGATTG
Source organism: Casimicrobiaceae bacterium (assembly GCA_035308425.1). Taxonomy (GTDB): domain Bacteria; phylum Pseudomonadota; class Gammaproteobacteria; order Burkholderiales; family Casimicrobiaceae; genus VBCG01. Next base: position 22,824 of record DATGGP010000049.1, on the reverse strand, counting down.
ACGTTGCAGCAGGCGGTGAGCGCCGGTCGCGTGCACTGTGAACATGAGGGGCGAGTGAGCTGTGAAACGAATCGACTGGGACCCGAGCGCTTCGCCGCGTTGCGCAGACGCTTTCCAGTCGTCGACGATGAGACGGGCGAAAACTATTTCGGACCGCTGACCGCGATCGCGGTGGACTCGTCGGGCAACGTCGACGTCGGCCTCGACGATCGCCTGTTCACCGGCTTCGCCGCGCACGCGTGATGGCAAAGGAGAACGCATTGACGGTCGCGGGCTTCATCGGCTTCGGCGAGGTCGCGTCGCGATTCGCGGAAGCGTTGCAAATGCACGGCGCGCGCGTGCTCGCGTTCGACGTGCTGCTCGAGCGCCCCGGCGGACGCGAGACGCTGCTTCGACGCGTGCGCGGCGATCCGCCGCAGTTCGTCCCGCTCGCCGAGCTGATCGCTCGCGCGGACGTCGTGCTGTCGACAGTGACCACGAGCGTCGCGCTCGACGCCGCGAAAGCCTGCGCGCCGCTGTTGCAAAGAGGCCAGTCGTTCATCGACCTCAATGCGACGTCGCCCGCGACCAAGCGCGAGATCTGCGCGATCATCGACGCCTCCGGCGCCGACTTCGTCGAAGGCGCGATCCTGCCCGCGGTCGGCGTGATGGGTGCGAAGTCGAAAGTCCTGCTTTGCGGCGCGCGCGCTGGCGAGCTCGCCGCCGCGATCTCGAACCTCGGCTTGAATTTTCACGCGTATGGGGCCGAGATCGGCAAGGCATCGAGCTTCAAGATGCTGCGCAGCATCTTCTCGAAAGGATTGGAGGCGCTCCTGATCGAGTGCCTGCTCTCCGCCCGACGTGCAGGCATCGAGCACGACTTGTGGCGAGAGATCGTCGCGACGATGGATGCCGCGTCGTTCGACGAGATCGGCGGCAACTGGATCCGCACGCACGCGACCGCGCACACGCGTCGCTATCATGAGATGCTGCAGGTGCGCGATGTGCTGCGCGAGCTTTCTCTCGATGTGCCGATGACCGACGCGACGATCAGGCTCTTCGGGCGATCCGACGAGGTCGCTTTGAAGGACGCGTTTACGACGCCGCCCGCTACATTTGCCGACGTCATCGCGGCGCTCGACGCGCGCATCGGATCTTCGATCAACGACAAGCGCTGAACACCAATGCATACGAATCGGATGAAGCAAAAGCTGGCCGCGGACCAGCCGGCGTTCGGCCTTTCGGTGATGATCCCGTCGCCGCAGATCGTGGAATCGGCTGCCGGCATGGGCTTCGACTGGGTGCTGATCGATTGCGAGCACGGGACGATCGACCTCGAGACGATGGAGGCGATGGTGATGGCAGCCGAGGCATCCGGCGTGACGCCGATCGTGCGTCCGCGCACGAACGGCGCGGCGGACATCGCGCAGGCGATGGACCGTGGCGCGCAGGGCGTGCAGGTACCGCACGTCGACACGCCGATGCAGGCGCGCGCCGCGGTCGAAGCGATCAAGTTTCATCCGCAAGGCAAGCGGGGCCTCGCGGTCGGCACGCGCGCGTCGGGCTACGGCTTCGCGAAAACGATGCGCGACTTCGTCGCGGAGGCGAATCGACAGACACTCGTCTGTGTGCAGATCGAGGATCGCGAAGCGTTGCCGAATCTCGACGAAATTCTGAAGGTCGAAGGCATCGACGTCTTTTTCATCGGTCCGTCGGATCTTTCGCAATCGATGGGCCATCCGGGCAACCCGAAAGCGCCGGAAGTCGCACGCGCCATCGAGGAAAGCCTGGCGAAGATCGTGGCGGCCGGGAAGACGCCCGGCATGCCGGCGGCAACCGATGCGGTGCAGGCCGTGCTCGCGAAGGGCGTTCGCTATGTCTACACGCACCTGCCGGCGATTCTCGCCGCGGGCGCGAACGCGTACTTCAAGAACGCGCGACCGCCTTCATGATCGACGGTTCGCGGGCGTTAACTGCTTGCCACGCAACCGGTGTACGTCGTTCTTCCGCGCTCCTCGATGAATGCGGTGTTCCCCTTGTTCCAGAACACGACGCTTTCGTCGGCGTTGGCGTAGCGGGCACCGGACGCCGAGAGCGCTTGCGGCAGTGCCAGATGCCGGCCGTCGGAGAGCGTGAGGTCGACGCGCGACGACGCACCGTTTTCGAAGACCGCGACGATCGACTTGCCGCCATTGCATTGGAAAGACGCGTGAATCGTCGCGGCATGCACGCTCGCGCAAGCATATGCGATCGTCGACGCTGCGACCAAGCGCCGCGACCAGAGAACGACTACTGGCATACGGTTCCCGGTGCGCGAAAAACCTCGCGCGTGATCTGCTTCGCCTGGCTCACGCCGTTCACCGTATACGAAAACGCCGCGTGATTGCCGTCGGCGAACGCGAGCGTCGCCGTTCCGACCTGGATCAGCGCGACGCTCGCCGGATTCCACGGCGTCGCGTTGAACGGCGGCCCGGTGGTGCGGCAAAGCGTTCCCGAATAGGTCGCGCCTGCGCCAACCTTCTGCGCCGTCGCGGACAACCAGAGCGGCGAGCCGTCGAGATCGTAGGTGAACCACGTGAGGAACAGCGTGTTTCCCTGATGGGTGATGTTGAGCCCCCACCCCGACTCCGAGCCAGGCGGATCGTTCCACCACAGGTCCTGGTAGTTCGTCGCCTTCGAAAGATCCGGCTGCACGCCGAAGCGGCACGTCGGCATCGGACCGAACACTTCCCGCGTGATCGGCTTCGTCTGGCTGACGCCGTTCACCGTGTACGCGAACGTCCCGTTGTCCGCATCGGTAAACGTTAGCTTGCCGTTGCCGACGGCGGTCGGCACGACGAGCGCGGGATTGAACGGCACCGCGTTGAATGGCGGTCCCTTCGTCGCGAAGAGTGCTCCCGCGTAAGCGTTGCCGCCGCTCACCATCGGCGCCGTCATCGACAGCCACCATGCCTTGCCCGTCGCATCGTAGGTGAACCAGGTCGCGAAGATGACGTCGGCCTGATGCGCGATGTTCATCCCCCAGCCGCTCTCGGACGCGGCCGGCGCCTTCCACCACAAGCCCTGATAGGCGACCGGAAGATACGGCGCGAGCGCGTCGCGAATCGCTTTCTGACATGCGGCGCAGAAGGGCTGCCCCAACTCGCGCATGCGGCAGTCGTACGAAGGCCGATAACAGCCGCAGTGCATGTAGCGCGCGCCTTCGTACGCGCCGACGTAATCCGACGCCTGCGGATTCGGCTGGGGGTCACATTGCGCGCAGTTCGCATTGGCCGTGGTCGGCAGCGGATCGGTTGCCGACGTCAGCACGGACTTCCACTTGATCGTCGCGCGGTTCGTGTTGCGCGTGACGTTGGGCTCGATCGGCTCGGCGCCGGCGTAATGATCGTGCCCGGTCTCGCCGCTTGCGCATCCCGCGTAGTACTCGTACTCGTCAGCGAAGCCGAACGCGCTGTGCCCCATTTCATGCAGCGCGATCTCGTAGGCGCCGGCTGCCGTGGAGAACGTCGCGACGTCCCCGCCCGATCCGCCGTAAAGCAGCGAATTGACGATCACCATCACGACATGCGCGGCCGGGACGCGCGCTTGCGCGACGCTCAGCGCGCTTGCGCTGTCGCACGTGAGAAGGCGCCGGATCGCGTTGCCGCTGCAAAACGTCGAATCGAAATACGTGCGCGCGATCGCACCCGATCCCGCGCTGCCGTCCCCGCATGTCAACGGGTCGTCGGCGCCGCTGTCCGTCGACGTGACGTCGATGCGGTACATATTGATGCCGCACCACAGCGCGTCGAATGGCGCCGTCTGTCCGAACGCCGTGACGAACGCCTGCACGTCGGCGTGGTACTTTGCCATCTCGGCTGCGCGGTAGCCGTCGCCGAGAATCACGATGTTGTAGCGCGAAGCGTCGGGTCCGTGGTCGACGATCTTCGTGGTCGCGCCGACCGATCCATCAGCCGTGCTCATCCCCCGGGCCTTCGTCCGGGTGGCGTTCCCGGCGACGGCGTCGGCCCGACCGACCTTCGCAACGAATCGACATCGAGATGCAGAAGCTCGCCCGCAGGTTCGTGCGCTCGCAGAGGATCGGTCGGTCCGGACAATCTGAATTCGCGCGCGTGGGGAAGATCGGGCACGAGCACGGTGAATCGGCCTTCGGTGGTCGATAGCGGCACGCGCTCGATCGGACGCCCCTTCCCCGGCGAAAATGCTTCCGCATCGATTCTGATCGGATCGTGCAGCGGGCGGCGGTAAATGGCCCGTCCATTCGCGTCGAGCAGGGCGAACGAATAGCCGCTCGTCGTCGTGTCGGCGGGCTCGTCGATCGACGCGGGCACGATCATCGCGATTCGCTCGACGCCGACCAGGCTGATCTGGGTGCCGCGATAGGCGAACGTCAGGCGAAGCGCGTGCGGTGGGTCCGGACTCATCGATGGAAAGATCGACTCGGGCGCACGTCGCCGCGCGCCAAAAACGCAGTTTAAAGCCAATCGAGGCCGCAAACGTTCGGCGTGCAATTCCTGCGGCGCGGTTCCCGAAACTCTCGCGCACTCGAATGGCCCATGGAGTTTCGCTGAGTGAAATGGCATCGCATCGATTGACGCCATCGACCCTGCCTGCGATAGTCGTCCGGGAAGCGTGCTTGCGGACCTTGGTCCGCAGTCGTTTCCGGAGGCGCCGCGTCGACGGCGCGCCATTGTCGATGAATCCCCGACCTGCCCGCTCGCGTCTGTCGCAGCTCGAATGTGCGCGTTGTGCGCGGACGTACTCGCCGCACGAATTGCACGCGACGTGCGAGTGCGGGGGCCCGCTGCTTTGCCGCTACGATCTCGCCGAAATTCGACGCGATCTGCGTCCGGACGATCTCGCATCGCGGCCATGGACGCTGTGGCGTTACGCGGAGCTTCTACCCGTGCAGGATTTGTCGCGCGCGGTCACGCTCGGCGAGGGCGGAACGCCGATCGTGCCGCTGCAATGGGGAGCGCTGCACGGGCTCAACGATCTTCGCGTCAAGGACGAGGGCCAGAACCCGACGGGGACGTTCAAGGCGCGCGGTGCAGCCGTCGGTGTGTCGCGTCTTCGCGAGCACGGCGTTTCGCGTGTGGTCGTATCGAGCTCCGGCAACGCAGGCGATGCATGGGCCGCGTATTGCACGCGTGCAGGCATCGAAGCGACGATCATCCTGCCCGACGAGGGTTCGCCTACGACGCTGACCGAAGCGTCGCTTTCGGGGCAGCGCGTTTACACGTTCGGTGGCCACAACGCGCGCGGCGGACGGCTCGCGAACGCCTATTCAGCGGCGCACGGCGCGTTCTGCGCGAACACGTTCCAGGAGCCGTATCGTCTCGAAGGCAAGAAGACCATGGGTCTCGAGCTCGCCGAGCAGCTCGGATGGCGGATGCCCGACGTGCTGTTCTATCCGACCGGCGGGGGTGTCGGGCTCATCGGCATCTGGAAGGCCTTCAACGAGCTCCTGGAGCTCGGCTGGCTCCAGGGACCGCTTCCTCGTTTTGTGGTCACGCAGTACGCGGGCTGCGCGCCGATCGTCGAGGCGTTTCGCAAGCGCCGCGCGGCGTGCGAGCCGTGGGGCGAGATCAGGACGCTTCCCGGCGGCCTGCGCGCGCCGAAGCCGGCTGCCGACTTCCTGATCCTTCGCATTCTCTACGAGACGAACGGTGCCGCTGTCGCCGTCGAGGGCGACGATGCGCTCGCGGCGGTGCGCGACGTCATGACGAGCGATGGCCTGTTCATGTGCCCGGAGGCCGCGACGACGATCGTCGCGCTGCGCGAGCTTCTGCGAAGCGGCGACATCGGGCGCGACGAGCGCGTCGTGATCGTCAACACCGGAACCGGGCTCAAGTACGCGTCGCTTTTCGCGGCCGACACGCGGCGCGTTCCGGACGACGCGGAGGAGATTCCTGCATGACCAAGAGCGATGCGCTCGAAGCCGCGCGCGGCGAATTCCCGATCACGAGGCGATGCATCTACTTCGATCTCGCGAACATGAATTCACCTCCTTTGCGCGTCACGAAGGCACTTGCCGGATTCTTTGAAACGCTGCAGGAACGGGGCGGCGACAAGGCCGCCTTCGCGGCGGAGATCGAATCGACACGGCGCAGGGCGGCGAGGCTCCTCGGCTGCGACGCCTCCGAGATCGCATTCACGAGGAACACGTCCGACGGGCTCAACATCGCCGCGAACGCGGTCGACTGGCACGCGGGCGACAACGTCGCGCTGCCGGCAAATGAGCACCCGAATAACGTGTTCCCGTGGCTAAATCTGCGTCGCCGCGGCGTCGAGGTACGGCTCGTTCCTTCGGACGCGAAGGGCTGGATGGATGCCGATTCGTTCAGGCCGTATGTCGACTCGCGAACGCGCGTCGTCGCCGTCGCCGATGTATCGTTCCACCCCGGACAGCGCAACGATCTCGAAAGCATCGCGGCGCTGTGCGACGAGCGCGGCGCGTACCTCGTCGTCGACGGCGTGCAGGCGGTCGGATTGCTGGACGTTCGCCTGCACGAGCGCGGTATCGCGATGTGGGCGGCGAGCGGCCACAAGGGTCTGCTGTCGCCGCACGGGATGGGACTTTTTTTCTGCCGCCGCGACCTGATCCCGGCGATGAAGCCCGCGTACGCGTCGCGGACGAGCGTCGTTCCCGGCGCGGCCGACGACCATTTCGTCGACAAGCCCGACGCGCCGTTTCGCGATGACGCGGGCCGCTTCGAGATCGGCAACTTCAATTACTCGGGCATCTATGCGATGAGTGCCGGTCTCGACCTGATCCTCGAGGTTGGTATTGCGAACATCGAGCAGCACGTGGTATCGCTCGGCGAAGACCTGACCGCGAAGCTCGTGCGGCGCGGCATCGAGCGGCTCGGCCCCTCGGCGCCCGGTCGCCGATCGTCGATTTGCGCATTTCGCTTTCCCGGCGAAGGCTGGGTCGAGCATCTCGCAAAGAATGGCATCGTGGTCTCGGGGCGGCGCGGCGCGATCCGCGTCTCGCTCGGGCTCTACAATGCGTTCGAGGAAATCGACGAGTTCGTCGCGGTCATCGACAGGAGGCTCGCGTCATGAAAACGGCATGGCGATGGTATCGGCACCGCTCGATCGGCACGCAGATCTTCATCGGCATGGCGATCGGCGCGATCGTCGGCGTGGCAATGGGTCCGGCGGCTGCGAGTCTCGAGCCCGTCGGCGACATCTTCATTCGCCTGCTCGTGATGGCCGCGATTCCCCTGATCTTCTTCACGCTGATGTCCGGTCTTACGACGATCAGGGAAGCAGGCTTCGTCGGCCGCCTCACCGGCAGGATTCTCGTCTATTACGTCGTCACCAGCGTCATCGCGTTCACGATCGCGATCTTCGTCATGCAATGGATCCAGCCCGGAGCGGGGTTCCATCTGAAAGGCGAGGTGAAGGGCGAGATTGGCCAGGTGCCTTCGCTCGCGAAGGTGATCACCGACATCTTCCCGAACAACATAGTCGATGCGTTCGCGAAGGGCAATGTGACGCAGATCGTCGTCTTCGGCGTCTTTCTCGGCGTAGCGGCACTATGGATGGGCGAGCGCCACCGCGGGCAGGTGATCGCGTTCTTCGAAGCCGGACGCGCGCTCTTCATCCGTCTCGTGCAGGTCGTGATCGCGTTCGCGCCGATCGGCCTCGGCGTGCTGACCGCGTACAGCGTCGGCGTCTACGGCTCGAAGATCGCAGGGCCGCTCGTCGAGTTCATCGGCGCGATCTACCTCTCCGAGATCGCGATGTTCGTCGTGATCATGCTGCTGCTCTACGCAATCGCGCGCGTGTCGCCTCTCTTCTTCCTGTCGCGCACGTACCCGCTCTATCTGACGACGGCCGGCACGACGAGCAGCCTCGCGAGCCTGCCGCAGGCGCTTTCGATCGCCGAGGAGCGTTTGCACATTCCGCGCAACGTCTGCGGCTTCACGCTGCCGTTCGGCGTGCAGTTCACGAAGGATGGCACCGGCATCTTTCTCGCCGCGATTCTGCTGTTCGCCGCGCAATCGCAGGGACAGGCGCTCGACTTCGGCACGATCGTCGTCATCGTGCTGACGGGGCTTCTGCTCGCTACCGGATCGGGCGGCGTGCCCGGCGGCGGGCTCGTCGTCGGCCTCGTGTTCGTCAAGGCGTTCTCGCTGCCGATCGAGATCGCCGCGCTGATCGGCGGGATTTATCACATCATCGATATGGGCAACACGACGATCAACGTGATGAACGACATGGTCGCGACGGTCATCGCATCGCGCCTCGAAGGCGCGATCGCGGTGGAGAAGGGCTCGATCATGCCGCCAGTCGGGTCGGCGCTTGCGGTATAGTGGCCGACGCGGAGTTGATCGATTCGATCGCGCCCGCAAAACCTCGTTGACGCGAAGCCACGCGGATCGGCATGGCGATACTCAAAATTGCGCGCATGGGCAACCCGGTGCTCGCCGGTATTGCCGGGCGCGTGCCCAATCCGACCGATCCGGGAATCGCGCGTCTCGCGAACGACATGATCGAAACGCTCGACGACATTGGCGCCAACGGTCTCGCGGCGCCGCAAGTGCATGTCGCCAAGCGCGTCGTCGTTTATCGGATTGCGCCGCACCAGATTCCGCAAGGCGCGAAGCTCAAGCCGCTGCCGTGGACGGTGCTCGTCAATCCGGTGATCGAACCGCTCACCGACGAGAAGAAGCCGATCTGGGAACGTTGTCTTTCGGTGCCGGGGTTGCACGGACAGGTGCCGCGGTACACGCGTGTGCGCTGCACGGCGCTCTCGCTCGACGGTAGCCGCATCGAGCGCATCGCGCGCGGCTTTCACGCGATGCTTCTTCAGCATGAATGCGACCATCTCGATGGCATCCTCTATCCGATGCGGATGACGGACCTGTCGACGCTCGCATTCAACACCGAGCTCGGCGATCGCGGCTTCTTCTATCCGCGCTCGCCGGACGAATTCCAGGAGGACGAGGCCGCGACGCATTGATGATTTCGCGCACGGACCGCGCCGTTTCGCCATACCAAAGGAGGAGGGCACTAAAGAATGACCATCAGCCGTCGCGATTTTCTGCAAACGCTCGCCGCGTCGGGCACGATCCTGCTTCCCGGGCAGGCATTTTCCCAAGGCACGCCCAAGCGGGGCGGCACGCTCGTCATGGACGTGCTGCCGGAGCCGCCCACGCTCGCCTCCTACATCAGCACGTCGGGACCGATCGGCGAGGTCTCGGCCAAAGTGTACGACGGCCTTTGCGAATACAACTTCGATCTGAAGCCGATTCCGAGCCTCGCAACGTCGTGGACGACGAGTCCCGACGGCAAGACGATCACGTTCAAGCTGCGCGACGGCGTCAAGTTCCACGACGGCTCGCCGTTCACGAGCGCCGACGTGCAGTTCACCTACATGGAGGTGCTGAAGAAATTCCACCCGCGCGGCATCAACACGTTTCGTGCATTGCAGGCCGTCGACACGCCCGATCCGCACACGGTCGTGTTCCACCTCGACACGCCCGCGCCTTACATGATGATGGCGCTGTCCGGGTACGAGTCGCCGATCGTGCCGAAGGCGCTCTTCGACGGGACCGACATTCAAAACAGCAAGTACGCGAACAATCCGGTGGGTACGGGCCCGTTCAAGTTCGTGGAATGGCAGCGCGGCCAGTACATGCGCTTCGACCGCAATCCCGGCTATTGGCGGCCGGGGCAGCCGTATCTCGATCGCATCGTCGCGCGCTTCATCGGCGATGCGCAGACGCGAAGCGCGGCGATGCAGACGCAGGAGATCAACTACGGCGGGTTCGGCGCGATTCCGTATTTCGACGTGGCGCGCCTTACGAAACTGCCGAGCATCGCGCAGACGACGAAGGGTTACGAGATGCAGTCGCCGATCGTCATGCTCGACTTCAACACCCGCGTGAAGCCATTCGACGACGTCCGCGTGCGGCGCGCGATCTCGTACGCGATCGACCGCAAGTTCGTCATCGACAACGTCTGGTTCGGGTTCGGCAAGCCGGCGACCGGTCCGATCAGCTCGAACTTCGCGCCGAGCGGCATCTACACGTCCGACGTGCGCAACTACAACGTGCCGAATGGCGCCGAGATGGCGAACAAGCTGCTCGACGAGGCGGGCTACAAGCGCAAGGGCGATGGCACGCGCTTCGAGATCATCCACGACGTCACGCCGTACGGCGACGAATGGCAGCGCTTCGGCGAATACACGAAGCAGGCGCTCGCGAAGATCGGCATCAAGGCGACGATCCGCTACGAGGACGTGCCGACGTGGTTGCGGCGCGTCTACACCGACTACGACTTCCAGCTCACGTCGAACTGGTACCAGAACCTCGCCGATCCGGTCATCGGCGTCGATCGCCAGTATTCGTCGTGGTCGATCAAGAAGGGCACGGTATTCGTCGACGACAGCGGTTGGAGCACGCCGGAAACCGATCGCCTGATGAAGGAGGCCGCGATCGAGATCGATCCGAAGAAGCGCGCGGATCTCTATCACCAGTTCCAGAAGCTCGTCGTCGATGCGGCACCGATCGTCTGGGTGTTCGAGCTCCATTTCGTGACCGTGTACGACACGAAATTCAAGAACCTCGTCGTGAGCCCGCTCGGCACGTATTCGCCGTTCAACGAGGTGTACGTGGAGGGGTAGGCACGGGATGGCGATCGACCCTGCCTGTCTGAAAGCAACGAATCGACGTACGGGGCCGCCTCTTCGATCATGAATGGATGTCCTAGCTTTGATCCGGCAGTTACCTCGTAACCGGCACCGATTGCCGTAGCCCATGAGCGTCGCGCGGGACCGCGCCCGCTACATCGGGCGCCGCGTCGCACAGGCGATTCCGACGATCCTTCTGATCGTCACGCTCAACTTCCTGCTCGTGCATCTCGCACCGGGCAATGCGGCCGACGTTCTGGCCGGCGAAGCAGGCTCGGCGACCCCGCAATACATGGCATTTTTGCGCCACGAGTTCGGGCTCGACCAGCCGCTCTACGTCCAATACCTGGACTATCTGAAGAACGTCGTCAGGTTCGACCTGGGCTACTCGTTTCGCGAGGGCATGCCGGTCCGCGATCTCATCTTCCAGCGTCTTGGACCGACGCTGCTGCTGATGGGAACGACGATCGTGCTGTCGATCGGCCTCGGCATCCTGCTCGGCATCTTCGCTGCGGGCAAGCCCGGGTCGCTTCGCGACAACGTGATCTCCGTGTTCGCGCTCGTCTCGTACGCGACGCCGCTCTTCTGGGTCGGTTTGATGCTGATCGTGCTCTTCGCGATCGACCTGCGATGGCTCCCGACGAGCGGGATGGTGAACATCGCCGCGTTCTACACCGGCTGGCAGAAGGTCGGCGACGTCGCGCGCCATCTGGTGCTGCCGGCGATCACGCTGTCGCTTTTCTACATGGCGCTCTACGTGCGGTTGATGCGCTCGTCGATGCTCGAGCAGCGCGGTATGGATTACGTGGTAACCGCGCGCTCGAAGGGACTTACCGAGCGTTCGATCACGTTTCGCCACGTGCTGCGCAACGCGAGCCTCCCGGTCGTCACGATGGCCGGCGTGCAGATCGGCAACCTGCTTGGCGGGTCGGTCGTCGTCGAGACCGTCTTCGGGTGGCCTGGCATCGGGCTCCTCGCGTTCAAGGCCCTCTTCGCGCGCGATCTGAACCTGCTGCTTGGCATCTTCTTCGTCGCCGCGTGCCTCGTGATCGCCGTCAACATCATCGTCGACGTGATCTACACAGCGCTTGACCCGCGGATTCGACTGCGATGAGCGCTACCGCCATACCGACAGAGCCGGCGCGAGCCTGGCATGCTCACACGCGCGAGCTCTGGCAGCGTTTCGCGCGAAATCGCGCGGCGCTCGCAGGCCTTGTCGTGCTGATCATCATCGTGATCTTCGCGCTCGTCGGGCCGATGCTCTTCAGCGAAGGTCCCTTCGAGCTCGCCGGTCCCCCATTCGCGCCACCGTTTCGCGCTTTTCCCCTCGGCACGGACATGCTCGGTCGAAACGAGCTCATCGGCATCGTCTACGGCGCGCGGACGTCGCTCGTGATCGGCCTCGTTGCGACGCTTTTCGCGACACTGCTCGGCGTGCTGCTCGGCGGCATCGCCGGGTACTACGGCGGCGTTGTCGACGAGATGCTGATGCGGCTCACCGAGATGTTCCAGACGATCCCGTCGTTCCTCTTCGCGATCCTCGTCGTTGCGATCCTGTCGCCGTCGATTGGAAGCGTGATCCTCGCGATCGCCGTCGTATCGTGGCCGCCGATGGCGCGGCTTGTGCGCGGCGAATTTCGTGCGCTTCGCAACCGCGAGTTCGTCGAGGCGTGCATCTCGATGGGAATGAGCGACGCGCGCGTCATCGTCCGCCACATCCTGCCGAACTGCGTATCGTCGGTCATCGTCACCGGGTCGCTCCTGGTCGCGACGGCAATCCTTACCGAATCGGCACTGTCGTTCCTCGGACTATCGGATCCGAACGTGATGAGCTGGGGCTTCATGGTCGGCGCGGCGCGTGATTTCCTGCAACGCGCGTGGTGGCTCTGCGCGATTCCCGGCGTCGCGATCCTGATCACCGTCCTCGCTATCAATCTGGTCGGCGATGGCTTGAACGATGCGCTCAACCCACGGCTGCGCAGGCTTTGAAATCAAGCGAAACCCAACGCGGGCGATCGGCAATCTCACCAGCTTTGTCGGCTTATCCGCGAAACGGCATCGAAGTGCGCGTCCCGGCTCAACACAGGCAATCGATGCTGCAGCGCGAGCGCCGCGATCCACGCGTCGTTGGCGGGGATCGGCCTGCCCCTTTGCCGAAGCGCAACCCGTATTGCGACGTAGCGAAGGGTGGTTTCTTCCGTCACGGGCAATACGTCGAAATGCGCCAACTGTGACGCCAGCCAGCCCTCGTAGGTCGCGCGGTGCCTCGATCGGGCGATTCCATAGCGAAATTCGCCCAGCACGATCACCGGAATGCATGCTCGTGCTTGCTGGCGCAGCAGCTCGCCAACCGCGGCATCACCGTCGGCAAACGCGGAAAGTGCGTTCGTGTCGAGAATCAGAGCCGATCCTCGGATTCGACGCTTTCGAACTCGGCGTCGACGATCGCCTGGATACGGGCTGTCTCCTTGCGCAGGCGCCGCAGCTTGCCGAATCCGCTCATCCACGGGGGCGCTCGGGAAGGCGTTTCTCCTGCCTTGTCGACGAGTTTTGCCTCGATCGCCTCTGTGACGAACGCCTTCAAGGTTTGGCCGCGTTCCGCTGCACGCGACTTGGCTTTCCTGAACAGCGCATCGGGGAGTTCGAGCGTTGTTTTCACGATGACCCATATTACCATATTTATGGGCGACCGCGACAATGGCCCCGCCGATCCTCGACATCCGGGGCTTGACCGTCGACCTGCCGCCATGGGCCGATCGGCCGCAGGCGGTCTCCGACGCGAGCCTTGCGCTCGCCCGCGACGAAATCCTCTGTGTCGTCGGCGAATCCGGTTCGGGCAAGTCGGTGATGGCGCGCGCCGTGATGCGACTTCTGCCGGAGCATCTCCGCACGAGCGCCGGCGGCATCCTGCTCGAAGGCGAAGACCTGCTGCAGGCGACATCCACTCGCATGCGCGAGATTCGCGGCAGCCGCGTCTCGATGATCTTCCAGGAGCCGATGACGGCACTCAACCCGGTGAAGACCATCGGCGCGCAGATCGACGAAATGCTCGAGCTTCATACGAAGCTTTCGCGGCGCGATCGCACCGAGCGGATCGTCGCGATGCTCCAATCGGTGCGCCTTTCCGATGGAGAGCGCATTCTCGGCGCGTATCCGCATCAACTCTCGGGCGGCCAGCGACAGCGGGCGATGATCGCGATGGCGCTGATCCTCGAGCCGGCCGTTGTCATCGCGGACGAACCCACCACAGCGCTCGACGTGACCACACAGGCGGGCATCCTCGCGCTCTTTCGCGAGATCCAGCGCGCGCGCCACATCGGCGTGCTGTTCATCACGCACGATTTCGGCGTCGTCGCGGAAGTCGCCGATCGCGTCGCGGTGATGCAGCGCGGCCGATTGGTCGAATCGGGGAGCGCCGAGCAGGTGCTGAATGCACCGAATCACCCTTACACGCAGTCGCTGATCGCCGCGGTGCCGAGTCTTGCGCCGCGCGAGCGACGGATGAAAACGAACGCGCCCATCGTGCTTTCGGTCGCTGGCCTCGACAAGACGTACCACGCCGCCGGCGCGTTCGGGCGTTCCGGTCGAACGGTACGTGCGGTCAAATCGGTCGATCTCGCGATCCGGCACGGCGAGACGCTCGGCCTTGTCGGAGAATCCGGCTCGGGCAAGTCGACGCTCGCGCGCTGCATCGTGCGCCTCGTCGACGCGGAGCGAGGATCGGTCGTCGTCGGCAACGAGGTCGACCTCATGAAGCTTTCACGCCGCGAGTTGCGCGCGCATCGGCGGCGCATCCAGATGGTGTTCCAGGATCCCTATGGCTCGCTCGATCCGCGCTGCACGGTCGGGCGCTTGATTGCAGAGGGGCCGATCGTGCATGGCGTGCCGGAGTCCGAGGCGATTTCGCGCGCGCATTCGCTGCTCGAGCTCGTCGGGCTCGAACGTCGCGCGGCCGATCGCTTCCCGCATGAATTCTCCGGCGGGCAGCGACAGCGGATCGGGATTGCGCGCGCGCTCGCGCTCGAGCCGTCGATCCTGGTCGCCGACGAGCCGGTGTCGGCGCTCGATGTTTCGGTTCAGGCACAGGTGCTGCGGCTCCTCGCCGACATCCGCGATCGGTTCGACCTCACGATGCTCTTCATCACGCACGACCTTCGCGTCGCCGCGCAGGTGTGCGACACGATCGCGGTGATGCACGACGGCGAGATCGTCGAGTATGGACCGACCTCGCGGATCTACCGCGAGCCGCGACATGAATACACGCAGTCGCTGCTCGCGGCCGTTCCAGGGCGACACTGGCATCCGCCGGTGATGGTCACGGTTGCGTAGTGATAACTTGTCCAGGCGAATGCCGCAACAACAAGGAGTGACCGAGCCATGAAACGGCGCAATCTCGTGTGGTCGTTGTCGTTCTTCCTCGGGCTCGTTGCCTCGTCTTCGGCGGTGTGCCAGACGAGCGATACGTTCCAGCGTTTCATTCGTTTCCACAATTCGCTCGATCGCACGATCAACCCGACGCAAAGCGTGATCTATGCAGGCGCACCACCCGCGGTGCTGACCGGTCCGGCGCAACCTCGCCGATCATTCGTCACTCGGACTCCTGGGCGCAGTCGGTTGGCATCGGGGCCGAGGTTCGGTTCTGACCATGTCGAGTGATCTCGCCGATCTTTCCGCCACCGAGCTGATCGGGCTCTATCGCACCAAACGCGCGTCCCCGGTCGATGCGGTGCGCGCATGTCTTGCGCGCATCGATGCGCTGAATCCGAAGCTTAACGCGTTCTGCCTCGTCGACGCCGAAGGCGCATTGCGTTTCGCGCGCGAATCCGAAGCGCGATGGGCAGCCGGCGCGCCGCTTGGATGGCTCGACGGCGTGCCGGTGTCGATCAAGGATTTGCTGTTGACCCAAGGCTGGCCGACGCTACGCGGCTCACGCACCGTCGATTGCGATCGATCGTGGAACGAGGATGCGCCCGCCGTCGCCCGGCTCCGTGAGCAAGGCGCCGTGATTCTCGGTAAGACGACGACGCCCGAGTTCGGGTGGAAGCCGGTGACCGATTCGCCGCTCACCGGCATCACGCGCAACCCGTGGAATCAAGCAAAAACGCCGGGCGGCAGCAGCGGCGGCGCGGCCGCTGCCGTGGCGACGAGCATGTGCGCGCTCGCGATCGGGACCGACGGCGGCGGCTCGATTCGCGTTCCCGCGAGCTTCACCGGCATCTTCGGGTTGAAGCCGAGCTTCGGACGCGTGCCTGCGTGGCCGTTGAGCCAGTTCGGCACGGTCGCGCACGTGGGTCCGATGACGCGCACGGTGGCCGACGCGGCGCTGATGATGAACGCGATCAGCCGACCCGACGCTCGCGACTGGTTCGCGCTTCCGTACGACGATCGCGATTATGGCGACGGTCTCGACGACGGCGTCGCAGGTATCCGGATGGCGTTCGCGCCGACGCTCGGTGGTGCGAAGGTCGATGCCGAGGTGGCGCAACTCGTTCGCGACGCCGTCGATGCGCTCGCTTCGCTGGGTGCCGATATTTGCGAAACGGCGCCGGACCTGGGCGACGTGCACGCGATCTTTTGCGCGCATTGGCAAACGGGCGCGACGCGGGTCGTGCGATCGATGCCCGCAGCAAAGCGCCCATTGGCCGATCCAGGCCTGTTGCGAATCGCCGAGCAGGCCGAGCGCACATCGCTCGCCGAATACCTGTCGGCCGTCGAAGCGCGCGGTGCGATGGGCTCGACGCTGCGGCGTTTTCATGCCGAATATCCGGTGCTGCTTACACCGATGTTGCCGATTACCGCGTTCGATGCGGGCAAGCTGATGCCGGTTGAATATGCCGATGCCGGCGACGACTGGTCGGTATGGACGCCCTTCAGTTATCCATTCAACCTGAGCCAGCAGCCAGCTGCATCGATTCCATGTGGGTTCACGCGCGACGGGCTGCCCGTGGGCTTGCAGATCGTCGGCGCGATGCACGACGATGCGCTGGTGCTGCGCGTCGCCCGCGCGTTCGAGAAAGCGAAGCCCTGGGAGGCGGCGTACCAGCGACTTCGTCGCTGAAGCATGGTATTTGTCGCCTGACGACGCCTATGGCACTGGTAATGCGAACCGTCGGTCACCGTAAGACGAGGCCACTCACTTTCTCGGGGTCTGCGGACCAGCTTATCGAGGGAGCGCGCTTCAAGCTATCGGGCCAACATCGATATCGATGCTGGTTCCCGATACCGCCGAAACAGGCCGAAAAGCAGCTTGAATGGCACATCGGAGCTTGCGCAGGTCCTTCGTTGCCGTCGATGCTCCCTCGCCATTTGACAGTCGTCGGCGCGGTGATAGGCTGATACAACCCGTTACCTCGAATTGTCTTGGCAAGAGGCATGGCAACAACCGACCCCGGCGAACTTTCGCTTCCCAGTCGCCCGAGCTTCGCGCCAAGCTCGACCGTTATGCGCAACATACCGGCCGATCCTTGTCCGATCTTGCTGCGGCTGCGGAGCGAAAAAGGAGCCAGGCTCGATTTTCGGGTAAATCGCGGGTAAACCGACCCTGGCCCTTTTTCACGGTAAATCGAGCCTGGCCCCTTTTTCGCTTTTTCGACATTGCACATGCCTTTCGCCCATCGAATGACAAAAGACCAATGCGACGCGCGGTTTCGGTAACGGTCGCATCGCTCGCGGGATTCGCCGTCGCCCTCGCCTCCTCCTCCGCCGATTCCTGCGACCAGGGGGCGCGCGCTTTCTTCATCAAGCCGCTCAACCATTCGACGGTCAAGAGCCCGTTCCAGGTGATTTTCGGCGCGGAAGGCGTCGAAGTGAAGGCTGTGCCGGCCGGACGCGTGCCGGAGAACATGGGTCATCACGATCTCCTGATCAATGAAGAGCCGGTGGCGGAAGGCATCGCGATCCCCGCCGACGAGCAACACATCCATTTCGATAACGGCGAAAGCCGTGGCGAAGTATCGCTGCCGCCCGGCAACTACACGCTGACGCTGCAATTCGCCGACGGCCTCGAGCATTCGCATGGTCCCGACATGAGCGCGACGATTCAGGTGACGGTGCAGTGACCACGGCGGCGCGAGCCGCATTTCATCAAGGAGGAATTCACAAGATGAACGCAGGGAGAAGCGTGCGCGCGTGCCTTGGCGCATCCGCGATGTTGTTGTCGTTGTCTGTCTCGTTGAACGTCGCTGCGCAAATGCGTGACGCGACGGCCGAGCACGGCGAGCCGATCGAAGCGTTCGGTGGCTATGGCGGTGGCGCGCATATCCCCGAGCCCGTGCTGCCGTCCGGCGTCGACGTGTTCGACTTGACGCTCGAGCAGACGCGCCAGTATTCGCGCAGCCTCAACTTCGAGGTGGTCGGGCACGACTACTTCAAGGGGCCCTGGCTTTCGCCCTTCGCGAAACAGCACGGACTCGGCGCCGGCTTCAACGGCGTTCGCGTCTACGACGGCATCGCCTATCTCGGTGGCTACAACGGACCGCCGACGCTCTTCGGCACGCTGATCGCCGACGTGCACGATCCGCTGAACATGAAGCCGCTCGCGTTCATCCCGTGTCGGCCGGGCACGCGCTGCGTGTATGTGCGCGTCAACCATCGCAAGCACATCCTTGTCGGCGCGCATGATTCGAGCAAGGACAACCCCAACCAGCCCAACGGACCGATCCAGGCCGGCGTGTCGTTCACCGACGTGTCCGATCCGAGCAAGCCGAAGGAGCTCGGCTACATCGTGACCGAAGAAAACGGCGCGACGCACGGCTTCGACATCGACGATCGCTATGCGTACGTGTGCGCGACGACGCCCAAATCGAAGAAGAATCCCGGCAAGGGCTTCTTCCAGAACCACGAGGTCGTGATCATCGATTACAACGATCCGACGCATCCCGTGCAGGTCGGAACGTGGCATGTACCCGGACAGGAGATGGGCGAACCCTACGGCCCGACCGATGCCGGCGCCAATCCGGACGGCACGCCGCAGATGATCTGGTGCCACGAGATCTTCTACGACAAGGACAAGCTCTACATCGCGTATCGCGACGCCGGGATGATCATCCTCGATGTTCGCGATCGCGCGCATCCGAAGCAGATCTCCCGACTCGATTATGTTCCGCCATACAGCGGCCAGAACTTCGGCGCCGCACACAGCTCGATTCCGGTGCTGCCGAAGCCTGATTCGGTGCCGAAGCTCGTCATCAACACCGACGAGCTCTTCGGCTGTCCCGCCGGATTCGGTCGCGTGATGGACATCTCGGATCTGTCGAACCCGCAAGTCATTTCGACATTCCGCATCCCGCACACGACCGACGTGTACGACTTCACCAAGGAGGAGTTCATCTGTCCGCCGGGTGGCAGCCTGACGAGCCACTTGCCGTGGCAAAGCTATCGCTCGCCAAGCCTCTTCTTCGTCACCTGGTACAACGAAGGCATGCGCGCGATCGACTTCTCCAATCCGTACGAGCCGCGCGAGATCGGCTACTACTACTCGCCGCCGTACGTCTGCGGCGAATTCACCAAGTCGTGCGGCGGCGGCGTTTTCACGCCGGTGTTTCGCCATTCGCGCGAGGAGTTCCAGGATCCGACGACGGGGCTGGTCTACATGACCGATGGCAACGGCGGCGGTCTCACCGTGTTGCGCTGGACCGGTCCCATTCCACCCAATCCCCCGATTCCGGGCGCGAGGTAGTGAAGCGGTACGCCGTCGCCATCTCGGTTGCGATCGCGCTGGCCATTGGAATCAGCGCGGCGCTTCGGATGCGCAATGCCGAAGCGCCACCCGCGCTCGCGGGCGAATGGAAGAGCTGGCGATCGCAATTCCGGATCGCTCGGCAGGACGACACGTACCGGATCGCGATTTCCAACCCGAACGGATTTCTCGGCGGCGACTACATCGGCAAGCTCGATGGCGATACGCTCGACGTGACCGGACCGCTCGCGGCGCTTTGCCCGCGGATGACGTACGTGAGGGACGGGGACAAGCTTCAGTTCTGCGGCGAGGAGTTCGACCGCGTGCGGGCAGCGGCGTCGTCGCCAGCGATTCGGAACGCGAAGGCTGGACGATCGTAAGGTGGCGGAGGTCTCATGATGTTGCGTTCGTTGCCTTCGCGCGCAATCCACCGGGTTTGGCGACCGACACGTCAGGAGCTCGTCGCCTTGCGGTATTTGCTACATTCGCCATGTGAAGGTGACCGCTTATTTCGCCGCTCTACGCAGGCGGCCCGATCGCGCGATCATTCGCGACGAATGGATAGAGCGGTGCCATCCGAACTCCGATGCGCGAGCAGGTTCAAGCCGATGGAAGGATCCGCCGCTGGGTCCAGGTGCCGGAGATGCACGATCGGTACTTGCGCGTGATCCTGCTGGCCGACGGCGAGACCGTCCACGACGCTTTTTTCGATCGAAGGTTCACACCATGAGGATTCGGTACTTTGCTGCCACGGATACTCTTCTCATCGAATTTCGAGAAGCACCCGTGGCCGAGACGCGCGACTTGGACGAGAACACGATTCTCGACGTTGACGCTGGCGGAAACATTTGCGCCGTTACGATCGAGCATGCATCACAGCGCGCCGGCATTCCGCGGTTCTCGTACGAGCAGATCGCAGCCTGAGTTAACGGCTACGCGAACTCGTCGCTCCATAGGCCGCTGCTCGAAACGGTGCTCGGCCCCGCCCGCCGATTCCGTCGTGCCGTCCGGTCGCGACGCGATGAGTCGAGCGCGACGCGCCCTGGTCGTCGCCGGGTGTCTAATCCCCATCATTGCAAGCTGTAGTGGCACGCATAACGAGGCGCCTGCGGCGGTTCGCGGTCAGCCGGTTGCCAAAGCGACATGCGGCAGCGGCGATCATCCGGAAACCGCGTTGCAGGGCGAGGTGCCGGCGACGCTGCGCAGTCCCGGCTTTTTTCACGGATTCAACTGCGATCTCGATCTCGTCGGCCAAAGCCGCGGGGAAGGCGCCGGTTGGCAGGTGGCGTTCGCCGTCGACAAGGCGAGCCATGTCTGCGCGTATTACGACACGGCGCCTTCGACCGCCAACCGCGCGCATCCGGGCGTGGTCGTGATCGATGCGACGGATCCCGCGAAGCCCGCGCCGACCGCCTATCTCGATACGCCGGCGATGCTCGATCCGTTGGAGTCGTTGAAGGTCAACGCACGTCGACAACTGCTGATCGCAGTCAACGCGGTCAACGCGAAAAGTGTCGATCTCGACATTTACGACGTCTCGACCGATTGCCGCGCACCAAAGCTCGTCTCGTCCGAAGCGCCTGGCCGGCCTCCCGCGAAATCGGACGAGCGCGTGAACGAAGGCGACTTCTCGCCCGACGGTCTCACCTACTACGCGACCAACCTCCGCGCCGGTACGATCTACCCGATCGACATCAGCGACCCCGCGAAGCCGAAAGTGCTCGCCGAATGGTCGATGCCGTCGAACCAGCGAACGAGCGGACTTGCGATCGCAAGCGACGGCAATCGCGCGTACTTCACGCTGTATGGGCAAGGGGCTGCGGCCGCATCGACGAGCGAAACAGGTCTCACCAACGGCATCGTCATCGCCGACGTGAGCGACGTCCAGGCGCGAAAACCGAATCCGCAAGTCAAGGTGATCGGCTCGCTCGTCTGGGGCGATGGCAGCGGCAGCCATCAAGTGATTCCGATTCGCATTCGCGACCATGACTACCTCGTTGCAACCGACGAGGGCGGTGCCGGCGAAAGCAATGCGAACGGCTGGTCGGCGGCGTGCAACGCGGGACTCGCGCCGTGGAGCATGGCGAGAATCATCGACATCGCGGACGCCGCGCATCCGAAGATCGTCTCGGAGCTGATGCTCGAAATCGACGATGCGCGCAACTGCAGCAAGGTGTTGCCGGATCTCGTGGGTCTCGCTGGTTTCACCTATGGCAGTCACTATTGCAGCGTCGACGATCTGAGCAATGCGACCACGCTCGCATGCGGCTATTTCGAGTCGGGCATCCGCGTCTTCGACATCCGCGATCCAGGCAAGCCGAAGGAGATCGCGTACTTGGTTCCATCCTCGGTCACTTCGCCAAGCCCGGGTTCGCAGAACAATCGGACGAGCGCGAACGGCCGTCCGGATCACTGCTCGGCGCAGTCACGATTCGATGCGAAGTCGTCGACGCTGCTGACGACCTGTCAGGACAACGGATTTCTCGCGCTGCGATTCACGCGCGGCGCGTGGCCGCTCCGTCCCGCGCAGTAACGCGTCTCGGTGTACCGCTCGTCGGCGATCGGCCACCGAATATTCGGAACCGGTAGGCCGCGGCGGACGGACGGCGCCGTCTGCCGTTTTCGGGATTGCAACCGCGCAAAAAGCACCGGTACGCCCGTCGCCGTGGTTCGCCCGTCCGTCGATCGTTCGTTTTTTCGCTAATTCAGGCGCTTACACTTCGCATCGCAAAGGGAGAGGGATCACACATGTTCGTGAAACGCAAACGGGGATTCACGCTGCTCGAGGTGATGATGGTCGTCGCGATCGTCGGCGTTCTCGCGGCCATCGCGTTGCCGTCGTACAACAACTACGTGATGCGCACGAACCGGTCGCAGGCGAAGCAGGCCCTCCAGGACATCGCGAATCGCGAGGAGCAGTACCGCATCGATCAGCGCGCCTACGCGAGCACGTTGGCCGCTTTGGGATACCAGGTTTCGACCGATGTCGCGCCGTATTACGACTTCTCGACGATCACGCTCGTTGCCGTCGGTGCGACAGGGACCGATTGCACTGGAACCGCGAACGCGTTGCAAGGCCCGGCTTATTCCCTGCAGGCAACCGCGCAAGGATCGCAACTTAGCGACGGCAATCTGTGCCTCGACAGCAATGGCAACAAGACGCCGAGTGCGAAATGGTCCAACTGACAACGCCGCGGAGAGGCGGCTTCACGCTGATCGAGTTGATGATCACCGTCGCCATTGTCGGCATTCTCGCGAAGCTTGCCGCGCCGGCGATGCAGCAGATGATCCTGGCCGAAAACGTCCGCAGCGCCACGAGCGATCTGCAGACGGCGCTCTACTACACGCGCAGCGAAGCGATCAAGCGAGCGTCGAACGTCGATATCGTCCCCAACTCGGGTGACTGGAAGAACGGATGGGTGGTGCAGCTTTCCGGCGGAGGCGCGGTGCTGCGGCAGCACGATGCCGTAAACACACAGCTCTCCTCGATGGCCGGGGGCACGATCACTTATCGCAGCGACGG
>DATGGP010000048.1:0-48312 GCA_035308425.1 Casimicrobiaceae bacterium | reverse complement strand
CCCTCGGTCCCGCTCAGGACGAGATGCTCGGGCCTGATCCCGTAGATCGCCCGGCGGCCGTTGGAGCCGGCAGGCGCCCACGCCAGCGGCAGGTGGACGCCGCCCTCGATTTCGAAGCTCGGCGAGCCGTTCACGCGGATCGTCCCGTTGAGGAGATTCATCGACGGCGAGCCGATGAAGCCGGCGACGAACATCGTCTGCGGGTTCTCGTAGACCTCCATCGGCGAGCCGATCTGCTCGGCGCGGCCGGCGTTCATCACGACCATGCGCTGCGCGAGGGTCATCGCCTCGACCTGGTCGTGCGTAACGTAGAGGCTCGTCGTCGACAGGCGCCGGTGCAGCTTCTGGATCTCGAAGCGCATCTGCACGCGAAGCTTGGCGTCGAGGTTCGACAGCGGCTCGTCGAACAGGAACACCGCCGGCTCGCGCACGATCGCGCGTCCCATCGCCACGCGCTGGCGCTGGCCGCCCGAAAGCTGGCGCGGCGTGCGCGAAAGCAGCGGCCCGAGTTCCAGGATCTCCGCGGCGCGCTTGACGCGCTCGTCGATCTGCGATTTCGCAAGACCGCGAATGCGCAGGCCGTAGGCCATGTTGCCGTACACGCTCATGTGCGGATAGAGCGCGTAGTTCTGGAACACCATCGCGATGTCGCGGTCCTTGGGCTCGAGATTGTTGACGACGCGCCCGCCGATCGCGATCTCGCCGCCCGTGATCGCTTCGAGACCGGCGACCATCCGAAGCAGCGTCGACTTGCCGCAACCGGACGGCCCGACGATGACGATGAACTCGCCATCGGCGACGCGCATATCGATGCCGTGGATGACCTCGAGGCTGCCGTAGCTCTTGCGGACGTTGCGAAGATCGACAGTGGCCATAATTGGTGCCAGAGATGTATTTCTAATGGGTGCCAGAGATGTATTTCGAAGTTGGTGCGAAAACTTGTGCCCGAGATTGTTTGCGGGCGCTGCTCAGGTCGGTGCCGCGATTGTTCGCGAATACATTGTCGCGATGTCTGGCACCCATTAACAAATATATCTCTGGCACCATTTACAAATACATCTCTGGCACCATTTACTTCTCCGCATCCACGAGCCCCCTCACGAACCACCGTTGCATCGCGAGCACGATGATCGCGGGCGGCAACAGCGCGAGCATCGCGGTCGCGAGCACCTTCTGCCATTCGATCAGCGTATCGCCGCCGGCGACCATCCGCTTGATGCCGATCACGACCGTGTACATGTCCTCGCGCGTCGTGACGAGCAGCGGCCACAGGTACTGATTCCAGCCGTAGATGAACATGATCACGAAAAGCGCGGCCATGCTCGTGCGCGACAGCGGCAACAGGATGTCGAAGAAAAAGCGCATCGGCCCGGCGCCGTCGATGCGCGCCGCTTCGGCAAGCTCCTCCGGCACGGTCAGAAAGAACTGGCGAAAGAGGAACGTCGCCGTGGCGGACGCGATCAGCGGCAATGTGAGCCCCCAATAGGTATCCACCATGCCGAGCTCGGCGACCACCTTGTACGTCGGCAGGATGCGCACCTCGACCGGCAGCATCAGCGTGACGAAGATCATCCAGAAGAACGTGGTCCGCAGCGGGAAGCGGAAGTAGACGATCGCGAACGCGGAGATGATCGAGATCGCGATCTTGCCGATGGCGATGCCAAGCGCCATGATCAGGCTGTTCACCATCATCCGCTCGACCGGCGCCTTCGAGCCTGCCGTGCTGCCCTTCGTCAGCACCGCGGTGTAGTTGTCCATGAGATGCGTTCCTGGCGTCATCTGCATCGGCACGCTCGTCACCTGGTCGAACGACAGCGTCGAACCGACGAACGCGACGTAAAGCGGGAGCGCGATGATCGCCACCCCGGCGATCAGGACCAGGTGGCTGACCACCGCTCCGAGAGGGCGACGCTCGACCATCAGTAATTAACCCTGCGCTCGACGAAGCGGAACTGGATCACCGTGAGCGTGATGACGATCGCCATCAGCACGACCGATTGCGCGGCCGAGCCGCTGAGGTCGAGCGCCTGCACGCCGTCCTGGTACACCTTGAACACGAGGATCGACGTCGCTTGCACCGGCCCGCCGCTCGTCGCCGCGTCGACGATCGCGAACGTGTCGAAGAACGCATAGACGATGTTGACCACGAGCAGGAAGAACGTCGTCGGCGAAAGCAGCGGGAACACGACCGTCCAGAAACGGCGCGCGGGACCCGCGCCGTCGATAGCCGCCGCTTCGATGAGCGATTTCGGGATCGACTGCAAGCCGGCAAGGAAGAACAGGAAGTTGTAACTGATCTGCTTCCACACGGCAGCGATCACGATCAGCGCGAGCGCCTGGCGCGGATTCAGCAGATAGTTCCAGTTGAAACCCAGCGCGCGCAGCAGGTGCGTGATGATCCCGAGCGTGGGATTGAGCAGGAATACGAACAGCACCGCCGCGACAGCCGTCGCGACCGCATACGGCCAGATCAACAGCAGCTTGTAGACGCCCGCCGCGCGCACGACGCGATCGGCAAAGACCGCGAGCAAAAGCGCGAGCGAAAGCCCGATCACTGTGACGAGCGCCGAAAAAACCGCCGTCACGCGGAACGACGCGAGATAGCGCGGATCGTGGAACAGCGCGATGAAGTTGTCGAACCAGACGAACTGCGTCTTCGATGCGAACGCGTCCTGGATCAGAAGCGACTGATAGAGCGCCTGGATCGCGGGCCAGAAGAAGAAGACCAGCGTGATCAGAAGCTGCGGCGCGACGAGCGCGTACGGCAGCCACGGCGAGTGGAAGACGACCCGCTTTTCCATCTTCGCTGATCCGCTGCTCGCCGTCCCCGCCGCGTACGCGGCGGGGAATCATCTTCGCGTGCGAAACGCTACTCGTTCGCCTTCTGGAACCGCTCGAGCTGCTCGTTGCCGCGCGCGACCGCCGAGTCGAGCGCCTGCTTCGCGGTCTTCTGGCCGCTCCAGACGGCTTCGAGCTCCTCGTCGTTGATGTTGCGGATCTGCACGAAGTTGCCGAAGCGCACGCCCTTCGAGTTGGCGGTCGGCGGCTTGTTCGTGAGCTCCTTGATCGCGATGTCGAAGCCCGGACGCTCCTTGTAGAGACCCTTCTTTTTCGCGAGATCGTACGCGGCGGTGGTGATCGGCACGTAGCCGGTGTCCTCGTGCCACTTCTCCTGGACTTCGGGCGACGACAGGAACGTGAAGAACTTCGCGATCCCCTTGTACATGTCCTTGTTCTTCTGGTTCAGCACCCAAAGCGTCGCCCCGCCGATGATCGTGTTCTGCGGCGCGCCCTTGACGCTCGCGTAGTACGGCAGCGTCGCGACGCGCCAGTTGAACTTGGCGTTCGCCTTGATGTTCGCGTACGAGCCGGACGACGTGGTGATCATCGCGCATTCGCCGCTCGTGAACGCGGCGAGCGGCTCGTCCTTGCGGCCCTTGTAGGTGAACAGGCCCTTCTTCGCCCAGGTCGCCAGGTTGTTGATGTGCATCACCTGCACGGGACCGTTGAACTCGAGGCGCGTGCCGAGGCCACCGAAGCCGTTCTGCAATGTCCCGAACGGCACGTTGTGCCAGGCGCTGAAGCTTTCGAGCTGCACCCACGACTGCCAGCCCGTAGTGAAGGCGCACGGGGCGCCGGAAGCCTTGAGCTTCTCCATCGCGGGCGCCATTTCCTCCCAGGTCTTGGGCGGATTTTCGGGATTCAGCCCGGCCTTCTTGAACGCGTCGTCGTTGACGTAGAGCACCTGCGTCGAGCTGTTGAACGGCATCGAGATCAGGTGACCCGACGTATCGGCGTAGTACGAATATACGGCCCCGAGGAAGCCCTTCGGATTCCACGGCTCGTGGTTCTGCTCCATCAATTTGTAAACGGGCATCACCGCGCCCTTGGCCGCCATCATCGTCGCCGTGCCGACTTCGAACACCTGCACGATCTGCGGCGGATTGCCGGCACGGTAAGCGGCGATCGCCGCGGTCATCGACTCGTCGTACTGGCCCTTGTAGACGGGCGTGACCTTGTAATCCGATTGCGACGCGTTGAACTTGTTCGCGATCTCGTCGACGATATCGTTCAGCTTGCCGGTCATCGAGTGCCACCACACGATCTCGGTGGCCGCCTGGGCCGCGGTCGCGGTGCAGACCAGCGCCAGCGCGGCCACGATGCGGGCGAAGCGCTTCGGACGATGCGTCATGTTTCCTCCAATAAATGTGATAAGCCGTATCCGCCTGACTTCGGGGTGCGATTCTATTGCAAAACCGACCCACCGGGTCGGAAATGGGGGCCAGGCGTCTCGACGGCGCTTGCTAAACTGCCCCGCTTTCGTTCCGATCGGATCGTCTCGAATGTTTCGCCACAATAGCGGGATGCGCGTTATCGCGCTGCTCGCCGCGCTCGTCGTCGCGGGTGCGGTATTGCCGGTCGCCGCGCAAACGTTTCCGACCAAGCCCGTCAAGCTCGTCGTGCCGTTTCCGCCGGGCGGTCCGCTCGACGTCATCGGCCGCGAAATCGCGAACGAGCTGACCGACGCGTGGGGACAAAGCGTCATTGTCGACAACAAGCCGGGCGCGGGCGGCAACATCGGCGCCGACTACGTCGCGAAATCGCGCGCGGACGGCTACACGGTCGTCATGGGCGCGCTGTCGACGCATGCGGTCAACCCGAGTCTTTATCCGAAGATGCCGTACGACGCTAGGAAGGATTTCGCGCCGATCACGCTCGTCGCGATCACCCCGAACGTGCTCGTCGTCAATCCTTCGCTACCCATTCGCTCGGTGAAGGAGCTGATCGCCTACGCGAAAGCGCATCCCGGCAAGCTGTCGTTCGGCTCCGGCAGCATCGGCAGCGCGGGCCATCTTGCCGGCGAGCTCTTCAAGGTGGACGCTGGCATCGACATGGTCCACGTGCCGTACAAGGGTGCGGCACCGGCGATGCAGGCGCTTCTCGCCGGCGACACGCAACTCATGTTCGACAACCTCGCGAGCGCGATGAGCCAGGTGAAGGCGGGCAAGCTGCGTGCGCTTGCGATCACCACGGCGGAGCGCTCGAAGCTTGCACCCGAGTTGCCGACGATGGCTGAAGCGGGCGTGCCCGGCTTCGACATCTCGACGTGGTTCGGGCTGCTTGCGCCTGCCGGCACGCCGCCGGATGTAATCGCGAAATGGAATGCCGGCGTGACGAAGATTCTTTCGGCACCTGCGATGCGCGAGCGTCTCGCCGCGCAGGGTGCGCAGGCCGCGCCCGATGAGCCGGCGCAATTCGCCCAATTCATCGACCGCGAGCTCGTCAAGTACGCGCGGATCGTGAAGGCGTCGGGCGCCAAAGTGGATTGACACGCAGCAACGCGCAGTCGGTTCCGCAAGGAGGTACACCATGAATCGCGTCGTCCGTTTCGTTGTCGCACTCGTGTTCGCAACGCTCGCACCCTTTGCCATCGCGCAGGACAGCTACCCGTCGCGGCCGATTCGCCTCGTCGTCCCCTTCCCGGCGGGCGGCACCACGGACATCCTCGCGCGCGCCGTCGCGCAAAGGCTCTCGCAGGCGTGGAGCCAGCAGGTCATCGTCGACAACCGCCCGGGCGCCGGCGGCAACATCGGCTCGGATCTCGTCGCGAAAGCGCCGCCCGACGGTTACACGCTGCTCATGGGCACCGTCGGCACGCATGCGATCAATCCGAGCCTCTACCAGAAGATGCCGTACGACCACGTGAAGGACTTCTCGCCGGTGATCCTCGTCGCCGGCGTGCCGAACGTGCTCGTCGTCAATCCGTCGCTGCCCGTGCATTCGGTGCAGGAGTTGATCGCGTACGGAAAGGCGAATCCCGGGAAGCTCGACTTCGCGTCGTCGGGCAACGGCACGTCGATCCACCTGTCCGGCGAGCTTTTCAAGACGATGACGGGCATCGAGATGACGCACGTCCCCTACAAGGGAAGCGCACCGGCGCTCACCGATTTGATGGGCGGACAAGTGCAATTGATGTTCGACAACCTGCCCTCGTCGCTCGCGTTCATCAAGGCGGGCAAGCTTCGCGCGCTTGCGGTGACGAGCGCGACGCGTTCGGCGACGCTGCCCGATCTGCCCACGCTCGCCGAATCGGGATTGCCCGGATTCGAGGCATCGTCGTGGTTCGGCGTGCTCGCGCCCGCGCACACGGCGCCCGCGATCATTGCGAAACTCAACGGCGCGATCGCGAGCTGGCTCGCGACGCAGGACGCGAAGGACAAGCTCCTCGCGCAGGGCGCGATCGCCGCGGGCGGCTCACCCGAGGACTTCGCACACCACATCGACGCGGAGACGATCAAGTGGGCGAAGGTGGTCAAGGCGAGCGGCGCGCATATCGATTAGCGAGCAGCGCACCAGTGTCTGGGGTCAGACACCGGACTGGTTTCACAAGCGAAAAACGCCGATCGCGAACGCGATCCATCCGGCGATGAACGCAAGCCCGCCGATCGGTGCGATCACGCCGAACGCCTTCGGCGCTCCGAGCGCGAGCAGATAGAGACTGCCGGCGAACAGCACGATGCCGGCAATGAACAGCCACGCTGCGATGCGCAGCGGCGCATTGTCGGGCGCGCGCAGCAGCAGCAAGCCGGCGAGAAGAAGCCCGAGCGCATGCCACGCGTGCCAGGTCACGCCGGTCTGCCAGACGCCGAGCATGTCCGCAGAAAGACGCGCCTTCAATGCGTGCGCACCGAACGCGCCGAGCGCGACGGCGAGCGCCATCAACAGCGAAGCGATGAAGAGGGCGAGGCGACCGGTCAATTTCGACTAAACTAACCTTTCGTGTGTCGATCCTACGATAACGATGACGATCGAACGCCGCAACGTCGCCAAGCGCCTTTCGCAACTCGTGATCTACAAGCCGCCGGCCGACGGCCGCCTCGTCTATCTCGCGGGCCAGGTCGCCGAGGATCCGAAAGCCGACATCGAAGCGCAGACGCGCTCGGTGCTCGCGCAAATCGACCGGCTGCTCGGTGAAGCGGGCACCGACAAGACGAAGATCCTCTCGACGACGATCTACCTCGCCGACATGAGCGACTTCAAGGCGATGAACGGCGTCTGGGAAGCGTGGGTGCCGAAGGGCGAAGCGCCCGCGCGTGCGACCGTCGAAGCACGGCTCGCGAACCCCGACTATCGCGTCGAGATGCAAGTCGTCGCGGCGGCCGGCTGACCTCGATGCCGCTTTCTCCCGGCGCGGAAGCGCTCGTCGCCGCCACGTCGCGCCGCGACGCGACCACGCCGCATCCCGACGCGGCGACGATGCCCGTCACGCGCGCGCTGTTCGACCAGGTGATGGTGCCGTGCTTCGCGCCGGCAACGTTCATCCCGGTGCGCGGCGAGGGCTCGCGCGTGTGGGATCAGAACGGCCGCATGTACATCGACTTCGCGAGCGGCGTGGCGGTCACGTCGCTCGGCCATTGCCATCCGGCGATGGTTCGCGCGCTCGAGGCCCAGGCGAAGACGCTTTGGCACGTCTCGAACTGGTTCACGAACGAGCCCGCGCTGCGGCTTGCGAAGCGGCTCACCGACGCGACGTTCGCCGAGCGCGTGTTCTTCTGCAATTCCGGCGCGGAAGCGAACGAAGCGGCGCTGAAGCTCGCGCGCCGCTACGCGCACGATCATCATGGTGCGAAGCGCACGCGCATCGTCTCGACGCTCAATGCCTTTCACGGTCGGACGCTATTCACCGTCACCGCCGGCGGACAGGCGAAATACGCGAGCGGCTTCGGTCCCACCCCGGAAGGCATCACGCATCTTCGCTACAACGACGTCGCTGCGCTCGAAGCCGAGTTCGCCGCGCACGGGGATGAAATCTGCGCGGTGATTCTCGAACCGATGCAGGGCGAAGGCGGCATGATGCCGGGCACACCGGAGTACCTGCAGGCCGCGCGCAGACTCTGCAGCGATCGCGGCGCCTTGCTGATCCTCGACGAAATCCAGAGCGGCATGGGCCGCACCGGCGCGCTCTTCTCGTACATGCAGAAGGGCATCGTGCCCGACATCCTGACGAGCGCGAAGGGATTGGGCGGCGGCTTTCCGATCGGCGCGATGCTGACGACGGCCGAGGTCGCGAGCGCGTTCTCGGTCGGCGTGCACGGCACCACGTACGGCGGCAATCCGCTCGCGTGCGCGGTCGCCGGTGCGGTGTTCGACGTGATCAACACGACCGAAGTGCTCGACGGCGTCAAGGCGCGCCATGCGCTGTTCATGGAAGGGCTTCGCGCGATCAACGCGCGCCGGCGCATGTTCCGCGATCTGCGCGGCGAAGGCGTGTGGATCGGATGCGAGCTCGACGAGCCGTGGCGCGGCAAGGCGGGTGAGGTGATGAAGGCCGCGGGCGACGCGGGCCTGCTCGTTTTGATGGCAGGCGCCGACGTCGTGCGCATCGCGCCGTCGCTCGTCATTTCGCTCGACGAGATTCTCGAAGGACTCGCGCGGCTCGAGAGCGCGGTGAACCGCGCGCTTGCGTAAATCGGTGCCAGAGATGCATTTCCCGAACGGACGTCACGATACGCGACGGCGGCGCCGGGAAATGCATCTCTGGCACCGATTTACGTGAACGATGTTCCTCGTCCGGCCGATCGCGCGCGATGATCTGCCGGCGGTGCTCGCGCTCTCCGAACGCACCGGCGCCGGCCTCACGACGCTGCCCGCGAACCGCGACCGATTGCTCGCGCGCATCGAGCGCTCGCTCGCATCGTTCGCCGACGCCGCCGATCGCAAGGACGCGTGCTACATGTTCGTGCTCGTCGAAGCGAGCGATGCGCAACCCGAGCGCGTCGTCGGCATCAGTGCGATCGAAGCGGCGGTCGGGCTGAACGAGCCCTGGTACAACTATCACGTCGGCACCCTCGTCCACGCATCGCGCACGCTCGACGTCTATACGACAACGCCCACGCTCTTCCTCTGCAACGACCACACGGGCCACAGCGAGCTCTGCTCGCTGTTCCTCGACGAGCGCTATCGCATCGGCAAGAACGGCGCGCTGCTCGCGAAGAGCCGCCTCGTCTTCATCGCCGAGTTCGCGCGTCTTTTCGCCGACAAGATCTTCGCCGAGTTGCGCGGGCGCCTCGAGACCGACGGGTCGAGCCCGTTCTGGGAAGGACTCGGACGCCATTTCTTCGCAATGGAGTACTCCCGTGCGGATTACTTGACCGGCACCGGACAGAAATCGTTCATCGCCGAGCTGATGCCCAAGCACCCGGTGTACGTGAACCTGCTGCCTCCATTGGCGCGCGAGGCGATCGGCGCCGTCCACGCCGACACGCTGCCTGCGCGCGCGATGCTCGAGCAGGAAGGCTTTCGCTACGAAGGCTACGTCGACATCTTCGACGCCGGGCCGACGGTGGAATGCACGCGCGACAACATCGACGCGGTGCGCCGCGCGAGCGTGATGCCGTGCACGCTCGGCGAAGAGGACCCCGTGCCGGACAGCCTGACCGACGACGTGCTGTGGCTCGTCTGCAATCGCAAGTTCGCCGATTGGCGCGCGCTCGTCGCCGCCGCGCCGTCGCGCATCGATCGCTTTCCGCTGATGCCGTACGCTGCGCAAGCGCTTCGACTGGACGAAGGCGACAGCGTACGCGTCGTGCCGTTGTCGCCGAAAGATCGATGATGAATGCTTCGGCGAACTTCGACGGCCTCCCGGGCCCGACGCACAACTATTCGGGCCTCGCGCACGGCAATCTCGCCGCGGAGCGCAACGCGCAGCAGATCTCGAATCCGCGCGAAGCGGCGCTGCAGGGACTCGCGAAGATGCGCGCGCTCGCGTCGCGCGGATACCCGCAGGCAGTATTGCCGCCGCAGGAGCGTCCCGACATCGATGCGCTTCGTGCACTCGGCTTCGCGGGCGGCGACCACGACGTGATCGTGCAGGCGGCGCGCGACGCGCCGGAGCTGCTCGCCGCGTGCTGCTCGGCGGCGTCGATGTGGACGGCGAATGCGGCGACGGTCAGTGCGTCGGCCGACTGCGCCGACGGCCGCGTTCACCTGACGCCGGCGAATCTCGTCACGTACTTCCATCGCGCGATCGAATCGGCGACCACGACGCGGGTGTTGCGCGCGATGTTCGCGAGCGAAGCGCATTTCCGCGTGCACGATCCGCTGCCCGCCACGCCGCAACTCGCCGACGAAGGCGCCGCGAACCATACGCGTTTCGCCGCGAGCGTCGACGCGCCGGCCGTCGAATGGTTCGTCTACGGCCGGCGCGGATTTGGCGGCGGCGTCGCGCCGGCTCGCTTCCCCGCGCGGCAAACGCGCGAGGCGTGCGAAGCGATCGCGCGAGCGCATGCGCTCGATCCTTCACGCACGCTATTCACACAGCAGCGCGCCGACGCGATCGATGCCGGCGTCTTTCACAACGATGTCATCGCCGTCGGCGAAGGGTCGTTCCTGTTCTGCCACGAGCGCGCGTTCGCCGACCAGGCGGCCGTCCTCGATACGGTGGCGACGATGGTCGGTCCCGGCTTCTCTGCGGTCGTCGTGCGCGACGACGAATTACCCTTGGCGGACGCCGTCGCCACGTACCTCTTCAACAGCCAGCTTCTGCCGCGCGCCGACGGACGCTTCCTGCTGGTCGCGCCTGCGGAGTGCGCCGTCCATCCGGCCACGTCGCGCCTGCTCGAGGGGCTCGTCGAAAGCGGCTCGCCGATCGGCGAAGTGCTGACGCTCGATCTGCGCCAGAGCATGCGTAACGGCGGCGGTCCGGCGTGCCTGCGCCTTCGCGTGCCGCTGACCGACGCCGAGCGGCTCGCGGTGAACGGACGCGTCTTCCTCGACGAAGCGCTCGACCTCGCGCTCACCCGGTGGATCGCCCGGCACTACCGCGACAGGCTCTCGCCGGCCGATCTTCGCGATCCCGGCCTTCTCGACGAAACGCGCCGGGCGCTCGACGAGCTGACGCAATTGTTGCGGCTTCCGCCGGTCTATCGCTTTCAGATGGAGTGAGCGCGAAGGGCCGTCCCCGGCGCGAACTGCTCCCCCTTGGGGGCAGCGCAGCGGCGAAGCAGCAAGCGTGGGGGTCCTACGACCGCGAGCCGCCGGCGGCTTTGCGCGAAAGCCGGCGCCGGATTATGCTTGCCCGGCGGACTGTTCGCATTGCGATGGGATCACTTTCAAGGAGCGCACGAATGAACGCATCGACAATCGGCGTGATCGGCCTATCCGCGTTGCTGCTCGCCGCGTGCGAGACGGTGAACGGCCCGCAGGCGGTCGCGAATGCCGACGCGCAGCAGGAAGGATGCAAGAGCGGCGTCAGCGTCGTGACGAGCACGCCGGAGCAAATGCGGCTCGCGAATCGCCCGGGAAGCGTCCAGACCGATCAGATGAAGGAGGCCGAGGGCAAGCTCGCTGTCACCGGCGTCAAGCAGAACGAGCCGCGCGAGCTGCGCAACAACATCGCGCCCGAGGAAAGCCTGACGAGCAAGTCGATCCGCGGCTGCTGAAGGCCGCGGCGGCTGACGAGCCAGGCAGTCGCTCAGCGCAAGCCGCCGAGCGGTCGACCGAAGGCGATCGCGTCGCGCACTTCGGGCGGCAGCGCTTCGGCGAGTTGGACGTCCGGGCCCGCGCCCAACGCATCGTTCACGGTCGCGAATGCGGCCCTGAACGCGGCGAACGCGGTCATTTCGAAAATTTCCCGATCGCCGAAACCGGCTGCGCCAAGCGCGTCGAGCTTCGTCGTCTTCATCGGAAGTGCGCGGAGGTCGATGAACGCCTTCTCGACATCCGGCCGCGAGCCTCCTTCGTGTTTTGTCTGGTGCGTAGCTTCGCGTCGTGCTCGACGTTCGGTCAGGCGAGCGCGATCAATCGCTCGCCGCCACGGGCAGCGTACGGTGCAGGCGCACCGGCGAGAAGCGCAGCGCGACGAGACATAGCGCGATGCCGAGCAAGCCGACGACCCAGAGCGTGTGCCGAAGGCCGATCGCCGTGGCGAGCGCGCCCCCGAGGAGCGAGCCCAGCGGCGCGACCGCAACGGTGACGAAGCGCATCGTCGCGGTCATGCGCCCGAGCAATCGGTCCGGTGTGAGCGCCTGGCGAAGCGCGAGATAGTTGATCGCGTAGAGCACCGCGCCGAAATCGAACAGCAGCATCGCGCCGCCGAGGAGCAGCGTCGCGGTCGCCGTCGATCCGTGGATCAGGCCGAACGCCTGCCAGCCGAACGCGGTGAGCAACAACCCATAGACGATCGCCGCGCCGATGCCGAAGCGTCGCGAAAGTCGTTCCGCGGACGACGCGGCGATCACGCAGCCGACGCCGCCCGCCATGTACGCGAGGCCGATGGTGCCCGCCGACAGGCCAAGCTCGCGCGTCGCGAACAGGATCAGCACCGCGATCTGCATGTGGTGCAGCACCTGCCACGCCGACGCGACGAGCGCGAGCGAGCGGAGCGTCTCGTTGCGAAAGACGAGCGCGAGGCCTTCGCGAATCTCGGCGCCGATCGAGCCTCGCGCAATGCGCGCTGGCGCCACATCGTGCGGGACGGCGAGCCAGCGGAGCATCAGTGCCGATGCGAAAAAGCCCGCCGCGTCGATCGCGATCGCGAACGGTGCAGTGAGAAGCTGGATCAAGCCGCCGGCGATCCCCGGACCGATCAGCGCCGACGACGTTTCGCCGAGCGTGATCTTGGCGTTCGCCTCGACGAGCCGCTCGCGTCCCGCCATCTGCACGATCAGCACCTGGTACGCGGCGCCGCCGACGACGTTCTGCACGCCGCAGAAGAAGCCGACCGCGTAGAGCACGTCGACGGACAGCACGCCGCGCCATGCGCAAAGCGGGATCGCGAGAAGCGCGAAGCCGCGGCTCACGTCGGACGCGATGACGACCGGCAGCTTGCGGACGCGATCGAGCATCACGCCCGCGTGCAGCGACACGAGCGCGAACGGCAGCGTCTCGAGCGCGACGAGGATGCCCATCTGCAGCGGCGTCGCCTGCAAGAGAAGCGCCGCGGTGAGCGGCAGCGCGAGGTTCGTGATCTGCGCGCCGAACGACGTGACGGTCAGCGACAGCCATAATCGGCGGAAATCGGCGACGCGCCAGAGGCCGCGAAGGTTGCGTCGCGCCGCGCGTACGATCCGTTCGAGCGGTTTCATGCGTTGTTCTCCGACCGAAGCAAAAAGCCGCGGCCACCGATTCGACAATCGGCGGAACGTTCGAGCCGGGGAATGTGCTCCCGGTCGTCGGAGTCCGCCGTTCCCGGCGGACATCCGCGCGGGAGCTAGCTTTCGGCGTGCAGGACCGCCTGGTCGATGCCTGCGCCGATTCGCCCGACGCCCCAAATGCGCATCGACGCGCACGCGGACGCGCGCGAATGCGGATGTGCGAGGCGGAGAGTCGAATGGGTCATGGCGGAGTCATCGAAAGCGATCGAGGCGAATTGCGATTTGCATTGTACGGTGCTTCGGTCGATTGCCGCAACGCGAAGCGTGGACGATCGGCGGTTCATGGCGACCTTCTGTCGCATTCGCGCAATCAAACCGGTCTGGGGTCAGACACCAGATTGGTTTACTTCGCGGCCAGCCGCGCGCTGTCGACGTCGATGAACTGCCACGGATGCTCCCAGTACGCGTTCTTCTTGTAGCCGCGCACCCATGGCTGAACGAGCGTGTCCTCGATCGTGTAGACATGCAGCGCCCACGGCGCGTACGCACCGACGAGCTCGGCCATCTTCCGATAGAGCGCGTTGCGCTCGGGTCCGTCGGGCAGCACGCGCGACTTGCGATAGAGCTCGTCGTACGCGGGCAGATCGAAGCGCGAATAGTTGGTCTGCCCGATGTTGCCGCCGTAGAGCAGTTGCGCGAACGCGTCGCCCTCCGCGTATGCGTTGATCCAGCCGACGCGCCAGAACTGGAGCTGACCCGCCTTGCCCATCTTGAGGAGGTCAGGCCATTTCTGCTTCAGAAAGTCGATGCGGATCCCGACCGCCTTCATGTTCCGCTGCCAGATCTCGTCGATCTCGCGATCGCGCGCCGTCGGTGTCGACGCCATGACGAGCGACAATGGCTTGCCGTTCGGCAACTCGCGATACCCGTCGCCATCGCGATCGACGTAACCGAACTTGTCGAGGAGTGCCTTCGCCTCCGCGGGACTGTAATGCGGCGCGACGTCGAGCGAATCGTCGTGCCCGGGAACGTCCGGCGGAATCGGTTGCGTCGCGCGAAGCGCCTGTCCCTCGTAGACGACCTTGATCATCTCCGCCGTGTCGAACGCCATCGCGATCGCGCGGCGCAACGCGATCTTGTCGTTCGTGTAGCCGCCGACGGTCGCGTCCTGCATGTTGAAGTACGCGTATTGCACGGCAGGCTGTATGAGCCGCTGCAGCATGACGCCGCGCGCGCGGTACTCGGGCTTCAATTCGTTCGATGCATCGAGCACGTGATCGGTGAGCTCCTGGGGCAGGTTCACGTAATCGAGCGCGTTGCTGTCGAACGCAAGCAGGCGCGGATTAGACTCCTCCATGACCGCGATCTCGATGCGCTCGACGAGCGGCAATCGCTTGCCGACAAGCGCCGCGAAATGCTCGCGATCCGCCGAATCGGCGGCCTGCGGAAAGTGTTCTTCGCGAAAACGAGGATTCGCGGCGAGCACGATCTGCTGGCCGCGACGCCAGGACTTCAGCATGAACGGGCCGGTGCCGACCGGATGATCCATCGTCCATCCGTTGGCGTCGCCGTAGCGCTCGACGACTTCGCGCGCCAATGCGCACATCGGGCTCGAGCACATGTAGCCGAACATGATGTAGTCGGGCTCCTCGAGCGTGAGCCGGATCGTGTAGCGATCGAGCGCGACCAGGCCCTCCATCGGCGCATCGTAATCGAACTTGCCGCTCTTCTTCGCCGCCTCGACAATCCGATCGGCGCCGACGATCTTGCCCTGCAGATACCACGAGAACGGCGAGCGCACGCGCGGATCGAGCAGGCGCTTCCACGTGTAGACGTAGTCGGCCGCGGTGAGCTCGCGCGCGACACCCTTGAACGCCGGATCGTCGGCGAAATGAATGCCCTGGCGAAGCTTCATCGTCCACGTCCGCCCGCCGTCCTCGACGATCGGCAGCGCGGCCGCGGTTCGCGGCACGCGCTTGTAGGGGCGGGCGAGATAATCGAAGCCGTAGAGCGTGTCGAAGATCGCGCGCTGCACGTGATCGGAATAGAGGTCGCTCGTCGCCTGCGGATCGAAGCCCGTCTCGGCGACCGGAAAGGCGACGCGCAACGTCTTCGCGACTGGTCCCTGCGCATTCGTGCGCGACTGCGCGATCGCGAGCGACGGCGCGAGCGCCGCGAGCCCGAGGGTCGCGAGGACGCGACGGCGGCCGTGCCGATAGGCCATTTCGCTCATGGCTTGTTCTGCGCAACGCTCGCGCCGTTCGACGCCTCTTCGCGACTGCCCTCGCCCGCACTGCCGTTCCGATCGATATCGAGATAAGCGAACGGAAACTGGAACGTCGGGTTGTACTTGTAGCCGCGAAGCCACGGCTGCACGAGCACGGTTTCGTAGCGGAACGCCGTCAGCACCCACGGCGCGTACGCGTTGACGAGCTCCGACATCCTGCGATCGACCGCGAGCCGCTCGGGACCATCCGGCATCGCGCGCGCCTTTTCATAGAGACGGTCGTATTCGGGGAACGCAAAACGCGAAAGGTTGGAGAAGCCCGCGTTCCTGCCGTACAGCAGCCCGAAGAAGCCGAAGCCATCGGGCGTCGTGTTGATGTTGCCGAGCTGCCAGCTCTGCAATTGACCAAGCCGCGCCGCCTTCAGCAGATCCGGCCACTTCTGCTTGATGAACTCGACGCGAATGCCGAGCGTCGTCAGGCAGCGCTTCCACAATTCCTCGAACTCGCGATCCTGCTCGGTCGTGCCCGATCCCATCTGCAACGTGAACGGCTTGCCGTCGGGCAACTCGCGAAACCCGTCGCCGTTGCGATCGACGTAACCGAAGTGATCGAGCAGCGTTTTCGCGGCTGCCGGATCGTACTTGAGCCGACCGTCGTAATTCGGGTCGTGTCCGGTCATGCCGGGTGGCACGATCTGCGTCGCCGGCAGTCCCTGCTTCTGCCGGAGCACACGGATCTCTTCGCCGACGTCGTAGCCCATCGAGATCGCGCGCCTCAAGGCGATGTGCGCGGGCGTGTAGCCGCCGACGACCGGGTCTTCCATGTTGAAGTACAGGTAACTGATCGCCGGCTGAATGCCGCGCTCGAAACGCACGCCTGCGTTCGCGAACACGGGCTTCAAATGATTGTCGTCGGTCAGCACGTTCGTGATCAGGTTGACCGGCACGGCGACGAAATCGAGCTGCTTCTGCTGGAACGCGAGAATGCGCGGCTGCGCTTCCTCGATGATGCTGATCTCGACGCGCGGAACGAGCGGCAGCCTGCGTCCCGTGAGTCCCTTGGCAACCGCATGGTCGGCGGCACTCGCGGGCGCGGGATAACGCTCGTCGCGATAACCGGGATTTGCAACGAGCACGATCCGCTGCCCGCGACGCCAGTCGGCGAGGCGATAAGGCCCCGTACCGACCGGATTCGCCATCGCCCAGCCGCTTCCATCAGCATGCGCTTCGATCACCTCGCGTGCGACCGCGCCGGTGGACGCCGTCGTGAGGTTGGACAGAAGCTCGTAATCGGCGAACGCGAGCCTGAAGCGCAGCGTGTAGCGGTCGATCGCCTGCAAGCCCTCGATCGGCGCGTCGTAATCGAATGTGCCGGTCTTCTTCGCCTTTGCGACGACCTCGTCCGCGCCCACGAAACGGCCGTCGACCATCTGCAGCGAATTCGAGCGCATCTTCGGATCGAGAATGCGCTTGATCGAGTAAACGTAATCGGCGGCGGTCAGCTCGCGGTGCTTGCCCTTGAAGACCGGGTCGTCGGCGAAATGGATGCCCTTGCGGATGTGGATCGTCCACGTCTTGCCGTTGTCGGTAATCTCGGGCAACGCAATTGCCGTGTTGGGCACGATCCTGTACGGACGCGCGAGATAGTCGTAGCGGTAGAGCGGATCGAAGATCGCGCGATTGACGTAGTTCGAGTAGGCGTCGCCGGCGGCCTGCGGGTCGAAGCCCGTTTCAGCGACGGGAAAAGCGACGCGCAGCGTCTTCGCCGGCTGAGATTGCGCGAACGCCATCGTCGCGAATGCGATGCACGCGACGGTGAGTCCCGTCCGTACGAAGCGAAACGGTTTCATCGCGCGTCCGTGCGAGTCAAAGCGCCTTCGCGATGTCGGGCTCGAGCGTTTCGGGCGTATCGTTCGGCGCGAAGCGCGCGACGACGCTGCCGTCGCGATCGACGAGGAATTTCGTGAAGTTCCACTTGATCGCCTCGGTGCCGAGAAGTCCCGGCTTCTGGTGCTTGAGATAACGATAAAGCGGCGCGGTGCCGTCGCCATTGACGTCGATCTTCGCGAACATCGGAAACGTCACGTCGTAGTTCGTCTCGCAGAACGTCGCGATCTCCTTTTCGTTGCCCGGTTCCTGTCCGCCGAACTGGTTGCAGGGAAAGCCGAGCACTTCCAAGCCCTTGACGCGATACTTGCGGTAGAGCCCCTCGAGGCCCTTGTACTGCGGCGTGAATCCGCATTTGCTCGCGGTGTTGACGACGAGCAGCACCTTGCCCTTGTAGCGGTCGAGCTTGACGGGTCGGCCTTCGATGTCGTCGACGGTGAAATCGTAGAGCGTCGTCACGTTGCCTCCTTTGACCGGTCGTTCGGCCCATTATCGCGCAGCGGGGAAGGCGCCAGAAGGCGGGTGCGAACGGCGCCGGCATCGAGCGTTAAGGAAAGGATCGCGAGGCGAGGACGAAGCGCATGGCGGTGCAATATATCGAACCCATGGGACGCGCACGAAGCGCAGGCATCGTCATGTACCAACGCAAGGGTGCGGACATCGAAGTCCTGCTCGTCCATCCCGGCGGGCCGTTCTTCGCGAAGAAGGACGAGGGCTCATGGTCGATTCCGAAGGGCGAGTTCGGGCCGCACGAAGCGCCCGAAATTGCCGCACGACGCGAGTTCATGGAGGAAGTTGGCCGCGACCCCGGAAGCGCGCTGATTGCATTGCCCGTCGTGCATCAATCGCGCGCGAAGACCGTGCATGCGTTCGCGGTCGAAGGCGACCTCGATCCCGCGACTATCAGGAGCAACACGTTCGAGCTCGAGTGGCCGCCGCATTCGGGGCGCATGCAGTCGTTTCCCGAGATCGATCGCGCCGCGTGGTTCGCGCTCGACGAAGCGTATCGCAAGATCGTCGCGGGCCAGCGGCCGGTCCTCGAGGCGCTGGCCGCGATCGTGCGTCGCGAAGGCTAATCCGCCAGCGCGATCTCCACGCGCCGATTGCGCCGGCCTTCGTTCTTGATCCGCAGCACGCGGATCGCGCCGATCTCGCCGATATTCGCGACGTGCGTTCCGCCGCATGGCTGCAAGTCGATGCCGGGGATGCGCAAAAGCCGCACGCGTCCCGCGCCGCGCGGCGGCTTGACGCTCATCGTCTTCACGAGCTCGGGACGCGCGTCGAGCTCCTCGTCGGTGATCCACACGGTTTCGGTCGCGATCCCGCGTGCGATGAGCGCATTCGTCTCGCGCTCGATCTTCTGCGCGTCGAGCAGGCTCATGTCGATGTCGAAATCGAGCCGCGCCTTGTCGGGCGCGATGTTGCCGCCGGTGACCGGCGCGACGACGACACACGACAGAACATGCAGTGCCGTATGCAGGCGCATCAATCGATATCGGCGCTCCCAGTCGATCGCGAGCTTCAGCGTTTCGCCGATCTCGGGGCGAAGCGCGGCGTCGGTACGTACGTGCAGGATCGCGTCGGCATCGCCCTTGCGCGTATCGACGACGACGATCGGCTCGCCATTCGTGCGCACCAGCACGCCGGTGTCGCCAACCTGCCCGCCTCCCTGCGGATAGAAGATCGTGCGGTCGAGCGTGATGCCGCGCTCGTCGACATCCACGACGCGCGCGCTCGTCTCGCGCAGGTACGCATCGTCTCGGAAGAGCCGCTCGGTCGTCATCGCATTAAACTGTGCGGACAAGCGGTCGATCGTACCTTACCCGGGAGGACGAGATGAACATTCCGAACGCATCGCCTGCGCTGTACAACGAAGATCTGGCGCCCGCGCGCGAGCGCAAGTGGGGCGCCTTCAGCCTCTTCAACGTGTGGACCTCGGACGTGCACAGCCTGTGGGGCTACTACCTCGCGGCAAGCCTGTTTCTGCTCTGCGGCACGTTCGTCAATTTCCTGATCGCGATCGGACTCGGCTCGCTCGTGATCTTCTTCATGATGAATCTCGTCGGCTACGCCGGCGTGAAGACCGGCGTGCCGTATCCGGTGCTCGCGCGCGCGTCGTTCGGCGTCTTCGGTGCGAACGTGCCGGCACTCGTGCGCGCCATCGTCGCCTGCTTCTGGTACGGCGCGCAGACGGCCGCGGCGTCGGGCGCGATCGTCGCGCTGCTCACGCGAAGCGACGCGTTCAGGACGTTCAACGCGAACACGCATTTTTTCGGCCATGCCGGGCTCGAGGTGATCTGCTTTCTCGTCGTCTGGGCATTGCAGCTTCTCGTGATCCGCAAGGGCATGGAGACGGTGCGAAGGTTCCAGGACTGGGCCGGGCCCGCCGTGTGGGTGATGATGCTGATCCTCGCGATCGGCCTTTTCGTCAAGGCCGGCGGACTCTCGCTCGATCACGGCATTCCGCAGGACGTGCTGCTCGACAAGACGAAGGACGCCGGCGTGCCCGGCGTGCCCGGCTCGCCGGCCGCGCTTGCCGCAGTGGCGGCGACATGGATCACATATTTCGCGGCGCTGTATCTCAACTTCTGCGACTTCTCGCGCTATGCGCCGGACAAGGCCACGGTGCGCAAGGGCAACCTGTGGGGATTGCCGATCAACCTGCTGCTCTTCTCGCTCGTCGCCGGGATCACGACCATCGCGGCGTTCAAGGTGTACGGCGAAGTGCTGATTCACCCCGACCACATCTCCGCGAAGTTCGAGAGCTGGTTCCTGGCGGCGCTCGCGGCGGTCACCTTCGCGGTGGCGACGCTCGGCATTAACGTCGTCGCGAATTTCGTCTCGCCCGCGTTCGACTTCTCGAACGTGTTTCCGAAGGCGATCGACTTTCGCAGAGGCGGTTATATCGCCGCGCTGATCGCGCTCGTGCTCTATCCGTTCGCGCCGTGGGAAGGCAGCGCCGCGACGTTCGTCGGCGGCATCGGCGCGACGATGGGACCGCTCTTCGGCGTGATCATGGTCGACTACTACCTGATCGCGAAGGGCGAGGTGAACGTGCCCGAGCTTTACCGCGAAAACGGCGAATACCGCTACCAGGGCGGATTCAACGTCGCGGCGTTCATCGCGGCGGGCATCGGTGCGCTGTTCTCGAGCATCCTGCCGAATTTCACGAAGCTTCTGCCCGACTGGTGGGGCGTGTACGGCTGGTTCTTCGGCGTCGCGATCGCGGGCGTGACGTACTATGTATTGTCGATGCTCATGCCGCGCCCGGTGGTACAGGCGGCGGCGTAGGTGCCGCTCCGACTCGGGTCTACGCTGGCGAACTGGCGGCGAGCTCGACCAGGATATCGGCAGCTCGCGCACACTCGTCCCGCGATACGTCGAGGTGCGTGACGGCGCGCACGGTGCGTGGTCCAAAGGCGTTGATCAGGACGGCGCGTTCGCGCGCTTTGGCGACGAGTGTCATGGCATCGGGTGCGTCGGGGGCAAGCCGGAATACGAGGATGTTGGTCTGGACCATTGCAGGATCGATGACGATGC
Source organism: Casimicrobiaceae bacterium (assembly GCA_035308425.1). GTDB lineage: Bacteria > Pseudomonadota > Gammaproteobacteria > Burkholderiales > Casimicrobiaceae > VBCG01. Next base: position 27,564 of record DATGGP010000048.1, on the reverse strand, counting down.
GCGGACTGCGGGCAAGACGTTCGCCGATAAGGCGCGCGTTCGCGTGATCCTCGATCAGGCGCGACATGTTGTTTTCCAGCGCGAACAGGCCGGCCGCTGCGAAAATGCCAATCTGCCGCATGGCACCACCCATCATGCGGCGATGGCGGATCGCGCGCGTCACGATGTCACGCGGGCCGGCGAGCAGCGAACCACCCGGCGCTCCAAGCCCTTTGGAAAGCGAGACACCCACCAGGTCGAACGGAGCCACCAGTTCGCTCGATGGAATGCCGGTCGCCGTTGCGACATTCCATATGCGCGCGCCATCGAGATAGCTGGCGATGCCAAGTTGCCGCGCACGAACGCAGATCCGCGTCGCTTCGTCCTGCGGAAAGATGACGCCGCCGGAACGATTGTGCGTATTCTCGATTTCGACCAGCGTCGTCGGTGGGTAAATGGGGTGGTCTCGTGGCTTTATCGCCGCAACGAATTCCTCGGTCGTGAAGATGCCCCGCGCGCCGATCTCGGTCAGCTGGACCCCCGCGTTGGCGCCCGACCCTCCGGTCTCGTGCCATACCGCATGGGCCTCGCTGCTGACGATCACATCGTCCCCGGGCCGTGTGAGCGTGCGCAGCGCAACCTGATTGACCATGGTGCCGCTCGGGAACCATAGCGCTGCTTCCTTGCCGAGCAGGGCCGCGGCGCGCTCCTGCAGCGCGTTCACCGTGGGATCGTCGCCGTACTGATCGTCACCGACGGGAGCGGCGGCGATCGCCGCTCGCATTTCCGCAGACGGACGAGTGACCGTATCCGAACGTAAGTCGATTGGCTTTGTCGCGTTCACCCGAGCCGCCCGTTCCCGTGGTTGGCGGGCGCCAATACTACAGCGGCGGTTGCGCTGTCCTGTAAATTGCGTGCCTTCGGTTACCGGGAACGGGGGGCACACATGTTCCGATTCATCTCACGCACGTTATTGGGCGCAGGCGTTGTTCTTTGGAGCCTGGCCGGGTCATCGGCTGGCTTCGCCCAAGCGCCAGCGACCCAGCAAGGAAAAGTCAAGGTCGAATGGTTGGGCCACGAGTTCTATCGCCTGACGTCCCCCAAGGGCGTGGTGATCATTACCAGTCCCTGGCTGGCGAACCCGGATGGACCCGTTCCGCTCAACGATCTTGCCCGAACGGATTTCATTCTCGTTCCCAATGCTCACACCGACGACATGGGGAATCCGATCGAAATCGCCACGCTGTCGGGTGCAACGGTCATTGTTCCCGCTCCATTGGGACGCTGGCTCATCGGCAACGGACTCAAGCAAGAGCAGTTCCGCCGCGCGGGCATCGGCGATCAGTTCGTCTTGAAGGGGATTACGTTCAAGATCGCTCCCAGCGCCCATGACAACACCCTTGCAACGGGCGCGGATGGCGGCCCTGCCGCCTCGTTCTTCATCACATTCGAGAATGGTTTCACCATATTCTTCAACGGTCATTCCACGCTGGTCGCGGATCTCGCGCTCTATGCTTCGCTCTACCAGCCGGATTTCGCGATTCTCGGACTCGCCGGCGATCCCCCGGAGTTTGCTCAAGTCGCCCGCCTTCTGACGACAAACAATCCAAAGCTGCGGACGATAATCCCGAGCCACATGCGTCCAGGCGCGCCGATTCTGGCCGATGGAAAGCGCGAGCTGGATCGCCTGCGCCTGGGAGGATTGTGGTTCGTTCCGGAATTGAGAAAAGTGTACGAGTACTAGCTTCTGCCGGACTCGTCGGGTGTGTACGGACGGCTCTTCGGCGTCGCGAGGCCTGACATCGATCGAGCGCTCGTAATACGATACGATGATCGATAAACCGGTAAATGCGCGATGGAAGTCGTAACGGTGTCGCCGAAATTCCAGGTCGTCATCCCACGCCGTGTCCGCGAAAGCATCGGTCTCGAGCCCGGCGAAAAGATGCAGGTCGTCTCCTACGGCAACCGGATCGAGCTGATACCGCAGCGTCCCGCGCGGAAGTTTCGCGGATTCCTGCGTGGGATCGACACACGGGTGCTCCGCGAGGACGCCCGCGCTTGAACGTCGTCGATTCGTCCGCCTGGCTCGAGTATTTTGCAGACGGCCCCCGAGCCGGTGAGTTCGCGCGGACGATCGAAGCACCGCGAAATCTGCTGGTGCCATCGATCACTCTGTTCGAGGTTTTCAAAACGTGTGGCGCAGCAGCGTGACGAAGGCTCCGCGTTGCAGTGCATCGCGGTGATGCAGCAGGGAGAGGTCATCGACCTCGATGCTGCCCTGGCCCTGGAAGCAGCCTCGACAAGCCTCCAGTACAGGCTTCCGCTCGTCGACAGCGTCGTCTACGCGACTCCCCTGCGAGGCAACGCGGTGCTCTGGACGCAGGATGCCCACTTCGACGGTTTGCCCGGTGTACGCTACTTCGCGAAGTGTTAGCGACCGACCATCCCGGCGACGGAACCCGCTTTCGTATTCGTGCGCCATCCGGGAATCGATGCGAACGGCGCGGGAACACCCTCCTTCGCGAGGATTCGAGTCCCGAGTTTCGTGCTTTGCGCCGCCGTTAGGTGGCCGCCGTCGTAGTACTTGGGCTCACCGTTCGGCTCGAATGCGCTGCATGTCCCGCCGGGACAAAGATATTCGTTCGCATCGAAGTAGCGGACATTCGGCGTCGCCTGCGCGAAAGCGCGCAGCTCTGCGTTGGCCTTCCGGATGTTAGCTGCCAGCGGAACGCCCGATTCGGGACATGCGAGGAACGGATACGACAACGACTTCTCACGGCAGCGCCGGTCGTAGCCGGGAATCTCAGGGACCTTGCCGATCAGGATCACGAGCTTGCCAGACGAAGCGAGTGCCTGTGCGGTTTCGAAGAGCGCCGGCAGGAACTCGCCCGACGTCGCCTGGTACGCAGTCCACGACGCGGCCATCATCACGACGTCGAACCGGTCGACAACGGGCGCGACGAGATGCAGCGAATCGACGCAGTCACGCTGGCGCGCGGGCTCGACGAATCGCCGCGCATCGGAGCGCAGCGGAGGACAGGAGCCAACCTCGACGTTGCGAAAGCGGAAGCCCGCCTGCTTCGCGAACACTTCGATCATGCCAATATAGTGCGCGGCATTCGAGTCGCCCCACAGGATCGCGCGCGGCTCATCTTCCTTAGGTGCGCCGAGAACGCAGCGTTCGTCGCGCGTGTCGCGCAACGCGAGACGCTGCCGCTGGCAGGCCCAGTCGAACGCGAGCGCCGGCGCGGTCGCCAAGCGCACGCGCGCCAAACGCTGCCGGAACGCGTCCGAATGCAGGCCCAGCAGGCCAGTCGGCGCCGGGTAGAGCGTGACAAGCGCAAACAGCACGACGATGCCGCCGGGAACGACGTATTGCCGCGCGATCACGCGCGGCGCACGCTCTCTCGAGCGACGGGCCGGAATCTCGACGAACCGGTACGACATCCACGCCAGCGCCATGGTCGCGAGGAACAGAGTCGCGCCTGGCGCAAGCCCTATTTCACCATAGCCATACCGGTACAGCGCAAGGAGCGGCCAGTGCCACAGGTAGGCCGAATAGGAGACGAGGCCGATTTCGACGAGACCGCGCATCGCGAGGCCGCGCGAAACGGCATTGGTTCGGCAATGCCCGGCGAAGATGATCATCGCGGTTCCGAGCGTCGGCGGAACGGCGAGCCAGCCGGGAAAGCTCACGCGGTCGCTCAACAGCAACAGCGAGGCGAGAAGCATGATCAGCCCCATGCCGGCGAGGGAAGCCGCCGGCATCTTGGGCCAGCGCGTCTCGGCGTGCTTGACGACCGCAAGGGCAACGAGCGCGCCGAGCGCAAGCTCGCCTGCACGCGTCGGCAGCATGTAGTACGCGAATTGCGGATGCGCGTCGACGAGTGCCTGCCCCAGCGCGAACGACGCGACCGCAACGACCACGACTCCGGCGGCAAAGCGCGCGGCACGCTCTGACCGATACAGCAACATGAGCGCGAGCGGCCAGAACAGGTAGAACTGCTCCTCGACGCCGAGGGACCACAGGTGCAGCAACGGCAGTTGCGACGTGTCGATCGCGAAGTAGCTGTCGCCCGTGTAGAGCCAGAAATAGACGTTGGCGAGCGAAGCGACCGAAGCGACCGCCGACTTGGCGGCCGACCGCGCATCCTCCGGAAGCATCAGAAGCTCTGCAAGAAACAGCGTCGCGCCGACGACGACGAGCATCGCCGGCGCGATGCGCTTGACGCGACGCCGATAGAACTCGAGCAGCGAGAAGCGGCCGTGCTCGATCTCGCGCAGGATGTTGCGCGTGATCAGGAACCCGGAGATCACGAAGAAGATGTCGACGCCGACGAATCCGCCGGGCAGCAGTTTTTTGTCGAGATGAAAAAAGATGACGGACAGAACCGCGATGGCGCGAAGCCCGTCGACGTCGGGTCGGTAGTCGCCGCTCGTATGCGGCGCCTCGCGACCGCGCATCGCGGCGTCGCGGTGCTTGCCGGCCGCGTTGAGTGGGCGGCTGGTCGGCATGTCGAGGAAGCGGCGAGACATCAGCGACATGCCGGGCGACCATACCCGCCGCCGCCCGGCGTTTCGATGACAAACACGTCACCCGCGTTCATCTCGACCTTGAACGTGGCGCCGTACTCCTCGCGGGCGCCGCCGACGCGCTCGACATAGTTGCGGCCGACCGCGCCCGGCGCGCCTCCGTTCACGCCGAACGGCGCGACGCGCCGGTGATTCGCAAGCATCACCGCGGTCATCGGTTCGAGGAAGCGAACGCGCCGCATCGCGCCATCGCCGCCGCGATGGGCGCCGCGTCCGCCGCTTCCGTGTCGAATCGAGAATTCCTCGAGACGCACGGGAAAGCGCCATTCGAGCACTTCGGGATCGGTGAGGCGCGAATTGGTCATGTGCGTCTGTACGACGCTCGCCCCGTCGAAATCGGGCCCTGCACCCGAGCCGCCTGCGATCGTCTCGTAATACTGGTAGCGATCGTTGCCGAACGTGAAGTTGTTCATCGTTCCCTGCGATGCCGCAAGCACGCCGAGCGCGCCGTACAGCGTGTCGGTGATCGTCTGCGACGTCTCGACATTGCCCGCGACGACGGCGGCCGGGTAGCGGGGCGCGAGCATCGAGTTCTGCGGAATCACGATCGAAAGCGGCTCGAGGCAACCGGCGTTCATCGGAATGTCGTCGTCGACGAGCGTACGGAAGACGTAGAGGACGGCGGCCTTGCACACCGCCGACGGCGCATTGAAGTTGGTCGGCTGTTGCGGGCTCGTGCCGGTGAAGTCGATCGTCGCCGACCGAGCCTCATGATTCACGCTGACGGCGACGTGAATCACGGCGCCGCTGTCCATCTCGTAGGCAAACTTGCCGTCGGAAAGGGCGCCGACGACGCGGCGCACCGCTTCTTCGGCGTTGTCCTGCACGTGCTTCATGTACGCGCGCACCACCGGCAGGCCGAAATGCGCGACCATTTTGCGAAGCTCCTCGGCGCCTTTCGCGCACGCCGCGACCTGGGCGCGAAGGTCAGCGAGGTTCTGCTCGACGTTTCGCGCGGGATAACGACCGGACGACAGGATCGCGTGCATCGCGTCGTCGAGGAAGCGACCGTCGGCGACGAGTTGAACGTTGTCGAGCAGCACGCCCTCCTCGTCGACATGCGTGGAGTCGGGCGGCATCGAACCGGGCGTGATGCCGCCGATGTCGGCGTGATGGCCGCGCGAGGCGACGAAAAACTGCGGAGAAAATGGGGCCAGGGTCGATTTTTTGTAAGCTTCTCCCGCAGCCGTCGCCTCCGGAAAAATCGACCCTGGCCCCATTTTCACGTGGTCGATGTACACCGGCGCGATGACGGTCACATCGGGCAAATGCGTGCCGCCGTTGTAAGGCGCATTCAGGACATAAACGTCGCCGGGCTTCATCGTCGCCCGGCGGCGCTCGATGATCGTCGCAACGCTCTCGCCCATCGAGCCCAGGTGCACCGGCATGTGCGGCGCATTGGCGATCAGGTGGCCGTCGGCGTCGAACAGCGCGCACGAGAAGTCGAGCCGCTCCTTGATGTTGACGGAATACGACGTGTTCGCAAGCGTCACGCCCATCTGCTCGGCGATCGCCATGAACAGGTTGTTGAACACTTCGAGCATCACCGGATCGGCGCTCGTGCCGATCGCATGCGCTCGAACGATCGGCGTCACGCGCTCGAGGATCAGGTGGTCGCGCGCGGTCAGCGCTGCCCGCCATCCCGGTTCGACGATCGTCGTCGCATTCCGCTCACGGATGATCGCGGGCCCGTCGATCGCATCGCCTGGCCGAAGATCTTCCCGCGCGTAGACCGCCGCGTCGCGCCATTCACCCTGCGTGTAGACGGGACGACGGCGGAAGGGAACGAGCGGTCCTTCCCGCGGCGCGAACGACGGACGCTCGTCATCGGCATCGTGCGACGTGCCGATCGCCTCGACGGCGATCGCTTCGATCACGAGCGCCTTGCCGGGCATCAGGAATCCGTACTGGCGCCGATAGCGCTCCTCGAAGTCACGCACAAGCGCGCCGAGATCGTCGTGCATCGGCACGGCGAGCGTCGTATCGGTGCCGTCGTATTTGACGTGCAGCGTGTACTCGCAACGAATGCGTGACGCCGCAATGCCTTGCGCGTGCACGTCCTCGCGCGCGGCCGCATCGAGCGAGCGAAACGCCTCGGAAGCCGCGTGAAGCGACGCCTCCGACAATCGCGCCTCGATCGCCTGCTGGCGAAGCGCGCGCACATCGGCGAGGCCCATCCCGTACGCCGAGAGCACGCCCGCCAGCGGATGAATGAACACGCGCGTCATCCCGAGCGAATCGGCGACGCGGCACGCATGCTGCCCGCCCGCGCCGCCGAACGAGCAGAGTGTGTACGCGGTCACGTCGTAGCCGCGCGCGACCGAGATGTGCTTGATCGCGTTTGCCATGTTCTCGATCGCGATGTCGAGGAAGCCGTCGGCGATCTGCTCGGGCGTGCGGTCCAGTCCCGTGCTCGAGGCGATGTCGCGGCCGAGTGCCGCGAATTTTTCGCGAACGACGTACCCATCGAGCGGCGCATCGCCGTTCGCGCCGAACACTTTGGGAAATAGCTCGGGATCGAGCTTGCCGACCATCACGTTGCAGTCGGTGACCGTCAGCGGACCGCCGCGACGATAGCTTGCCGGTCCGGGATTCGCGCCCGCCGATTGCGGTCCGACGCGAAAGCGCGAACCGTCGAACGTACAGATCGAGCCTCCGCCCGCGGCGACCGTATGGATGCTCATCATCGGCGCGCGCAGGCGCACGCCGGCGACTTCGGTGACGAACGCGCGCTCGTATTCGCCGGCCCAGTGCGTGACGTCGGTCGACGTGCCACCCATGTCGAACGCGATGATCTTGTCGAACCCCGCGAGTCGCGACACCTCCACCGCGCCGACAATGCCGCCCGCCGGACCGGACAGGATCGCGTCCTTGCCCTGGAAGCGATGCGCGTCGGTGAGGCCGCCGGAGGATTGCATGAATTGCAAACGAAACGCGCCGTCGCTCTCGCCTGACAGATCGCGTTCCACCTCCTCCACATACCGCCGCAGAATCGGCGACAGATACGCGTCGACAACCGTCGTATCCCCGCGCGAGACGAGCTTCATCAGCGGACTCACCTCGTGCGACACGGAGACCTGTGCAAAACCGATCGCCTTCGCGAGCTCGGCCACTGCGCGCTCGTGCTGCGGATAGCGGTAACCGTGCATCAGCACGATCGCGAGCGCGCGAATGCCCGCCGCGAACGCGTCGCGAAGCGCTGGCTCGAGCGTCGCGAGATCGATGGGCCGCACGATGTCACCGCGCGCGCCGATGCGCTCGTCCACCTCGATCACGCGCTCATAAAGTTGCGCGGGACGCTCGATCTTGCGCACGAAAAGCTTCGCCCGATGCTGATAAGCGATCCGAAGCGCATCGCCGAAACCGCGCGTGATGACGAGCGCCGTTCGCTCGCCCGTGCGCTCGAGCAGCGCGTTCGTCGCGACCGTCGTGCCCATCTTGATGGCCTCGACGGCATCCGGCGGAATCGGTGCGTCGGCCGGAAGACCGAGGATCTCGCGAATGCCATGCACGGCCGCGTCGCGATAGCGCTCCGGATTGTCCGAGAGCAGCTTGTGCGTGACGAGCGTGCCGTCGCCGCGCCGCGCGACGATGTCGGTGAACGTACCGCCGCGATCGATCCAGAATTGCCAGCGGCCGTCCGATGTGCGGCGATTGGTCATGACGTGCGCGTCGCGTGAAAGGGGTGACGGATGGCGCGACAAAGCGCTACAAACCGAGATAGGCACGCCGCACTTCGTCCGACGCGCCGATGTCCCTGGCGCTGCCGGCGAGCGCGATGCGACCGCTTTGCATCACGAACGCGCGCGACGCGAGCTCGAGCGCGCGAGCGACGTTCTGCTCGACGAGCAGGATCGACGTACCGTCCCGGTTCAAGCTCGCGAGTGTATCGAACACGGTTTCGACGAGTCGCGGCGACAAGCCCAGGCTCGGCTCGTCGACGAGCAAAAGACGCGGACCGCTCATCAGCGCGCGCCCGATCGCGAGCATCTGCCGCTCGCCGCCCGAAAGCGTGCCAGCGACTTGCGTGCGGCGCTCGGCAAGCCGCGGAAAAAGGGTAAAGACGCGCTCGATTCGCTCGTGCGCCGTCGCCTCGTCGTCGACGACGTACGCCCCAAGCCGCAGGTTGTGCTCGACCGTTTGCCGCGCGAACACGCGTCCGCCCTCGGGAATGAGCGCCATCCCGCGGCGCACGAGCGCGTCAGGAGCGAATCCCGCCACATCTGCGCCATCGAATCGCACGCGGCCGCTTTGCAGGCGAACCGCACCGACGATCGCGAGCAGAGTGCTCGACTTGCCCGCCCCGTTCGCGCCGAGGAGCGCGGTAATCTCGCCCGCGCCCACCTCGAGTGAAATGCCGCGCACGGCCTGCACGCCGCCGTACGCGACGCGCAGATCGTCGACGGACAGGATCGGAACGTGGCCTACGGGCGTCTCCCGAGATACGCCTCGATCACCGCCGGGTCGCGCACCACCTCCGCCGGCACCTTCGCGGCGATGACCTGCCCGAAATCCAGCACCAGCACGCGATGCGCGAGGCGCATGACGACTTCCAGCACGTGCTCGACGATCACGAGCGTGACGCCGCGCGCATGGATCGCGCGCAGGATCTCGACGAGCGCGATCGTTTCGGTCGGATTGAGCCCACCCGCCACTTCGTCGAGCAACAGAAGCGCTGGCGACGTCGCGAGCGCACGCGCAAGCTCGAGCCGTTTCTGGCCTGCGACGTTGAGCTCGCCCGCGCGCGCCATCGCGCGATCGCGAAGGCCGACCGCCTCGAGCACGCGGCGGCTCTCGTCCTTCGCACGCGTGGGATCGCGATGATGCAGAAGCGCGCCGACGGCGACGTTGTCGAGCACGCTCATCGCACCGAACGAGCGCGGAATCTGCCACGTGCGAGCGAGACCGAGCGCGGCGATCGCCTCGGGTGCGCGGCCGGCGATCTCGGCATCGCGCAAGCGAACGCTGCCCGACGTCGGCGCATCGTGGCCTGCGATGCAGTTGAAGAGCGTGCTCTTGCCCGCGCCGTTCGGGCCGATGATCGCGACGATGTCGCCTTCGTCGACGCTGAAGCTCACGTCGCGATTCGCGACGAGGCCGCCGAAACGCTTGCTGAGCTTCGCGACTTCAAGCAGCGGCACGGCGCCACCGAAGCGTGATCAAGCCGCGCGGGAGGAACAGGCTCACGAGGACGATCGCGACCCCGTAAAGCAGGAGATCGAAACCCTTTCCCGACCCGCCCATCGCGACGCGCATGCCTTCGGCCAGAGGGATGAGCAGCGCCGCTCCAAGCCACGGGCCGACGATCGTTCCAACGCCGCCGAGGATGGCAACCAGCACGATCTGAATCGAAAGCGTCAGGCTGAACGCGGAATCCGGATCGATGAATCCCACGTATATCGCATAGAAACCGCCCCAGATCCCGGTGAGCGCCGCAGACAGCACGAATGCGAGCATCTTGTAGCGCTCGGCTGGCACGCCGAGTGCGCGCGCGGCCGCCTCGTCGCCGTTGATCGCGCGCCAGTAGTAGCCGGGTTTCGCACGCACCAGCGCCAGCGTCGCGGCGAACGTCGCGACCGCGAGCGCGAACGCGATCCAGTAATACGGAACGCGCGATCGGAACAACAGCAGACGAAAGCTGTCGGCAATCGGCGCCTCGATCCCCGTTGCACCGCCCGCAAAGCTCCAGTTCACCATCAGCACGTGCGCGACGGCGAGCACGGCGATCGTCGCCATCGCGAAATAGTGACCGGTGAGGCGGAGCGTCGGGCGGCCGACGACGAGCGCGATCGCAGCGGCGACGATGCCGCCGGCGGGAATGCCGATCCACGGCGTCACGTTCGCATGACGAAGCAGGAGCAGCGTCGCATACCCGCCAACGCCGAGAAACACCGCGTGGCCGAACGAGACGCGCCCCAGAAAACCGCCGACCAGGTTCCACGCCGCGCCAAGCGCACCGTACATCAGCGCGGTGACGACGATCTGCTGATAGAAGGGATCCGGAAACGCGAACGGGAAGATCGCGAGCGCGACGACGGCGATCGCCGCGATCACCACCGGCCGAACAAGCCGCGGGGCCGGTACCACAGCACGAGCAGGAAGATCACGAAGATGCTTGCCGTCTTGTAGGCCGGCTCGAACCAGTAGCCGGTAAGCGACTCGACGACGCCGATCAGAATGCCCGACAAAAACGCGCCGGGCAGCGAGCCGAACCCGCCCATTGCGACGGCGACGAAAGCCAGCAATACGAACACGGCGCCTACCGACGGAAACACGTAGAAGAAAGAGGTGAGCAATGCGCCGGTCACGCCAACCGCAGCGCTGCCGAGCATCCACACTTGCGCGTTGACGCGGTCGCAGGCAATGCCGACGAGCGAAGCCGCCTGTCGATCCTCGGCCACGGCCTGCAACGCATGCCCCCAGCGCGTGCGATACACGAGCACGAACAGGACGATGATCATCGCGAGCGCGACTAGACCGGTTGCAACTTGAGGGCGGCCGAGCGAAATACCGCCGAGCCTGATCGAGCCCGAGAGCCACGTATCGGGCAGGTTGCGGTAGTCGGGCGAGAACGCGATGAACGCGAGCTGGCGCAGGACGAGGCCCAATCCGAACGTCGCGAGGATGACGATCATCGCCGGGGCGCGCGAAAGCGGCCGGATGATGAGCGCGTAAGCGAGAAAGCCAACCAACGCGAGCGCGCACGCGGCGATTGGCGCCGACAGCGTCGGATCGACGTGGCCGAGCGTGAAGAGCCAGTAGGCGACGTACATCGCGAGCATCAGGAAATCGCCATGCGCGAAATTGATGACGTCGGTGATGCCCCAGATCAGCGCGAGGCCGACCGCGACCGCCGCGTAGACCAGCCCGTTGAAGAGCCCGGTCGAAAGCGCTTCGAGCATGCGCCTGCGGACGCTTCAGTGCTTCCAGGCGAACGGCAGCTTCGGCAGATCCTTGTTCTGCTCGTAGCGGTCGGGCCATACGGTCGCATACTGCGTGCCGACGAGCTGCAGGATCAGGCCCTGTCCGCGCTCGTTCTGCCCGTTCGCATCGAACTTGACGCCCGCCCACGGCATCACGATCTGGTCGGCGGACAGGTCGGTCGCGGCAAGCGCCTGCCGAATCGCGTCGGGCTTGGTCGATCCGGCGCGGTCGATCGCCGACGCGAGTACGAGCATGCCCTGCAGCGAGCGCGCGCTGTTGCCGTTCAGATTCTTGCCGCCGCTGCGCGACTTGAACATGTCGTTGAGCTGCTTTATCACCGGCTTGATCGTGTCGAGATCGTTCGCCCACACGTCGCGCGTCAGCACACCCTGCACCTGCGGCCCGACTTCCGAGACGAAGCGCGAGTCGATGAATCCCGCGTCGTTCGCGAGAAACACCGGCGGCGCATAGCCGGTTTCGCGCATCGTGCGAACGAACAGGATCGCGTCCGACGTGTAGCTCGCGAAGATCGCGACGTCGGGCTTCGCCTGCGCGAGCTTTTGCGTCTCCGCATTCACCGATGCCGTGCCGGCCGAGTAAGCGATGTTCGCGACGACGTCGCGTCCCGACTGCTTCGCGAACTTCTCGACCGCCTTCGACGTGTTGACGCCGAAATCGGTGTTTTCGAAGACGACGGCGATCCGCTTCGTCGGAACGCTCTTCACCGTGTCGAGGAAACGCATCATGTCGGCGATGAACGTTTCGTCGTTGGGCGTCGTGCGGAAGAACCACTTGTAGCCGCGCTCCGTGAGATCGGGGCTGCTCGATTCCGGATTGAGGAACGGCATCCCGCGCTGCTCGGCGATGCGGCTTGTCGTCTTGGTCACGGCGGACTGGTACGCGCCGATCAGCGCGACGACGTGCTCCTGATCGATCAGCCGCTGCGCTTCCGCCTGCCCGACCTCGGGCTTGCCCTGCGAGTCGGCGAACACGACCTCGATCTTCGCGTTCGAAAGGTGCGGCAGCCCCGCGCCCGCAGCGAGCGGAATGTCCTTCAGCTCGGTATGCGGCGCGTTGATCACCTCGACGGCAAGCTCGATCGCCTGCTTGAGCTCGCTGCCGGTCGATGCCAACGCGCCGCTCAACGGATAGATCGCACCGATCCTGATCGTGGTGTCGGCCGCAACGGCCGCATGGGTAAGCGCAAGGGCGAACCCGGTCATCAGCACTGCGAGCAGCTTCTTCATGGGCTCCTTCGTCGGTGGGTTTCAGCCTCTTGTCATCATACCCAAACAGCACGCCGCCGACCGGTTTTCGAGGGCCGCCGAGGTGGACATTCGAAGGTTGCGATCCCTGCTACCATCCGTCCGCCTTGCCGCAGCATGATGAAAACGTGAAGCGAACGAGCATGCCGGACGCGACGACGGCGCGGTCCACCGGGGACGCGGGCGATCCGACCGCCGACGACGCCTTGATCGACGCGTTCTGTGACGCGCTTTGGCTCGCCGATGGTCTCGCGGCGGCGTCGCTTGCGAGCTATCGCCGCGACGTCGCATCGTTTGGCGCATGGCTCGCGAAGCGAAACCGCATGCTGCCTGGCGTCGCGCGCGGCGACGTCGAGCAGTGGCTCGCCGATCAGTTCGCGGCGAAGGCGAAGGCGACATCCATCGCGCGGCGCCTCTCGGCGCTTCGCCGCTTCTATCGCTTTGTGCTCGACCGCGGGCAAATCCGCGAGGACCCGACGCTTCGCGTGCGCGCGCCAAAGAAGCCGCGTCGGCTGCCGAAGCTATTGTCCGAAGCACAGGTTGAAGCGCTGCTCGCGGCGCCCGATACGCGCACGCCGCTGGGTTTGCGAGATCGCGCGATGCTCGAAACGCTTTACGCAACCGGGCTTCGCGTCTCCGAATTGACCGGACTTACCCGCTCGCAGCTCGCGCACGATGCCGGCGTCGTGCGCGTGATCGGCAAGGGGAACAAGGAGCGCCTGGTGCCGGTCGGTGACGAAGCGGTCGCATGGCTTTTGCTTTATCTGCGCGAAGCCCGGCCGTTGCTCGCAGGCAACGCGAAGCGCGACGAGCTCTTCCTCACGGCGCGCAAGGCGCCCCTCACGCGCCAGGCCTTCTGGGCGCTGATCAAGCGCTACGCGGTTCGCGCAGGCATTGCCAGGGCGTCCCTGTCGCCGCACGTCGTGCGTCATGCGTTCGCGACGCATCTTCTGAACCACGGCGCAGACCTTCGCGTCGTGCAGTTGCTGCTCGGCCACGCGGATATCACGACGACGACGATTTACACGCACGTCGCGCGCGAACGGCTCAAGCAACTGCACGCGGCGCACCACCCGCGCGGATAGGGTCATGCGCGATAACGAGCATTCACCGCTGATCCCGGAAGGCGTCGAGGGCGACGCGATCCGCGACGCGTTCCTCGCCGACGAGCGCACGATGCTGATCGCGCTCGCCTCGCAACTCCACGACGATGCGCAAACCGCGAACGCGGTCGGCGCACGGGCGCGGGCATGGGTCGAGTCGCTGCGCGCCGATCGCGGCTCGCAAGCCGGCATCGAATCGTTTCTGCAGCAATACGATTTGGCCACGCCCGAAGGCGTGCTGCTGATGTGCATCGCCGAGGCGCTGTTGCGCATCCCCGACACGGCGACCGCCGACGCGCTGATCCGCGACAAGCTCTCGCGCGGCGACTGGGAGCAGCATCTCGGCGCGTCCGACTCGCTGCTCGTCAACGCGTCGTCATGGGGATTGATGCTGACGGGCAAGCTGACGCGCATCGATCGCGACGATGCGCGCGATCCGCGCGCGTGGTACGAGCGCTTCGTCGCGCGCGCCGGCGAGCCGGTCGTGCGTCTCGCGATCCGCCAGGCGATGAAGCTGATGGCCGAGCAGTTCGTGCTCGGCCGCACGATCGAGGAAGCGGTCGAGCGAAGCGATGCGACATGGCGGCACTCGTACGACATGCTGGGCGAGGCCGCGGTGACGGCGGAAGACGCCGCGCGCTACTTCGATTCGTATCGGCACGCGATCGCGACGATCGGCAAGTCCAGCCATGCGGATTTTGCAGCGGGCACGATGGATCATGGCGACCCGATCTTCGCGCGTCCATCGATATCCGTGAAATTGTCGGCGCTGCATCCGCGCTACGAATATCCGCAACGCGCACGCGTGCTGGCCGAGCTGGTTCCGCGCGTCGTGGCGCTCGCGCGCGATGCGAAAAGCGCCCGCATCGGCATGACCATCGACGCCGAGGAAGCCGAGCGCCTCGAGCTTTCGCTCGAGATCTTCGCGCGCGTTCGAGACGATCCGGCGCTCGCCGACTGGAACGGACTCGGCCTTGCTGTGCAGGGGTACCAGAAGCGCGCACGCGCCGTCGTCGGCTTCATCGCCGTACTCGCACGGCGAAGCGGCACCCGCGTTCCCGTGCGATTGGTCAAGGGCGCCTATTGGGACACCGAGATCAAGCGCGCGCAGGTGCAGGGACTCGCCGGCTACCCGGTGTTCACGCGGAAGGCGCACACCGACGTCTCGTACCTCGCCTGCGCGAACGCGCTGCTCGAAGCCGGCGACGCGGTCTATCCGATGTTCGCGACCCACAACGCGCATACGATCGGGTGGGTAACGACGCACGCCGCGCGCACGGGCGTCCGCGAATACGAATTCCAGCGTCTGTTCGGCATGGGCGAGGCGCTGTACCGGCGCGTGTTCGCCGACGACGCGGCGCATGTGGCGTGCCGCGTGTATGCGCCGGTTGGCGGCCATCGCGATCTTTTGCCCTACCTCGTGCGACGGCTGCTGGAAAACGGCGCGAACACGTCGTTCGTCAATCGCATCGGCGATCCGCGCATCGAGATCGACGACGTCGTTGCCGATCCGCTCGCCCGTGCGCGCTCGTGGGATTTTGCGCCGTCGCCGCGGATTCCGCTGCCCCGCGACTTGTTTGCGCCCAAGCGTCGAAATTCGGAGGGTGTCTCGCTTGCCGATCAGCAGGCGATGCGCACGCTCGACGATGCGATCGCGCAAAACGCGTCGGTCCATTGGAATGCCGCGCCGACGATCGCTCCCGTGACGAATGCGCCGCGCGACGTCTTCTCGCCCGCGGATCGACGTGACGCGATCGGAACAGTCGTCGATGCCGACGATGCGAGCGTCGAGCTCGCACTGGCGACGCTCGTCGAAGGGCAGCGCGAATGGGATTCGCGGCCCGCCCACGAGCGTGCGGCGATCCTCGAACGCGCGGCCGATGCGATCGAGGCAAAACGGCCGCTGCTCGTCGCGATGCTCGCGCGTGAAGCGGGCAAGACCCGAAGCGCAGCCATCGCCGAAGTGCGCGAGGCCGCGGATTTCTGCCGCTATTACGCGGCGCAGGCGCGCGAGCGCTTCAACGATCCGCTGTCGCTTCCGTCGCCGACCGGCGAGACGAACACGCTCACGCTTCGCGGCCGCGGCGTGTTCGCATGCATCTCGCCCTGGAATTTTCCGCTTGCGATCTTCACCGGACAGGTCAGCGCAGCGCTCGGCGCTGGCAACGCGGTCGCCGCGAAGCCCGCCGAGCAGACGCCGCTGATCGCCGTGCATGTGGTTCGCCTGTTGCACGAAGCGGGCGTTCCGCGCGATGCGCTGGCGCTGTTGCCGGGTGCGGGCGAAATGGTCGGCGCACGATTGGTCGCAGATCCGCGAATCGCCGGCGTTGCATTCACCGGCTCGACCGCGGTCGCGAGCGCCATCGCGCAATCGCTCGCCACACGAACGCCAATAGTGCCGCTGATTGCCGAAACCGGCGGCCAGAACGCGATGATCGTCGACAGCTCGGCGCTCGCCGAGCAGGTGGTCGCCGATGTCGTGCAGTCCGCGTTCGACAGCGCCGGACAGCGCTGCTCGTCGCTTCGCGTGCTATGCCTGCAGGAGGACATCGCGCCGCGCGTGACCGAGCTTCTGATCGGCGCGATGGATCAGCTCGCAATCGGAAATCCCAGGGACCTTGCAACGGACGTGGGTCCGGTGATCGACGAGGGCGCACGCGATGCGCTCGAAGCGCATCTTCGCGCGATGGCGGAGCTCGGTCTCGTGCGCCACCGCGTCGCGCTGCCGGACGCCTGTACTCATGGCACGTTCGTCGCGCCGACGCTGATCGTGCTCGATCGGATGGATCGGCTCACGCAGGAAGTGTTCGGGCCGGTCGTGCACGTGATCGCGTGGCGCGCGAGCGAGCTCGCTCGCCTCGTCGACGCCATCAACGCGTTCGGCTACGGCCTGACGCTCGGCATCCACAGCCGCGTCGACGCGACGATCGAGCGGATCGTCGCGCGCGCTCGCGTCGGCAACGTCTGCGTCAATCGCAACATGATCGGCGCGGTCGTCGGCATGCAGCCATTCGGCGGCGAAGGACTGTCGGGCACCGGACCCAAGACGGGCGGGCCCAACTATTTGCCGCGCTTCGCGGTGGAGCGCACCTTGTCGATCAATACGTCGGCGGCGGGGGGAAATGCGGCGTTGCTCGCGCAGGACGAGCTTGACTAGAACCTATCTCAAATTCGCTTGAGGAGCATCGTGATGCTCGCCAGCTCGACGAATCCGAGGAAATTGCTGGCGTAGTAATCCCATCGAGTAACGAGCCGCCGCTTCCACTGTAGCCATGCAAAAAAGCGTTCCACCAACCACCGACGTGCATAGCGCCGCAGGCGCCGTCCGTCCTGGGTCTTGAGCGTGCGATTCGACCGATGAGGCGAAATCATCTCTACGCCTTGCTGTTTCAGTTTCTCGTCCAGCGCGTCGCTGTCGTACGCCTTGTCGCCGATCAGGTTCTCCGGCTTCGCCTCGATCATGTAGAAGTCGAAGCTCAGCTGCACGAGCGTGACTTCGTGATGATTCGCAGCATGCGTGCTCACCGACAGCGGAAGGCCGTTGCGATCGACGATCGCCATGATCTTGGTGCCCTTGCCACGTCGGGTCGGACCGATCTCGGCACCACCACCCTTGGCACTGGCAAACGTCGCATCGATGAAACACTCGCTCTCGTCAATGTCGCCGCGGTCGCGAAGTTCATTCGCCAAATCGGCCAAGACTGCGCGCAAGATTTCTCGCTCGCACCACTGTCGAAAGCGACGGTGCACCGTCTTGTAGTTGGGATAACACTGCGGGAGCATGTGCCACTGTGCCCCTGTGTTCAGAATCCACAACACAGCTTCCAGCACTTGCCGCGCCGGCACTGGCCGGCGACCAGGACGCTCTGGCGGAATGGTTTCCTCCGGAAAATGCTCCCGGATACGTTCCCATTGTTCGTCAGTCAAGCGCAGCACGAACGCGATTCCATGAATTCGCTCTCGTGCTCACAAGCATTGTGAGCTCTCGACACCGGGCAACGCGACCGGTGCGATCGATTGATCTTGCGTGCGTTCCACCCGCGTTCGATGCGCGCCGTTGGCCCGGTCGCGATAGACCTCGAGCACGCGCGGAGCGACGTCGACGATCCACACCTCCCGGACGCCGTGGTCGGCGTAGAGGCGCAGCTTCGTCGTCCGATCGTATTGCAGCGTCGTATCGGATACTTCGCGCCAATATCCCGGTCTCGCCCATCTCGTGAAACCCGGCGATCGTGAGGCGCGCGCGGCTCGGCGTCGAAACGTCGTTCATGCGAACCATTCTACCGGCGCGCGCGCAACGCGCGCTCCAGCGTCTCGATCCTTTGCATCAATCGCAGCAAAACGGTGAGCGCGTGTGCGTCGTCGAGCGCGAAATCGTCGCGCAGCCGGCGCGCGGTGCGCGCAGTCACGACGCAGCGCGCGCTGAAGCGCCATGCACCCGCCACGTCGCGCACCTCGAGCGCGCCGCAATCGACGAGCATCGAAAGCTCGGTCTCGGTCAACCCCGACTGCTCGATCAGCTCGGCGATCGTGAGCGCGCCGCTGTCGTCGAGAATGACGGCGCTCGTCGATTCGATCTTCACCATTTCGTAGTTCCTAACCCGACATGTGCGCGCGCGGATTGAACGTCGACGCATCCTGCAATTGCTGGAAGAGCGCACGCTGGCGATCGTCGACGACGGTCGGCACCGCGATCTGCGCCACCGCATAGAGATCGCCGGTCGTGCCGTCGGGACGCGAGAGCCCGCGTTTCGACAGGCGAAGCTTCTGGCCCGCGTGCGTGCCGGCCGGCACCTTGAGCGTCACGTGACCGGCGGGCGTCGGCAACTCGACGCTCGCGCCGAGCACCGCTTCCCACGGCGCGAGCGGCAGATCCATGTAAAGGTCGAGGCCTTCGGCGCGATAGAGGGGATGCGATTGGACCTCGATGTCGAGATAGAGATCGCCGTCGCGGCCGCCGTTGAAGCCCTTGCCGCCCTTGCCGGGCACACGCAGCTTCTGGCCGTCGGAGACGCCTTTCGGAATGCGCACGCGAATCTTGTGCGGCACGCGGCGCACGACGCCGTTCGCATCCGGCTCGGCCACGGACATGTCGAACTCGACCTCGGTGCCCTTGTAAGCCTGATCGAACGAGATGCGCACTGCTGCCTCGAAATCCTGGCCGGGAATCGGCATGTCGGCGCGGCGTGCGCCGCCACGACCGCGTCCGGCGATGCCCGCGAAAAGATCCGCGAGATCGACATCGTCGAACGAGAACGAGCCGCCGCCTCCCGGCTGCTCGCCGAACGAGCGCTCCCAACCCGGCGGCGGCTGGAACTGCTCGCCCGGCGCATGCGACCCGAGCTGGTCGTATGCGGCGCGCTTCTCGGGATCCTTGAGCGTTTCGTACGCCTCCGAGACTTCCTTGAATTTCTCCTCGGCGCCCGCCTCTTTCGAGACGTCAGGATGGTACTTGCGCGCGAGCTTGCGATACGCGGCCTTGATCTGTGCGTCGGTGGCGGTCTTCGACACGCCGAGCGTGGCGTAGTAGTCCTTGTATTTCATTGGGCCCCCACGCTCGTGGCTTCGCCGCTTCGCTGCCCCCCGAGGGGGAGCAATTCGTGCTCGCGGCGGCCCTTCGCGCTCATCATCCGCATCCCGCGCCAATCACGTTGGTCACGCGATCACTGCAGCTTGATCGTCCCGTCGAACGAGACCTGGATGTTCAAGCCCTGCACCACGAGCGTCATGTGCGCGGGAAAGCTCTCGGTACCCTTGATCGCGCCGTTTTCGATGCCCTGCGCGACCGCGCGCTCGATCTCGCGCTGCGAGCCGATGCCGACGACCTTCAGGAATTTGCGAATGCTGATGTTGAACGTCTCGTCATCCATTTCGTTCTCCTTTGGATTCTGGTCATTCTAGCGAGGATGCCGCTCGATCCCGCATGGCGGCATGGCGTTCGATCGCGACGCCGATCTCGCGCACGTGAGGCACCGGTCCGAGCTTCGATGCGCGCAGTTTCACCGATTGCGCGCCGAATTCGTCGAGCACGATCGCGGCAATCGACTCGGCGAAGCGCTCGAGCAGTGGATGCGGATTCCCGGCTGCAAACGCCCGAAGCCGCGCGACCACCGCCTCGTAATCGATCGCATGGGCAAGCTCGCCGGTTTGAAACGCACGCGATGAGGGTAATCCGATTTCGAGATCGACGCAGAGCGTCTGCAGCAACTCGCGCTCCCACGCCTTGCCGCCCACTCTTGCGGAAAGGCGCAAGTCGCGAATGAAGATCGTGTTCACGAAAGGACTTTGCAAGCAGACGCCGACGAGCGCGAAAAAGCGTAGCCCGGCGAGCGCACACGTCGGCGCGACGCGACATCCGGGATAGAATCGCGCCCAATCTTACCGAAG
The DNA here is from genome assembly GCA_035308425.1 of Casimicrobiaceae bacterium. Classification (GTDB taxonomy): domain Bacteria; phylum Pseudomonadota; class Gammaproteobacteria; order Burkholderiales; family Casimicrobiaceae; genus VBCG01. The sequence continues at coordinate 7,313 of DATGGP010000048.1, read as the reverse complement.
GACGCTCGCTCCCCGTGATAGCCATGCTGGCGCTGATCGTCGGCGCCTACCTGCTCGGCTCGCTTTCGTTCGCGGTGATCGTCAGCCGCACGTTCGGCTTGCCCGATCCGCACGACTACGGCTCGCACAATCCCGGTGCGACGAACGTGCTTCGCACCGGGAACCGCGTCGCCGCGCTTTTGACGCTGCTCGGCGATGGCGCGAAGGGTTTCGTCGCGGTGTTCGCCGCGCGCCACCTCGCGCCGTTGCTCGACGCACCCGACCTGACCGTCGCGCTGGTCGCGCTCGCGGTGTTCGTCGGTCATCTTTATCCCGTCTTTCACCGCTTCGCCGGCGGCAAAGGCGTCTCGACGGCCGCGGGCATCGTGCTCGCGCTGCACTGGCCGCTTGGCATCATCCTGACCGGCGTCTGGCTCACGATGGCGTTCGGATTCCGGATCAGTTCGCTCGCCGCGCTCACGACGGCGGTGCTGCTTCCGCTCGGTCTCTACTATGCGCGCGGCATGGGCCCCGAAATGCTCGCCGGCATCGTCATCGCGCTTCTCGTCTTCTGGCGCCATCGGGCGAACATCCGGCAATTGGTTGGCGGCCGCGAGCCCACGATCGGTCGCTGAGCGAAGACTCAAGCGCAGACGTGAGTCGCCTGCAATTCCCAGCGCGGCTTCACCGAGAACGCGTGGTCGCGCGATCGCGATGTCGCGCGCATCGCGGCGGCCATCGCGATCATGGCGCCGTTGTCGGTGCAAAAGCGCGGCTCGGGGAAGTACGCCTTCGCGCCGCGCGCGAGGAGCGCTTCGGTGAGTCGCTCGCGCAACTTCTGATTGGCGCCGACGCCGCCCGCAATGACGAGCGACGACATGCCGGTCGCGTCGAGCGCGCGAAGCGACTTCGCCACAAGCACGTCGACGACTGCCGTCTGAAAGGACGCGGCAAGATCGGCCTTGTCATGGGTCGAGAGACGCGAAGGATCGGCGCCGTGCGCGATTTCGCGAGCGCGAAGTGCGACGGCAGTCTTGAGACCCGAGAAGCTCAGGTCGAGATCGTCGGAATCGATCATCGGACGCGGCAGCGGATACGCGCCGGCATTGCCTTCTCGTGCAAGGGCCGCGAGCGCCGGTCCCCCGGGGTAGGGAAGCCCGATCAACTTCGCCGTCTTGTCGAACGCCTCGCCCGCGGCGTCGTCCTGCGTCTCACCGAGCAGCGTGTAGCGCCCGACCCCCTCGACCGCGAAGAATTGCGTGTGGCCGCCCGAGACGAGCAGCGCGACGAACGGAAACGACGGCGCGGGCGTCGACAACAGCGGCGACAGCAGATGACCTTCGAGGTGATGAACGCCAATCGCCGGCTTGCCGAGCGCGAAGCCCAGCGCGTTCGCGATCGCGGCGCCCACCAGGAGCGCACCGGCGAGCCCCGGTCCCTCGGTGTAGCCGATCGCGTCCACGTCGGCGAGCGTAACGCCGGCGCGCGCGAGCACTTCCTTGACAAGCGGCAGCACGCGGCGCACGTGATCGCGCGAGGCGAGCTCGGGCACGACGCCGCCGTAGGCCTGGTGCAACGCAACCTGCGAGTGAAGCGCGTCGGCGACAAGGCCACGGGTCGTGTCGTAGAGCGCGACGCCGGTTTCGTCGCAGGAGGTTTCGATGCCGAGGACAAGCACGGGGGTCACTATACCGACTCTCGCTTGCCGGAGACCGGGCAGACTTGTTACAATTTCGGGTTACGCCGATTTAGCGGAACGAAAGGCAGCCAAACACTCATGACCAGCGTTCGCGTTCGCGAAAACGAGCCGTTCGAGGCGGCGCTCCGCCGCTTCAAGCGCACGATCGAAAAGACGGGCCTCTTAACCGAGCTCCGAGCCCGCGAGTTCTACGAAAAGCCCACGTCCGAGCGCAAGCGCAAGAAGGCCGCCGCAGTGAAACGGCATTACAAGCGTCTTCGCAGCCAGCAACTCCCGCCGAAGCTTTACTAGCCGAATCTTCCTCGTCGCTGCGCAATCGCGCGCTCGGCGAAACCGCATCGGGCAATCCATTCGCCCGCACTTCGATGGCGCTCAAGGATCGCATCACCGACGACATGAAGGACGCGATGCGCGCGCGTGCCGCGCAGCGCCTGTCGGCGATCCGACTGATCCTCGCCGCGGTCAAGCAACGCGAGATCGACGAGCGCAAGAGCCTGACCGACGCCGATGTCGTATCGGTGCTCGAGCGGATGGTCAAGCAACGCAAGGATTCGATCGCGCAGTTCGACGCCGGCAACCGGCCCGACCTCGCGAACGCAGAACGCGCCGAGATCGCGATTCTCGAATCGTATTTGCCATCGAAGGCGAGCGATGCGGAAATCGACCAGGCGATCGACGAAGCGCTCGCCGCAGCGCGCGCAAGCGGCGTATCGGGTCCCGCGCTCATGGGCAAGGCGATGGCCGCCATCAAGGCGAAGCTCGCCGGGCGTGCCGACATGGCACAGGTATCGGCGAAGGTGAAGGCACGCCTTTAAGGCCCGGCATTCATACCCCGACGAACGGGCCGCGGCCCGCGCGTGCGGCTTCGCTATACTGGGCCCGCTTCCCTGCCGTGTGGGTGCGCCCGCGACCGGTCGCTTGCGGCCGGTCGCGCGGAGCCCCATTCGAGGAATCAGGATTCACAGGACAGAGGTCAGATACGGCGTCGTTTTCGGTGGCGCGGCGCATGCCACGGTTCGCGCGCCGCTCGTCCGCGTGAAACGAGACTCCTGGCCCCTGACGGCGTGATCCCCCGCGACTTCATCGAGACGCTGCTCTCCCGCGTCGACATCGTCGACGTCGTCGATCGTTACGTTCCGCTCAAGAAATCGGGCGCCAATTTCCAGGCCTGCTGCCCATTCCACAGCGAGAAGACGCCGTCGTTCACGGTGAGCCCGACCAAGCAGTTCTATCACTGCTTCGGGTGCGGCGCGCACGGCACGGCGATCGGCTTTCTGATGGAGCACTCGGGCCACTCGTTTCCCGAGGCGGTCGAGGCGCTCGCGCGCGACGCCGGCCTCACCGTCCCGCGCGTCGAGCGCGAAGGCGAGCGTGAAGAGCGCAAGGTGTCGCAGGACCTTTGCGAAACGCTGCTCGCGGCAGCGAAGTTCTATCGCGCATCGCTCAAGGATTCGCCCGCCGCGATCGCGTATTTGAAACAGCGTGGACTCACCGGCGTCATTGCCGCGCACTTCGGCATCGGGTATGCGCCCGCAGGTTGGCAGAACCTCGCCAGCATCTTCGAGCCGTACGACGATCCCGTGCTCGAGGCGAGCGGTCTCGTCATTTCGGGAGACAACGGCAAGCGCTACGATCGCTTTCGCGAACGCGTCATGTTCCCGATCCATGACATTCGCGGTCGCGTGATCGCCTTCGGCGGACGCATGCTCGACAAGGGCGAGCCGAAATACCTGAACTCGCCGGAGACGCCGGTCTTCTCGAAGGGGCGCGAGCTTTACGGGCTCTACCTCGCACGCGCGGCGATTCGCGAAGCGCGCCGTGTCGTCGTCGTCGAAGGATACATGGACGTCGTCGCGCTCGCGCAACACGGCGTCGCGTATGCGGTCGCCACGCTCGGCACGGCAACGACCGGCGTGCATGCACGAAAGCTGCTTCGCCTTTCCGATCTCGTTGTCTTCTGTTTCGATGGTGATGCGGCCGGCCGCAAGGCCGCATGGCGCGCGCTCGAAAACGTGCTGCCGGTGCTGACCGACGGCAAGGAAGCGCGCTTCCTGTTCCTGCCGGAGGGCGAGGATCCCGACGACTTCGTGCGTCGCCGTGGCAGGGACGCGTTCGAGCGCGCGCTCGAAGACGCAGTTCCACTTTCGCAATACTTGCTTTCGGAACTCGCGGCCCAACACTCGCCCACCACCGCGGAGGGCCGCGCGGCGCTCGTCGCAGCAGCGAAGCCTTACGTCGGGCAGATCGCGGCGCCCATCCTCGCGGCGCTCGTCCGCGGTCAATTGGCCGAACTCGCGGGCCTGCCCGAGGCCCAACTTCGATCGTTGCTCGCGCCGGCGCCGGGCGAGGTGGCCGGTGCAGCGGAAGGCAGATCGCGTTCTCGCGCGGCGTCAAGCGGCCCCGCGCGAAGGCCCCCGTCGCTCTTGCGGGCGCTCCTTCAGGGGCTGCTGCTCGAGCCTTCGCTTGCGCGAAAGCACGATCTGCCGCGTGCCGACGAACCGGGAATGGAAGCGGCCGCATGGAACGCGCTTCTCGCGCACTGCGAAACCGCCGCGGCGCCGACGACGGCAAGCGTCGTTCAGGGCTTCGCCGACAGCGCCTTCGCGCAAATCCTCGCGGAGGCGCTCGCGCAAGCGGCCGACCTGGCGCTGCCCGAGGACCGGGTCGAGGTGCAGGTGCTTGCGGCGGCCGAGAAACTGCGGCTTGCCTTCGAGGAGCGCGAAGTCAACGCGCTGCTCGCCCGGCCGTTGTCCGCACTGACCGCCGAGGAGCGCGATGCGCTCGCCAAGCGCCTCGGCAGCATGCGTCGCGCCCGCCCGGGGATTGCATAGGCGACGGATGGTTCCGCGGCGATCGAACCCGCACGCTATAATTTGAGGTTTTTCGCGCTGCCCCCATTGTCAATCGAACGGCGCGAAATTATGAGGCACGGCAACGGCGCACGCCATGTGTACGCCTCGCCTCGCGGCGCCGTTACCGGACAAGGACGACCATGGCAAAGAAGCACGTGAAGCCCGCTCGCAAGTCGACGCGCAAGACCCGGCCGGCGGCGCGGAAGCCGGCGCAGAAGCGTTCGACCACCCGCAAGTCGGCGTCGAAGGCCAGGCGCACGCCGGCGAAGCGACCCGCCGCCAAACCCGCTGCGAAGAGTGGGTCGAATCGCACGGCGACGTCCAGGGCGAAGCTGGCGCCGAAACCCAAGGCGCCGGTCAAGCCCGTAAAGAGCGTTCCCGCTGGCAAGGCCGACAAGGCGCCGGCGAAGGCGAGCGCAGCCGCCGTCGCGGCGGCGGCGAAGGGTGTCCCCGGCCGCAAGCCGTCGGTCGGTGAAATCGCCGCGAAGATCGCGGGCAAGCGCGCCGAGGACGCGGCGCATCGCAAGGGGAAGAACGGCAAGAACGCCGAGGTCGCGCCGCGCGAGTTGACGCCGGCCGACGTCGAGGCGCGGAAGCGCCGCCTGAAGACCTTGATTGTCCTCGGCAAGGAACGCGGCTACTTGACCTACGCCGAGATCAACGACCACCTCCCGGACGACATCCTCGACGCCGAGCAGATCGAGGGCATCATCTCGATGATCGGCGACATGGGCATCCAGGTCTACGACGAGGCGCCCGACGCCGAGACGTTGCTGATGTCGGAGACGACGCCCACGGTCCCGCCGGAGGACGTCGAAGAGGAAGCCGAGGCCGCCGCGTCGACGCTCGACAGCGAGTTCGGTCGCACCACCGACCCGGTCCGCATGTACATGCGCGAGATGGGCTCGGTCGAGCTCTTGACGCGCGAAGGCGAGATCGAGATCGCGAAGCGGATCGAGGAGGGTCTGAAGCACATGATCCTCGCGATCTCCGCGTGCCCGATGACCGTGCAGCAAATCCTCGAGCTTGCCGACAAGATCGCGAAGGATGAGTTGAAGATCGACGACGTGGTCGACGGCCTGCTCGATTTCAACGAGCAGTTGACGACGATCGAGGAAGAGAGCGACGAGATCGAGGAAGACGAAGACGAAGCCGATCCCGGCGTCGCCGAAAGCGAGAATCTCGAGCGGCTCAAGGTCGCGGCGCTCGAGCGTTTCGCGACGATTCGCAAGCATTTCACACGGATGCTCGCCGTGCTCGCGAAGGACGGCCACAAAGCGCAGCGCTATCTCGACCTGCAGCGCAAGATCTCGGCCGAGCTCATGCAGATCCGCTTCTCGGCGCGCATGGTCGAGCGGTTGTGCGACTCGGTGCGCACCGAGGTCGACAACATCCGCCAGATCGAGCGCAAGATCGCGGACCTCGTCGTCAACAAGGGCGGCATGCCGCGCCCGGATTTCATCAAGGCGTTCCCGGCGAACGAGACGTCGCTGCGCTGGATCGACCGCGAGGTCGCCGCGCATCACGGCTACAGCGAAATGCTGGCGAAGTATCGGCAGGCGATCGTCGAGCAGCAGCAGAAGCTCCTCGACCTGCAGGCGCGCGTGATGATCCCCTTGAAGGACCTGAAGGAGATCAACAAGCAGATGTCGACGGGCGAGGCGAAAGCGCGCAAGGCGAAGCGTGAGATGACCGAGGCGAACCTTCGGCTCGTCATTTCGATCGCGAAGAAGTACACGAACCGAGGTTTGCAGTTCCTCGACCTGATCCAGGAGGGCAACATCGGCCTGATGAAGGCGGTCGACAAGTTCGAATATCGGCGCGGCTACAAATTTTCGACCTACGCGACGTGGTGGATCCGCCAGGCGATCACGCGCTCGATCGCCGACCAGGCGCGCACGATCCGCATTCCCGTGCACATGATCGAGACGATCAACAAGATGAATCGGATCTCGCGGCAGATCCTGCAGGAGACGGGGCAGGAGCCGGATCCGGCGACGCTCGCGGTCAAGATGGAAATGCCGGAAGAGAAGATCCGCAAGATCCTGAAGATCAGCAAGGAGCCGATCTCGATGGAGACGCCGATCGGCGACGACGATGATTCGCATCTCGGGGATTTCATCGAGGATCAATCGACGGTCGCGCCGTCGGAAGCGGCCGTCAACGCATCGCTGCGCGACGTATGCAAGGACATCCTCGACACGCTGACGCCGCGCGAGGCAAAGGTTTTGCGCATGCGCTTCGGCATCGAGATGAATACCGACCATACGCTCGAAGAAGTCGGCAAGCAGTTCGACGTCACGCGCGAGCGCATTCGCCAGATCGAGGCGAAGGCGTTGCGGAAGCTTCGGCATCCGTCGCGGTCGGAGAAGCTGCGGAGTTTCCTCGAGGGAGAATAAAAAGCGGCCAGGCTCGATTTTGGGCTGCGACACCAGAAAGGGCCAAGCTCGATTTTGGCCCAGCGCCTGAAGGAGCCAGGCTCGATTTGGGCTGCGCGTGCACGGTGATCACCCAGCGGCGCGTCCCGGGCGCGGTCTCCCGCGCGGTCTCGGTTCGCATTGCGTTCCCGTAATCAGTGCGACCTTCGCGCGAGAGCGCTCGTTTCCCAACGGCTGGTTTTGATTGAGCGCGAGCCGTATGTCGTCGGATCGCTCACGATTCCGGCGCGCACCGGATTGAGTTCGATGTAGCGCTGGCAGGCGAGGAAATAGTTGTCGGCCTCGATCAGGGACGACCCGTACCGGCTGTCCCATAGCGTACCCGTACGCTCGAGGCGGCGATTG